>CAYVHI010000023.1:0-26142 GCA_964450945.1 uncultured Rickettsiales bacterium
CCCTCAATTAAGCCTGGGATATCAGCAAGCACGAATTCATGCTTATCAATATAAACAACGCCAAGCATCGGCTTTAACGTGGTGAAAGGGTAATCAGCGATTTTAGGTTTTGCACGGGAAACTTTAGATAGGAATGTTGATTTACCAGCGTTCGGCAGGCCAACAAGCCCTGCATCTGAAATAAGTTTTAGTTTAAGCCAGATCCATTTTTCTTCTCCCGGCCAGCCAGGAGTTGAACGGCGCGGCGCGCGGTTGGTTGAAGTTTTAAAATGCTCATTCCCAAAACCACCATCACCACCTTTAACAAGTATTATCTGTTGGCCAACCTTGGTTATATCAGCAAGTAACGTTTCACTATCTTCTTCAAAAATCTGGGTTCCGACAGGAACTTTTATTATTAGATCATTTGCTGATTCACCGGTGCGACTGCTGCCCATGCCGTGGCCGCCTTTCTTTGCCTTGAAATGTTGCTGATAGCGGAAATCTATCAAGGTATTAAGGCCTGCTACCGCCTCAAAAATCACTGAGCCGCCACGTCCACCATTGCCGCCGTCCGGCCCACCAAACTCAATATATTTCTCCCGCCGGAAGCTGACTGAGCCAGCCCCACCATCACCAGACTTTATAAATATCTTTGCTTCATCAATGAATTTCATAAAAGCACTATAATAAAATTATAAGGCAAAAAAAAGAGCGGCAGGGAGGTGCCACTCTTTTTTATTCCGAAAGGAATTCCTTAAATTAGTTAGCCTGTGCAGGCACTACAGAAACCACCGGCTTGTCGTTTTTACCGAAGTGGAATTTAACTGTGCCGTTAACCAGAGCAAAAATAGTATGGTCTTTACCAATACCGACATTCTTGCCAGGTTTATATTTTGTACCACGCTGACGAATGATTATGCTGCCAGCATTAACAAGCTGATCACCAAAACGTTTAACACCAAGCCTTCTGCCAGCGCTATCACGACCGTTTCTTGAGCTACCACCTGCTTTTTTATGAGCCATAAAACTCTCCTATTCTTTTTTCTTAGAAGCTGCTTTTTTAGCTTTAGCTTCAGGCTTCTTACCTTCTGCTTTCTTAGCTGTTTTCTTTTCAGCCGGTTTTGCTTTTACCTGTTCAACAGGAACTTTTTTTGTAAGCTTCTGACGCTCAGGCTTATCATAAGAAGCAACTGCGCCACCAAAACGTATCTCACGCACACGGAGCCATGTAACTTCCTGACGATGGCCGATTTTACGGCGATAGTTATGACGACGACGCTTCTTGAAGATGATTACTTTTTCATCTTTGCCCTGTTCAAGGATAATACCAATCACAGATGCACCGCTAACGGTTGGTGAACCAATGGTTACCAGACCTTTATCGTTTGTTATTGCAAGCACATCGGAAAATTCAACTTTTGCACCTACTTCTCCGGCAAGCTTCTCAACCTTAATTACATCACCGGCTGTTACTTTATATTGCTTACCGCCTGTTCTTATTACTGCAAACATAGGATATACTTCACTTTCTATAAGTTAATTAGGGAAGGGGTAATATAGTGACTGGCCAAAGTTTGTCAATTGCTTTTGTTATTTATCTATAATATAAGTAGATTTTAGTCTTTATAAAATATTATCTTTATATATCAGGCGTTTGTGATGGTATCAAATATCCGTAGCATAGACCTTTCAGCCCTTGCCTTTGATAAAAGGAGGGCCAGCGATAGGAATCTGGCAGTAAAAAGATTGCATGAATCTGTGCTTGAGACGGAAAAACTCCTAGATTACGGAGATCCTTTCCTTAAAGACCTTTATCGAATAACCGGAACAAGAAAATTCCGTAAACTCGGGCTTACTGTGCAGGTGATGCTGGGGGGTGGCAGTATATTCCGTTCCCGCCTTACCCACGTTATAGATTCATCTATCATTGCTCAGCGTATAGCAGTAGATTTCTTTAAAATACAAGGAACTAGCCTAAACCTTATCCAGGCAGCAGCCCTTACCCATGATCTTGGCCAATCACCTTTAGGGTATGGCGGTGAAAAGGCATTAAGCACAAAACTGGCGGAACACGGAGTTCAGTTTAATGATAAAAATACGGCAGTAAAGGTTCTTACTGAATGGTCCAACCAGGGGATTTCGTTTAGAGGGTTAAACCCAACCATCGGGCTTTTAAGGCAAATTATATTAGGGCTAGATAAATACAGTAAAAGGGAAAGAAGCTTTTTTATAAAAGACCCTGAAGATCTTTCTGAATACATACAGGGGATAAACAAAGTACATAAACTTGAACTGGAACATTGGGCTGATATGGAAGGCAGGGTTGCAGTTTATGGCGATGCATTTTCATGGATATGTGAAGATGGAATGATGGGGTTGCTGGAAGGTATATTTACACTGAAAGAATTCACCGAAGCTTCGCCGCTTGCCAAGAAAGTTTATCAGACATTGATTCAGGACATAAAAGACAAAGGTTATGATGAAGAAGCAAAAATGATAAAGGATAATTTTGATGTCCCAATCTCTAGCAGATTTAAACGCTTCATAAAAATGTTCACCCAGATTATGCAGAGAGAAATGATAAGCGACCTTGTAAATACAACAGAAAAAAGATTTGAAGAAAACAGAAGCAAGATAAAATATGCCGATGATGCTAGAAGATTTGATAAACCAATAGTTTCCGTTTCTGACAAATTATTTAAGGAATGGGAAAAGCTTTGGGCGTTTTACGCAAAAAAACTTTATACAAGATTATTGCAGGCTAACGGTAGTTTTGAAAATGTGGTGGGCAGGATATTCGACCATTTCATGGAACATCCTGAATACATGGTGAAGCATTACACGAAACTTGCTGAAAAAGCTGATAATAAAAGACAGAGGGCGGAAGTTGTTGCTGAATATATGAACAGGGAACTAACAGATCGTGATATAATAATTGCCATCCGTCGCATAGAGCCAAAACTTCTCAGGAAGATGCTGGAAAACCAGCTGGCAAAAGATATTGATGCGATAAATTCAAATGAAAATCTATGGTAATATTATCTAAAATGCGTGCGGGTGCTTTGTAAAATAATAGACGATGGCTGCAACCTGAATAACCACAACCATCCAGAACCGCATCTGGAATTTTCCCTTCTTTGTCTTGTGGCGGAATATCTTTTGGGCAATGAACGCAGCGGGTGTGCCACCAAGCAACGCAGCGAGGAGAAGCGTTTTTTCCGGCACGCGGTACATGCTGCGCTTTGAAAAATGCTTATCTGAGCCATACATAAGGAATGTTATAATATTGATTCCTATGAGATAATATATGATATGTTCTGCCTGCATTTTCTCTCCATATATAAAATAGTTACCACCGCCCTCTATATCTGTTCCACTTATATAATATTTCCGCAAAGACATCATATATCAATGCAGATATAAATGAAATAACCGGAATGCTTATGAACGCGCCAGCCCACTGCATGCTGGGAATTAACCTCCACATGGCGGCAAATGCCTTCACCCCAACATATAGTTTTCCCTGGTCATCTTCCGCGTGAAGTTTCTTTCTTACTTCATCAAGATCAACTCCGTGGTGGAGCAGGCGCCCAGGTTCGCTATTTATATCCACCCAGTCTATGACACTTTTCATGATTGGTTCCAGCCGGTTCCTTTCCCATCGGATGCCGCCATCACAAACCGGGCAGCGCCCATTATAAAATACTGTAAGTTTTGCCATCGAAGGCAGTTTACTCTTACCGGAGAAATGATAAAACTAAAAAATGAACAAAAAATTTACCGCATATTTTGCCCCTGAAGGATTTGAGAAAGAACTTGAGAGGGAAATTGGAGATGTACATAAAACCTATGGCCGGCTTATGATTGCAAAAGGTGATGCTAGGCCTTTGATGTGGGCAGAGAACATCTGGCATGATGTGAAAGAGATGGAAATTGCATCAATAGGGGATGCGGCAAAAAAGCTCCGCGCAATACAGAGAAACTGGATATGCTACTCTTTCGAAAATCACCGACGTGCTGCAATGATCCAGGAGAACCTTCCGCACATTTCGGGAAAGCCGATAGAATTTTTAAGCGAGCTGCCAAAAGCTACACTTGGTAACTGGATACTTATAGATAAAAACAAAATCCTCTATTCAGCAAAAACTTCAAGCCCTTTTCCAAATGGTGCTGTGAATTTCATTGAGAATAAAAAAGAGCCACCCAACCGTGCCTACCTTAAACTATGGGAAGCATTCACCCTAATCGGCAAACACCCTAAGAGAGGAGATATATGCCTTGATCTTGGCTCAAGCCCTGGCGGATGGACATGGGTGCTTTCCAAGCTGGGTGCGAAGGTTATTAGTGTTGATAAGGCGCCGCTTGAAAAGAATATTGATAAAATGCCGGGAGTTGAATTCAGGAAGGAAAGCGCATTCGGGATCGAACCAGAAAAAACAGGAAAGATAGATTGGCTGTTTTCCGATATCGCCTGTTACCCCGAAAGATTATTACAGTATATTGATCGCTGGCTTAAAAAAGGCGAGTGCAAAAATTTTATCTGTACGATAAAATTGCAAGGAAAAACAGATTTCGAATTAATGAAAAAATTCTTAGAAATTCCTGATAGCAGAATAATACATCTTTTTCATAACAAACATGAACTGACCTGGATAAAGCTGGATAATGAGTAAAGATTACGAAGATAGAGTGCTTTTTATTGCAACTGGCGGAACCATAGATGCACAAGTTTATAAGAATACACCGAAAGATATAACTCCGCTTGATAAAAGCATAATTCCTTATGTGCTTTCAGGGGACCTGGAATGGGATAATTATGATTTTCTGCCGTGGAAGGCCCGTGACAGCAAGAAATTTTCATTGTTGGAGCTTAGAAACCTGGCTGAGATAGTTAGGCATGCAAACCAGGATCATATAGTGGTTACCCACGGCACTGACTGGATGCCGCAGAATGTAAGGGCCTTCATGAGGTTTCTCGGTGAAGCTGACAAGGTTGTTATATTCACCGGTGCCATGACGCCCCTTGCAGAAGGAAAAAAGAGTGATGGCTATAAAAACTTAAAATTCATTCAGAAAAATATTTTTAATGAAGAACCGGGTGTATATCTTGTAATGCACGGCAAATATATAAATCCTGCTCGTGCTAAGAAAGATATAAAAGGCAAACAGATATATGAGGTTGATGATAAGGATATGAAGCTTGTTTTCAGAGATGATGACAGACGAAGATAAATTGTTTAGATTGATCTGATAAATTTGGGAAATAAATATGAAAGAATATAAAGTTATTATATACAGAGAGCCTCTTCTTGGCTCAATACTTCTTGGTGGTTCACGGGTTAACCCGGAAAAATATACCGATTTTCTAAACCTTCATGCTAAGGAAGGGTGGAAAGCAATAACAATTGAAAGAGAATCTCGCCGAGCATTCATATTCTTCAAGCGCGAAGCATTCATAACCATAATGGAAAGAGATGCAGCATGAGTAGATCAAAACTAAGAAAAATTCTTATAATTCTGCTTGTGGCATCAACAGTATTGAGTGCCGGTTTAGGGTTGATAGAACTTTGGTTTGATGTTTTCAGCCCTAGCGTTATTGTAAAATTATTCATTACTTTTGGAGTTGTTTTTGTTGTTTCAGGATTATTGCTGGCGATAATATCGGACATGGATGATGAAACTGGCGATAAGAAAGATAAGCTTTTAGGATAGCATGCGTACATCAAACTCGCCGCATATAAAATATATACAGGATACTTTCGCTAAGGAAGATGCGCTTCTGAAAGAAGTGAGAAAAAAGGTAACAGACCTTGGCGTAGTGGGAATGCAGGTTGGTGCGGAAGAAGGAAAAATTTTGCACTTCCTAGTAAAATCATTCGGCATAAAAAAAGTTGTCGAGCTTGGCACGCTTGGTGGATATTCCGCCATATGGATGGCGCGTGCCCTGCCGGAAGATGGAATGGTTTACACCATAGATAGAGACAGAAGGCATATTGAAGTTGCAAAAGAAATGTTCTCAAAATGCGAAGTCGGAGAACGAATAACCTTGCTTGAAGGCGAAGGAAAGGACAAGCTGCATGAAATAGAAAATAAAGGCCCTTTTGATATGATTTTCATAGATGCAGATAAAGCTGGATATGGAGATTATCTTTTCTGGGCAGAGAAGAATATAAGGAAAGGTGGACTTATTGTTGGCGATAATACATTTCTGTTCAATACAGTGTTTCTAGATATTTTTCCGAAAGGTGCGGCTAGGGGAGATGAAAAATCACACTCATCCATGCGTGAGTTCAACCACCGCCTAGCCGACCCTAAAAAATACAACAGCATAATGATTCCTTCTGAAGAAGGGATGACAATAGCTCAGAAACTGTTTTAAGCCCTGATTGTCTGCAGGAATTTTTCTACTTCATGGCGAAGCTTTTCTGCCTGCTTAGAGAGTTCACTGGCGGCAATCTGCATTTGCCCTGAAGCATTCTCTGTTTCTTCCGCGGCCATTGCAACGCTTGATGCTTCACCGGAAACATTTTTAGTGCTGCTTGCTGCCTGCTCGACGTTTTTAGCAATATCAGCCGTTACCGCACTCTGTTCTTCAACGGCTGAAGCTATATTAGTTGATATACCATTAATTTCACGAATCGTACCGGTAATGCCTTTTATAACATTCACCGTATCAGTGGTACGGCCTTGTATGGAATTTATATAAGAAGAAATTTCTTCTGTTGCCTTGCTTGTCTGGGTGGCAAGATTTTTTACTTCCGAAGCAACAACGGCAAAGCCTTTGCCTGCTTCGCCGGCACGTGCTGCTTCAATGGTTGCATTAAGTGCAAGCAGGTTTATCTGCTCGGCAATTTCATTTATGAGCATGACGACTTCGCTGATCTTTTTAGCAGACTCATCAAGACTCTTTACAGTTTCATCAGCGCGTTCAGCCTCTTTTACTGCGCTTAGGGTAATACTGGCAGCGCGTGAGACCTGCTTGGCAATATCGCTTACTGACGCAGAAAGTTCATGGGTGGCTGAAGAAACGCTCTGAACGTTGATGGTTGCAGATTCTATACCACCAACCAGGCTGCTTAATTTGTTTTTACTGTCACCGGCAATCTTTGATACTGATTGTGAAGTTGAATCCATCTCTGTTGCAGCAGATGCAACCATATCAACCACACCTTTCACACTGTTTTCAAAGCTATCAGCAATCGCATGCATATTCCGGCGCTTTTCCTCTTCCGCCCTTTTCTTCTGCTCTTCCTGTTCTTTTGCCAAGGCATCCATCTTTATGCCATTTTCTTTAAATACCTGCAGAGCTTTTGCAATCCTGCCTATTTCATCCTTACGTTCTGTTCCCTTAATATCAACATTCCTGTTTCCTTCAGAAAGACCAACCATAGCCTCTATCATTCTTTCCAGCGGTTTAAAAAGCCATGAGATTAGGTTGAAGGGCAGCAAGGCAATAAGAGTAATAGAGATAAAAGAAAGGATATGAACTATAAGCGTAATCTTAGAAGAAAATTTTTCTGATTCTTCATTTTCTTTTTTTACTGCTTCTTCGATAAGCTCACTGTTTTTTCCAAGTCTTTCTTCAAGCTGGGAAAATACATTCATGAATTCACCAAAATGCCCGCCCGCATCACCATTCTGTTTAGCAATATTTATAATTGCCTGAGCCTGTATTATATAAGATTCTACCAAATCCTTTGCTTCATTAAGAGTTTGTTTTATCGCGCCGGAAAGCGGAAGCTGTTCGTTTGCCCTAATCTTTTCCCTGAAAACCTCAGCATGTTCAGTTAAATCTTTTTCTGCCTCTCCTATCTGATTAAAATTTCCTTCCCGGCTTGCTTTAATAGCAAGCAGCACATCTCCCCTTATGGCGTCATGCATCATATCTCCCTCAGCACTATTTTTTATGGCAGAGGCCATGACGGCCTTCTTTTCTAAAGAAGTGCTGAGACCTTTTATTCCATAATTGGCGGTTGCCGATGTTATCGCTGCAACAGAAGCCATTATAAAGGCAGTGACTAGAACTTTTCTTTTTATGGTAATCCCAGATGACATGTATGCTCCATGAATATTTACATGTCAGATTTTATCTATTTAAAAACAAAAATCAATGTTTTTTCAGAAGGTTATTATGAATGTCAGGGTTTTTAAGTAGTTTACCAGTCTTTTAGAAAGTAACTTAAGGAGATATTAAAAACGCTGACGATTTTATAAAGATCGCTTACGGTGATATTTGATTTTCCAGCCTCATATTCTAAAAGGGTATTCCTAGATATGCCGGTTTTATCAGCAATCTCTTCACTGCTTATTTCCAGCACCTCCCTGATACTTTTTATTTTTCTGCCTATCTGCTCATTAAAACTTTTAGGGATCATTCTATTGGGTCCTTTTTATAGATACCCACCATTATTTCGTATAGAAATACGGAAGTCAACAATAATTCGTTTTTTATTACTTGCAATATCTTATATGGTGATAATAATTCGTTATACTATGTTCTAGTGCCAACATTATTTATATGACAGTATGAAAAAGAAATCTAAATCAAAAAAACAAATAAAATTTATCACCATGTCTGATCTTAGTGTAAAGAAACAGCGTGAATCGATACGCGAATTCATGAAAAAAAGGAACTTGAAGGTATATCCCTGGTCTAAAAAAGCGGGGGTAAGTGAGGCGGCGTTAAGAGCTTTCCTTAAGGGTGAAACCAACACTATGCATATCTCAACCTTGAGTAAGCTGGCTGCTGTTGAAGATACGACGATAGATTATATCCTTTCATATGCAGATAATATAACAAATAAGGAATTTTCCGACAGGAAAACCGGTGGATTCTATCCGCCCCCATATATAAGATATTCTGGTAACCAAGAAAAAACGGAAAGCAAAAACATTGATCCGGGTATTGTTGTGGATGCCACCCAGCTTGCCACAGAACTTTATGAACAAGGAATTATAGGCAAAGGTAAAATAAAGGATATAGCCCTTGAAGCGGCGGAGATTGCATCTAACCTTAATACCAATGTTGTAACGAAAGGATTGCTTGTTTATCTGGCTGAAGTTTATAAAAACAAGAAGTAGTATTAGTTTTTCTTTTCCATTAAAATAATTATTCATGATAAATACCATAATTTCCATATCGGTATTGCTGGTAAGCTTTGCAATTCTTGTTCTTGGGCATGCGCTGGCCGGAACGGTTGTAAGCATACGTGCGGCACTGGAAAATTTTCCTGACTGGACTATAGGGTTTATGATGTCAGGTTTTTTCTTTGGCTATATTTCCGGCACATTTATCTGTGTAAAATATATTGATAGAGTAGGGCAGATAAGGACTTTTGCTGCATTTGCCTCCCTGCTTTCCATCATATCGCTTTTATATGTACTTTTAATAAACCCTGCCGCATGGATTATTCTTAGAATTTTAAACGGGTTATGTATTGCCGGGCTTTATATGATAATAGAAAGCTGGCTGAATGCCCTTGCCAACCGCGGTAACCGTGGACGGATTCTTTCAACCTACATGTCGATAAACTTTTTATGCCTTGCTGCCGGACAGGGGTTTTTCTTTTTTGCAGATATAAAAGGTGCAGAGCTTTTTATTATTTCTTCAATACTGGTTTCCCTTTCAGTTATTCCGTTAATCTTAAGCAAGACTAAGCAGCCACACCCGGTTGAATATAAACGCTTTAATATAGTGAGGTTATTCAGGATATCGCCACTCTCGGTAACCGGCGCCCTGCTGACTGGCATGGTTTCAGGAGCTTACTGGGGGTTGATAGCCGTTTATCTCACACGGGTTGGTCTGATGCCTAATCAAATAGCATTATTTATATGTTTATCATTCCTTGGGGGATTTTTACTACAATGGCCGATAGGAACTTTATCTGACAAAGTGAACAGGAGGTTTGCGATTGCAGTCTGTTCTTTCTTGAGTGTTATAGCGAGCATTACTTTTATTTACATGACCAGCCACTATAATCCTCAGACTATTACCATTACCATACTTTTCCTGGCACCGCTTTTTGGAGGATTCTCTTATCCTCTTTATTCGCTCTTTATCTCTCTTGCTAATGATTTTTTAGAACCTGAACATTTTGTGAAAGCAAGTGCAGGGCTGCTTGCAACACATGGCATTGGAGCAATAATAGGACCGCTTGCTGCGGCAGTCCTTATGGAGATGACAAGTTATAACGGTCTATTTATATTTATCGGAATTGCATATGGATTTACCTTTATGTTTGCAGTTATTCGCATGGTGAAGGGCCGCCGTATTCCTGAAAATACAAAAGGTCCGTTTGTTCCAGTGCCAAGAACGGCAGCGGCAATCCTTTCGCTTGACCCGCGTTACAATAGAGACGGCAAAGAATAATTATTTTGTGCTATCCATGAAGCTTATGGCAGAATGGTAATATTCAAGATAAAGCATCATACCGGTAGAAAGCGTTATCATCATGATAAAGAAAGTAATGAAGATCTGGGCAGGAACCATAACAAAGAAAATCTGCATGCTAGGCATCAGGCGTGACATTATACCGGCGGCGAGATAAAGCAGTAAAGTAACAACCAGGACAGGTGCTGCGATTTTTACACCGACATTAAAACCATCTGAAACCATCTTCGTTGCCATATCAGAAAAATTTGCCGTATCAGGGAAAACGCCAACCTTAAACAAATCATAGCTCTGGGTAAAACCAATGAAAATCAGGTGATGCAGATTGGAAGTGAATATAACGGTAACGGCAAGCAGAGTCATGAAGCCGCCGACAACCGAGCCCTGGTTACCCTGGTTGACATCAAAAAGCAGAGCAGAAGCAAGACTTGATTGAAATGCAATAACCATACCGGCCACGTGCATAAGACTGAGCATTAGCCTTACCATGGAACCTATAAACAACCCGACCATGATTTCGGCAAAGAGCAGGGTGAATAATGACAGCGTTGAATTAGGAAGCACGGTTGGCAGGGTAGGTGAGATAACAGGCATCATGATAAGGCTTATGGCAAGTGCCAGCACCAGCCTGATAGTTGATGTTACATATGTTTCCCCAATTCCCGGAATAAGCATTATGGCTGAGCCAAGACGGCAGAAAATAATAAGGTAGTGCAGCACCCAGATGATAGTAATTTTTTCCAAATCAAACTCTGTCACAAAAAACCTTTTTTAGATACTATCTAGGGTGATGGTGAGATTATTTTCTCGGCAAGATGTTCTGTAAAAACCTGCAAAGTTTCAATCATGAAAGGAAGGAAGATAATGGTGACAAGAAACACAACAAATATTTTTGGCACGAAAGTAAGCGTGATTTCCTGAATTTGTGTTAGTGCCTGGAAGAGGGAAATTATCAACCCCACAATAAGAGCTGAAAGCATTATGGGTGCTGAAATCTTTAACATTACATAAATTGACTCACGTGATATATCGAGTACTTCTGCTGTTTCCATGCTATTCCTATATTGGCATTTTTATTATGTCTTGATATGCGGCAATTACACGGTCGCGAATCGATACAACGGTTCTAAGCGCAAGATCGGCATTGTTTACGGCGATTGCAAGTTCATCAAGAGTGGTTTTATTTACCAACGCCTTCGCTGATTCAACTTCGGCTGTTTTTTGTGCATCAACAGCATTGCCTAAAGCCTGGCTGACCAGTTCTGTAAAATCGGGCTTTATCTCCTTATTAACGGAAGGTTTTGCAAAAGAATAATCAGTTGAATTTATATTTGCCGCATTTGAATATGCGTTTACTGCTCCTAATATTTTTGCATCCGCCATATGTTACCCCCTATCTTAATAAATCAAGTGTTCTAGCTATCATTGATTTTGAAGTATCTATCACACCTATGTTTGCTTCGTAACTCTTTTGTGCTTCCCGCATATCTGCCGCTTCAATCATGGTATTAACATTGGGAAGTTTCACGTATCCTTTATCATCAGCTGCCGGATGTGAAGGATCATATTTCATTGGGAAAGGAGTTTTGTCATAACCATAATTGGTGACTTTCACCGTCTCTACACCCAGTTCCTTATTAAGGGCGCTTTTGAAAGTTATGGTTTTGCGGCGGTAAGGATCAGAACCAGGCGTAAGGCCAGTGGAATCAGCATTGGCAATGTTCTGAGATATAACGCGCAAACGGTCGCTTTGTGCCCGCATGCCGGAAGCGGCTATCTGCATTGATGTTTTAAGATCTATTGGTTTGTCTGGCATTACCTATTCCCTCCGCCTGCTAAGCGGAACATCTCAACCATCTTTTTGTATATACTGGTGGTGGTTTGATAATCGGTGTTGTTTTCTGCCATCTTCATTGCCTGTTCTTCAAGCACGACATTATTGCCGACCGGAGTTGTCTCAAAAGTGCTTTTCTGTTCATTCACCCTGAATTTCGTCATCCCGCCCTGTGGCCTCATATGGCCGGGCTGGGTTGTTGCAATTTCGAGCTTACCTGATGATGCGGAGACAAGTTCATCAAACGCCACAGGTTTTAAATCAACTGCTTTATAGCCAGGGACGTTTGCATTGGCGATATTTTTGGCAAGCAGAGACTGGCGCTCAGATGAATAACGCATCTTCTGCTTCAAAGCCGTGAACAAACCTACCTTGGAAAAATCCATACTTCACCCTAATTAAACGGCCCATCATAACTGCCTGTCACAACGAGTGAATTATATGAAGTGGATTATGTACAATTTGGTGAGGAATGTCACGTTTAATTTTTAAACATAATAAGCTGAACCTCCACCCTCTGAAAGAGGATGGAGACTCAGCTTACAGCCCCCGATGAAGGGAGCTTGGTTATCATGGTGCACCTTCTTTCTTTTCAACGGGTGCGCTTTTCTTCTGCTTCTCCATCTCCAAACGGTCTTGGTAGAATGGATAAAGGAGAAAAGTGAGAACAAGAATCAACAGGACCATGCCAAAGATACATCCGGGTACGTTGCTGCATCCCGGATTTTCTTCGCCACTAGTGCCAACGTCTTCTTCTTCGTCTGCCACGACTTAGTCCTCCTTTCAAGGGACAGGGTTGTGGTGACCTTGATCACGACTGGTTTTTTAAAAAAACACAGAGAAACGTAGGTATTATAGCGCAATAACAATAAAGAATGTAATTACTATATTAATCTGATTTATATGAGTTTTTTTATCAGCGTCGGCAAGGGTAGGTGGAACTTAGCGCATAAATAACGCCGTTCATTTGATCTATATGCCATAACTGGGGATTATCTTTTGCCCATTTGATGAAAATTTTTGCTTCTTCAAGATGATTTAGATTTTCCGGCACGCACATTAACTTATCGTGGTAAGGGGTGAGTGCATAATTGATGCCATAGAAGAAGCCATAACAATATGAGGCATCCATTTTTGCGGCAATACCATCTTTTTTCCTGTCATCCTGGCATTTATCAAAAAGATAACCGACGGTTAGTTGTGGATAAGCCGGGCCAAGGGAAGCTTTTGCGGAAATACCGCAAACGATAAATAAAATAAAAACAAAGAATGATATTACTATCTTATTCATTTATATCCCCTGATAAGTCAGTTAAAAGCTTACCAGAGAAGCGTTAAAAGGCGGTAAATGACTCTTAAAATTTAGTTCAAATTTTATTCATTGTTCATAACCTATTGTTTTTGATATAATTCTAACAGGTTTTAATTATTTATTACTTCAGCGTAATGGATTAGAAAAACTTATTAGATGTTGTGGGCAAATAAAGTATGGAAGTAAAAAACTCAAAAGATGATCCTGAGTTAACTGGCAATATTAAAAGCCGTACCGCGACGTTACGTGAGAAATTTTACCGCGGCTTGGTGAAAGTATTAATAAGAATTGTTTACCGTATTGAATATATAGGTTTTGAAAAAATTCCCGAAGATGGTGCAGCAATGCTCATCAGTAACCATGTATCATATATGGATGGGTTGATAATAGACTCAGCATGCAAAAGGCCCATAAGATATATAATTGATAAAAATATTTATAACTGGCCAGGTGTTCACCATTTCATGAGCCTTTATAAAGCAATTCCCATAGAACCAAAACGTGAATCAGTCGAGAAGGCTCTGCATGCCTGTGCGGATGCGCTGAAAGAAGGAGACCTTCTTTGTATTTTTCCTGAAGGGCAGATAACCTATACCGGTAATATGACACGTTTCCGCTACGGCGTGGAATGGATATTAAAACGCCAGCCTGTTGTGGTTTATCCAATTGCCCTCAGGGGATTATGGGGAAGCATCTTCAGCCGAAAATACATACGTTCCAGATTCAAATTTTTTCCACGCAGCTTCAGAAGGCGCATAGTTGCCATATGTGGTGACCCCATACCGGTTGAAATAGCAACCATAGGATATATGCAGCGTGTGGTGATGAGCCTTAAAAATTCAATATCCTTTGAAAGACCAAAGGGTGACTAAAGATATTTATCTGAGAAAGCCCGCACTTCCTTTGCCAGAAGTTCACTGTCAAAATCCGTATGGCCGATATTTGGATAGAAGATGCCCTTCTTGGGTTCATTTGCTGCTTCCAGTAACTGCCTGCCCTGCTTTATGGGAATAACCTTATCAAGTTCACCGTGGAGTATAAGTAAAGGTGATTTTACGTTCTTGATTTTCTTTATTGATTCAAAACGGTCCTTAAGAAGAAGTTTTACTGGTATTACAGGATAAAGTTCAGAAGCTCTCTGGGTAACCGATATGTAAGGAGCTTCGAGCACAATGGCCTTTGCCTTATATTCGGTTGCAAGCTGAACCGCTACGCCCGACCCCAAAGATTCACCAAAGATAATAATGTTGCTGAATGATATATCATTATCCAACAGATATTTTGCGGCAGCTCGGGCATCATTATATAAACCCTCCTCAGAAGGTTTTCCTCCACTATTGCCATAACCGCGGTAGCTTACAGAAAGAACATTAAATCCATGATTGAGGAAGGCTCTGAATTTCTCACTCCTGTCACCCATATGGCCGGCATTGCCGTGAAAATAAAGTATGGTCTCACCGCCTTCCTCTTGAGGAAAAAGATGCCATGCATTGATGGTTTCACCATCAGATGTTTTCAAGTTTAGTTCTTTTACTTTACTAAAACCATATTCTGTAGGAGTCCCGATTTTCCCGGAAGGAAGGTAAATTATCTTTCTTTGGAAGATGAAAAGACCCAGGCAAACTACAAAATAAAAAATGGTAAACGCAATTAACAGATTTGACGGCGATACATCCATAGAGAAAAATTTTGCCTGCTTTTTTTTCATTATTATAACTTATTTCATGCGAGTACTGTTACTGATTTTTACTCTAAACTTCCTTCCCTTTGTACTTTGCAGCAAATAATTAAGTTCTGCGCCATATATGAAGACAATGGAATTTATATAGAAGAAAAGAAGTACCAGGATTATTCCCGCCAGGCTGCCATATATGGTGTTTATCTGCTTATAACTGCTGATGAACTCTGAAAAAGATAATGCAACCACTGACCAAAGTATAACTACAACTATTGAACCCGGTACAACCAGAATTAAGTTCTGTTTTATATTTGGTAGCATGAAAAACAGTGAAGCCACAACTATGAATAATATTAAAGAGCTTAGAATGTAGCGTATGTAAGTCCAGAATGGCTTTAGTATGTTGTAATCAATAAATAACAGGTGGCCAAATCTGTCTAATATAACAGGAGCTATAATAAGCAGGAACATGGCAACAATAAGTGCGATAGTTATCAGCAGGAATTGCAGAATGCTCATCAGGCGCCGCCTTATATATGTTGGTGGAGTATACACGTGATAGGCGCGGTTTAAAATGGTGCGAAGCCCTTCAACTGCGGAAGAAGCTGTCCATATTGTGCCGAGGATTGCTATGGTCAGCAACCCTTGTGGTGGACCGGAAATTATTTCCTGGATACGCGGTTTCAATGCTGCAGACACATCTGGCGGCAAGTTGCGCAGGAAAATCTTTACAAACTCAGTCCCGGCTTCAGATGCACCTAAAAACCCGGTAAGCGCGAAAAGAAAAACCAGAAACGGAAATATACACAACATACCAAGAAATGCCATATAACCTGAATGTTCAATGCCATCATGGTTTATGGTATTCACCATTGCTTTGTAGAAACATTTTCCTATGCGGATAAAAGATATAATTAAACGTTTTTTTAATCTCATAATCACTTATAAATGCGTTACCGCTTTATAACATATTATTATTGCATCAAAAAGGATTAGATAGGTTTAACGGGCAGGAATTTGTACGACAGCCTCGCCATCAATAACAGTAACATCTTTTACTTTGCAGGTTGTATCCAGAACCGCCCGCTGCTTTTCTGGCAGCAGTTCCTTCACCACAACTTTTGCATATACGGTATCACCCACACGTACGGGAGCCTTGAACCGCAAAGTCTGGCTTACATATATACATCCAGGCCCCGGAAGCTTTGTTCCTATGATGGCAGAAATAAGGCTGGCAGTAAGCATTCCATGAACAATGCAACCCTTGAACAAGGTTTTTTTTGCAAATTCTTCGTTGAGATGCATGGGGTTTGTATCGCCTGAGACACCGGAAAAATTACGCAGGTCTGTCTCGGTAATTGTCTTGCTGAAAACGGCCGACATACCTTTCTTCAGTTCCTCAAATTTATATCCATGCAATTCATCAAGAAGGAGCATCTGTTTTCTGTCTGTAATATAAGTTTATGGTTAAATCATCATTCAATTTACCATTCTTAAATACATCAGAACAGGAAAGAATTGCATCTAAAATTCTTTGTGTTGATTTTCCTGAATTTTTCTTCAGTATATCAGCCAGGTCTTGCTCATTTAACATCCTGTCTTTTTCTACTTCCGTTTCTATCAGGGCATCGCTGTATATTAATAAAAGGTCTCCAGGACTGAAACTGATTTTATGTGAAGTATACTCTGCTTTTGTGGTTATACCCAACGGCACCCCTTTCGAATTAAGTAGCTCAACTTGTTTGTTGCCGTATAATAAAATAGGTGTTGGCGCCGCAGCGGCGCTGTAAATAAGGGTGTTATCACTGATATTAAGAGTGCCTGAAAACATAGTGGCATACTGGCCGGTTGTAAGAATCGAGCAGAGCGCCAAATTTAATTCCTGCAAAAATTTGTCGGGGAAAGGTTCGTAGAGCTTTAAATCTTTCATTATGGTATGCAAACGGAAACTGTTAATTGCAGAAGTTACTCCATGCCCGGAAAAATCAACTGTATAGATGGAGAATTCTTCATGAGAGATTGACCGCACCCCCCATAAATCACCACCGACATTACGGAAGGATTTGAAGTAGGAAGCAACCTCTATATTATAGTTCTTCTCGACCATCTCTATATCATTTGGTTTAGGCAGAATGCTGTTTTGCAACTCACGTGCACCTTTTAGATCTTGCTCCACCTGTATATAAAAATCTTTGAGTTCATGTAATATATAATGTCTCTCAAGATGGATATACATACGGACAAGCAGTTCGTATGTATTAAGCGGCTGGCCAACAAAATCGGTAACCCCGGCATGGAAAGCCTTTATTCTATCTTGCAGGGAAGTTAGGCTGGTTTGTGCAATAATAGGGATATCCTTAAATTTGGGTTCATCGCGGAGCATTTTACAGAAAGTAAACCCATCCATTTCCGGCATAATCATATCAAGTAAGATCAGGTCAGGCTTATCATGCCGTGTTTTTTCCATGGCCTCTTTGCCATTACCTGCATATCTTATGTTTATGAAGCCGGATGATGTAAGAATCTTCTCAATTATTTTTTTATTGAACTGGTTATCATCCACTACCAGCAGCTTCGCATTTTTTATATTGGAACTGGAAATTTTATTTATTAATACTGCCTGCTCTGAATTAATATACTCTTCAGCATAGTTCTTATCTTCAAGATTAAAGGCAATGGTAATCTTCTTGCCACCTTCTTCAATTTTAACTCCATCTGACATTGAGTGGATTATATTGATTCCCCTGTGATTCTGGTCTTTAAGGAATATAAGGGTTTCTTTATAATCATAGCCATCGCCATCATCCCTTATGATGATTGTAAAGACCGAATCCTCCAACTGGCAGAAAATCCATATTCTTTTGCTTTTCAGTTCATTTATCTTTAATTTTTCTTCAATCACTTCATAATATTTAGAAATATCCTTCTGATCTTTCTCACTTCCACAAATTCCAAGATTTCCATGTATCACTGCGTTTAACAATGATTCGGTTAAGCAAGTTAGAATCCTTGCCTTATCATTTGTTGAGAGTGAGAAAACAGAGGTAAGCCAATCGATAATTTTTTCTGCTATATTTTCCTTATATACGGTATTTGTATGCAGGCTTAATATTTTTTGTACTCCAGACAGCTTTGGACTGTCGTTAATTTCCTGCATAAGAGGGATAATCGTTTCCTGATTTTCGATTTCAGCGATAACACTGTAATTATTGCCTAGGAGATATATATCAAAGAAACCTCTGTCAGAGGAAAAGAATATAGCAGAAAACCCTTTCTCTTTTGAATATTCCCCGGACAAGGTTTCTTGCATGGTATAGATTATTTTATATTGAAAAGCTGGTCGAATTTAGATACTTCAAACATTTTCTTCACTTGGCCGGAAGGTTTAAGAATGGTAAGAGAAATGCCTTCTTTTTCCGCATGCTCCCTGAGCAGAAGCAGCATGCCAAGTGCGGCTGAATCAACAAATTCCGTCCCAGACATATTTATAACAATAGATTTTACTTTTTTTTCTTTTGATTTCTCAATTATAGAACGGAAATTCTCGTGATCGGAAAAAGTGAATTTTCCACTTATGTTCACATCAGCACTGTCATTATTTATTTGAATATTATATTCCATAAGGTTCTCCTAAAAAAGTTCGACATTATCTTCTTTGCCGCCAGTATTAGTTTTGCCGGAATCTGGTTTATGAAGTATATCTGCTAGCTGTTCAGCGTTCTTAACTTTACTGCTCATTGAAAGATTACTTAGAAATTTCTGGCGGAACTCACTTAATTTGATGCTTGAAATAATCTTATTAATAAATGAGCGGTCTATCTCAATAGATTTCTCCATATTATTGACGGTCTGGTTCTTTATGCCGCGCAAATGTTCGGATATAACCTTAAGAGTGTTAACGCTATTCTCTATGTATTGAGATGTCCTATCCTGAAACTGAATTCCGATTGTCATGGATGAAATATTATCAGAAAGAGTTTTTGATGATTGCGATGATTCTTCAAGAAATACTTTGAATTCATCACTCTGTTTAAGAAGGCTCTGTATAAGTAGATCAAGCCTTTCCTTTGCATCCATGTTTGATGTCATATCAGTTGTTGCTACATTCTTTAGGATTTCAAAACTTTCCTTTGAATGCTTTCCTACCAGTTCTATCTTATGAGTTATTTCTTTCGAAAGTATGGCAACTTCATTGGAGATAGCTCTCATTTCTTTAGCAACTACGTTAAATCCCTTACCATTTTCTCCGGCCTTTTCTGACTCAATTGCAGCGTTCAGTGCAAGCAGGTTAGTCTGTTTATTTACCGCTTGTATACGCCCTGTTATGTTCTCAATTTCCCTTATGGATTTTAAGGTGTCATCAAGGCTATAGACCATAGACATGGCAAGTTTTGATACCTGCAAAATCTTATCAATCGCATCTGAAAGAGTTGAATTGAAGAGTTTTGCAAAACTATCCAAGGAAATTTTTTCATCATTAACATTTAATGAACCAGCTATATCTATGATTTTATCCATTTGCTTGCTCTTTTCAGAAGATAGAGTAGCGAGTTCCTGGAATTTGTTGCTGAGATTTACAGTGCTTTCTTCGATAAGTTTTGCCACTTCAGGCAATTTATCTATTATCATTTCCATGGCGGCAATTGAAGGTATGCTTGCTTCAAGAAAATCGGTATTTTTATTGTTATTGGATAAAGGGATTGTAGGCTCGGGTTTAACAGGAGGTTTTTCCTGTTTTATCTCAATAATTTTGGAAGCATCTTTCTTTTTTATTAATTTACCTAACATTTGCCGCCCTCTCTGTATGTGTGCATGCTCTAAGGATTGCTGAGGAAATTTCTGAAAGCGGTATTTGCTCATCTACTGCTCCTGCAAGATATGCCGCTTTTGGCATGCCATAGACAAGGCAGCTTTTCTCATCCTGACCTATGTTATGGCAGCCGGCATTTTTCATGCGCATCATTCCCACAGTTCCATCTTTGCCCATTCCAGTAAGAATCACTCCCACTGCATTTTTCCCCATAACATCAGCAACCGAACAAAACATTACGTCGACGGAAGGTTTATGGCCTGATACAAGCGGACCATCTTTAATGAGACAGCAATATTTTGCCGATTTTCTTTCGAACTCAAGATGCTTGCCGCCTTCCGCTATATAAGCGTTGCCATTTTCAAGAACCTGCCCGTTTTTTGCTTCATGCACCCGTATGTTGCAGAGTTTATCCAGGCGGTTGGCAAAATTATTGGTAAACAGAGGTGGCATATGCTGAGTGATGACAATCGGCGGGCAGTCTTTAGGCATGATAGTTAGAATATCAGTTAGAGCTTCAACTCCGCCTGTGGAGGCGCCTATGGCTATAATCTTGTTCTTATCAATATTTATAGGCAACAGGATTGGCGCAACTTTTTCTGTGGAGCGTTTTGGTTTATTTCCAATCTTTGCTCTGGCAGCGCTTTTTACTTTCTGAATCAGCTCGTCCTTAATATTATTAATCTCTTTTTCAACGTTTTGAGTTGGCTTTGGAATATAATCCACCGCTCCTAACTCAAGTGCCCTAAAGGTTACATCAGCACCTTTCTGGGTAAGGGTTGAAATCATAACCACTGGCATTGGCCGGAGAGTCATTATTTTTTCCAGAAAGGTGATGCCATCCATCTTAGGCATTTCAACATCAAGGGTAATGACATCAGGATTTAGCGACTTAATTTTTTCACGGGCATCATAAGGATCGGTTGCGGTTGCCAGCACCTCTATCTCAGGATCAGAGCTCAGGATACTAGAGAACAACTCACGGATTGTAAGGGAATCGTCAACTATTATTACTTTTGTTTTTTTCATAATAATTCCATGTCAGAAAAGTTCAACATCTCCCCCAACTGGTTTTTTATTGAGGCTTTTTGCAAAAGTTTCTTCTTCGCCAACAATTCTCATATCTTCTCTGCGGCTCAATTTGCGTATCATTACTTTTCCTGAATCGGGGTAGTAATGAACTCGGCGAGGAAGTTTTCCTCCCAGGTCTTCGGAAGCAATTGAAAGATTTTCCCCTTTTATGAAATCGCGTACAAATTTTGCGTTCTTATCGCCAATCATAGCAGAATTATTGATAACGTTGCCGCCGCCGAAAAGCTTTACCTCAAGCCTCTCCTTCATGCCACCCTTCTTTAGAATCTCGTTAATTAATTTCTCCATCGCGAACACTCCATAACGGGCGGAGTCATTAGCGCTATTGCCTAAAGCATCATAGTCTCCCGGTAACAGGAAATGGTTCATCCCTCCCACTCTCACGACAGGATCCCTTATGCATGCGGCCACGCATGAGCCAAGAATGGTTATTAGAAGTTCACCTTTTTCGCTTGTCACGTAACAATCTCCGGAGAAAATCTTAACCACAGTGTTTTCTGAAACCTGATCATAATAACGTTTTACTCCGTCATAATAATTGCCAACCTGATAACGCTCGGTATCTGTTCGCCTTATGCGCACATTTTCTATTTGACCCGCTGATATATTGTCCTCCCAAGTAATTTAAAACGATCTGAAACATTAAAAAGATTTTCTGAATGACCTATATAAAGCCATGCATTCTCTTTCATAAGATCGGCAAATTTATTAAAGATTATTTTCTGGGTCGGCTTATCGAAATAAATAACCGTATTACGGCAAAAAATAATATCAAAAGGCCCCTTTACAGGCCAATTATGGAGCAGATTCAGTTGTTTAAAATGAACAAGACTACGGAGTTTTTCACTAACCTGAAAATTTTCCTTATCAATAAGTGAAATGAACTTATCCTTATATGGAGCAGGAATTTTTTCTGCTTCTTCTTTTCTATAAATTCCGTTCCTGCCTTTTTCTAGAACGCCAGTATCAATATCGGTTGCAAGTATTTTTGCATCCCATCCTGCAAGATCTATAATGCTGGATAAGACCATTGATATTGAATAAGCTTCCATCCCTTGAGAGCATCCGGCAGACAATATACGTATGCGCTTATCTTTAGGTGGACCCTTTGCCATTGTGATAAATAGCTGCCTAAGGTGATCAAAATGATGTGGCTCACGGAAGAAACTGGTAAGGTTTGTAGTAATGGCGTTAACGAAATTCATGAATTCACTGCTATCATTACCGCTACTTAAGAGATCGCAGTATTCCTTGAAGCTATTTAAGCCAAGAAGACGTATTCTCCTTACCAGCCTTGAATACACCATGTTCTTTTTATGATCAGCAAGAACAATTCCGGTATTATCAGTTACCAGTTTGACAAGGAATTTAAAATCTTTGTCAGTGAATTCAAACTCCCTGTCTTCGTTATTTTTTGCTACCTGTTCCATGGCTGCCATTTCTTAAATCTAAACTAAAATTCTTCCCAGCCTTCATCGTATTGTTTTTTGCTTGCGGAAGCGACTCTCGAGGCTGCTTTTGCATTTCCTTTTACAGGAGCCGCCTTTGCAGCTTTACTTTCTTCAGCATGTTTCTTCAGGTTCTTTGCTACTGTTTTTACCGCCTCAGCCTTTTTTGGCGGGGCAATAGCAAGTTGTTTTGAAGTCTCATTAGTGATTTTTGCCGTTTCATCTGAAGCTTCTTCACCACCTTCATTTATCCTGAAGAAGCGCATCATCTGTTCAAGTTCATTTGCCTGTTGTACGAGAGATTGTGCTGCTGCAGTGTTTTGTTCGACCAGTGCAGCATTTTGCTGAGTTACTTCATCCATCTGCGCAATAGCTGAATTTATCTCATCAAGGCCGGTTGATTGCTGCGAGCTTGCAGAAGCAATTTCAGACATAATATCGGAAACCTTCTTCACTGAATTAACTATTTCTTCCAGGGTTTTTCCTGCCTGATTTACCAACTCTGCACCGGACTTTACCTGCTGGCTGCTTTCATTAATCAGAGTTTTAATTTCCTTGGATGCAGAGGCGGAGCGGCCGGCCAGAGAGCGCACTTCTTGAGCAACCACTGCAAAACCTTTTCCGGCATCACCGGCTCTTGCTGCTTCAACTGCAGCATTGAGTGCGAGCAGGTTTGTCTGGAATGCGATTTCATCAATAACGCTTATGATATCAGAAATTTTCTGTGACGATTTTTCAATACTTCCCATTGCAGATACCGCATCAACCGCTACTTTGCCGCCACGCTCAGCAACGCCGCGTGCTTCAATAGAGAGGCTGCTTGCATTATTGGCATTTTCAGAATTCTGTTTGACGGTTCCGGTTAGCTGTTCCATTGAAGCTGCTGTCTCTTCAAGGGAGGATGCCTGTTCTTCCGTACGTGAAGAAAGATCGGTACTGCCGGCGGAGATTTCACCGGATGCTGATTTTACTGATTCAGATGAATCCTTAATCCTCGCCACCGTTGTTTTTAGACGGGTTATAGTGGAGTTTAAGGTATCCTTTATCTGACCGAACGAACCTTTATATTCACCTTCCATCTGTTTTGTGAGATCACCTTCTGAGAGAGAAGTGATTACGCTGATAGAAGCATTGATAGGTTCAACGATTGTATTCATTAGGCCGTTCATGCTGTTTGCCAGATCTTTGTAGAACCCCTGGAATTGTGCTGCATCTATGCGACGGGTCAAATCACCTTGTTGGGCGGCATTGATGAGATCATTAATATTTGCCTGCGCCAACTTGACTGATTCTTCGTTCTTAACTTCATCAGTAATCAAACGCCAGTCTATAAATGCGCCGGTAAATTTACCATCCTTCATTGGCAGCATGTTAGCATTCAGATACAACCATTCTGGACCGAGCGGGAATTTTGACTGGAACGGAAGTTTCTTAGGATCTGACAGTAAATTTCTCTGATGTGAAGGGTTTTTGTGGAAAATATCAATAGAGGTGCCGACAAGATTATCTATCTTAACCGGCATCAGGTTTTCAAGCTTCTTAAGCGCATTCTTGGTTGCGTTATTGACATATGTAATCTTAAACTCTTCATTGCATAACATTACCGGCAGTGAAAGGTTATCTATCATGCTTTGTTTGCGGTCAGATTCCTCCTGCATTCTTTTCTCTTCGGTTACTATCCGCCAGTCAATGAATGCTCCGTTGAATTTGCCTTTCAAATCCTTAAGCATCGTAGCAGTGAGGTTTAGCCACTCATCACCAACCTTGAACTCTGCTTTATGTGATTTATCACCGAGACCGGAGAGAAGGTTACGTTGATGCGATGGATTTTTGTGGAAAATATCAATATTTGCGCCTATCAACTTATCAGCAGGTATAGGCATGTATTTTTCCAATTTCTTGATGGCTTCTTTGGAAGCATTATTCGCATAAGTGATTTTATAATCTTTATCAGCAATCAGAACAGGGATTGAAAGGTTATCAACCATAATCTGTAATGTAACGCTCTTCTCTACAGAAGTGCGAAGATCCTTCATTGCCCTTGTCATCTCGCCGACTTCATCCTTATTTGTATTTTCAGCAATATTTAAGTCGTAATTTCCTTTTGCCAGCTCCTTAAGTGAACCTGTGATATTACGTAAAGGTTTTGATACAAGGTTGCCAACAAAAAGCCCCACCACAAGTACTGCAGCAAATGCAATGACTAGCGCTATGAAAAGCATCCACTCCATTGAATAGGCATTTGCAAAGGCAACTTCGGTAGGAATGCCAATAAGCGTTACCCAGCCAAGACCTGTGTAATCATATGCTCCGGCGCTTTTTGAAAAACCAACCAGTTGTTCATCAAAATTATCTCCATCAATTGTCGCGATTGCAGCGCCAGGTTTTCCCTTAAGGGCTTCCTCCATGATTTTTATGCCCTTATCGGCTAGCCTTACTTTTCCTATTATATTTGGATCGCGGGAGTATGCCTTATTCTCATATGCATCCGGGTCATAGAAGTATATTATCTTGCCATCACCATCAGTTATTATAAGGTGAACGCCATTCTTTGCTTCCGCCATTTCCTTTATATTGCTGTAAGCTATATCTTCAACCAGTGTAAAATCCGCAAAATTTGCCCATACGCCGGTAACATTGCCACTACTATCTTTTACCGGAGCTGCAAAAACTACTGTATAGCCATCTTCACCATATGCTTCAGAAACAAAGGATGAGTAGCCTGGTTGCTCAACAACTGTGCCTGTAAGGCCATTTCTACCTTCAAGAAATTTTCCTGCCATTACTGATTTGAACCAGCTTGCATCGGAAAAATCTGTCTTTGCAATCTTTTCTACATTTATTTTCTTTCCTTTGGGGTCTTTTGTGTTTACAGCTTTTACCTGGCCGGTTGTATCAACAAATATCATAAGTTTATATAGGCCGTAGTTTGCCATATAACCGTTCATAATACCCACGAGTGCGTTATCAGTATTATTTGTAGATTCAAGAGCATCTTTCGTTGCTTTGTTGAGACCGAATGCCTGGACATCCCCGTATCGCTCAAATAAGTTGCGGTCTATTATATTATTTATCGAAGTGGCTATATTTTCTGTCACCTTGTGCTGATTTTCCTGCACACCGCCAATGCCTTTTATAACAACCGGAGCTATTGATAATGCAGGGACTGCGCCGAATATAATAAACAGGGCGGCGAGCCTTGTTTTAAGTGACATATTATTAATAATTTTCATTTTGACCTCCCAAAAAAATAAAAAATTATGCGGCTGCATTTTTCATGACATCTTTAAGCTCTTCCTCATCAAAGAGCTTGCTGATATCAAGAAGAACCACCATGCGTTTATCGACAGAAATAATTCCGTTTACGTATTTATCATCTATGTTTCCGTTATTCGTAGGCGCTGCCTTTACTTCTGAAGCATTAACCTCAAGAATGTCTGAAACCGCATCGACAAGAACTCCAATAGTGCGCTCACCTATGGCAATAATAATCACCACATTCTTTGGTGTTGCTTGGGTATTTCCCATGCTGAAACGGCAGCGCAGGTCAAAAATCGGCACAATAATTCCCCGCAGGTTCATAACCCCACGCATAT
>CAYVHI010000024.1:0-25794 GCA_964450945.1 uncultured Rickettsiales bacterium
CCTACATCAGCTTTTGCAAGAGCCGGTGCATCATTAGTCCCGTCTCCGCACATGGCAACAAGAAGGCCTTTTTTCTGTTCCTCATCTATAAGGCGCATTTTTGCCTCAGGAGTTGCTTCAGCAAGAAAATCATCCACACCTGCCTCTGCTGCTATTGCCGCGGCAGTTATTGGGTTATCACCGGTAATCATGACTGTCCTTATGCCAATTTTGCGCAGCATTTGGAACCGCTCCTTCATTCCTGGCTTTATAACATCCTTAAGGTGTATGACCCCAAGTATTCGGTTATCAGAAGCGACTACCAGTGGGGTCCCCCCTGAACGTGATATTTTCTCTACCGTCTCACGCAGGTCTTTCCTATCAGTTGCCCTTTTATCCATTCCCAGAAAAGTGAGTATAGAGTCCACCGCACCTTTCCTTACCTTTTTTCCATTTATATCAATACCGCTCATGCGTGTATGGGCACTGAAAGGAATATAATCAGCATTATCAGGCCGCTTTGGCTGAATGTTATATTTACTTTGCGCCAAAGCAAGTATTGATCTTCCTTCAGGGGTTTCATCCATAAGGGATGAAAGCATCGCAGATTCTGCCATTTCATTTATGTTGATTCCTGGCAGGGAGATAAATTCAGTAGCGATACGGTTTCCAAGGGTAATCGTTCCGGTTTTATCAAGAAGCAGTGTGTTTATATCGCCTGCTGCCTCAACCGCGCGCCCAGATTTTGCTATAACATTAAATCTTACCAATCTATCCATTCCTGCAATGCCTATCGCAGAAAGAAGCCCGCCTATGGTAGTGGGGGCAAGGGCTATGAATAAAACCGCAAGGTAGTTTGTAGGTATGAGAATGCCAGAGTAATAGGCCATAACCTGGGTAGTTGCTGTTACCAGTATGAAGATGATTGTCATGGTGACAAGAAATATATTCAGCGCAATTTCATTAGGGGTTTTCTGGCGGGCGGCACTTTCAACCATACCTATCATGCGGTCAAGAAAGCTTTCGCCGGGTTCAACAGTGATTTTTACTATGACGAAATCAGAAATAACCCTGGTTCCGCCGGTTACAGCTGATCTATCACCCCCACTTTCACGTAATACAGGAGCCGATTCTCCGGTGATCGCAGATTCATCTACTGAGGCAATGCCTTCAATAATTTCCCCATCAAGAGGGATAATGTCATTAACTTCCACCAGTACTATATCACCACGCTGTAATTTCTTTGCATCAACAATCGTATATTCTCTTGTCTCAAGATTTTTTATTAGTTTTGCACGGGTTTCCCTTTTTGTACGGCGCAGCGTTTCTGCCTGGGCCTTACCTCTGCTTTCTGCAATACTTTCGGCAAAATTGGCAAAAAGCACCGTAAACCACAGCCAGCACACCAGTTGGATATCAAGAAGGAACTGGCTGTTATCAAATAAAATATTATAAAGAAGTATTGCTGTGGTAACAAAAGAAACAATCTCAACTATAAATATAATAGGGTTTTTATAAAGCAGCATTGGATTAAGCTTTATAAAAGAATCCTTGAGCGCTCGCTTTATTATTACCGGCTCAAAAATTGAAATTCCCAATAACTTTTTCTTCATCATGGCGTTTAGTACATCTTGTTATTTATTATCATAAAATGCTCTGCAATGGGCCCAAGGGCAAGCGAAGGCAGAAATGTAAGACCGCTAAGTACAATAATTATAATTATTAATACTATCGCAAAAGTTGGTGTATTGGTTTGAAAACTTCCAGATGTTTTTGAAGATTTCTTTTTCATAGCAAGAGAGCCAGCCAGGGCAAGTATTGCTGCCATGGTTGCATAACGCTCAATAAACATGGCAACCCCTAGCATTATATTATGATAGACGTTGTTCGCATCAAACCCGGCAAAAGCGCTGCCATTATTTGTCGCTGCAGAGGTATAGTTATAAAGAACCTGGCTCAACCCATGCGGACCGGGGTTTGAAGTGGATTCAATGGCTGATGGAATAAGTATGCTTAGTGAGGTAAGGCTAAGAACAAGAAACGGTATGATCATGAATATATAGGTTACCAGCTTTATTTCATTGATTTCTATTTTCTTGCCAAGATATTCCGGCATTGTACCAACCATGAGACAGACTATAAAAACTGTTATAATCGCATAAGTAAGCATCACATAAAGCCCCGAACCAGAACCACCAATTATGCCGCCAACCATCATGTTAAACATTATAACGATATCGCTCAGTGGGGTTAAACTGTCATGAGCGGCATTAACAGATCCGGCACCAGTGCCTGTGGTAATGGTTGACCACAGAGATGAAGTGGCAAGGCCAAACCTCACCTCTTTGCCTTCCATATTACCACCTATGTTATCATCACTCGTATCCTGATCCAGGTTTGCATTTACATATAGAGGGTTATGCTGTGATTCTGAGTAATAAGTTATAAAGAAGCCGGCAACCAGCATAAAATTTATGACAATAAGCAACACCCATCCTTGTGTGGTATCTCCAACCATTTTCCCAAAAACATACGTCATAGACATTCCTATAAGCAGTATAAGTACGCATGACATTGCATTTGTCAGGTTAGTGGGGTTGGCATAAGGGTGAGCAGAATTAGTGGCAAAAAACCCACCGCCATTTGTTCCAAACTGGCTTATCACCACCTGAGAAGCCACCGGCCCCTGGGCAATTATCTGTTTTTGCCCTTCAAGGCTTACTGCCTCAATATAAGGAGAGAAATTTTGTGGAACACCCTGCCCTATGAATATGATTGCTACGATGAATGATACAGGAAGGTAGATCCGCAAAATTGCTCTTGTAAGGTCAACCCAGAAATTACCTATGGTCTTCGAATTCTCACGGACAAAACTTCTTATCAATGCCATGGCCACACATAATCCAACCGCAGGAGAAATAAAATGCTGAACTGTCAGGCCTAGAGTCTGTATAAAATAACTTGTTGTTTTTTCTGGCATATATGATTGCCAGTTGGTATTGGTGACAAATGAAATCGCGGTATTAATTGCCAGATCAATCCTTATTGAAGTTAGTTTTTCAGAATTGAATGGCAGCAGCCCCTGAAAAGTCTGCATCAGAAATAAGGCAAGTATGCAAAATATTCCGAACCCTATTACATTATATATATGTGTGGTCCAGTAATGTTCTGTTTCAGGGTCTACACCTGCAATCCTGTATATGAATTTTTCAACAGGGTTAAAAACCGGATCAAGGAAAGTTTCCTTCCTTTCCATAACTTTATATATATAGTTGCCAAAAACCGGAACCAGCAGGTAAACAACGGCCAAAATGATAAAAACTTCTAATAAACCGTGCCAAGTCATTTATTTTCAAAACTTCTCTGGGTGTATAAGAACGTATATAAGATAGCCTAAAATAAAAATGGCTGCCGCTGCGCTTATGGTAAGTTCAAAAAACATATATTAACCTAATAATTCCACAGCTTTTTTAGAAGAGTAAGGTACCCCAGTCAAGACATGTATTTTTGCTATTGACTTATCTGAATTATATGACTATTTTATATCAAATCTATTAACTCGATAGAGATAATATACAAACTCTTTATTGTAAAAAATCCATATCCCTGATAACACTTACCTTCCCCATAATTAGGGGTTTTGTTATTTGGGATGTAAACCTTAAGGGAATAATTTAGTGAGAGCCTTAGTAAAGAAAATAAAAGAGCCGAGTGTTATACCTGGTTTTAAAATAACCATGTTTTTCACTATGTTCTATCTTTTGCTTATAGTTATTATACCCCTTTCTGGGTTATTCGTTCAATCGGCACATATGACCTGGGGTGATTTCTGGCAGACAATAACTTCCCAAAGGGTAATAGCTTCATATAAAATAAGTTTTGGTTCGGCATTCATTGCTGCCTTCATAAATGTTATTTTTGGCCTTGCCTTATGCTGGGTGCTTGTTCGATATGAACTTCCTGGCAAAAAAATAATCGATGCCATAGTTGATCTTCCCATTGCGCTTCCTACAGCTGTTGCCGGAATAGCACTTACCGCCCTTTATTCAAATAATGGGTGGTTTGGAAAATATCTAAGTGAGATGGGCATAAAAGTAGCTTTTACACCGCTTGGAATAATCGTGGCCCTTATATTTATTGGCATCCCTTTTGTAGTTAGAACGGTTGAACCGGTATTACTTGATCTCGATAAGGAAGTTGAAGAAGCAGCAGCAAGCCTTGGCGCAAACCGCTTCCAGATATTCTCACACATAATTTTCCCAAATATATTCCCTGCCCTTCTTACCGGTTTTGCCATGGCGCTTGCTAAAGGCCTGGGAGAGTATGGTTCTGTTATTTTCATTGCCGGCAATATGCCAATGATATCTGAAATAACCCCTCTCCTTATCGTCACCAAACTTGAGCAATATGATTATCATGGCGCTGCAGCAATCGCCCTTGTCATGCTTGTTGCCTCATTCCTGATGCTTTTCTTTATTAATATATTGGAACGCTGGAACAGATCAAGATGATGATAAATCTTAAAAAAACAAAAACACCGCTAACGGAATCGTTGTTGATAAAAACCTTTCTTATCACAATATCCATTACCTTTGTATCTGTGTTTATAATATCGCCACTCATAATCGTATTTGTTGAAGCATTTTCAAAAGGATATAAAATTTATATTCAATCGATTATTGAACCTAATGCATTAGAAGCAATCAAGTTGACTTTATTGGTGGCTTTTATATCTGTTCCCCTTAACGTCGTATTTGGTGTTTCTGCATCCTGGGCTATTACAAAATTTAATTTTATTGGTAAGGAAATGCTGGTTACGCTGATAAGCCTTCCCCTTTCAGTTTCTCCTGTCATTTCAGGCCTCATATATATTCTTATTTTTGGCGGCAACAGTTTTCTAGGTAAATTTTTAATAGAACACGATATTCAAATCATATTTGCCGTTCCTGGCTTGGTTATTGCAACTATATTCGTTACCTTTCCCTTCGTTGCACGCGAGCTTATCCCATTGATGCAGGAACAGGGAACCGAGCAGGAGGAAGCTGCAATACTGCTTGGAGCAAAAGGCTTCCAGACTTTCGTTAAAGTTACCCTGCCTAACATAAAATGGGGTTTGCTTTACGGGGTGTTGCTATGTAATGCCCGTGCAATGGGTGAATTCGGCGCAGTATCGGTTGTCTCGGGGCATATACGCGGAGAAACAAATACTGTGCCTTTGCATGTAGAGATACTTTATAACGAATATAATTTTGCGGCGGCATTTGCAGTGGCATCAGTGCTTACCATTCTGGCACTTCTAACCCTGCTGCTGAAAAGCATTATTGAATGGAAATATCAACCTATAAAAAATAAGCCAATACTGTAATTATCATGAGTATACATATAAAAAATGTAAGCAAACGTTTTAGTAACTTCCAGGCTCTGGAAAATGTTAGCCTTGAGATCAACTCAGGCGAACTGATTGCACTGCTTGGCCCATCAGGCTCAGGAAAAACAACTTTGCTGCGTATTATTGCCGGTCTTGAATTTGCCGATAAGGGCCTCATAATGTTCGATGGCAAAGAGAATGAGAATAAAAAATTGAAGGACCGTAATGTCGGGTTCGTATTCCAGCACTATGCTCTGTTCAAACATATGACTGTGTTCGAGAACGTTGCTTTCGGGCTCAAGGTAAGGCCAAAAAATTTAAGGCCAAGCGACAAGGAAATCCATAGCCGCGTATTTAATCTGCTTAAACTTGTCCATATTGATCAGTTCCATAACCGATACCCTTCTGAACTTTCCGGTGGCCAACGCCAGCGTGTTGCCCTTGCGAGAGCCTTAGCAGTGGAACCATCTGTCCTTCTGCTTGATGAACCTTTTGGTGCGCTTGATGCCAAGGTAAGAAAAGAGCTGCGCAGGTGGATGAGAAAACTACACGATGAAATCCACCTAACTAGTATTTTTGTAACGCATGACCAGGAAGAAGCAATGGAAGTAGCAGACCGTATTGTTGTGATGAATAACGGCAGGATAGAGCAAGTGGGAACTCCTGAAGATGTTTATCATCACCCAGCAAATGCTTTCGTCTATGACTTCCTGGGTAACTTCAACGTCTTCGAAGGATGGGTTGATAGCGAGAACCGCCCGCATATTTCAGAATATATTGTAAACCGAATGGCCGGAAAGATGCGTGAAGACAGCGAACGCCAGAAAAGCTGGATTGCAAAGAAACCGATAATATCAAATCTGCTGAATAAAATTAAACCTAAGGGGAATGAAGAAAAAGTTGAAAAGGTAAAGAAAAAAACAGATTCAGAAAGAATTATTAAAGTATTTGCCCGCCCACATCAGATGGAGATTACAAAAAATCCTGGCAGTGAGGAGTTCATACCTGTAAAGGTAATTCACATAAATCCCGCCGGTCCATTAGTTAAAGTTGAAATGGAACGCAAAAACGGTAATGTTATACAGGCTGATATCCCCCGTGAAACCTTTGTCAGCCTTCGTCTTAAGAAGGAAGACAGTGTCTTTGTAAGGCCTAAAGAAGTTAAGGTGTTTGAATAACTTTATTTTCTGATTCATTTTTTCATGCTATTATCCCAAAATCTCTTATGGGATTTTTATGGGATCAGGAAAACTTCTAAAGATAAAAACAAGTAGTATAGCTATTACCTGGTGCCTCTTCCAAATAGGTTTGTTTTCTCCATTTATCAGCCTTGATAAAGTTAACTCCACCTACATTCATTTTATATTTGCAACACTGCTTTGCACATTTATCTCTATTCCTTCGTTGAAAAGTAATATACAGAAAGTGATACTGATTGTTTCTACTTTTCTTACAATACTATCTACTTTCTATCTTTCCGTAATATTACCGATTTATTTTCCTGATAATGAAGCCTCTGATATTTACCAGATTGTGCTTGGTATACTGGCTGTTATTTCTTTGCTGGCAATAACATATCTGGTTCTCGAGAAACCTTTGTTTTACTGCGTTACAGGACTTTTAATATATAGCCTTTTTGTATTTTTGATAAGCGATGAAATAGAAAGCAAGGAAGAATCTATAGGCAGCATTATTTCCCAAATATGGTTTTCAACAGAAGGAATTTTTGGCTCTGCCTTAAAAATCTCAAATGATTACATTTTTATTTTTATGTTGTTCTCTGTATTAATGGTTCAGCTTGGGGCAGTTCATTATTTCGGGCTTGTATCTTATTACATAGTTAAGGATTGGATTGGCGCTTCAGCAAAATCCGTAACTGTAGCTTCTGGTCTTGGTGGGGCAATATATGGTCCAGCTCTTGAAGGGCACATGTTCATTGAACGTACAACCATACCTTATATGGATGATTTTTTCAGGGAAAATAAAAAATTAATAGAAGCTATGTCAAAGATATTGGCTCAACTTGTGCCGCCCATTCTCGGCGCGGGAGGGTTCCTTATTATTAATTATGCCGGTGTTACATATAGCGAAATAATACTAGGTTTCCTTTTGCCATCTTTTGTTTTGTATATAGTTTTCCTTTTTTTGGTACACCAGCGCGCACTCAGGTTTCATGGCAAGGGCCTGCCACGGAAAATAAAAAATATATTCTCTAACCTTATATTTTCAATAACAACTGTTATTGGTTTTGTTGCCGTTTGCTATATACTTTTTAAGATATCAGACCTGCTTCATGATTTCTTTCCCGATTTGCAATTACAGGAGGTGTTCTTTTATTTTATAATCGCTTATATCGTAATAACTGCAATTCAATCAAAATTTCCTGATCTGGAACAGATACGCCTTAATATAGAACATGAAAAATTTCCCTCTTTCATATCGGTAGTAATTTCAGGATTACATTGTCTGCTTCCATTTTTGTTTTTGATTGCTTCCTTTGAGTTTGACGAGGAATCCCCTGGGTATGCTGCTTATTTCAGTACTTTTTTCTTGATAATAATAATCCTTACAAGAAAAGTTCTTACAGTAATTTTTCATGGTAAGAAGAAGCGGCTTGTAAAAGATTTTCCTGAAGGCATAAAATCTGTTACAGAAAGCTTTATAAACAGCTCAAAATACATGTCAAAAATATCTCTTACCCTAGCGGTGGCAGGAATCCTGATCGGCATTCTTTCAATCACCGGAATTGGCGGAACTTTGGCAGGCTATCTGGAGTCCGCCTCTTTTGAGAACCTTATTGTATGCTGCATACTAAGCATAATTGTTATAATCCTGGTTTCCGGGTCCTTAAATCCAACAATCGTCTTTATATTAGGTTCTTATATAATGGTTCCGGTTATTATAAGTGTTGCCTCACTTAATGGTTATACATTAAATCTTTTGACTGCAAACCTGTTCATATTCTTCAGTACGGTGCTTATCTCTGCCTTTTCACCTCTTATAGATACTAAGATAAACCGCAAGGGAGGTCTTGGCAGTATGCGGCTTGCAGCCCATATTAATTATGAACATTTTAAATATTGCCTTGGTTTCCTTGTTCTTCCTTTATATTTTATATTTAATCCAAGCATCCTTCTGATAGAGATTAATCAAGTATCGGATATAATCATACTTTTCTTGCATGTCCTTTCTGCAATCATTGTTTTGCTTGCTGCCATAAATGGCTACTTACTTATACGCAACAAACGCTTTGAAACAGCAGCTCTTGTATTGGTAGCTTTCGTTTTCTTAAACCCGGGAATGTGGATAGATATGTTTTTTGCTCCATATGGTATGATGGAGGGTAAAAAAATCTTAGAGGTTGCAGAACAAAATTCTGAAGGTAAAAAAATAAAAATCATAGCTAAGGGCATAAACGATATCGGAGAAGAAAGAAGCTTTACTTTTATCTTCCAATTGGGAAGCGGTGATTCCGGGGAAGACAGGCTGGCCTCATACGGCTTAAAAATAAAAATCGATAAAGAGCAGGCTGTGATAAAAAATGTTTTCCAGGGAAGTTCTGCTGAAAATGATGGTTTCGGGCCAGATTTTGTTATTGAAAAAGTCGGCGGCAAGCAACCCCAGCCAAACAGCCTGATACCTTTAATTCCTGCTTCACTACTTCTTTTGCTGATACTATGGCTTCAGATTACCCGGCCAAAAAAATCATTCCAGCCATAATTTATCGTTGCGAATCGCTCTGTCTCCAGTATGATAGCCGCGGGCAGGTTATTATATGAAATTTCCAATAACTCTTATAAAAAATCAAACCAGTTTTGATTTTATCGGCAAGCGTTGGCTTGGTTTTATCCTTAGCTTTATTGCTGTAATTCTAACTATAGTCTCCCTTTATACAAATAAGCTGAATTTCGGCATTGATTTCTCCGGCGGTGTAGTGATGGAAGTGCGCGATAGTGTTGCCGTAGATATAGGAAAATACCGTGTTGCGCTTGAAAAAGAAGGCTTCTCTGGAGTCTCATTACAGAATTTTGGCACCAACCAGGATATAATGATTCGCTTTCAGGTAAAAGATGGCAGCAATCCCCAGGAAGTCATTAATAATATAAAGCTTGCGCTGGAAAAAAATTTCGGCACTCAGCTTGAATATAGGAAAATTGATTTTGTTGGCCCCCAGGTTGGCAGCGAGCTTACTAAAAAAGCATTCGCTGCTGTTGTTCTCTCCCTCATAGGGATAATGATATACCTTTGGTTCAGGTTTAACTGGCAGTTTGGAATTGGCGGCCTGGCTGCACTTGTGCATGATGCAGTTGCTACTGTTGGTTTCTATTCAATTACACGTACGGAATTTGATCTTACATCAATAGCTGCAATTCTTACTATCATAGGTTATTCAATTAATGACTCTGTGGTAATTTATGATAGAATCCGTGAGAATCTTAGAAAATATAAAAAACGCACAATGCAGGAAATTATTAATCTAAGTGTTAATGAGACCTTATCCCGCACCATCCTTACCGCAGGAACAACCCTTCTTGCTTGCCTAGCGCTGATATTTTTTGGTGGAGAAGTAATAAAAGGTTTTAGTATGGCTATGTTCTTTGGCATTCTTGTTGGTACATATTCTTCTATTTTCATTTCTGCACCTATTCTTATTTATACTGGTGTAAAAAACCTAAACACGAATGAATCTTAAATAGGGAGGCCATAATGAAAAGACTCGCTGCTAAAAAATCGATTCAGGAAATCCAGAAAGAGGCGCAGTCAGGAGCTTCCCTTAAAAGAGTTTTAGGGCCATGGAACCTGGTAAGCCTTGGAATTGGTGCTATCATAGGTGCCGGAATTTTCGTGCTCACCGGAAATGCTGCCGCCAACCATGCCGGCCCCGCGATAGTTTTATCGTTCGTGCTTGCTGGCGTTGCCTGTGCATTTGCAGGGCTATGCTACGCCGAACTTGCCAGCTTGCTGCCAATTTCCGGCAGTGCATATACTTATGCATACGCCACCCTCGGTGAATTCATCGCATGGATAATCGGCTGGGCACTTATACTTGAATATACTTTGGGCAGTTCAACCGTTGCTGTTGGCTGGTCAGGATACGTGGTCAGCCTTCTTAAAAATTTTGATATAATCTTGCCGCCCATATATACATCGCCCTATGGGCAACTGGTAACTCTTGCAGATGGCTCAACTGCAACCGCACTCTTTAACTTTCCTGCATTCTTGGTTACTTTCCTGGTTACAGTTATACTTGTTATTGGGGTAAAGGAATCAGCGAAATTCAATTTATTCATCGTTGTTATTAAACTTGCTGTAATACTTACCTTCATCTGCGTAGGTGTTTGGTATATAAATCCTGATAACTGGGTTCCTTTCATTCCTGAAAACACTGGAGAATCAGGAAAATTTGGCATAAGCGGTATAGTAACCGGGGGTGCACTGGTGTTCTTTGCCTACATAGGGTTTGATGCCGTTTCCACGGCTTCCCAGGAAGCAAAAAACCCTCAGCGTGATATGCCAATTGGAATACTTGGCTCCCTTTTTGTCTGCACAATTCTATACATTATTGTATCCTTGGTTCTAACAGGTATAGTAAGTTATAAAAATCTAAGCGTCCCTGATCCTATTGCGGTTGGTGTTAATGCGATTGGCCTTCCCTGGCTGGCTGTTATGGTTAAAATAGGCGCCATCCTTGGCTTAAGCTCTGTTGTTCTGGTTTTGTTTTATGCTCAGACGCGCATAATGTTTACCATGTCAAAAGATGGTCTGGTGCCTAAAATCTTAAGTAAAACACACAAGAAATTTAAAACTCCGCATATAACAACCATAATATTTGGGCTTGTTATAGGTTTAGCTGCTGCACTTACTCCGATCGGCAGATTAAGCGAGTTGGTAAGCATGGGAACATTGTTTGCATTTATTATTGTTTGCCTTGGCGTTTGGAGACTCAGGATTTCTCAACCAAAATTAAAACGTGCGTTTACATGCCCATGGGTGCCATTTGTCCCTATTGGCGGAATTATATCCAGTCTTTATCTTATGTCAGGACTTCCTGCTGATACATGGAAATTATTCGGTATTTGGATGGTTATAGGCTTAATAACATATTTCACTTATAGTATAAGACACAGTAAATTAAGGGATTAGGAGGTTTACATTGGAAGTCACTATCTGGTTCTGGATTGGTTTTAACGTATTTATTCTGTTCATGCTTGCTGTTGATTTGGGGATTTTTCACAGGAACGCCCATGTTGTTTCGTTTCGTGAGGCTTTATCCTGGAGTGCGGTTTGGATGGCTTTATCTTTAATCTTTGGTCTTGGCGTTTATGATCTACTAGGCCATCAGAAGGGCGTGGAATACTTTACCGGTTACCTTATAGAATATTCCCTCAGCATGGATAATATTTTTGTATTCGTCCTGATCTTCTCATATTTCCACGTACCAAAACAATATCAGCACAGGGTTTTGTTCTGGGGAATCATAGGAGCACTCATCATGCGCGGTATTATGATATATCTTGGTGCAGCGTTAATAAAAGAATATGGATGGATACTCTATATATTCGGTGCTTTCCTGGTGTTCACCGGCATAAAAATGGCCGTTACAAAAATGGAAGGGATACATCCCGAAACCAATCCTATCATAAAGTTATTCAGAAAGATTTTTCCGGTTACAAGAGATTTTGAAGGACAAAAGTTTTTTACAATACATAAAAATAAAGTGTATATGACCCCTCTTTTCCTGGTATTGATAATGATTGAAACTACTGATCTCATCTTTGCTGTAGATTCAATTCCTGCAATATTTGCTATCACCACCGATCCTTTTATAGTTTATACTTCAAACGTGTTTGCAATTTTAGGCCTGAGATCCATGTATTTCATGCTGGGCGGAATCATACATAAATTCCATTATCTGAAAGTTGGACTGGCTTTTGTACTGACTTTCGTTGGCGCAAAGATGCTTCTTTCTCATGTTTATAAAATACCTACAGAAATATCTCTGGCGGTAATTATCGGAGCAATAGGCAGTTCTATTGCCATTTCATTATTAAAAGATAAGGAGGGTAAAAGAAAATGATTACATGGGATATTAACTATTTAGCCCTTTTTATTGCCGCTGCAATAAATATGGGTCTTGGCATGTTCTGGTATTCTCAGTTCATGTTTGGAAAACACTGGCTTAAATGGATGAATAAAAAATCTGCCCAGAAGCCGGAAATGTTAGTAATTGTGATTGCATTTTTTTCAGGCCTTATAAAAGCATTCTTCCTGCTGCAAATAATTTCCCTCTTCAATGTTCTTTTAGTTCCTGTGGGGATAGGTTTGGCAATTATGCTTTGGCTTGGGTTTGTTGTTACAACAAATTTATCTACAGTTTTGTGGGAAGAAAAAGATGCAAGGCTTTACTCGTTGAACATGGCCTTTGAAGCAATTTCTATTATCCTAATGAGTATAGTATTAACATTAATGCCATAAAATGATACAATAAAAAAGTTTTTGGAGGGAGACCCTTATGAGAAATACAAATCCTATTGTAAGATTGTTCAGCAGTTTATCAGTACGCCTGCAGGTAATGACGATATTTCTTTCTTTAGTTGGTATATTTTTTGGTGTTAAAGCTGTATTTCATATTGAGGAAGCTTTCGGAAAATCAGCAGTAGGAGTATTTTACAATGATTTGATTGTACAGATAGCTATTGCAGCATTAATAAATACCGTTACCGGTTATATAATTTTCCAGATTGCAACGAAGCCTATTAAAAATCTTTCAGAAGTAATGCGTGCTATAACAGAAAAAAAACTGGAAACTATAGTTCCTTATATAGAGGCAAATTCAGAAATAGGCAGCATGGCAAGAAAAGTTCAGATATTTAAGGATAATGCCCTTCACCTTAGAAAACTTGAAGAGGAAAAAGAGGTAAACAGAAAGAAAGCAGAAGAAGACAGAAGAAAGCTCATGCAAGAACTGGCTGAGAAATTTGATGCAACGGTAAACCAGATAGTGGAAATGGTGGGCAGTTCGGCAAGCAACCTTGAAAAAACTTCACATACATTATTGAATGCGAGTAATTCAAGTAATAGTTCCGTAATACAGTTATCAGAAGAATCCACCTCTGCTGCAAAGAACGTTAATACTGTTGCTGTAGCCGCTGAAGAGCTTGCAGCTTCAATTCAGGAAATAAATAACCAGGTTTCGCGCTCTTCACAGATTGCCCAGGAAGCGGTACAGAAATCTTCCAATGCAAAAGATTCTATTGATAATCTATCCAAGGAAGCTCAGAAAATTGGTACGGTTATAAACCTTATCAACGAAATAGCTGAACAGATAAACCTACTTGCCCTTAACGCAACAATTGAAGCAGCAAGAGCAGGAGAAGCAGGAAAAGGTTTTGCCGTTGTTGCATCAGAGGTAAAAAATCTAGCCACACAGACTTCCAAGGCAACGGAAGAGATTGCAACCCTGATAAAGCAGATTCAAGGAAAAACCAACGATACAGTTACTTCCATAAGTGAGATAAGCCAGACCGTAGGTGAAATGAATGAGATCTCTGGTACTATAGCTATGGCAATAAAGGAACAGGATAAATCAACAAGGGAAATTGCCCGTAACATAAACGAAGCAGCCACACATACAAATAAAGTTTCAGAACATGTTAGCGTTGTTTCAAATACCTCAAAACAGACTGGTGAAGTGGCAAGTTCAATTTCCCATGCATCTACAGAGCTTAGCAAACATTCAGTAAACCTGAATGGAGAAATTACAAGATTCCTGACAACTCTGAAAGCCGCTTAGATTAATTTTATACCTTATAAAGGCTCTGCCTGTTGATGAAAGTATTGGTTTTTATTGTCGCCTATAATGCAGAGCCATACATAGAGGATGTTTTAGAGAGGATCCCTGCTTCACTTTCCGGCGATAAAAAAATAGAATCCGAAATACTGATAATAGATGATGCCTCTGGTGATAGAACTTTTGAAGTAAGCAGTATTTACGCCTCAAAAAGCAAAAAAATAATAAAGGTCATTAAGAACCCTAAAAATTTTGGCTATGGAGGAAATCAGAAACTTGGCTATGCTTATGCAATAAAAAATGGCTTTGATGCTGTGGCCCTGCTTCATGGCGATGGGCAATATGAACCAGAATTACTGCCAGATATGTTTGCTCCTATTCTTTCCGGACAGGCAGATGCGGTATTTGGCTCCAGGATGGTCAGCAAAAAAAATGCATTAAAAGGTGGAATGCCGTTGCATAAATTTTTTGGCAACATTTGCCTTACAAAAATTCAGAACTTCCTTCTTAATACAAAATTATATGAATTTCATTGCGGCTATAGAGTTTACAGTGCTGCGGCCATAAAAGAAATTCCGTTTGAATATAATTCAAACGGTTTTGATTTTGATACGGATATCATAATCCAGCTCGTTGATAATAATTTCAGGATTAAAGAAATACCTATTGATACCCATTATGGAGATGAAGTTTCCCACGTAAACACAGTTACATATTCATATATGGTTTTAAGATCAACAGTTTTATCAAGGATGCAAAGAGCAAACCTTTATTATCACCCTAAGTTCGATTACAGAACAGAGAGCAATTATTATCCCTCAAAAATTGGTTTTGATAGCAGCCATAGTTTTGCCTTGGCAAGAATAAAACCCCATTCACACATAATTGATTTTGGCTGCAACACAGGGATAATTGCAGAAGAGTTAGAAAAATCAGGCTGTAAGATTATAGGTATAGATAATAGGTCAGGATCCAAGAAGCATTTTATAAGATTTTATGAATCAGACCTGGATTTATTTGATCTAAATGATATCGAGGTAGATGATAAAATTAATTATCTCCTTCTCATGGATGTTATTGAACATTTCATATATCCAGAAAGATTTCTTTTAAAATTAAGAAGTTTTAGTAGTCATGATACTCCTGAGATTATCATAACAACTGCTAATATTGCCTTCATAACTCAAAGGATTGCCTTGCTTTTTGGGAATTTCAATTATAAGAAGCGCGGCTTGCTGGATTTTACCCATCATCGGCTTTTTACATTTTCTTCATTAAGGAATTTATTGAATAACTATGGGTTTGAAATAATCCAAGAAGAAGGAATTCCTGTTCCCTTCCCTCTGGTTTTTGGGAATAACAAGTTCAGTTCCTTATTAATAAAGATAAACAAAATACTTATAAAAATATCCAAAGGATTATTCTCATACCAAATAGGTATGGTTGTAAAAGCAAGGCCAACAATTGAATCTTTTACCTAGTAGCCGGCAGCTTTGGCAAAATCAGCCCATTTTACTGAATAAATGGAAATATCCCTATTTCTTGGATTAGCATAAACATCTACCACTTTATTTTGTATATCAATAAAGCTGTTATGATAAAGATTATGGGATATCGAACTTCCGCAACCAATACCCATAAACCATACTTTTTTTACTTTCCTGTTTATATATGGCTTTATGTCTTTCAGCAGGTTTTTTATATTATCGCTTGAGACCATTGTAATCTGCAAGACTCCAAGCTGATCCCAATAGTATATATCCTTGTCGTGATATCTAAGTTTTGCTGCAATGGGTGAAATCTTCTGGATTTCCCTATCTTTGCCAAGATTGTATAATATATACCACATAGCCTGCTTCTCAGAGATTACAATATCATCGCTGCTTGCCACAGAATCAAGCATCTGCATAACTTTGAAATAATCATTCTTTGTTATGCTGAATTCACAGCTTGAGCTTGCTTTATCCCTATGATAATTGACCTGGGCAAATTTCTTATTTGCAAAAAAACATAATGTTATGACTGCAAAAATATTTATAGAGTTAATAACAAACCTTCTTGCCTGAATATTTGAAATTATTTTATCTGTGGTTATTTCAATACCTTTATAAAATAAGCAAAATCCTTCACCTATAATTATTGCCATTACAGGCAGAAAATATAAGGTGTAGCGGGAGCCATAGAATGGATAAACCTTCAGTATGAATGAAGAAAAAATTGCAAGAACAGTCAAAATAAAAAGAATGGACAGGATTTGCCATTTCCTGGTTTTTAACAATTTATATAATCCCAAAGGCAAAAATAAGAGTATGGAAACTTTTGCAAATAAATTTGTGGGCGAGAAGAAAGCGGTAATAATTGATTGAAAATTATTCCAGAATCCCTTTATATCCTTCGGAAACCCAGCGCCTTGCCACCCTTGCGTTACTTTATGGTCATATGGCCCATAAGCACCAAGCCATATTTGATATATATAATTTAAGATAAATGCCCCGCCTATAATAAGGCTACCAATTATAAAAACAGAAAGGTCTTTTTTATTCTCACGAATAAGTGAAATAAAAATAGGAATACCAGCAGCAACCATAATCATTGCCGCACTATGGTGCGTTTCAACGGCAAAGAATAATAAAATAAGGTAGCCATAAAGATTCTTTCTTTCATAATTTTCAAGATAGTTCAGGAGAAACCAGAAGCACCCAACAAGCAAAAATACATAAATCGTGTATTGCCTTAATATTCCAGAAACTATCTGTATACTAAACATATATGTAAAAACAATTGATAGAACTACAGCTGCCGGTTTGCCAACGAATCTGTAGGCAAAGAGAAAAATGAAAGGGACAATAAGAATGCCAGGGATAAGCGTTATGGAGCGCAAGAATGTTATGTTATCGCTTATCTTGAGAATGAAATGTAAGAAGATGAAGAAAAGTGGCGGGTGGGCGTTATCATAATTATTGAATTTTATGACATCCCCTACTGTTTTTTGTGTTGCGATAGTAAGGTTCCATGCTTCATCTGGGTTAAAATAATATAAACCTGTATGTTTAAATCTTAGATATGTGGCAATACCGGTAATAAATAAAAGGAAGCCCCAGAAAATAATATCTTCAAATTTTAATTTTTTTATATCTATCATAAAAATAAATAATGGTCGGAGTGACAGGATTTGAACCTGCGACCCCTAGCACCCCATGCTAGTGCGCTACCGGGCTGCGCCACACTCCGACATGAATACCTAAAAAATTACTATTACAAAAAAGTAATAATTATAATTAACTTAATACTAGGAGTACAAGGCGAGGTGCGTGGAGCGTATAAAAACATACGTGAGCACACCGAGACCACAGTACGACAACGTAGAAAGTAACTAGAATTATTACTTAGAGGTTATTTCCTGTTTTATCAGGTGCTGGATAGATTTCAATTCATTATACAAAGTTTCAAAAAAAGCTTTGTTTTTTTCTTCGCTGGCTTTTGGTGAGGCCGCCTCTTCTTTACTCTCTATATTCTTGATAGCGCTGAAAAGATCATGCTGGCTTGCAAGGGCTTCTGAAACCGCTTCCTTAATCACCCTGTCATGCTCATCAAGATATTTCTGCGCACCTTTGATTGTAAATCCTTTCTCGTGCAGAAGATTCTTTACTTCTTTCAGGAAAGCAACATCTTCAGGGCTGTAATAACGATGGCCGCCTTTTCTTTTTAGTGGTTTTATCTGTTTAAATTTTGTTTCCCAGAAACGCAGAACGTGTTGAGGAAGGTCAAGGTCTTTTGCTGCTTCACCAATAGTACAGTAAGCAAAATGTTTTTTGGTATGTGCTGCTTTTGTTGCCCCAGTCAATTCTTATTATCCGTTGCTGTTAAAAGGTGATGGATTTGAAGAAGGAGAGCCTTTCGTATTTACTCTCTTCATCAAAATATTTGATGAATGGAAGCTAATAACATTACGTGGAGTGATAGGAACTTCCTGTTTTGTTTTCGGGTTACGTCCAATGCGTTGTTTTTTATGTCTAACTTTAAATGTGCCGAAGGAAGAAAGTTTTACGCTTTCACCTTTTTCAAGAGCTGCAACAATCTCTTCTAAAACTGTATCAACAAGTTCTGCAGATTCAGATTGTGAAATACCGATTTTACGATAAATGGCTTCTGAAAGATCTGCGCGCGTGATGGTCTTATTTTCCATATTTAGACACCATTGTTAAAGGTTATGTTTTATTTAAGGGTATCTTAATATAGAAAATAGTCAAGTTTTTTAGATACTTAATTAATTTATGGATAAATTTACCACCTAATAATGCAAGAACCCCAGGTGAGTCCTCCGCCAATTGCTTGAAGTGCAACGATATTATTCTTCTTTATCCGCCCATCTTTCCAGGCCACATCTAGTGCCAAGGGTATGGATGCCGCCGAGGTATTTGCATGCTTATCTACTGTTATTACTACCTTTTCTTTAGGTATGCCTAATTTATCTGCAGTTGCATCCAATATCCTTACATTAGCCTGGTGTGGGATCAGCCAATGTATATCTTTTGTTTTTAGTTTTGCTTTCTTAAGTGACTGCAATAATGAATCAGACATTTTCTGAACAGCATGTTTGAAAACTTCTTTTCCCTGCATTCTTATCTTTCCTGCTGTACCTGAAAAAGAAACGCCCCCATCAACATAAAGCAGTTCGCGGGTTGAGCCATCACTGAAAAGGTTGGTGGTAAGTATGCCTCTTTTTCCTGATTTTGCTGCCTGCAATATTATAGCTCCGGCTCCATCACCAAACAGTACACAGGTTCCCCTATCCTTCCAGTCAACTATGCGGGTCAGCGCATCTGCGCCTATAACAAGAACATTTTGATACATTCCGCTTTTTATAAAATTATCGGCGGTAGCAATCGCATATATAAAACCAGAGCAAACTGCCTGCACATCAAATGCTGCAGCATTTTTTGCCTTCAGAAGCGCTTGAACGCGGCTGGCGGTTGAAGGAAAAGTGTTATCAGGTGTGGTGGTTGCAACAATTATAAGGTCAATTTTATCCGGTTTTAGTCCAGCAGCAAACAGTGCCCTTTCAGACGCTTTTGCAGCCATATCAGATGTCATTTCATTATCTGCAATTACATGGCGTCTTTCAATTCCTGTGCGGTCTTTTATCCATTGGTCATCAGTATCCACTATCTTGGAAATATCCGCATTGGTTAGTATTTTTTCAGGCAGGTATGAACCGCAGCCAACTATTACTGATTTTAACATTTCTTATTACCTAAGCGCTTTCTGTATGATTTTTTGTGTGGGAATCTTGTATTTCTTTTGTTATGTGGTCATTTATCTTATGTGTAGCCAGTTCATGAGTAACTCCTATAGCGTTGCAGAAACCAAGCCAGTCTGTGCCGCCATGGCTTTTCACAACAATACCGTTTATTCCAACAAACATTGCCCCATTATAAAGGCGTGGATCAAGTTTGTTAAATAAAGTTTTTAATGCTGGTTTTGCAAGTAGGTAACCTAGCTTTGAAAGCCAGGAACTCATGAAGGCATCTTTAAGGAAATGCGCGCTTATCTTGGCTGTTCCTTCTGCAGTCTTTAATGCAATGTTACCAGAGAAGCCATCTGTAACCACAACATCAACAACACTTTGCGAGATATCATTTCCTTCAATATATCCATAAAAATTAAGCGGCAATTTTGTTTCTTTCAGTAATTGTGCCGCTTCTTTTAATTCTTCATGCCCTTTCATTTCTTCCGTACCAATATTTAACAGACCAATTTTAGGATTAGTAAGGCCAAGAACAGCTCGCGCAAACGCATCACCCATAACAGCAAACTGGAATAAATTATCACCCGTACATTCAATGTTGGCACCAAGATCCAGCAGCACACATTCACCAACAACGGTTGGAAATATTGTAACTATTGCTGGCCGGTCAATACCCGGAAGAGTTTTTAGAATTAATTTTGAAAGCACCATCAGCGCACCGGTATTGCCAGCTGAAACCATTCCAACTGCTTCACTGTTCTTTACTGATTCTATAGCCATATACATGCTCGAGCCTTTACCCTGGCGTATGGCAATGGAAGGCTTTTCGTCATTAAGTATATATTTCTCTGTATGGATAATTTTGCTTTTTTCTTTCAGTTTTGATAAGCCACGCAAAATCGGGCGAATCTGGTTTTCATCACCATATATAAGAAAGTAAATATCAGGATATCTCTTTAACGCCTCTTCTGCGCCGCGCAGCACTGAGAATGGGGCGTGATCACCACCCATTGCATCAAGAGCAATTGTTATATTTTTTTGTGAAGCGGACTTCACAGGTCCCTTTTACCAACTAACTAGTTAGTCGCTGTTTCAGGAGGAGTCTCTGAAGGCGCAATTACTTGGCGGCCTTTATAAAACCCATCGGCAGAAATATGGTGAGATAGTTTGTATTCACCAGTTGTTGCATCTTCAACAACATTGAGAGATTTCAGCGCAAGATGAGAACGGCGCATATTGCGACAAGATTTAGATTTTTTCTTTTTAGGTACTGCCATGGAAAATTACCTCATTAATTTTATTTCATTTAAATACAATAAAAATTTCTTTGCGTAAAAACAAAAAAGCTTTATTTATAACAAGCATATAGCTTAGTTAGTCTAACCAAGGTGGACGCTTATAATATATTATTTCATTGAAATCCAGCTTTTTAAGGGCAGAAACAATAAAAACTATGGCACATAATAAGTATATCTCTATTAATCAATTGGTTAGTATATCTATCCTTCTCTTTTCTATTACTTTTATCAGTGGCTGTGTTTCTACAAAAGAAAACCATGGTTACATACAAAAAGCTGAATTAGTTAATCAGATAAAGGCTGGCACATCAGGAAAAGAAGATGTGTTAAGAATCCTTGGTTCTCCATCAACAACATCAAATTTTGGAAATGAAAAATGGTATTATATAAGCAAAAAAACCGAAGGTATTGCTTTTTTTGATCCTAAGATATTGGAACACAAGGTGTTTTCTGTCGAGTTTTCTAATGATATTGTAACCAAAATTAGCGAACTTTCTGAGAAGGATATGAGGAAAGTTAACTTTGCCGAAGAAGCAACCCCCACGGAAGGAACCAGGCTTGGAGTGTTTGAACAACTTCTTGGAAACCTTGGTAGATTTAACTCCGAAAGAAGTCAGGACGTAGTCAGGAGAGCAAGGGAAGGTTACTAATCAACGGCGCTTTTTATTTGATTTTTAGATACTTAAGGCATATCATTAATAGTATAATTATTAGTTTGGACAATGAAACAACCTTATAAAAAAAGGGTAAGTATCCTTAAAAAAATTAAAGAATCCAGAAAATCTGGAAAGGGGACTACTTTTACTGAACTAGCTATAGTTCTTGTAATTATCGGCATATTAACTGCCGGTTGGCTCACTGCCAAAAACTTTTCTGAAAAAGCTCAAATCAATGGTGTCATAAAACAAATCAACCGTGTAGCGGAAGCTTATTCTATTTATAAGGAAATGAATCATGGCAATCTTCCGGGGGATAACCCTGATGAAGCAAGCAATCCAGGGGATGGTAATAAGAAAATTCAGGGATCAGAGATTAACAATGTTCTTCCTCACTTGAGAAAAAGTGGAGTTCTTACAGCAGAACCATCAGCGCTAAATAGTGGCTGTATAAAGGCAGATTACGGCGATAACACATGCTTTCTTCCTGGCTATCTGACAACAAGAGGAAATAACCTGAGATTTATAAGGGCTCTTCCTTCTAATGGCCAGAAGCCCGCAGTAATGGGAGATGTGGCGCGCATAATTGATGATAAGATCGGGGATGGAAAAATGAATGTTAATCCTCAATCCCAAGATTCCATGTGGAGTGATAATGGAACAGGAAGGGCCTTGGGTGGCGGGTCTTGCACAGGAACAGAGGTTGATTCAGATAACTACGACAAGAACTGCGAATATTCTTTGGCAACCTGTTATGGTTTTTCCCCTACATGTTCTGGCGATTCTGGTGGTGGTGCAGGTGTTGGTGGTGTCAGTGGTGGTGCGGGTGGATGTTCCGCTACCGAAGGTGAAGGCGGTGGTTGTAATTTATCCGGCGGATTATGTTGTGCGCCTGGTTTTGAATGCGTAACTGATTATGGAGTAGGTAATTGTATAACTGATGGGCCTGGCACTTGTACATTAAATGGTAATAGCTGTAGTGGTGGCGCTAGTGGCGGTGGCGGTGGTTGCCCTGCACCAAGCTGTAAAGGCGATGTAGTAGTTGGTGGCGATTGCTGCAATCATGAAGATTGCCAGCTTGGGAATAAATGTATTGCAAATGTATGCACAGACTGTGTCAATGCTCCAAACATGGAGATGAATTGTGCCTGTGGTGGCAATAATGATTGTGCCGGTGATTGCGCTCCTGGCTGCGGTGATGGAACTAACGGGGTAATTGGCACATGCACCGGCAGCGGCAGCTGTACTGTTGATGCTGATTGCAGCGTTGGTCAAATTTGCTGTTCAAATGTCCACAGTGTAAACTTCCAGACATGCGTAGCTAATAACCCGGCAAATTGTTGTGGTGCAAATGCAACGCCTTGTGCCGCTAATGGTGATTGCTGTTCCAATAACTGCATTTCAGGCACATGTGGAGTTTCTTATAGCTGGAACCAGGCCTGTTGTTTTGCAAGTGCCGCTTTACAAAAACAAAATCCTTTGGCTTCACTTATAGTTCCTGAGTGTTATGCAGTTGCAGGGCCAGGGTGCATACTCTGTTGCCAGGATTATAATGGCGATACCGACCATAACGACCCTGATATACTCCTATACTGCACAGGCCAATGTAATACTGGATGCAGCAGCGGAGGGGGAAGCGGAGATTTCTGCAACGATATGCTAGATAATGCTCCATGTGCCCCAGGGCTTGTATGTGGTAATGGCTCATTATGCTCAGCAGCTGCAGGATTGTGCGGCGGTGAAGGTGGCTTTGTTGGTGATGGAAGTGCAGAAGATACACCGTGCAACTCTTGCTTTGATAATGATGATTGTATAGATGGGAAAGTGTGCTCAAGCAGTCTTTGTCAGCCACCTACTCTTAATGCATATGGCGGCTGCACTGGCAATCCAGAATGCCCGGATGCAATGACCTGCAGCGCAAGCCAGTGCAACCCTTCATCAACCAATAATGATACATGCCGTGCTATATATGTAAGCGGCGTTGGCACTGCAACCCCTGATGCGGATTGTGCAGCAGCATGTCTAATATCTGCTAATGTTACATCTTATTACTATAATATTTTCAACGGCGGCAGTAATGTTATATGTGTATGTGGCCGTAAAAATTCCTGTACAGCTGAACAAGTTTGCGAAACTTATCTTAATGCAGGATGCTCTTGCACCGGGCATGAATGCACATCACCATAAAACCTAAAGGTTATTTTTTCTGTAATAAGCTACCGTTATTGATTCAGGAATCCCCTGAGTTTCCTTGACCTGCTAGGGTGCTTCAGTTTCCTTAATGCTTTGGCTTCAATCTGCCTTATACGCTCGCGGGTTACTGAAAACTGCTGACCAACTTCTTCCAAGGTATGGTCAGTATTCATTCCAATACCAAACCTCATCCTTAGCACACGTTCTTCGCGTGGAGTGAGTGTTGAAAGAATCCTTGTTGTGGTTTCCCTTAAATTTGCATGTATTGCCGCATCAATAGGAAGCACCGCATTCTTATCTTCAATAAAGTCGCCAAGGAAACTTCCTTCTTCATCACCAACTGGTGTTTCAAGACTTACTGGCTCTTTGGCAATCTTCATCACCTTTTTCACCTTATCTATAGGCATGGCAAGTTTTGTTGCCAGCTCTTCAGGTGTTGGTTCTCTGCCCATTTCGTGTAACATCTGGCGAGAAGTTCTTACAATTTTGTTTATGGTTTCAATCATGTGAACCGGGATACGGATTGTCCTTGCCTGGTCAGCGATAGAGCGGGTAATCGCCTGGCGTATCCACCATGTTGCATATGTAGAAAACTTGTAGCCACGGCGATATTCGAATTTATCCACCGCCTTCATCAGGCCTATATTTCCTTCTTGAATGAGATCAAGGAACTGAAGACCACGATTTGTATATTTCTTGGCTATAGAGATAACCAGGCGCAAGTTTGCCTGAATCATTTCCTTCTTGGCCTTATTTGTTTCCCTTTCGCCTTTTTGTACTGCATTAACTAGAGTTTTAAATTCTGCAATACCAATTTCCATCTGAGCAGAAATACTTGTTATCTCATCCCTGATTGAATTGATTTCAGCCTTGTCTTTCTCAACAAAATCTTTCCAGCCTTTTTCTTTCAGGATGGAAACTTTCTTAATCCAATCTTTTTCCTGTTCACGGCCTATATAGTTCTTAATAAAACTCTGGCGGTTCACACCTCTTGACTCAGCAGCCCTAAGGAGCTTGGTTTCTAATGTAAGAAGTTTGCTATGGGCCTCATAGATCTTATTTTTTATTGATTCAATGCTGTTCTCATTAAGAGGAATCAGCTTCATAAGACCAATAACTTCCTGCCTGTTCTTTATATATTGCTTATCGTTCTTTTCGGTTTTCTTTATCTTGCTGGCAGCCGTGCTCATTTCATGGTAGCCGATAAGTTTTTTGCATACCTTGTTTATCTTCTCCAAAGTTTCCATGACTTTTGGAAATAATGCAGCTTCCATTGCAGCTAAAGAAACGTTCTGCTCAGAATCATCATATTCAGAAGGTGCGCCTGGTTCTTTGCCATCCTGTGCTTCTTCTTCTTTTATTGATGTCCCTTCCTCTTCTGCCTTCTTTTCTTTTTCCTTGCGTTCTTTTTCTTTTTGTTCGGCTTTTTCTTCCAGAGCTTCAAAATCGATCTTTGCCGCTTCATTCATTATGCCATCTTCACCCATTTCACCGCCGTATGTGGCATCAAGGTCAATAATCTCACGCAGCAATCTTTTTCCTGAGGAAAGATCATCATACCAACTCATGATTTCACGCATTGCGAGCGGAATTTCAAACAGCGCACCAACCATTGTCTCTTTGCCGGATTCTATACGCTTGGCAATTTCAACTTCCTGCTCCCTTGAAAGAAGTTCAACATTGCCCATTTCACGCAGGTACATACGTACAGGATCATCTGTACGGGCCGCGGCTTCCTGCTGCTCCTCTTCTACAACAAATTCGGTCTCTGCCTCAACATCAAGCACATCATCGTCATTCTCTACAACATTTATGCCAGCATCGGAGAGCATCCCCATAACGCCATCAAGCTGCTCGGTAGAGAGTTGTTCTGCAGGAAGGGTGGAGTTAACCTGGTCAAAAGTCAGGAAGCCTTTTTCCTTGCCCATCTCGAGCAACCTTTTAGAAGCATCCTTTACATTTGCCGCCGGTTTGATTTTCTTATCTTCTTTAGCCTTCTTTTTTTCTGCTTTTTCTGGCTTTTCTTGTTTTGCTTCCTTGCCGGGCTTTGCTGCTTTTTGTGGTTTTGCTTCCTGTGATTTAAATAAATCTCTTTGCTTCTCCTGCTCTTTTTGCTTCAGAAGTTTTTTCTCTTCAGCCTTTGAGAGTGGTTTTGCGACCGCTTTAGCAATAGGTTTTTCCTTAACCTTTACTTCCACTTTAGCTTTAAGCTTACTATTATCTTTTAATTTTTTATCCTGTGTTTTTACTGCCGGTTTAAT
>CAYVHI010000025.1:0-25550 GCA_964450945.1 uncultured Rickettsiales bacterium
CAGGCTTAATTGAGGGTGCAAGCGAAGGCCACGGTCTTGGCCATCAGTTCCTGCGCCATGTGGAACGCTGCGGCGTATTGCTGCATTTAATAGATGTGACCGGCGAAGATGTAGTCAAAGATTATAAAACCATACGTAAGGAACTGGGCAAATACAGCAAACTGCTGAAAGAGAAGAAAGAGATAATCGCGCTCAACAAATGTGATGCGCTTTCTAAAGAAGAAGTTGAAGAAAAGAGAAAGAAACTTGAAAAAGCTTCCAAGAAAAAAGTTATAGCCATTTCTGCTGTAGCTGGTGATAACATTGAGAAAACCCTACGCGCTCTTTACAAAGAGGTAGTTAAATTCCGTGAGCAGGAAGAAGAAAGTAAAGTTGCCTAGATATTTATTCCTATCCTTGGCAATACCCACACAGTTATAAGATAAAGAATAATCGTTACCGTGCAGCCAGCCAGCAAGGATATCCAGAAACCGATCCCATGTTTTAGCATGGCCGGAAATATAAGGAACATTGGCAGCGAAGGAAGAACAAACCAGAATGTTGCTTCAGAATGAGCGGCGATCTTTGCTATGTCAGAAGTATCTTTCCACAGCCAGATTATTCCTAGGATTGAAATAATGGGAAGTGAGGCTATAAGCCCTCCAATTCCAGGGTTCCGCCTTGCTATTTCTGAAACCAGTAGAACAATAATTCCTGATAAACCGGCTTTTATTATTAGATAAATCATCTTTATGCCTATACTACTTTCAATACTATATTTCCAGATTGGATTTTTTTATCCTCATCAGCGGCTTTTTTTATTTCATCAAGGTCAAGAAGTGCAAGCCCCTCACCGTTAAGTGAAGAAAGCATCTCGCCTATCTGGCGGTTATCAACCTTCACTGGCGAACCTGAGGCAACATCGCCATCGATTTTCACTTTTACTATCTTTTTCCTTATAACACCCCGGTGCTTGCTCCTTGCCGTCACTTCCTGCCCCACATAGCAGCCTTTATTAAAATCAATCGCATTCATCTCTTCCATGTTTGATTGCAGCGGGAAGGATTTTTCCGGGATCATATCTTTTCCGCCTTCCGGCACTGCAAGAGATATGCGCAGCTTTTCATATTCTTCCGGCGATCCCCATATTATTTTTTGGCCGGCAAATGTTTCTGGTATTGAATCTTTTGCTATGGTTATGCGTATTCCCATATAGAACCTTCTTGGGTCTGCTATTGCAACGCCGCCGGGAAATTGTTTTATCTCACCAGCGTTCTTAAGGTTAAAAAGTGAAAGACCATCTTTTCCCAGAACCGCATAAATCTCATATTCATTACTGATATCCTTTATCTCCACTTTTGAGCGCAACTTATACATACCAAGGTGGCTTTTCAGTTCTTCTGCGCGTGATTTTTCAACTTCCAAGACTAGTCTCTCACGTATCTTATAAATGAAGAAGTCGAACAGGAATTTCCCTTGCGGTGTAAGCATACATGCATAGATTGCCTGGTGCTGATTCACTTTATTTATATCGTTGGTTATAAGCCCCTGAAGAAAGGTATGCCTGTCTTCCCCCTCTATATTAAGAAGGGCGCGGTCAAGTGCTATGTAACGTCCGGAACTCATAAATCATCCATTATTCCTATTAGCAATCTGCTCTAGCGCAGATATTATTCTCTTCCCTACAACAGAAATATCATATTCACGTATAACTTTTCTATAGCCATTATCACCAAGGGATTTCGCTAGCGCGCGGTCCTGGATAAGCTGTTTTATAACATCGGCAATAATATTTGGATTTCCCTTTTCAACGATAATCCCATCCCTTCCGTGTTCAACAATTTCTGATGGGCCTTCGCTATTGGTCACTATGGCAGGAACGCCGTAAGCAAATGCTTCCAGCACAACAATGCCGAAAGGTTCATGCAGTGATGGCAGGCAGAAAATATCTATAGCATTGTAGAATGATTTCTTATCCTCAACCCAGCCAGGAAAGCTGATACAATCCTCAATATCAAGTTTCTTCGCAAGGCTTCTCAGGTTATCTTCTTCCTCACCTCTTCCTGCAATTATTGCATGAAAAGCCACACCTTGCTTTTTTAGAATCTGGGCTGCATGCAGGAATACATCTATGCCTTTCTTTTTTACAAAACGAGAGAGCACGCCTATAAGCGGAATATCTGTCCAGTTATGGGCATCCTCTCTTTTTATTTCATCCATTTTCATCATGTTCGGAATTTTATAGACATTCTGCTGCCCAAGTTTCTGTATATGTTTTTTTAAATCTTCAGTTATTGCAAAAACAGCATCAGCTTTATAATAGCGTCCAACATTATAGTTATGCGCAACTGCAACCAGCGGAACTTTTCCCTTCACTCTGTTTATCAATGCGAAAGACCTGTTCCCGTGGCACAGTATTGCAGCGGGTTTTATTTTTCTGATAATTTTTTTAATTATCAAAGATGAAAATATATCCCACTGGCCAAAGTTATATATTTCCATGGTATGGATTTTTGCAGCCTTCAGTTTTGGTTTTATTTTTGCAGCCGGGTGGATAAGCGCAAATACTTCATGCCCACCTGCACGCAGTGCCTGGCAGTAATCAAGGAAAGATTGTTCTATGCCGCCAAGACCACGGCTGAACATGGCATTTATTATTCGCACATTTATTCTCCTAGTTTTTATTATCAATATAATTAATTTAGTACTAGGAGTACAAGGTGAGGTGCGCGGAGTGTATTAAACATAAATGAGCACACCGAATCTGTAGTACGACAACGTAATAAATAATTATATTGATAATAACTTAGTGTAGATAAAATTCACGGTCAGCAAAACTAATTTCTGAAGGTTTTATTATCCTGCTGCTTGATACTTTAACTGAGTGCAGTTTACCATCAAGCTTGTTTTCCCAGAATATAAGAAATTTCTTCAATACCGGAAAATTTGGTGCAATATCAAGCTCCTGCCATACATATGTCTGTAGTAGTTTGGGGAAATCAGGCATGTGATACAGTATCTCAGCTGTTGTGAGGCTATATCCTTTGGTAATTAATTCTATATCAACTCTTTTCACGTATGTTACCTCCTCCTACCTGGTGGAAAAAACTTACTTAATTTTAATTATATCATTTTCCTGCCTAAATTTCATTAGCAGGAAGTTTCTGATTTTTAAGGATTAATTGCAATAAATCAGGAAAACACCTTTCTAAGGAACTTTTTCCCGATATCAATCCCTTCCATATCAATTCCATGCCCAAGACCTGGCCTGGCGTGTGACTCAACATTGATTTTATAATCCTTCAATGCTTGTTCGGCAGTGCGCATGGCAGCAAAAGGAACCACCATATCTTCAATTCCGTGAATAAGGCATACGGGCGGCGTTGCCGTAATTTCAGCTGTGGTACTTTCATTCACCAGGAAAGCACCGGAATAACCTAATATGCCAGCCATTTTTTTGAATCTTCTAAGCCCAACATGGAGAGACATCATAGTCCCTTGTGAAAACCCGATAAGTGCCGCATCCTTATCATGCAGCCTTAATTCTTCAAGTTTTTCATCAATGAAATTATGTATGAAAGGCGCTGCTCTTTTGGCGCCGGCTATCATATTTTCTACTCCCCAGTCCCGTAATGAAAACCACTGGAAACCAAATGGAGCCATATCACATGGATATGGAGCATTGGGCGAGATAAAATAGGCATCCGGCAGGATTTCTGCAAATTCCGGCGCAAGGGAGATAAGGTCATTACCATCCGCCCCAAGGCCGTGCAAAAGTATAACAAGCTGTTTTGCCCTGCCACCGGAAGCGGGCGGAAGTGATGGTCCTGACAATTCAATTTTCATACTGTTTCCTTTTTTGCAAGGGGATGTTTGTTTGTAACAATATTTTTTAATTTTTCATCAAGTATGTGTGTGTAAACTTGCGTTGTAGATATATCGGAGTGCCCAAGCAATTCCTGCAATACCCTTAAGTCAGCGCCATGGTGCAGCATATGGCTGGCAAATGAATGGCGCAGGATATGTGGCGATATTTTTGCCGGATCAAGGTTTGCTTTGATTGCCAGTTCTTTTAATATCTGGCCGAAGCGCTGGCGGGTAAGGTGTTTGCCATCGGAAGGGAAAAGCCATTCTGATTCTTCCCCTTCACCCAGAAAAATGTGGCGGATATTAAGATAGTTTTTTATCTTCTCCTGTGCCGTTCTATGCAGCGGTACCATCCTTTCCTTGCCGCCCTTGCCCTTTATTATCAGCGTTCCATCTTTCTGGATGGCGGAAATTTTTAGCGAAACAAGTTCTGATACCCTAAGCCCTGCGGCATAGGAAATTTCAAGCAGCGCTGCTGTTCTTGCTCCCTGCTCCGACAAATCCTTCTGTACAGTTTCAAACAATCTGGCCATTTCCTGCTCGGTAAGGAATTTCGGCAGAGATTTAGTTTGTTTTGGGCCTTCAATGGTTATTACCGGGTTATCAGGAATTATCTGCTCGCTGAACAGGAACTGGTAAAATTGTTTCAGGGTGGATAATTTTCGCGCCGAACTCCTTGCCGAGATTCCTCTTCCTGTTAGCGAAGCAAGAAAATCCTGCACATCTTTCTTTGTAACTTTCTCAATATTTATTGAGGAATTTTCAGAAAATCTAACAAAATCAGCAAGGTCTCGGCGGTATGCCTGGCATGTGTTTGATGATGAGCCTCTTTCTGCCATCATCATTTCAAGGAATGATTCTATAAGTAAAGCTGGTTTATTTGGCAAATCTGGCATTATCAATTTGCTTTACCACAGCCTGTGTTGGCGGGGGGATATCCCGGGAAAGAAACCATATAGACCCGACAAAACCAATAATTACAAGTAATAACAACAGCTTCTTAAATTTTCTGCTTTTTTTCTGGTGATAGCGCATAGCGATAAAATATTCTGTTCATAACTATGAAAAATTGTAATAAATTCTAATTCACTTAATACTAGGAGTGCAAGACGAGGTAGCGGAGTGTATTATAAACATACATGAGCATAACGAGTCGAAGCACGACGAAGTAGGAAGTAATTAGAATTTATTATATATGTCAGTAAAAGTAAATAAGACAATTGTATTGATTGGATTGATGGGCGCAGGAAAATCCTCCGTCGGTCTGCGGCTGGCACGAGATCTTGATCTTGAATTTTTTGATCTTGATAAAGTTATAGAGGATCATGAAAAATGTTCTGTTTCCGAGATATTCGAAAAGAAAGGCGAACCCTATTTCCGTAAGCGCGAGAAGGAAGTTGTGGCAGAACTGCTTGCCCGCCCGCCACATGTAATGGCTACTGGCGGCGGGGCATACATGAATAAGGAAATACAGGAAATGCTTAAGAAATACGCTATAACCGTATGGCTTAGGGCTGATATAGATATCCTGGTTGAGCGTGTATCACGCAAGTCAACCCGCCCTCTACTCGAAAAAGGAGATAAACGGGAAATACTTGCGAGTCTTATTGATGAAAGGTATCCTGTTTATAAGCAGGCAGATATAATCATAGATAGTGATGACAAACCACATGATAACGTAGTGAAGAAAATTATTTCTTCGCTTAACGATAAAAAAATTATTGAGAAAAATGACTAAATTCGAGAGTGTAAATGTAGAACTTAAAGACAGAAGCTACTCCATCCTTATAGGTGAAAACCTGTTAAGGCAGGCCGGAAAGCATATAAAACCACTAATTTCTATTCCGCGCGTATGTATTATCACTGATAATAATGTTGCAAAACATCATCTTGTAACTCTTAAGAAATCTTTGAATGATTCAGGCATAGAGCATTATTCCATAATTCTTCCTGCCGGAGAAAAAACGAAGAGCTTTAAATATTTGGAACAGATATTGGAAAAATTACTGGCTCTTAATGTAGAAAGAAAAATCACGCTGATAGCTCTTGGCGGCGGTGTAATAGGTGATCTTACCGGTTTTGCCGCAAGCGTGTTGTTGCGCGGGGTTGCCTTCATACAGATACCAACAACATTGCTTTCGATGGTTGATAGTTCTGTTGGTGGAAAGACAGGCATAAACACAAGAAAAGGAAAAAATCTTGTGGGCAGCTTTTATCAGCCAAAGATTGTTCTGGCAGATACCAGTCTGTTAAAAACCCTGCCAATGCGCCAGATGCTTGCAGGCTATGCCGAAGTTGTGAAATATGGTCTGATAAACAATCCTGAATTTTTTACATGGCTGGAACAGAATTTATTTTTAATAAAGAAAAAAGATCCTGCTGCACTTCAGCATATTGTAAAAACAAGTTGTGAGGCAAAGGCAGAGATTGTCAGAAGGGATGAGAAGGAATCAGGAGAACGTGCGCTACTTAACCTCGGCCACACTTTTGCACATGCGCTGGAGCTCGCCACCGGCTATTCATCAAAACTTCTTCATGGTGAAGCCGTAAGTATAGGTATGGTGCTGGCGTTCCGCTTTTCCGCCCATCTTGGTTTATGCCCGGAAAAGGAAGCGGCCCGCGCGGAACGCCACTTAAGCAGTGCTGGCCTTCCAACAAAACTTCAGAATGCAAAGATAAAACTTAGAGCAGCAAAACTTATTTCATACATGAAGAAGGATAAGAAAGTAAGCGACGGAAAAATGATTTTTATACTTGCGCGTGGTATAGGTAAATCTTTTATAAGCAAGGATGTGAAGAAAAAAGACTTGGCAGAATTTTTAAACGAATCTTTATAAGGTTTTTATATGGAAACTCACATTGGCTTTTATATATCTGCGGTTTTTCTAATGCTTCTTATTTCTGCTTTCTTCTCTGCAGCTGAAACCGGGCTTACCGCGCTGTCTCGCGCCAAAATTCACAAGCTCAGGATGGAAGGAAACAAGCGTGCCATTCTGGTAACAAAAATCCGCCAGAATAAAGACCGGCTGCTTGCTGCCCTGCTGCTTGGTAATAATCTTGTAAATACTGCCGCTTCAGCTATTACGACAAGCGTTCTCATTAAACTTTTTGGAGAAGAAGGAGTTCTCTACGCAACAGCGATTATAACCGTATTAATCGTTATATTCTCTGAAGTTGCACCAAAAACTTATGCTTTTGCCCATTCTGAGAAAGTCGCCTTATTAGTAGCTCCGCTCATTTCTATAATTGTGAAAATTTTTGGCCCCGTCGTTACAATGATTGAAAAGATCATAAGCTTTTCATTCAGATTTTTTGGCATAAGCATAGAGAAACCTTTAGAATCTTCACGCTCGGCAATGGATCTGATCCGCGGCACTATTGATCTTCACCACCATGAAGGCGTGGTTTTCAAGCATGACCGCGATATGCTAGGCAGCATCATAGACCTTGCAGAAACTGAAGTTGGCGAGGTTATGGTTCACCGTAAAAATATGGTTACCATCAACATAGATCTTCCGATGGAAAAAATTATTGAACGGGTTCTAAGCAATGCATTTACACGCATTCCTGTCTGGAAAGATAACCCTGATAACATTCTTGGCATTTTAAATATTAAGGACCTCATGCGTGAAATTCATAACTCACGCGGCAATCTTAGTTCCATAAATCTGGAAGCGGTACTCAGCGATCCATGGTTCATTCCATCCACCACAATCCTAAGGGACCAGCTTTTTGCCTTCCGTGAAAAGCGGACTCATTTTGCGCTAGTAATTGATGAATACAGCTCTCTAATGGGTATGATTACACTTGAGGATATACTAGAAGAAATCGTCGGCCATATACACGATGAACACGATAACGTGTTTATAGGTATAATGAAGGAGGCTGATGGTTCCTATATTGTTGATGGTTCTGTCACCGTGCGCGATCTTAACCGCCAGCTTGACTGGGACCTGCCTGATGATAAAGATGCATCTACAGTTGCCGGTATTCTTATCGAGATGGCAAAAATAATTCCTGATCCGGGAGAGATTTTTGATATTTTTGGTATACGTTTTGAGGTGCTTAAGAAAAAGCGCAACCAGGTTTTATACCTGAGATTAAAAAGAGCCTAAAGTTCTCTTAATACAGCAATCCTTGCAAGTTCATCTGCGCGTTCGTTCTCCGGGTGGCCATCATGACCTTTCACCCAATGCCATTTAATTTCATGTTTGCTTATCATCTCTTCAAGTTCCTGCCACAGATCTTTATTTTTTACCGGCTTCTTGTTTGAATTTTTCCAGTTGTTGTTTTTCCATTTATGTATCCATGTTGTAATTCCATCTTTCACATACATGCTGTCTGTATAGATGTGCACTTCAGAAAATTTCTTTAATGCTTCGAGGGCTTTAATTGCCGCCATCAGCTCCATTCTGTTGTTGGTGGTTTCTTTTTCACCGCCATTTATTTCTTTGCGCGCCTCACCATACATCAGCACAGCGCCCCAGCCGCCTGGCCCTGGGTTTCCTGAGCAAGCTCCGTCAGTATAAATTTTTACAATGTGTTTTTGTTTTGCCATTAACTTTTGCTGTGCAACATTTTATCTCATTGAATTATTTTTCTAGCATGTTAATAAAGCGTTGTCATAAAAAATGAGCGAGTGTAAATGGCGTTAACAAAAAAAGCGGCAGAGAAAGCAAAAATTGCAAGGAAAAGGAGCGGCAAGGTAAAAACGATAAACCTTGCATTACAGGGCGGTGGTTCGCATGGTGCATTCACCTGGGGCGTGCTGGAGAGGTTCCTTGATGAAGAATCAATTGAGGTTGAAGCGATAAGTGGTGCCAGCGCCGGCAGCATAAATGCTGCCATATATGCATATGGCATGGAAACCGGCGGCAGGGAAAAAACCAAAGACCTGCTTGAGGCATTCTGGCGGAAGATAAGCGCTGCAGCAGCCATGTCTCCCCTACAGCCAACCTTCATGGAAAAAATGATGGGCAACACAAATTTTTCCATGAATCCATCTTTCTACGCGATGGATTATATGACGCGTATGTTTTCGCCATACCAGTTCAATGTTCTTGATCTTAACCCCTTACGTGACATCGTGAACGAGCTGATAGATTTTCAAAGGATGCGTAAGTGCAATGAAGTTAAGCTGTTTATAAATGCAACCAATGTTCGGAATGGAAAGATAAAAGTTTTTAACCACAGTGAACTCACTGCAGATATGCTGCTTGCCTCTGCATGTTTGCCGTTCCTGTTTAAGACAGTTGAGGTGAATGGCGAATATTATTGGGATGGCGGTTATTCGGGCAACCCTGCGCTTTACCCTCTCATTTATAACTGCGGTTGCCGTGATATCGTTATAATACAGATCAATCCTATTAATATTGAGGAAGTTCCAACCAGTTCGCAGGAGATTTTAGACCGCGTTAATGAGATAAGCTTCAACGCAACATTGATGCGTGAGGTAAGGGCAATTGCATTCGTAACCAAACTCCTTGATGAGAAAAAACTTAAGCCCAATGAATATAAACGCATGCTTCTGCATATGGTTCAGGCTGAAGATATAATGGTGGGCCTTGGCCACAACAGCAAGTTCAATGCGGATTGGGATTTCCTTCTTCACTTAAAAGAAATCGGTTATCAGGCGGCTGATGACTGGATTAATGAGAATTACGATAAAATCGGCAAGGAATCCTCAATAGATATCCAGAAAATGTTTTTGGATTAGTAATAAAAAAACCAGCTCTAAGGCTGGTTTTTTTATAATCGCTATAAGAAAAAACTTAAGCTTTTTTATCTTCTTTTTTAGCTTTAGGTTCAGCTTTCTTTGCTTCTTTTTTAGGAGCTGCGGCGGCTGGTTTAGCAGAAGAAGCTGCTGCACCTGCTGGCGCGTTTGATTTCAGCTTCAGGTTACCGAAGCGTTTATTGAAGCGTGCAACCTGGCTTGCGCTTTCGTTAACATAACCGCCAGCGCCTGTCCATGCCGGGTGTGTTTTTGGGTCCACATCAAGCTGGTAGCTATCACCTTCTTTGCCCCATGTTGAACGGGTTTTGAATTTTGTACCGTCAGTCATAACTACGGTAATTTCATGATAATCTGGATGAATGTTCTCTTTCATAATTCTCTCCCCTAAAAAGGGTGTTTTTTTCAGTAAGGCGGGCTTTTTACACGATGTTTTGGGGGATTGCAAGCATTTAAAAGCAAAAAAGCCACCTAGGGTGGTGGCTAGTTGTTAGGGTAGGTAAAGTATGCAGTATTTCTTTTTAACTGCATATAACTTTACCATCTGCATCACGCAGTCCTTGCCAAACGAACTCTTCTTTGAGATGGTGGTGTATATGTGGTCATACACATATCCACTGCCGTCCTTGGCTTTTGTCCATTCAAGGACGTCCAACTTCTTATACCCTTTAAATTCACCAGATGACTGATAATCTGAAAGGATAATCAAGATGTCAGGTTTTCTTTTCACTCATCTTCACCCGCTTTCCCCCTCTTTGTTTTATTTCGCGGGGAACGAAGGTTAGAGAAATGTTGACTGATCCGGCCCTATAAATGCCAACATGGCACTCCGGTTCAGTATAAGTAACTAACTATGAGAACAGGCACTATACCATTGATTTATTAAAATATTATGACGATTTACTCAGAAACCACAAAATAATTTAGGTGGAATTTCAAGCATTTAAAACGAAAAGCCACCCCAGGGAGGGTGGCTTTTGTCATTCCTTGAATATTTTCTCCATCTTGGAGATCGCTCCTAATACTTTTTCCCGATATTCCTCAGGAAAAGAAAGGGCTAAGAGCTTTAGAAGGCTAATCTCTACCGACACCTTACATATCTTCAGCTCCAAGCCTCCAATCTCAGTCATCAACTCTGAGTATGTTTCCTCCAATGATTTCGCCTTTCTCCCCGTTTTTATCGTCATTTACGGGGTGACGTTTTCGGCTGCGCCTTTGAATTTTAGGCGGCGCGCCAAGGAGACTACACCCATCTCTTCTGCCCTGATGCAGCCTTTTTAGGGCTACCAGAAAAGATAGGAACTAGAAAAAACCCCAGCGTTCGTTACACATTGGGGGATAACAAGAATGAATTCTTGTACAGATAATCCTTCCATTTTACTAGCCTGCCAGCCTTCCTTCAATCTAGGAAGTATGAAGATTTTGTTACAAATCAGCATGTTCCCGTTATTCTATTGGTTTTTTGCCATACGGTAGTCAAAGCCACGGGAGGCAATCTGTTTAATCTGAGACCCGAAACAAAAAAACCTGCTAAGATTACCCACTTACCACAAAATGGTTTAGTGGGCCGTGGCCTTTGCCAAAACCTGGGGCACTACGTATAGCTTCTTTCACGTAAGCCATTGATCTTTCGATATTATCATTAAGCTCAAAGCCTTGGGCAAACCCTGTGGCTATGGCTGAAGCAAGAGTACAGCCAGTACCATGGGTATTCTTTGTATTGATCCTATTGGTCTGGAACGCACTAACCACCCCATCTTTTGTAACCAGAACATTGATGATTTTTTTACCTTTAAGATGGCCGCCTTTTATTAAAACAGCCTCCGCGCCCAGTGCCATTATCCGGAGTGCTGCTTCCAGTTTTGTTTCTGCGCTGTTTATCTTTATTCCGGCCAACACTTCTGCCTCAGGAATATTGGGTGTAACCAGCACCGCGCGCGGGATAAGTAAATCCCTTAAAGCATTAATTGCATTATCTTTCAGTAATTTGCTGCCACCTTTAGCAACCATAACCGGGTCAACGATAACCGGAATCTTTGGATATTTCTTTAACACCTTAACAACGGATTTTATAACCCCTTCCCGGTGCAACATCCCGGTTTTAATGGCATCCGCCCCGATATCAGAAAGCACCAGTTCCATCTGCTGCTCAATGAACTTATCCGGCACATCATGTATACCGAAAACCCCTTTGGTGTTTTGTGCGGTAAGTGCGGTTATGGCGGTTGCGGCATAACCGCCAAGAGTGGTTACTGTTTTTATATCTGCCTGTATGCCAGCGCCGCCACCTGAATCAGAACCGGCAATAATTAATACTCTTCCCTGCATCATTTCCCCGCAACTTTTTTTATTATGGCGGCAATATCATTTGCCACTTTGTTAACTGTCTGGTTACTTTCCGCCTCCACCATTATCCTGATTAACGGTTCGGTTCCGGATTTCCTTATGAACACCCTGCCCTCTTCCCCCAATGCCTTCTGATAGAGAGTGATGATTTTTTTCACATCACGGTTTTCCAGCGGGTCTTTTTTTCCGGAATATTTTATATTTTTGAGTACCTGCGGAATCGGTTTGAAGGCACGCAGCGCCAAACTTGCTTTCTGTTTTTTCTCACACAGCACCGCAAGAATCTGCAGCGCCGCAACCAATCCATCACCAGTTGTTGAATAATCAGAAAGTATTATATGGCCGGATTGTTCACCGCCGATATTGAGTTTTTCTTCCTGCATGGCTTCAAGAACATATCTGTCGCCAATTTTTGTACGTATCAATTCAATTCCTTGCGATGATAGGTATTTTTCTAAACCCATGTTGGACATATGTGTAGCAGCAATTTTCCTACCCTTTAGCCTTCCGGTTTTTTTCCAGTATGTAGCAATTACAGCCATTATCTGATCGCCATCAATCAGTTGGCCTTTTTCATCACAGATGATTAGCCTGTCAGCATCGCCATCAAGCGCAATGCCAATATCGGCATTTTGTCTTTTAACTTCACTGCATATAAGTTCAGGGTATGTAGAGCCACAGTTGCGGTTGACATTAAAACCATCTGGGTTAACTGAAAGCGGTATAACTTCAGCGCCAAGTTCCCATAAGATTTTCGGGCCTAGCTGATAGGCGGCGCCGTTAGCGCAATCGATAACAATCCTTAAGCCATCAAGTTTTTTTCCTTTCGGGAATGTATTCTTCACGAATTCGATATAGCGCCCTGGCGCATCATCCAGCCTTTTTGCGCGGCCAAGTTTTTTTGGTTCTGCCAGTTTTTTTGAAAGGTCAGAATCCATCGCCTTCTCTATCTGCGCTTCAATAGAATCAGAAAGCTTATAACCATCAGGGCCAAAAAGTTTTATGCCGTTATCAGAATATGGGTTATGTGATGCCGATATCATAACACCAAGGTCAGCGCGTAAAGATTTTGTGAGCATGCCGATTGCCGGTGTCGGCATCGGGCCAACCAGAACCACTTCCATACCAACAGATGTGAATCCGGATTCAAGCGCCGCTTCCACCATATAGCCTGAAAGCCTGGTATCTTTTCCGATAACCACGCGGTGGCGGTGGTTGCCTCTTGTAAATTGCAAGCCCGCTGCCATGCCGAGTTTTAAAACCGTCATAGGGTCCATAGGGGATTTGTTTGTCTCACCCCTCACGCCATCTGTACCGAAATATTTGCGCTTCATAAGAAGAGATTAATATCAAGCTGCTGATGTTTTGGCAAATTACTTATTGTTACACTTTACGAAAGCAGACTTTATATTTTTAATATAGAGTACTGAATTGAAATCCCCTAAACTAGAGCGTTTTGCTTTTAAGTATTTACTAGGAGTGTAGGGCAAAATGCGCGCAGTGTATTTTTAAGGATACATGAGCACATTTTGACCGCAGCACGACAAAGTAAAGACTTAAAATGAAAATGCTCTAAATCTCCTGTGGCAAAGTCCCGCCGTTTATATCCTTTCTCTTCCTTTTCGGAACGGAAGTGGTTTTAGCGCCAGAAGATGGTGGCTTATCATTGCTGCTGGTGCGGTGAATTGGCTTTCCATCAAGGAAATCTTTTATCTCATCGCCAGAAAGAGTTTCATATTCAAGCAGTCCTTGTGCCAGTTTATGTAACTGGTCAATATTTTCGGTCAGGATTTTCTTCGCTCTGTTATAGCCTTCCTCAACAATGCGTTTTGTTTCTGAATCAATCAGGTTTGCAGTATTGTCTGAGGTTGTGCTGCGCTGCCCCAGTGAGTGGCCAAGGAAAACTTCTTCCCGGTCATCACCATGGAACAGCGGGCCTATCTTATCACTCATCCCCCATGCTACCACCATGTTACGCGCCATCTTGGTTGCATACTGGATATCAGAAGATGCACCGCTTGTTACTTTATCATGTCCGAAAATTAATTCTTCGGCTACACGTCCGCCCATTGCAACTGCAAGGTCAGCTTCCAGTTTTTCTCGCGTTACGGATAACCTGTCCCGCTCTGGCAAACGCATCACCATACCGAGTGCGCGGCCCCGTGGAATAATGGTTGCCTTGTGTATAGGGTCAGAAGCCGGACAATGTAGGGTTACTATTGCATGCCCGCCTTCATGGTAAGCTGTAAGTTTCTTTTCCTCTTCACTCATGGCAAGAGATTTTCTCTGGTAACCCATCAGCACTTTATCTTTGGCTTCCTCGAATTCTGCCATGGTAACAACTTTTCTGTTGCGCCTTGCAGCAAGAAGAGCCGCTTCATTCACCAGGTTGGCAAGGTCGGCACCAGAGAATCCCGGTGAGCCTCTGGCAATGATTTTTGGTTCTACATCTGGCGCCAGCGGAACTTTCTTCATATGCACACGAAGTATCTGTTCACGTCCATTTATATCTGGAATAGGCACAACTATCTGCCTGTCAAACCTGCCTGGGCGGAGTAGTGCTGGATCAAGCACATCCGGCCTGTTGGTTGCAGCGATTATGATAACGCCTTCATTACTTTCAAAACCATCCATCTCTACAAGGAGTTGGTTTAATGTCTGTTCGCGCTCATCGTTACCGCCACCAAGCCCCGCACCACGGTGTCTTCCTACCGCATCAATTTCATCTATGAATATAAGGCATGGGGCATTTTTCTTTCCTTGCTCGAACATATCACGCACGCGGGACGCACCAACACCCACGAACATTTCAACGAAATCAGAACCTGAAATCGAGAAGAACGGAACATTCGCTTCACCGGCAATCGCCCGTGCAAGCAGTGTTTTACCAGTTCCTGGCGGGCCAACCAGCAGGCAGCCTTTCGGTATCTTGCCGCCTAGTTTTTGGAATTTTTGCGGGTCACGCAGGAAATCCACTATCTCGCCAAGCTCTTCTTTTGCTTCATCGATACCAGCAACATCTTCGAATGTCACCCTTCCCTGTTTTTCGGTAAGTAGACGTGCACGTGATTTTCCGAATCCCATTGCACCGCCTTTGCCACCACCCTGCATCTGGCGCATGAAAAAAATCCACACACCAATAAGCAATAATATAGGAAACCATGACAATAGAACGCCGAGGAATGAGCCGGTTGTGCTTTCAAGCGGCATAACATTTATACGCACGCCTTTATCACTCAAGCGGTCGACAAGGCCCGGATAATCAGGAGAGAAAGTACTGAACTTATCGCCATCATTATAATGGCCTTCAAGGTTTTTTCCCTGGATGGTGACATCACTAACTTTACCAGCATCAACATCTGTTAAAAAATCGGAAAAGGCAATGCGAGAGCCTCTTACACTGCTGCCCTGAATCATATCATAGGCAACCACCATAACCAGTATAACCAGAATCCAGATTACTATATTCTTACTAAAATTATTCAAAGGAGACCTCACTAAAAAAACTTATTTCTTGTATATATATGTCATCAAAGTGCCTGAAATTCAAGGGGAAGTGGAATATTTTTTATTATTTTTCTTTTACTCTAACCTTCTGAAATAAAGATTATTTTTCCATTCTCGCGTTTTTTGATGGAGGCAAAAACCCTGCAACCGGCAAGAGTTGCCGCCTTAAAATCCTCCCGCATGAGGTTTTCATAAAGGTTCTTAAGATTATCGAATCTTGGTCTTTCACCCTTTTTCCCCGCCTTTACCAGAAGGTCTGTAAGCAGCCTCAAGGCTATCTCTTCGTGTAAGCTCCTAAACCTTGCGCCGTCCAGTAAAAATCTCTTTTCTTCAACAACGACGGAGTTTTTGAACGCATTATCTGATGCAGTTTCGAGAAAGCCTTTAACACGCTGCATGTGCCCTGCGATATCAGCAAACCTTTTCACCAGAACATCTTTTTCAACATCAGTTATTGCATTCAGTACTTCCCTTGTCTTATTCCTTTTATACTTGGTATTTTTATTTGTCGGGTCTTCGATCCATTTCTGTTTTTTCTCTTTCAGGAATTTTTTCAAGTCCTTGCGGGAGATTGAAATAAGCGGCCTTAGAATCCTTACACCATTGATGGTATTTTCCGGCGGGATTCCGGAAAGCCCATCCACACCGCTGCCACGCTCCATGCGCATCAGCACTGTTTCCGCCTGGTCTTCAAGGTTATGGGCAACCAGCAGCGCATCAATCTTATTTTTTTTACACCAGTCAGTTAGTAAACTATATCTAACCTCGCGCGCATAATTCATTACATCTGATTTTGGCTTTTCTTTTTTATTGGTAAGGATGTGATGTTTGATTTTAAGTTTCTTCATCCACTTTGCCACCTGCTTTGCTTCTTCTGCCGCTTCTTTACGGATTCCGTGGTCAACCGTCAGTGCGGTAACATCTTTTGTCCATGCAGCAGCAAGCAGGGCCAGCGCCATGCTGTCAATACCGCCAGAGACGGCAACAGCCACCTTCGGCTTCCTGGCCGTAACTTTCCTGTTAAGCATCTTATTTAATTTTTCCTGTAACATAGCTCGTGCTTATAGCACAATCTTTTAAGAAAAGTCATTTTCCTTGCATTTTTGTGCTAGGATAGTTAAAAAACTGAACGAATTTTTATGAAATCGCTAGGCTTAGATAGATAGCGAAGGCGTTTTTAGAGCCGTAGCTCGAGCGTATGTTAAAATACGTGAGCAACGGAAGCTAAAAATGCCAAGCTAGATACTAAGCATAGTAGGTTTCGGTGAAGTATACAGGTAAATAATCATGGCAGCGATTACACATATAATAGGTAGAGAAATCATTGATAGCAGGGGAAATCCAACCGTTGAGGTGGATGTTCATCTTGAAGATGGTGCGTTTGGGCGCGCTGCTGTTCCATCTGGTGCATCTACCGGCAGCCTGGAGGCTTTAGAGCTGCGTGATGGTGATAAAAATCGCTATCTAGGCAAGGGTGTATTAAAAGCTGTAAAGAATGTTAATGGCGAGATTGCTGATGCAATCTGCGGCCGTGAGGTTTCTGAACAACTGGTTATTGATGAAGCCCTGATTGAACTTGATGGCACAAAGAATAAAGCCCGTTTGGGTGCTAATGCAATTCTTGGCACATCTTTGGCAATTGCAAAAGCGGCGGCAGAAAGCGCTGGTCTGCCTTTATACCAGTATCTTGGCGGGGCTAAGGCGCATGTAATGCCTGTGCCGCTTATGAATATTATAAATGGGGGTGCGCATGCTGATAACCCTATTGATATTCAGGAATTCATGATCATGCCGGTATCGGCTGATACAATGGCGGATGCTATACGCATGGGCGCAGAAGTTTTCCATCACCTTAAGAAAGCATTACATGATGCAAACCATAACACCGCTGTTGGTGATGAGGGTGGTTTTGCTCCAAATCTTAAAAGCTCTGAAGAAGCACTTAAGTTCATAGTTAAAGCTATAAACAACGCCGGCTATGATGAAGGAAAGGATATTGTTATAGCGCTGGATGCCGCTTCCACCGAATTTTATAAAAAGGGCAAATATGAATTAGAAGGCGAAGGCAAATCCCTAAGTGCAGATGGTCTTATCAAATATTATGAAAACCTGATCAAGAAATTTCCTATCGTTTCCATTGAAGATGCTATGGCGGAAGATGACCATAAAGGCTGGAAGGCGATAACCGATGGGATCGGGGATAAGATTCAGCTGGTGGGTGATGATTTGTTCGTTACCAACCCGGCAATTATTAAGGAAGGAATTAAAAAGGGCCTCGCCAATTCCATTCTTATCAAAGTTAATCAGATAGGAACTTTATCTGAAACTTTAGAGGCAATACGCATTGGTGCAGATGCTGGTTATAAGAGCATTATCTCTCACCGTTCAGGCGAAACTGAAGATACAACCATTGCCCATATTGCGGTTGCCACCAATGCTGGGCAAATAAAAACCGGCTCACTCTCAAGGTCAGACCGTCTGGCAAAATACAATGAGCTCATAAGAATAGAAGAACATTTAAGCACAGCTGCCCGTTTTGCCGGTAGGTCTATACTTAAAACTGTTGCTTAAGTTACCCACTGCCTAAAAAAGTGGCAGTCTTTTTCTTTCTTCCATTGAAAGAAAATGATACAATCTGGTATAAACAACGCTTTCAACTCAGGTAGAGTATAAGTTAAATGCTGTTAAGGCATCACAATCGACATAAAGTTATTCAGCTTAGCACAACATTGTTTTTCGTGCTGTCCATAACCTATTTCTCATATCATGCGATAAATGGCGAAAAAGGCCTACTCACCATGCTAAAGCTATCAAAGACCCTTGAAAAGATCGAGGCAGAAAATGCCGTCATAAAAGAAGAGAGAGAAGCTCTTGAACTCAAGGTGAGCAAACTATACCCGGAATCGCTTGATCCTGACCTGCTTGATGAGCAGGCACGCAGGATTCTTGGTTATTCCAAACCAGGTGAGATTGTTTACATAATACCAGAGAAAGAAAGGAAAGAACTTAAAAACTGACTATCTCGTTCTTCTTCAAATCGAATATCAGAAGATCCGCATCTTTTTTTGCTTCAATTTTTAATTCGCTTTCATCTGTGATAGTTGCGCCGTCACCTTGTGCAAGTTTCTTACCGTTTATATCAACGTTGCCGAGCGCCACCTGTACCCAGAATTTATTTTTTTTATCTCCAGCAAAATTATGTGATTTCTTCTCTGAAAGCCTGAGTGAGTAAAGGTCAACATCCTGATGTATTTTTAAAGATCCTTCCCTTCCTGTTTTTGAAACAACCAACTGGAAATTTTTTCCTGTGCGGGCAAAATCCTTCTGTTCATATTCGGGTTTTATGCCTTGTTGATCGGGAAGAATCCATATCTGCAAAAGATGCACCGGATCTTTTTTTGATGCATTTGATTCGCTGTGCAGGATTCCCTTTCCTGCACTCATGCGTTGCACTTCACCTGCTTTTATCACTGAATTGTTGCCTATGCTGTCGCGGTGTTCAAGCGCGCCGTTCAGTACATAGGTTATTATTTCCATATCACGGTGTCCGTGAGTGGCAAATTCCCCGCCGGGTGCAATCATATCGTCATTGATAACCCTTAGGTGTCCGTATCCCATATTCCCCGGATCATAATAATGGCCGAATGAAAAACTGTGCCAGCTATCCAGCCAGTCTATCTTTGTCCTGCCACGTGCATTTGCTTTTCTAATATTAATCATAAGTTCTATTTAAAAGAAAAAACCCGGCATAAACCGGGTTTCTTCTTAATCAAGTTAAACCCGTATTACCTTCTGTCACCAAAAAATCTCATAAGATTTATGAATATGGCTATGAAGTCTATGTAAAGGCTAAGCGCACCTATTATTGCAGCTTTACCCATCATCTCACCACTGCCGCCTATCATATAATAGGTTTCTTTTATTTTCTGCGTATCATATGCAACAAGGCCAGTGAAAATCAGCACGCTCAGGATTGAAAGCGCAAAGTATAATCCCGGGCTTTGCATGAAAATATTTACTATGCTTGCAAGCAATATGCCCCACACACCCATAATCAGGAAAGATCCAAGGCCAGTAAGGTCACGCTTTGTTGTGTATCCATAAAGGCTCATACCGCCGAATACGCCTGCAGTGATAAAGAACACACGGGCAATGCTGGCACCTGTATAGACAAGGAAAATACTTGCGAGTGATAATCCAGTTAATGCGGCATAAGTCCAGAATGTCGCCTGTGCGGTCTGAAAGCTCATGCTATGGAACTTGAATCCCATAAAAAGCACGATGGCAAGAGGTGCAAAAGCCACCAGCCAGCCAAGGCCATTCATACCAACTATCTGACCTGCCGGGTTAAGCACATACATAGCGCTCATTATGGTTACAGATTGTGATGCGATAAATGCAACAAGACCTGTAAGGCCAAGTGCAAGCGCCATATAATTATATACGCTCACCATATAGGCTCTTAGGCCTTCATCATATTCAGCCTGGCGTGTGCCTGTAGCAATGTTTTTATTAGTAAAATCAACCATCTAATTCCTCCGGTTTTTATATTGTTCGATGTTCTTTATACAGTATTATATGGTATATTTTTTAACATTTTCAAGAAAAACCGACATAATCAGTCAAGTATTTGTATTAATGGCTGTTTTTTATGTATTTATAATATGTTATGTTAGCTCCTTAAAATTATTTTACCTATATGAAAACTACAAAAGCATTATTACCCTCCGGTTTTTATGACCTCCTTGCGCCAGATGCGGCGCGCGAGGCAAAAACCGTATCGACTTTGGTGAACACTTTTTCAAAATTCGGTTACCAGCAGGTGAAACCGCCGCTGATGGAATTTGAAAAGACCCTGATATCTAAGAAGAATAAAAAGCTGAGCAAGGAAACCTTCCGGGTGCTTGATCCCATCTCCGGTGAAACAATGGGTATAAGGGCAGATATGACAACCCAGGTGATGCGCATTGCCAACACCCGTTTTAAGAATGCCTCACTTCCTTTAAGGCTTTGTTATGCCGGGCAGGCTTTAAGGGTAAAAGGTTCTGGCGTAAACGCGGAAAGGCAGATTGCCCAGGCAGGCCTAGAATTGATAGGCACTGATTCGGTAGAGGCAGATGTTGAAGTTATAATGATTGCGGCAGAAGCGCTCAAAATGGTTGTGGTGAAAGAACTTTCGATTGATTTCAACCTGCCTTCTATTGTTGATATTCTTTTTAAGGCGGCAAAAATTCCTGAAAAGAATCAGGCAAAACTTTTGGGTCTCATCCAGAAAAAAGATATGGCAGGCATCAGGGAGAACCTTGGTAAATCCGCTTCCATATTCACTGATTTATTACAGGCGAGCGGCCCGGCGGATTATGCGCTTAAGAAATTAAAACAGGCAAAACTTCCGAAAGATGCCGCGTCTCATGTTGCAAGGCTTGAAAAAGTGATCGGCAGGATAAAAAAGGAAATTCCGGATGTAACGCTGACCGTTGATCCGCTAGATCACAAAGGTTTTGAATATCACACTGGCATAAGTTTTTCATTCTTCTCAGGCCGTGCTGCAAGCGAACTTGGGCGTGGCGGCAGATATGTCATTGAAAATTTCTCCGGAAAGCAATCAGTAGAGGCAACCGGGTTCACGCTTTATGTGAATACTATTCTCCGCGCATTACCAAAGTTTAAAAAGAAAGAGACAGTTTATGTTCCTGCCGGAACTCAATTGACTGAGATACTTAAACTGCAGGCGCATGGCTTCATAACTGTCCAGGGTTTTTCTAAAGATGCCAAAAAAGAAGCAAAGAATCTTGGGTGCGAGCTGGCCTATATCAATAAAAAATTACAGCAGATATGAATGGTGAAATAGCTCCAATACACACCCCTAATGCTGATTGCAGCATTTATGACCAAACAGGAAAACCTGAATTGATAATCGCCTTTCCTGATTTTTCCTGGTACCAAAATAGAAGGCCTTTGAAATTCTCACTTCATATTGATATGTGTGATGATGAGTCGGCAAAAAGATTCAACTTAAAATGGTTCCTTACATTTATATCTTCAGAAATTGAAAACATGGTTGGTTCAGGAAAAGAATTGACCAGAGAAGAAGCAAGGCAGAAGATTCGCGCGAAGATAACTGAGTATAAAATAAGCAGTAGGTTTGATGTATCGATTGATGAATATAATGAAGGCCGTAGAAATGGCGCAATAAAGATTTTTACGCCTCAGATTATATTAACAAGGGGAAGTAGTATCTGGAGTGTTGAGTGCCGCGTGGGAGAAAAAAAAGAAAAAGTAATGGCAACAACAAAGCTATGCTCCTTAAATACAAGCCTTAGAGATGAACTGAAAAAATCAATTATCAAGGATATTATTGAGAATAAACCAAAAACAGAAGATGATGTTTATGTAACTATTGAAACATGCATAGATAACTTTAAGCAAAAATATAGCCTTGGCGACGTAAGAAGAAAGCCGCTTCAGAAGAAAATTGATACTCCCATAACAGTGACTAAAGTTCCTCCTGTAACCATAACGGGTCCTTATTTTGATTTTGAGGAGGGGCGGAATGCACAGGTTGAATTCAGAATAAATCAGGAAGGAAGAAAAGAAGATCATTATTTTTTTTCTATAAAAAGATCTCTTGGTGTTAGCGCTGAAGTAATAGAAGCTGATCGCGCCGCCAGAAACCATGCGGTAAAGTATACCAGATTGCTTAAGTCAAAAATTGTAGATCAGCATGTAGCGATGATAGAAAGTGCAGGATATGCCAGTGGCCATGTTTTTTTCTGCAAAATAAACAGTAGCGGAAAAGGATCAAAACTTTGTGATGCCACTGATATTGCTAATTTTACAGAGTTAGCCTCTAAAATTAATCCTATACCAAAATTTGTATCTACTAGGTTAAAAAGATCATAGTTGACTGAATTACTAGGTCTTCTATAATTCACTTGTAAATAGAGTTATGCGAGGATAGAAATCCGAGCCAGTCATGAACCTGCAAAGCAGCGTTTCATTTGAAAGTTAGAAAACTTTCAAGGAAACATTAAAAAAAGGAACAGTATGTTTATACAGACAGAGGAAACACCAAACCCTGAAACAATGAAATTCATTCCCGGCACTGAAGTTATGCCGGAGGGGACAGCAAGTTTTTCTAAGAAAGAGGATGCGAAGGCATCCCCGCTTGCTGATGCGCTTTTCACAATCGATAATGTGAACGGAATATTTTTTGGTTCCGACTTCATAACGGTAACAAAATCGCCAACAGTTGAGTGGGATGTTTTGAAACCCGCGATACTCACAACCATCATGGAACATTTTGTTTCAGGAAAACCGATAATCAATTCCGGCGCCAAGAAAGTGGAAAGTTCTTCTTCTGATGATTCTGATCCACTGGTGAAACAGATAAAAGAGTTAATTGAAACACGCGTACGTCCCGCTGTTGCAATGGATGGCGGCGATATAGTGTTTAAAGATTTCAGTAACGGTATAGTTTATCTTGAACTTCATGGCTCATGCTCAGGCTGCCCAAGTTCTACTGCAACTCTGAAACAAGGCATTGAAAACATGCTTAAGCATTATGTTCCGGAAGTAACTTCCGTTGAAGCAGTGCAATAGCTATATCATCCCCGTTCCGGCATCCTTATCAGAAATTACCTGATACTCGCGCGGTTTAAAAAGCTGATAGTGCCACCATTCGTTGCGGTAAAAATCCCACCCAGCTGCTGTCATAATTCCCATAAGTACAAATCTATTAAGCTGAGCCTGTTTTGAGATTCCTTCAGTAACTCCGTGGTGGGAAAGCGGGGTAAAAGCATCAAAACCCGTGCCCATATCCAGTTCTTTTCCATTTTTATCAATAAGATTTAAATCTACGGCAACACCACGGCAATGCGGCAGTGAGCCAGTTTCGGGATGAGAAAGAAAATTCGGGTCAGGAGTATGGTTCCACAATGCTTTCTGCACCTCATGCGGGCGGTAGGCATCAAATATCACAAATCTATAACCAATTTCCTTAGCCAGCTTTATAGCCTTCTGAAGCGCATTTGCGGCGTCAGGGTGCAGGTAACAGCCAGGTTTTTTATATATAGGTTTACCGGTGAAATTGTTGGCTGTGGCGTATCTTATATCGATTTCCACATCAAATTCCGACTTTTTTATTTCAATAAGCTTTGTCATAAATCTTTAATATTCCGGTTCATAATTTTTTAACAATTATTTGCTATATTTACATTACATTTTTTTAGCGGAAAATCATTAATATTTTGAATTTAAGGAGTTTTTATGGTTCAGGTGCGCAATTTTGAGAAAACAGCAAGATTACAAGAATTAGTAGCAGAGGAAATCCCAGTAGATGAGCAGGGATTATCATTATTGCTTGAACAAATGTCTGATTTAATCGGCGGCCAGCCCACATCTAGAAAATTAAACGAAATATTGCTTTTTGGTGTTGATTCACCAGAAAGACTTGGTCTGTTTAAATTAAAGGTCCAAGAATTGATGAAAGACAATGAATTAATGGGGGGTCTTAAACCATTAGTGTCTCTGGAATTTCCAGAAATAAAAATGGATGGGAATCAAGTTGCCGAGGAAACAAAAATTGCATATATGAAATTAACTGCAGATATTTCACGTATAGTGAGTAAAGTCATTGCAGATACCGCACCAGTTTTAGGCGGTGCAGATATAAACTATCCATATTGCGGCGAAGAAAGGCCTGATGGGATAAAAAAAGGTGAATATCTGATAGATTACTTTAAAAGAAGCGAGCATCCTTTAGCTGCAAAAGTTGTTGTTTACTTACAGGGCAGAGGTGCAAAAGGCAAAGAGTGGGGCACACCTGATATGAGAATAATTGTAGATATTAGTGAAAGACTAAGAAGTACTGATTTCTTTACCAAGCCTGAAATTTTAGGTCTGACAAAACCTGAGCTTGCAGAATTAACCGTCACAGGAACATATACTGATACAAATTCTGGAGCTAAATTTTCAAAGAAGCAGCTTGCTGAAAACTATATTACAAGAGTCCTTGAAGCAAAACTTGAACAAGCAATACGCAATGTACAAACTCTGTTACCTGGTGAACCGCCACGCGATGATATAAGAGATTATGTCCGCCGTGAACCAATGCCAAAATATTTCACGAATGCAGAAGCTGCACATATAAGAGAAGTTGCAGAAAAATATGAAAGAGCTTTAGTGAATGAAGTAAGTAAAAGATTTGCTTCAGCAGGAATAGAACCTAGAGGTTACTTTAGGGAGAGTAGCGCACAAGCTCTGGCTTTCTAAGCCTCTTCAATAATTTCATTAATTTTTGCAGCGATTATAAAATCGTTCTCAGATAAACCTTTGATGCTGTGGGTACGCAGCAATATCGTCGCGTATCCCCAGCCGAAGGTTATATCCGGGTGATGATTCTCCTTTTCGGCAATCACGGAAACCGCACAAACAAATTCTAAGCTTTCAGCATAGTTCTTGAAACGGAAGCTCCTGATTATCAGTGTTCCCTTATCCTCTAAGCCCCAGCCAGGAACTTTTTTCATATATTCTTCTGCTTCGGGAAGCGTGAATGGAGCAACCTCTCCCTTGCATGGAACACATTTTTTTTTAGCAAGTGCTGTCATGCCTTAAATCTTTCAATTTTTGCGCCGCAAGCGGCAAGCTTTTCTTCTATTCTCTCATATCCACGGTCAATATGATATACCCTATTTATAATACTTTCGCCATCTGCGGCCAGAGCCGCAAGAACTAGAGAAACCGAAGCTCTTAGGTCTGTTGCCATTACTTCTGCAGCGCGTAGTTGCTTTACGCCTTTTATAAGCGCCGTATGGCCTTCTATATGTATATCCGCCCCCATGCGCATAATTTCCGGAACGTGCATGAAGCGGTTCTCGAAAATGGTTTCAGCGATTCTTGATTCACCTTTGGCAATGCACATCAGCGCCATAACTTGCGCCTGCATATCGGTTGCAAGGCCTGGGTATGGGTCAGTCACTATATCAACCGGGAATATATCTTTACCTTTCCTTTTTACCAGCAACCCTTCTTTTGTATCTGTAACCGAAACTCCGGCTTTCTCAAGAACATCTATCGTTGCCTGCATTATATCGCGCCTTTCATGTAAAAGTTCTATCTC
>CAYVHI010000026.1:0-18404 GCA_964450945.1 uncultured Rickettsiales bacterium
GGGCGGTACCCGGCGACTCCACCAAAGGAAGTGGCTTTTAAATATCCCCGAAAAAGTTTCCTAACTTTTTCATGGGACGGAAGCTTCGCTGGCTCATGGCTAGTAAGTTTACTAACTTACGCTTCTTTTGGCGGGGTCGAAATAGGATCGACGTGCGTAATAAAGGTAAGATTTTTTCCCGGGGTGATATATCCGTTAAATGGTCAAAAACATAAATGCTAACGATAATAACGTAGCACTTGTTGCAGCTAACGACAATTTTGTCGTAGCAGTTAAAGCTGCTGCCTAATAGGTAGTGCTTAAACTCTAGTTTGTAACGCGGTTTGGGGGGAGCACCGGGCAACAGAAGCCCCCCTTTATACTTTTGATCTATCTGACATCTTGCTTGTCAAAACGCCTTTAAAAATCCTCATGTACGCTTTTTGGTACATTCCGGTTTTTAAAGACGTTTTATTCGCGCATATGTCTAGATATATCAAAAGTATTTTTTATTTTAAAAACATACAAATAGCTGGTTTTCTGGTAGAGTTACTATATAAAGAGAGCTGATATGACAGAAGATTTCATAGACTACGGAAGATTGATTGATGATGCTATGCGCGGCATCGTTAAAAAAGCACTTAAAATCGTGCAGGAAAAAGGCCTGGAAGGTGACCACCATTTCTTCATCACATTCCAGACGCAGCACCCTGAAGTCATGATGTCTGACAAGCTGATGGAAAAATACCCCGAAGAGATGACCATAATACTACAACATCAGTTCTGGGAACTTGAGGTTGATGATAAGCATTTTAGCGTGGTATTGAGTTTTGATAATGTGCAGGAAAACCTTACCGTTCCTTTCTCTGCCCTTACCTCTTTTGCTGACCCAAGTGTGAAATTCGGCCTGCAATTCCGCCGCCCGCAATTCACCGCAAAAGGTGGAAAAGTAGAAAAAGAAGATAAGAAGAAAGCATCTAAATCTGCAGAAAAGAGTGAGTTAAAAGCAGAAAACTCCAACATCGTCACCCTCGATAGCTTCAGAAAGAAAAAATAGTCATAGCTTCCCACATTAGGGATTTATTAAGTATTTTCTGCTACCTTCATGAGATGAAGATAGAAGAAGGAAAAATAATTAAGATCAGTATTGGAAGGGCTGATAGCCAAGCCTTAAACCGTCGTTTCTTCGGTACATTTACTGGCGCTCCGGCACTGGATGAACGTGTAATTTTTGAAGAAATTGTAGGAAACAGTTTCAGGCAGGCTCTGCCGAAACTTGGCGGATTTCTTTTAAATGCTAAAAAAGATAAAAAACCTATACTTATAACGGGTTTAGAATTCAAGAATGAAGCGTATACAAAGAAAGGAATAATTCAATTTAAAAGAATTACCACTGCTATGCCAGAAGGTGTGGCTTGCCTTTCAAACCATAATGCACTGGCATTTGGGATAATAAATTCCTTAGGCTATATGCATAATAATGACAGCTTTACCATTAACAACCGAAAGGGTGAACCTGATGGAAAGCACAAACACCCTGGCTTGGCACTGGTTATATGTGTGAAGGGTATAAAAGGGGTAAAGACACATCTTTTTGATATGGACACAGGAGAACGCGCTCATGATATTGAGCTTGGGGATAATGATATCCTCATAATACCTGAAAAAATGCCGCATTCTGTTGATGGTGATGGTTCAGGGCAACGGCAGACAATCACTTATTTCTTTAAGGAAAAGAAAAAGCAGATAGAGCCACAAGCACTTAAAGATGCAAATAATAAATATATTCTTGATGGAATAAAGATAAGCTAGTTTAAAAAAGCGAAGCCCCACAATGGGGGCTCCGCAAAATCATCACTTCTCTTCGTCTTGGCCATCTTTCTTGTTACGCCTCTTGCGCAACTCGATGATGACGTAGACCAGCAGGAGGATCGCCACCCCCTGCAGGGCGAGTAGCCACGACTGGTTCTGGGGTCCCTGATTCCAGGGGTTCCCCTGCGCTTGGGCGAGCAGCCAGAGCATTTCAACCCCTCCTTTGGGGTTTTACGGGGTTCTTTTGTGCGGAAAGAACCAGGACGCGATAAATCGCAGTTTTTCCCATAGCCGCACCTATGCCAGTTAATGGCTGTAATTATATCAATATAAGGTTAAGGTTTTATGACAAAACGGCGGTTTATTTGAAGTGTAGGCGGTATTTCAGGCTGAGTGAACGGTCGCTGCTGCGCAGGTCAAGATAGAGTTTTTCTTCCTCGGTTTCATACATTGAGAAACTGATTTTTTTCCAGTCAGCTTTTACCTTTTTCTTATCCAGTTCTGCCGGATAGAATTTCGATAATTCGTTATCTGTAACCAGACCTTGCTGATAGGCGTGTAGCACTTGCCCCTGTTCAGCGCTGTTCACCTGGCCGAAATCATTGCTAAGTTCAAATCTGTTCAAAATTGAAGCAGCGGGGTTTGGAAGGTTTTCATTGGCAAAAGAAGTATCCTCCGCCTTTGCTGGGTTCATCACCATGCTACATGCAAGGGTGACCATACAAGAGGCTAGAAAACCACGCGCTAACGCTATGTGTTTACAGACTCTCATAACTGTAAGTATACCATACATTAAATGGTTAAAAAAGGGTTAATTTTATGTTGCATTGCAACTAATTTGGGCTCTGCTTTGCCGCAAAGGCTATTTTTGACAGGAATGGCAGTAGAAGGTGGAGCGGCCGGACTGGGTTATTTTACTGATCTTCCTACCACATTTAGTGCATGGCTTACCGGAACGGCCGTAAACCTGAAAAGAATGCTGAAAATATCCTTTATTTCCAGATGTTTGTACATAATCACGGAAGCTTGAGCCGCCAGATTCTATAGCTTTTTCAAGTACTTGCTTGATTGATGTGGCCAGCAATTCCACCTCTTTATATGTTACTTTATTAGCTGGCCGGGTTGGCCTTATGCCAGCCAGGAAAAGGGCTTCACAAGCGTAAATATTACCCACCCCTACCAAACTCTCCTGATCCATGAGGGCTGCTTTAACAGGGGCCTTTCTGGCCTTCAGGATGTTATATAACTGCCGCCCATTAAATGATGGTTCCAACGGCTCTATACCCAGGTGGGTTAGAAGGGGATGTTCTTTCAACTTTCTATCATTGCATATGGTTATAAGGCCGAACCGACGGGGGTCATTAAACACCAGAGACTTTTTATTGCTAAGCCGGAAAATGGCGTGATCATGCTTCTTTGGGGTGTATGGGTTATTTCCCATTATAAGCCTGCCTGACATTCCAAGGTGGGCGATGACCGTATTGCCGTTATCCAGCTTTATGAGGATGTATTTTGCCCGCCTGCCTACATCTTTCACCCTGGAATTTTCCATATCTTTCTTAAGGTTTTTGGGAAAAGGGATGCGAACGCCGGAACGCCTTAAACTGACTTCGTTTATGGTTTTACCCACTATCTCCGCTTCTAGCTGGCGGCAAACGGTTTCTACTTCTGGAAGCTCTGGCATATTAGTAACTGGTAATTGAAAATCTAATGTTATATAAGACCTACTTCAAAAATATGCACAAGAAAAAAGTAAATTTTGGCTTCCGCGAGGTGGAGAGTGATAAAAAATCTTCGCTGGTGGGTGAGGTATTCAAAAACGTAGCTTCCCGCTATGACATCATGAATGATTTGATGAGCTTAGGGATGCATCGCCTATGGAAACAATATTTCGTGAATCTTTATAAACCGCATGAGGGTTGCCGTATCCTTGATGTTGCAGGAGGTACTGGCGATATCGCTTTCCGGTTCCATGAAATAATGAGAGCTAAAGATATTGATGGCGAAATAACAATTACAGATATAAACCCTGCCATGCTGGAAGAAGGAAAGAAGAGGACAATCGACAGGGGAATCCTTGATAAAATAAAATGGCAGGAAGCAGATGGTGAAAACCTGCCGTTCAAGGATAATAGTTTTGATTGTTATACGGTGGCATTCGGCATCCGCAACTTCACCAATATCGAAAAAGGCCTGGCAGAGGCATATAGAGTTTTAAAGCCGGGTGGAAAATTCATGTGCATGGAATTTACCCCCGTTGACGCGCCGGGAATAAAGGAAATATATGATGCATATTCATTCAACATCATACCGTGGGTGGGTGATAAGGTTACGGGCAACCGTGAGGCATATCAGTATCTGGTAGAAAGCATCCGCAAATTCCCAGACAAAAAAACCTTCGCTGCAATGATAAAAGAATGCGGATTCCAGGAAGTGAAAATAAGAACCCTTGCCGCTGGTGTGGTGGCAATACACACAGCATGGAAGATATAATATGCTTAGAGGTTTGGGACATAGCTTAAGACTGCTCTATGTTGCCTACGTGCTGGCCAGAAATGATGCACTCTTCCTGCTCGAAGAACTGCGCATTGCGCCATCACTGGTGGCTTTCCTGAAACCGCTGACATTCCATTTCGGCAGGAAAAAACGCCCCGGTGAACGCATGGCTAAAGCCTTTTCTGAGCTTGGCCCCGCGTTCATAAAACTGGGGCAGGCACTTTCCACCCGCTCTGACCTGTTCGGTGAAGAAATCACCGCAGATCTTGCAATATTGCAGGACAGGATGGCGCCATTCTCAAGCAAGGCAGCAAGAAAAATAATAGAAAAAGAACTCGGTAAGCCTTTAGAAAAACTTTTCAAGAAATTTGATGATAAGCCATATGCCGCCGCCTCGATATCACAGGTGCATAAGGCAACCGGCCATGATGGAAAAAAACAGGCGGTGAAGGTTCTCCGCCCGAACATTGAGAAAGATTTTGCCGAGGATATAGAGTTTCTTTACTGGCTGGCAAAACAAGCAGAAAAAAGGCTTCCTGAAAGGCTAAAACCGGTTGAGGTAGTGAGGACACTGGAAAAAACAGTTCATACCGAAATGGATATGCGCCTTGAAGCTGCGGCCGCATCTGAACTTAAAGAAAACTTCCCTAAAGGCAGTGGACTTATTGTGCCGAAAATTGACTGGCATAAAACATCAAGAAGGGTGCTCACCTCAAGCTGGATCAGCGGCATAAACATAAATGATAAGGAGGCGCTGATTGAGGCAGGCTTTGATATGAATGAAGTGCTTAAAAGAGCATCCACCATAGTTTTCCAGCAGGTTCTGCGTGACGGGTTCTTCCACGCGGATATGCACCCGGGAAATTTATTCATAACCAAAAAAGGTGATATCGCCGCTGTTGATTTCGGCATCATGGGAAGGCTTGATAAAAAGACCAGATTCTATCTGGCAGAGATGCTTTATGGCTTTGTAAAAAGAGATTACATGCGGGTTGCCAAAGTGCATTTCGATGCCGGATATGTGCCGGCTAATCAATCCATGGATTTGTTTGCGCAAGCCTGTAGGTCAATAGGAGAGCCGATTCTTGGCCTGCCACAGAATGAAATATCAGTGGCAAAACTTTTGGGGCAGCTATTTAAAATCAGCGAAGATTTCCAAATGGAACTGCAGCCGCAATTATTATTACTACAGAAAACCATGATGCTTACCGAAGGCATAGGCAGAAAACTGAACCCGAATGTGAATATGTGGAAACTGGCGGAACCCCTTATTGAAGAATGGGCGACTGAAAACATGAACGCAGGAACAAAGATAAAAGCAGAGGTGGAAGGGTTGCTTCAGCAGGCAAAACGCTTCATGAAAGCCATTGAAAAACTGCCGGAACTTATCACCGAACAGGGAATTCGCCTGCATCCTGATACCCTGGCGTTACTTAGGCAGAAGACAAAAAAGCGAAGTGCTGCTATGCTCTTACTAGTAGGGTTTGCATCCTCACTTTCAACAATCGCGATACTTGTATTGCTGCAAATCCTTGGGAGTTGATATGGTTAAAAAAGCACCTTCCGTGCTTTTTATAATTTCCGGCAGCATAGCGGCTGAAAAGGCGCTTTCTGCCGTGCGCCTGCTAACCAAAAAAAAAATTAATATCACTATAGTACTCACTAAGAACGCAGAAGAATTCATATCTGCCGAGCAATGTGAGAAAGTAACAGGAAATAAAGTCTACCGGGAACTTTTCGCAAGCAAAGGTGCAGATAAGATGGACCATATCAACCTTTCACGCGTGAATGATGTTATCGTGGTTGCTCCGGCAAGCGCGAACATAATAGCCCGTATGGCGCAAGGGCAGGCAGTTGACCTTGCAAGCACCATACTTCTTGCCAGCGATAAACCCATAATGGTTGCACCTGCCATGAATACAAAAATGTGGGAAAATAAGGCTACCATGCGGAATATAAACATGCTGCTTAAAGATGGGGTTAAGTTCATTGGCCCGGCGGAAGGTGATTTGGCATGCGGCGAAATCGGCCTGGGCAGGATGAAGGAAGCAGATGAAATTGCCGCCGAAGTGGAAGCGTTTTTTAAAAACAGGAATTTGCTTAAAGGTATAAAAGCACTGGTAACCAGCGGTCCAACCCATGAACAGATAGACCCTGTGCGCTTCATCGGCAATTATTCTTCCGGCAAGCAGGGACATGCAATAGCCGCAAAAATGGCGGAAATGGGAGCCGATGTGACATTGGTGACCGGGCCGGTGATCCTGCCTGACCCGGCAAATGTAAGAACAGTAAAAGTAAAAACGGCGGAGCAGATGCTTGCTGCCTGCAAGAAAGCGCTACCTGCAGATGTTGCGGTATTTGCAGCGGCAGTGGCGGACTGGCGGGTGGAGAAATCGGCAAAACAGAAAATGAAAAAATCAGGGACAAAAAGCGCCGAACTAAAACTGGTGCAAAACCCGGATATACTTAAAACCATAGCTACCGGAAAAAATCGGCCAAAGCTGGTTATAGGCTTTGCTGCAGAAACCGAAAACCTGATAAAAAATGCCAAGGCAAAATTAAAAAGCAAAGGCGCTGACTGGATTGTTGCCAACGATGTTTCAAAAAATATTTTTGGTAGTGAAAAAAATAAAATAGCGCTAGTTGATAAGAAAGGGATTGAGAAATGGCAATTGCTTGATAAAACAAGAGTGGCCGAAAATCTTGCACTCAGAATTGCAGAAATGATTAAGGGAGAAAAATGATAAGATCCCTTATAGATTTATCGCAAATGGAGAGTGAGAACGGTTTTTATGGTTTGATAAAAAAATTGTTTTCAGATTTTGCAGCGGCAAGTATTGAAGAGATAGATGTAGATGGCCAGTATTGGCAGAAAAAGATCCAACTACCAGTTAGAAGCAGGACAATTTCTAATGTTATTGTTGGTTTGCTTTATGAGCATTTTAGGACCATATATAATGATAATTTTGATATAAACCTTGATAAAGAAGAAACAGGATATGTATTGCATTTAAGTTCATCAAGCAGGAAACTGCTTGAAATGCTTCCTGAAAAACTTTCTATACTTTACAGAGAAGTGGATAAAGAAAAAAATAATATTTTTTCACCAAAATTTTTCAGCAACAAACCATTTATTACCTCAGACGATAGAAAAGTGTGGGGTTATAAGTATGTTCCCATGGATGTAGATAAGGGAGAAAAGGAGGCCGTACAGGAGTTGGTGGAGGCAATATTGCTTTATAATAAAATAAAACCTAGGTATACAATAAAATCTGACTTGATAATACCGCAGAAAGACATGGAAAAATTATGTGAAATTGAAAATATTGATTCTTTAAGAACAAGAGGGGGAATAAATTTATGAAAAAGCAGAATGTTAAACTGGCAGCAAAACAATCAGGAGCAGCAAATGTGTTAATAAAAAAACTGCCACATGCGGAAGGATTACCCCTTCCTGCATATGCCACAGCGCACGCAGCCGGAATGGATTTAACCGCTGCTATAAATGAAGATATAATCCTAAAACCGGGTGAAAGGAAACTTGTTCCAGCCGGAATTTCTATTGCCCTACCGGAGGGTTATGAAGCACAGGTGCGTCCAAGATCAGGCCTTGCACTAAAAAACGGAATCACCGTCCTTAATACGCCAGGCACTATTGATGCCGATTACCGTGGAGAAGTTTGCGTTATTCTTGTGAACTTAGGGCAGGAGGCATTCACCATAACAAGGGGAATGCGCATCGCCCAGATGGTTATTGCATCATATATTCAAGCGGATTTTCAAGAGGTTAGTGAGCTACCAGAATCAGTACGCGGTACTGGCGGTTTCGGCTCTACGGGGACAAAGTAGGGTTTACCAATTGTTAACTTTTTCCCCCTATACTGCAAATATAGGACAATTGGCCTGAATTTAGAGCGGAATAAGTGACAAACGAACCAAATTATACATCAGAGGCGTTATTCTGGGAGCTGCGTGATGACCCCAGCGATGAAATGTTCATGATATTTGCGGCTATGCTGGATGATGAAGGCAAAAGTACCCAGGCAGAGCTTATCCGCACTTCAGTGCTTGCCGGTAATTGGCAGCTTGCAGCTAAATATGGCCGCGATAATGAGAATTTAGAAGCTACACGTAAAAAACTTGAGGCAAAGTTCATTGAAGAGACATTTAAGGAACCAACCCTTACCATACTTAAATCCTATCCGAAAAACATATCATTCGACCGTGGTGTTATAAAAGACCTCAGACTTGAGGACAGCTCTTCAATGCGGGATGGTAAATTACAATCGGTGCCGGAGGGGTTACTTATATTGGGAAATCTGGATATATTGAGTTTATACTTAAGATCTCTGCCCAAAATGCAGGTGGCGGGAGATGTAAACTTAGACTCCTGCGTGCAAATAGCTTCATTGCTTGATTTTCGTGTAGGCGGTATCCTGAAACTCAGAGGTACCAAGGTGACTAAATTGCTGGAAGATTTAAAGGTGGGTGGTCTGAATATTACCTGTACAAATATCGCCGATCTGCCGCCGGGGCTTAAGTTAAGAGATTTAGATGTAAGTTATTCAAAAGTAAAGAGATTGCCGGATGATCTGGTGGTGGAAAACAAGTTGGTTTTTCATAGAGGCCAGATCACGGAAAGTGAAGCCCTGAAGATATCTGAGATGAAGGGGCTTTCCCTTAATGCCAAAGTGACTGGGCTGAAATCTGCCGGTTATGAAGCCCTTGCCGACCTAGTAGAACGTGATGCCGTTATACCTCAGGAAAGGGCAGAGAAGCTCTATGGTTCCAGACCTGAAGAGGATTATAAATCGGAAGAAGTGGAAGGCCGCCGCAGGAGACACCGCCGCCGCTCGCGTAATGAAACCGCCGGTAAAGATAAAAATAGCGAGCGCGACCTTTTTTAGCCTAATATTAAACTTTTGTTAAACTACTGTTCTTTCCTATTTTTCTTACCGAAAATCGCATATAATCATAGGTTCTGAAATAGCGAGCGAGGTTAGGGGTTATTGGGTAATCCCTGACTTTGCTCGGCTGAATTCCCCCAATAGTCACCACGAAACCCAAGAGTAACAGTGGTGTGGGGGTAGGGTCCTTAGGAGGACCAAGACGGTGGCTACGCAGAATCTGATGGCGGCGTTGGTGACCATGCTCGAGGCGCTGAAGCTCAGTGGCCTCACCCGCAAAGAGGCGGTGGAGGCGGTGGACCGGGTGTTCCTGGAAAAGAGGAGCAGATATCCCGGCTCACCGGAGGAGATCCCAGAGTCGGGGATCAACCTCAGGAACCCCTCGGGGGCTGGAATCAGCCTCGAGGCTGATGGCAGCGATGCCCTCGAGTTCGAGCTGAGCATCGAGGCCGACAGCGACGAGTACGAGCTGAGTCTCGAGGAAGAGGGTCAGGATTCGGAGTTCGAGCTGAGCCTCACGGGACCGGAGGGGAAGGAAGCCTCTCTGGACTGGGGTTCGGCGACGGAGCACGAAGTCGAACTGTCTGCGCCGGAAGATACCGGCGACAGCAGCATCTACGTTCTCACGGACGAGGAAGTCCGCCAGGCCGAAGACCTCGTCCGAAAGACGAGGGAGGCCCTCGGCGAAGATGAGGGTGACAGCGACATCCGCCTCGCAGAAGATGAGGGGCTGATCGATGTGACCGAGCCTCTGCCATCCTTCAAGATGGAGGATGACGAGGCAGTGAAGGAAGTGCCGATGGCGCTTCTCCACTGCTGCATCTGTGGCGGGAACAGCCCGCACGACGCGCCCAGGTGTGTTTCCTGCGGAGCGGAGTGGCCGGCAATCGGCGACGATGTGGATGCTGACCTGGAGTTGGTGTTGCCCGAAGCCGAAAAGCCCGCTGTGAAGTGGGTTTCGATTGAGCTGGGCGACTGGGTCTGCGACTTCTGCAACCACGTCAACAAAGGTGAGTATATCACCTGCGATGGCTGTGGGTTGAAGAAGCAGTAAAGCAAGAAGGGGGTGTAGATGGCAAGATGCCGTTTACACTCCCTTCGGCGCTTTAAAGGGTTTTTCTAATCACATACTTCAATTGTTAAACTTTTGTTAAACCTAAGATTTTTTCTTATTTTTTAGTCAAAATTCCTGTATAATCCCAGGTTCTTCAATAAACCGGGTGTTATGTGGTGGCGCGTTGCCATCTCTCTCCCCGGTATGTTGAGTGCTCTGTTGCGGCGAGTACCCAGATCAACGCAAAATTCTGGACTCGGTGCAGCGAGCTGTAGTCGGAGGGTAGGTCATGTTGACCGAACCCCAGATGAGAGCGGTCCTGGCGGTCATTCTTCTCCAGTTCCGCGATGCTGGCTTCGGCCAGGTCGTGGCCGAAAACATCGTTCGCGATGTCTTCGGAGCGCAGGTGGATGCATTCATCCCAATCCGCCTCCCAGAGGAAGTGGCGAAGGAGGTAAAAAACCTCCTTTGTCCAGGCGAGGTTCTGGAACTAACTGAGTTTCCAGGGGAATGGAAGATGGAGTCCCCGCCTCAGGAGGATGACCAGATCACACAGCTGAACCTCAAGGTGCCGCCGCAACCGCAGCGCACCGAGAATGAGGAACCCAGCCCTGATCACCTGGAGTTAGTGTTCGAGATGGGTGACGACCTCACGGACGAGGAATGGAACGCCTACCTGCAGCAGCAGGAAGAGTTCCAAGACGATGAGCCGGATGAGGACGAACTGTCCCAGCCCGATAATGACTGATCAGGCCCTGCGGCCTGACGCGATATGACTAAAGAAGGGGGGTGAGTGAGCCAAAGCTTAAGCTATAAGGCTGCTCACCCCCCTTCTGCTTTTAAAGGCTTTTTTATTTCCGCTCCCGCGTAATTTATCTCCGGGTTGCTCTGAACCTTTCGGCTCAACCGCTCCCACGTAATTTATCTCCGGGTCGCTCCGTGCTCTGCCCGACCGCTCCCATGTAATTACTTGACTTATAAAACACATCTTTTTATTGTAATTAAATAATAATAAACAATCTTATAATGTAAAATTTATGAATAAACGCAGTCTTTATGCGCTGGAGGCGGTAACCTTTATTGCCTGTAAATCCGGTGTTTCACCTGTTTCGTTGAAAGAAGTGTGCTCTGGGCTTGGGGTAACAGAACGCTACCTAGAACAAACCATGCAAAGGCTGGTACACGCAGGAATCCTCCGCGGTGTGCGTGGACCAAAAGGCGGCTATGTTCTGGCAAGGGAAAAACGGAAGCTGACCTTGAAAGAAATATATGAAGTGGTGGATATGGCCGAAGAAAATTTTGCCCAGCCGCCATCAATACTTGGTGATAAGGTAATAAAACCGCTTGCAAGGGATATAAGAGTGAATACACTGAAGCACCTTAATGATGTAACAATAAGCGACCTGTTCGAACGGGCGCGTGGTGCCGGGATAATAGAAAAATTACAAGGCAAAACAGCAGATTTTAATATTTAACAGGAATTTATTCTTATGGCTAATTTCGTTGTCGCATCCGTCCTCAAATCCTCACGTACTAAAGTGTACGCTGCGGTTTTGCTGGCGTATGCTCCTAGAAATTATCTCATAAAAATAAATTCCATATAATTATAAAAGGGGAAACTTATGACAGCTACAGCAAAAAAACTTGATGACTCAAAATTTTTCCAAACAAAAGGCAGAGGAAAACTTTATAACAATATAATCGAGACCATAGGCGATACGCCTTGTGTAAAACTTAACCGCATTGCAAAAGAAGCAGGGTGCGTTGCTGATGTTTATGCAAAACTGGAATTCTTCAACCCACTGGGTTCTGTAAAAGACAGGCTGGCGCTCGGGATGATTGATGCCGCAGAAGCAGAAGGTGTAATAAGGCCGGGAAAATCCGTTCTGGTAGAGCCAACATCAGGAAATACAGGTATCGCACTTGCTTTCATTGCTGCAGCAAGGGGCTATAAGATTATTCTTACAATGCCTGAGAGTATGTCGCTCGAACGCCGCAAGATGCTGAAGCTTCTTGGCGCCGATCTGGAACTTACGCCAGCTGCAAAAGGCATGCGCGGTGCTATCGAAAAAGCAGAGGAAATTGTTTCAAGCAATAAAGATGCTGTGATGTTGCAACAGTTCAAGAATCCGGCAAACCCAATGATTCACCGTAACACCACCGCTGAAGAAGTTTGGAATGATACAAAAGGGAAAGTTGATTTCTTTGTTACCGGCGTTGGCACAGGCGGAACAATTCAAGGAACAGGTGAAGTGCTTAAGAAAAGAAAAAGCGATGTAAAAATAATCGCAGTGGAACCTGAAAATTCTCCAGTGCTCTCCGGTGGCCAGCCAGGCCCGCATAAGATACAGGGTATAGGTGCTGGGTTCGTTCCTGATGTTCTGGACAGAAAAATAATCGATGAAGTTATAACAATCGGCAATGAGACAGCGTTTACAACCGCACGCCGTCTTGCAAAACTGGAAGGAATTCCGGTTGGTATCTCTTCCGGTGCTACAGTTGCTGCAGCGCTTGAAATAGGTGCGCGCAAGGAAAATAAGGGCAAAGTTATTGTGGTGATATGTGCATCGTTTGCTGAACGTTACCTTTCAACCGACCTTTTTGCAGAGATGTAGGATTTTGAGGCTATTTTTTTCAAAACCTTTAGCAGAAGCGTGGATAAGCGAGGCAAGCCTTGGCTGGAATGACCAGAAAAAACATTCCGGTGAACTGAGGCTTGTCCTTGAATCCCAGATTCCTCAGGTGGTGGATAAAGCAAAAGAGCTCCTTGAAAGTGCAACATTTATTCCGCCGGATATAACCATAAGTAAAGAAGCTGGGGCATTGCTGACAGGGAGTGCAGGTACTGACAGGCTTATAATAGTTAAGAAATTTTTTCCGCCAGAAACGCATAATAAAGGTGCAAGGGTTATTCAGGTAGGATATGACCAGAGATATTATGAAACAACGGCAAGGCTTACCGAAGTTTATGAATGGACCTGCCGGACCACCGGCTGCAAAACCGGAATAGAACCCAACATTCTTAGGCAAGGTGACAAGCAGAATGGCTTCTACCCAATATTCATTCTTGAACATGGCAAAGACATAATGGCCTCCGCCAGTTTTACTGCTGTTGCCAATAGCATGATACTTAACATGCTTTATTCAGCAAAAGCCAAGAAACTTGATATCGAGAAGGATGATACTCACACGGCAAAAAGGCCATTTAATATTTTATTCAAAGGTAAGAAAACTTCTTCTAGCCCACCAATTTTTAATAGGGATAGCGCAGGACTTCTTGATGAAATCTTTGAAGCACACGGGCTGGCAAAACCATCTGAAATCCGCTCAATTACTAAGACATAGTGCTATGACAGAAAAGCCTATTTTTATTACAGATATATATTTTGAGGTAGAGAAAAAAGTTGATAGTTCTATAGAACATGAACGCAGATCTTTTGGGTATTACAAGGAAGCAGGTCATATAGTTATGATGCTTAAGGGCGATAAAAGTGTTGCCCAGAAATTAAAAGAGGTAAAAGGTTTTGATGTTCTTTATATAGAACCGGAAATTACAGTCAGAAAAAGAATTAATGAGAATGGAAGAATAAGTAACCCATATGATGCTGTTTTTCCTCTAATAGAAGCAGTGATAACAAAACTAAATCTACCGATTCCTGTGGAAATAAGTGCGGATGTTGTAAGGGGTGGTTCAAGTGGCCACCGTGGTGGCTCTATGGCGCAAATAGTTATACATCCGTTTCCGGCAGGTTCAGTGCTGGGAGTTCGTGAATACGGTGTGGAGCTTCTTAAGCAGGCGCTTGGAATGCCGAAAGGGGCTTTTAGTTCGAATATTACAATTGATAGCGAGCCAAACCTTGCGGTAGAGGTAGCAGAAAGACTAAAAATAGAAATGTTCCGTGATGTAAATTTAAAACTAAAGAATGCCCATAATGGTATTACCTTTGATGTCAGCGAAGCAAGAACACGCGATTAAAGAAGTATTTGATGGTGCAAGGCGTTACGCCAGGCAGACCATTCTTCCTGATATAGGAAAAGAAGGGCAGGAAAAATTACTAAAAAGCAAAGTTATAGTTATTGGTGCGGGCGGGTTGGGTTCGCCAGCGCTGCTATACCTTGCGGCATCAGGCGTTGGAACGCTTGGGATTATTGATGGCGACAAGGTGGAGATTTCCAACCTGCAGCGCCAGATAATCCACGAAACAGGGGATATAGGCAGAAAGAAGGCAGAGAGCGCGAAAGACGCAATCGAGGATTTAAATCCTGATGTGAAAGTTATTATTTACCCTGAGAGGATTACAAGTAATAACGCAGAAAAAATTATAAATGATTATGACCTGGTTGTTGATGGCAGCGACAACATTGAAACAAGGTTCCTGATAAATGATATTTGTTTTAAACTAAAGAAAACCCTTATATCTGCTGCAATATTAAAATATGAAGGGCAGATTTCTACCTATAAGGCATATCTTAAAAATGGGCACCCCTGCTACCGTTGCCTTTACCCTGAGCCGCCACCACAAGATGCCATGCCATCATGTTCGACCAATGGAATCTTAGCGCCGGTTGCCGGGGTGATGGGAGCTATGCAGGCGCAGGAGGTGATAAAGGAAATCCTTGGTATTGGTGAATCACTTTCCGGTTATTTATTGGTTTATGACGGGCTAAAAATGGAGAGCAGGAAAGTAAAATTGAACAAGGATAAGAACTGTCCTTTATGCAAAAACTAGAAAGAAATTTTTTTGACCAGCCAACACTTGAGGTTGCTCGGAACCTGCTGGGGAAGAAAATGGTTTTTGGCAAGCATGAGGGGATTATTACAGAAACTGAGGCATATATAGGAGAAGATGACCCAGCCTGCCACGCCGCAAAAGGGATGACGCCAAGAACAAAAGTTATGTTCGGCCCCGCGGGGTTTTCTTATGTTTACCTTATTTACGGGATGTATCACTGCCTTAATTTCGTGACTGAAAGGGAAGGGTTTCCTGCCGCAGTACTGATACGGGGAATAAAACTTGAAGATAAACTTCTGGATGGGCCGGGAAAACTTTGCAAGGCACTTGGTATAACAAAAAAGCACAACGAGATAGACCTGACAAAATCCAAAGACTTTTTTGTTGCTGACAGCAGATTAAAACCGCAATTCGAGACTACACCAAGGATTGGCATTTCTGCTGGTAAAGAAAAACCTTGGCGATTTGTTATTAAAGATTTAAAAGAAGTTATCAAATAAGAGGCACTGATATGAAATATTTAAAATTCCTGATTCTTTCATCACTCTCTGTTTTATTACCTTTCCTTGGAAACGCTAAGGAAAGCGGGAATACTGCATATGATTTTGAATTCGTTGCCATAGACGGCAAGCCCCTGCCGCTTGCGGATTACAAAGGCAAAGTTCTGCTGGTGGCAAACACCGCTTCTGAATGCGGATTTGTTTCACAGTTTGAGGGGTTAGAAAGATTGTGGAAAGAATTCGCAAGCCAAGGCTTAGTGGTTGTTGGCGTGCCTTCAAATGATTTCAAACAGGAATCAAAAAACGAAAAAGAAATAAAACGTTTCTGTGAAATGAATTTCGGGGTTACATTTCCGCTTACCGGAAGGAATGAGGTAACAGGTGAAAAAGCTCACCCATTCTTTAAATGGATTGATGAGGTTTCTGCCACACCAAGATGGAATTTTTATAAATATTTGATTGGTAAAGATGGCAAGGTTATCGATTACTATAGCCCGCTCACCAACCCGGAATCTAGTACTCTCAAAGATGCTATAAAGAAGGCTTTGGCGGGTTGATTTTTTTATCCGGCTCATTCTGAACTTCGTTCAACCACTCGCACGTAATTTGAAAAACTAAAGGGGCCGCGATGGCCCCCCTAGATCTGTTGAGTGAGATAAAGTATCAATGATACTCACTCACCAGTTTTATGTTGCTTGTGGCGAGATCAATCCTCGCCGCACAGGCTCTTCACTCCGAGTCTGACGTCGTGGAACGGCTTCTTCCAGCCGTACTTTTTCCACGTCTCAGCCTCGTAGCGCTGGATCTGCTTGATGTCTTCGCAAGTGAACTTGCGAAAAGCGATCGAGCAGACCAGCCAGCAGAAGCCTGTGTACCCCACGCCGACGACAAGAACAAACGCCAGCGTTTCCATATCACCTCCCGGTGATTTGGGGTGGTAACCGCAACAGTCCATGCTGCGGATTTAGAGAAGGGCATCATTTCCCTTCTACGTTCTTCCTGCTAGGTTATCCACACTGGATACCTTCTCATTTCAGAAAGACGATTTTCAGCCTGTATTATACCACAGAAATGGATAAAATTTTATTAAATTTTAAAGAATTATGAAAGTTAAGTAGCTGAATCTTCAGGTTTTTTTGTAGGAAGGGCAGGTTTTTTACCGCCACGTTTCGCTTTGCGCTTCATTTCCACCATAGCTGAGAAATAACCCTTCTGGGCAGGGGTTGAACCGGTTGGTGATGTGGCAGCATTTGCAGCAGCTTCCGGTGAACCAGCTGTTGCTGGCGTGGCTGCTGCTGATTTCGGCAATGGAGGAAGAACCTTTTTCTTGCGGTTCTCAACATAATTTATCAGGAACTCACCCGTGTCTGTAGGGTGTATTTTCAGGATGATCTTCTGGGTTGGATTTGTATTGGATTTAGCCAGATCTTTATTATAGACCATTAGGTATAATTTATCGCCGCCGGGAATCGAGATTTCCGGGAATTCCTCATGCAGCCTTTGTATATCCTTTTCGGCTTCTTCCATTGTTTTATATGCTTTTTTCTTTAAAACCCTGCGAAGTATGGGGTGGCCCCAATCCGGGTGTTTCTGTTTCGGCCTTATTTTCTGTGGGTGGCGCTTAAGCTCAACCACCTGCTTTTCTGCCGTTAGAGTGAATTTCTTATCCTTCTGTACTATTTTAATGGAAGCATAATTACCAAGGAAGCCCTCCTTCTTCTCCTCCGGCGTTATGGAAAAACCTTTAATCCATATCTTTATGGTATTGCCGTCTTTATCCTGCTCTTTTGAAATGATGAAATTATTGGAGATGCGTTTGAACAGGTCTTTTGCCTGCTCTTCATTCTCGAACCTGAAAAGGCCTTGTGACACGGCCTGGATTACCGGGTTCTTTACTGTTGCGATTCTTTTCTTTTCGCTCATGGACTAACAATCCTAAAAGCCTAAATGGCTTATCTATTTTAGGTAAAATACCTGTAAATGAAACGTTACTATAGCATAACCTATTTAATAATACATTATAAATTCAATAGGTTAATAAATAGTTAATAAGATCGATTCTATTTTTTATCTTGGTCTAACACCAGCTTGCCGGCGACTGAATAATGGTTAGGAGCCATTTCAGAAAGTATGATACGCACCTTCTCCGGTTTTACATCCACTGATTCACAGATGGCTTTGGTGACGGCATCAACAAGTTTGCGTTTTTTATCATCGCTGCGGCCTTCAATAAGATGAATTTGTACGATAGGCATAAGCTAAACTCCTATAATTGCCGCGAGTATAATACTTAGTAGTTGCGGAGCAAGAAATATATATTAGACTTGGGAAAGATAGGGGAGAAAAATATGAAAAAGAAAATAACATGGATATTAGTTGCTGATGGTGCACGCGCCGATGTTTATTTAAATACCGGTGTTGGAAAAGGGCTAGAGCATCAGCAGAAATTTGAATCCTCAAGGGCATTCAGCCGCGAGATAGCGAGCGACAAACCAGGCCGCGGGGCAGGAGCAGGCGGAAGCCATGCTTTTGAACCCAGAGTTACTCCGCATGATGAAAATGAACAGAAATTTGCTGAACAGCTTGCTTCATATCTTGGAGAAAGCAGTGCTAGTTATGACAGGCTGGTTCTTGCGTGTACCCCAGTTTTTCTTGGAATGATAAGAAAACTGCTTAACAAAAATGTCAGCGAAAAGATTTCCGGTGAGATAAATAAAGATTTGACAAAACTAAGCAAGGCAGAGCTTGCAGAGCATCTTGAAGAAGTTTTGCCGCTTAATAAAGTAGCCTAATTTTACTTCTATTTCTCCGGTTCGCTCTGAGCTTTTCAGCTCAACCGCTCGCACGTAAGGGTTTCAATTCTCCGGCTCGCTCTGAGCTTTTCAGCTCAACCGCTCGCACGTAAGGGTTTCAATTCTCCGGC
>CAYVHI010000026.1:18504-23947 GCA_964450945.1 uncultured Rickettsiales bacterium
TCGCTCTGAGCTTTTCAACTCAACCGCTCGCACGTAATTATTTTTTAATATCAGCGGCGACTTTCATGCTGATGATCTTATCCGGGTCTTTGACCGGCTCGCCGCGCTTTATCTTATCAACATTCTCCATGCCTTCGGTAACTTTTCCCCAGACGGTATACTGGCCGTTAAGGAAAGAAGCATCATCAAAGCAGATGAAAAACTGGCTATCTGCACTATCTGGGTCTTGAGCTCTTGCCATTGAAAGAGTGCCGCGTACGTGTGGTTCTTTATTGAATTCAGCCTTCAGCTTCTGGCCGGAACCACCCATGCCGGTACCGGTTGGATCGCCAGTCTGCGCCATGAAACCATCAATAACGCGGTGGAAAACAACGCCATCATAAAACCCCTGGCGCGCAAGTTCTTTTATTCTCTTTACGTGGTTAGGCGCAAGATCAGGACGTGTTTCAATGACAACTTTTCCCTTTGTTGTCTCAAGTATAATCGTGTTTTCCGGATCTCCTGCTTTTGCTTTCTTTGCCATACCTAAACTTCCTCCTGTTATTACTAATGCCAGTGCAATGATTCCTAATTTACGTAACATGTTTTTTCCTCCGGGTCGTTATGGGCTTCGCCCAACCACTCCCACGTAATGTTTTCTCCATGATTGTTTGCGGCATCATAGGGAATAAGTTTTTTTATGCAAGCAAGAGTTAAGTTGGAGTGTTTTCGCCAGGTTTAGGATTGGTGCCTGCAGGGCTTATTCTTGGGGTTGAAGGAGTTCTAACAGTCTCTATCGCTTTTTTTATTGCATTCCATGAAGGGTCTAATGTGCCAGTACCACCTATGTTTTCCATAAGTTTTTTTAGATCATCATCTCTTTCAAAGAAAGCCAAGGCGCGATCGATTCTTTCAATAGATTTATCAGACAGACCTCTTCTTGGTACGCCGGTTTGTAATAAAACTACAGCTTCTTTTGCTAATACCTCAATATCTGGAGGGCCATCGGGGCCAATTTTCCTAAATGCCTTTTCCATGGCAAGGAATTCTGGCTTTAGTTTTAAATCTCCAACATTGCCAGGATCAATAGTATATTCCTGTAATATCTCAAGAAGCCCGCCTGAAGCGTGACATATTTTGCACAGAGCTAAAAAGCGTTTATGTAATTCAGCTAACTTTTCTATGCTTGCGTGCGCAGGCAGCCTTTCATAAACCTCACCTTTTATATTTCCAAGCCTGTTGGTTACTTTATTTTCAACCATATCAAGGTTATTAAAACAGACCACCAGCCCTGAATATGCGCCGTTTACTTTCTTTGGATCCACGCCCAGTTGCTTTAAATTTTCTATCTGTATAGGTTTGCTATTTGGCATAAAAACTTCTCTTTCTAAATTAGAAATTTAGCAGATAAAGGTTAAGAAAAAGTTAAATGTGTAATTTATTCAATTAATATATAAATATTGTTCTTTTAACAGCGAAAGGCAGAAATATGGAAAACATAAAAACTACTTGTTGTATAGCAGGAGGCGGGCCGGCTGGGATGATGGCCGGGTTGCTGCTTGCCCGCGCTGGCATTGAAGTTGTGGTGCTGGAAAAACACGCGGATTTTCTGCGCGACTTTCGGGGTGATACCGTACACCCATCAACACTGGAAGCCATATATGAGCTGGGTTTCTTAGAAGAGTTCCTGAAACTGCCGCACCAGAAAGTAAGCCAGCTCGTTGCCGTTGCTGGAAACCGCGAAGTGACCATCGCCGATTTCTCAAGGCTAAATGTACATGAGCCATATGTTGCCTTCATGCCTCAATGGGATTTCCTTAACTTTCTTGCCAAGCAGGCATCGATTTATAAGAATTTCAAACTAATCATGCAGGCCGAGGTAAAAGAGCTTAAAAAAGATGGTGGAAGGATTACTGGCCTTAAAGCAAGGACACCGGAAGGTGAGATAGAGATTGATAGCACAATTGTTCTCGGTGCTGATGGAAGGCACTCAAGAGTGCGGGAACTGGCAGGGCTAAAGGTCAAGGATTATGGAGTGCCGATAGATGTGCTGTGGTTCCGCTTGCCGAGAATTGCAGGTGATACCTCACAAGCACTCGCACGCTTCCTGCCGGGCAGCATAATGATAATGCTGAACCGCGATGATTACTGGCAGTGCGGTTATGTAATACAAAAGGGAAGGTTTGATGTTATAAAGCGTGAAGGGCTGGCAGAGTTTCACAAGAAGATTTCCAGTAACGCACCGTTCATAACCGACCGCATAAACAAGATAAACGACTGGGAAGAGATCAAGCTGCTTACGGTTAAAATCGACCGGCTTGAACAATGGTACATGCCGGGGCTGCTATGTATTGGGGATTCCGCGCATGCCATGTCTCCCGTTGGCGGTGTGGGGATAAACCTTGCCATCCAGGATGCAATCGCTGCGGCAAATATCCTGAAAGAACCGCTTCACCACGCAACATTGACAGAAAAACACCTGGCAGAGATCCAAAAACGCAGGTTATGGCCGGTAAAGATGACACAGAACATGCAGGTTTTCATGCACAAGAATGTGATTGATGTGACAATGAAGGGAAACAAGGAATTCAAGGGGCCGCTGCCGTTCAGGATTGTTGGCGCATTACCTTTCCTAAGAAGGATTACTGCCTATATCATAGGGATAGGAGTAAGGCCGGAGCATATAAAATAAAATTTAAACGTACCCCATCCATTCAACCATTGCAATTAGCGCTATGATTAGCGAGACTACCCCTGATAGCTGGAATATGGCTGTGGCGCGTGGTTCATACCACTTTATCATTGCAATCATGCTGTCTGGAAAAATGGTGTAGAAGAAACCTTCGATTATCGCCTTGACCCCTATAAGGGTAACTATCAACGCTAAACCATCCCACTTCCAATGGAAGGCAAGAATAAATGTCCCGATAAAAAGATGCAGATAGCCCATCATTAATGAAGCCTTACGACCATATTTACGGATATCTTTCAAAAATCCGGCCCAGTCTTTAGGGCGGATAAGCAAAGATATGCCAAGTGCAAAAGCCATTATGCCAACCATAAACGCTACTGCCTGTTCCATAAATTTCCTCCAATTAAGATAAAAAAGAGATTAGTATAACAGACAAGATTTACAAGAAAAAAAGGGAAGGATTTCTCCTTCCCCCTTCATTACAAAAAATAAATTTACGTAATTTATTTTGTAGCTGCGCCTTTAAGTTTTGCAAGTGCGCGGATCTTAACGCGTACTGTTGCTGGGCGTGCAGCTGCTTTCATCATTTCGCCTGTTGCAGGGTTACGAACAAGTGTGCCTGCTTTACGGGCAGGAACTTTCCTTAGAACCACTTTGAAAAGGCCAGGGAACATGAATTCACCAGCGCCAGACGGATGTACGGAACCAAGCATTATGCCTTCCAGTTCACCAAGGACTGAAGAAACTTGTGCTTTTGAAAGTTCGCTTCTTTCAGCAATCAGAGAAATGATTGCAGATTTTGTGAGCCTTGATTTTACAGGGCGGATTGGACCAGAACCTGCTTTTTTCTTTTTAGCCATAATATCCTCTTATTTGTTAAAATTATCCTTTTGGATGGGCTAAGATTAGCCAAAATGCTGAATAAAGCAATATTTATTGTTAGGAAATGTTTATAATTCTTTACGTTTACTTGACCGCGCATCTTTCACCAAGGTGCCACTGTAAAGTTTTCCGCTTATCGCCCGCTCTCGCCAGGCAGCTGTGGAATCATACCATTTTTTATTTGTATCCACGGTTGAAACTAGCATTCCGGCTACATTACGCTTTAGTTTTCCGGTAATCACCCCATCCGGGCGGACAAAGAAAGCTGGCCAGCAACTCTCCTTTCTTGAGCTGTTTGGGCAACTTATCCATACATAATTATTGGCAGCATATGAACGCATGGTGGCGGGCATGGTTATGGCAGGAAATGTTGACCCTTCATTTAATTTTGCAAAAGCGATTATATCTTTCTGGATTTCTTTATATTTTTTTGGTGTTACCCCGCCTGCGTGATAGGAATGGAACATCACTTGAACTTTCTGGCGTTTATATTCTCGGTAGAGCTCTGGATAACGGTAATCATGGCATATGAGTGCACCACATTTTATTCCTTTAATGGAAAAAACGGTGAAGTGATCTCCTGATGTATAATGCGCAAGGTCACCAGAAGTTTCTTCTGCATTACCCGCACAAAACCTTTTATCGTAGCGATCCACAAGTTTGCCCTTATCGTTTATTATATAAAGGCTGTTATGTGGTTTGTTTTTACCAGTAAGCCGGTGGGTTGAACCAAGTATTACCCAAATCTTTAATTTACCCGCAAGTTCTAGAATTTTACGCATACAAATGTTTAATTCTTCCCACTTAAATCCAGTGTAAGAGGGAAAATCAACTTCTGCATATCCAGAAAGTGCGCATTCGGGAAAGTGTGCTACATCAGCGCCTTTAGCTTTAGCTTTCCGCATTTGTGCCGAAATATTCTTGTAATTATTTTTTATATTTGCGCTAACAGGAAATTGACAGGTGGCTATAATTAGGTTCATAGTTATTTATATTATAGCAACTTAATTTTACAAACAAGACAGCATGCTTTTGGCCACCGCTTCGGCGATTTTTATGCCATCAACACCAGCGGAAAGAATTCCGCCAGCGTAACCGGCGCCTTCACCGGCGGGGAATAAACCCTTGGTATTTATGCTCTGAAAACTCTCATCACGCTTGATACGGATGGGTGAAGATGTGCGGGTTTCAACGCCTGTTAACACCGCATCATTCATATCATAACCTTTTATCTGTCGGGCCATGGCGGGCAGCGCTTCACGGATTGCCTCTATCGCATAATCAGGTAAACATTTTGAAAGATCGGTTGGCGTTACACCCGGCTTATATGAAGGAATAACGCTGCCGAGTGAAGTGCTTGGTTTTCCTGTAATAAAATCTCCCACCAGCTGCGCGGGTGCGGCGTATGTTCCGCCGCCAGCCTTGAACGCCGCTTCTTCCCATTTGCGCTGAAAATCTATACCGGCAAGCGGGCTGCCAGGGTAGTCTTTCTCTGGCGTTATGCCAACAACGATGCCGGCATTTGCATTTCTTTCTGCCCTTGAATACTGGCTCATGCCGTTGGTTACAACGCGCCCCGGTTCTGAAGCGGCAGCAACAACCTGCCCACCCGGGCACATGCAGAAACTATATACATCACGACCATTAGAAGCATGGTGAACAAGTTTATAATCAGCAGCACCTAAAATTTTATTTCCTGCCGCTTCACCAAAGCGCGCCACATCAATCATCGACTGGGGATGTTCAATACGAAAGCCAACGGAAAAAGGTTTCGCTTCAATATAAACACCGCGCTCATAGAGCATCTTGAATGTATCACGCGCACTGTGGCCGATGGCCAGCACCACATGGTCTGCTGCGATACGCTCACCATTTTCCAGCACCACGCCA
>CAYVHI010000027.1:0-18488 GCA_964450945.1 uncultured Rickettsiales bacterium
TAGATCTTGCTCAAACCGCTCCGGTGGAAGATTATGACGCAAAACTGAAAGGCACCAATGATTATAAGGATATTGATGGTGCTGATGTTGTAATAGTTACGGCAGGTATTCCAAGAAAGCCGGGCATGAGCCGTGATGATTTGGTGAACACCAATACCGGGATTATAAAAACTGTTGGTGAGGGAATAAAGAAACACGCACCAAATGCATTCGTGATCGTTATCACCAATCCTTTGGATGCGATGGTTGGCGTGATGCAGAAAGTTACCGGCTTTAAACCAAACAAGGTTGTGGGCATGGCTGGCGTTCTTGATTCTGCGCGGTTCAGGCATTTCCTGGCTGAAGAATTCAATGTATCTGTTGAAGATGTGACTGCATTCGTTCTTGGTGGGCACGGTGATACCATGGTGCCGCTTATAAGATATTCAACCGTTGCAGGAATTCCAGTTCCTGATTTAATAAAAATGGGCTGGAGCACAAAAGAAAAAATTGACAAGATTGTTCAGCGTACACGTGATGGCGGTGCCGAAATTGTTGCTCTGTTAAAAACAGGCTCGGCATTCTATGCGCCGGCAGCTTCAGCAATCCAAATGGCAGAAAGCTACCTGAAAGACAAACGGAGGCTGCTGCCATGTGCGGCTTACCTTACCGGGCAATATGGCGTGAAAGATTTATACGTGGGCGTGCCAGTTATAATTGGTGCAAACGGTGTAGAAAAAATTGTTGAGATAGAACTCTCTTCAGAAGAAAAAGCCATGTTCGACAAATCAGTTGATGCCGTGAAAGGCATGATGGCCGGAATAAAGCTGTAACAACCGCTTGGAAAATTTGATAAATACTAAATGCTGAGAAAATATCGGGGTCTTCTTCCGGCATTTTTTATGTTTATAATAAAGATATTATAAAATGAGAATATGGATATTTACCAGAAACCAGTGGAATTTCTAAGGAGCCTGGAAGAAGTCCCGTGGAGAAAAATATCTATTAGTGAGGCGACCAGGGCATTAACGCCTTCCAGGAAAGAATCTTCAGTTGATGACACCAAAGAATATTTGCACGAAAAAGACCTGCAGCCTGTGATAAAAAAAATAAATATAGATGGCTATGATGAAGTTTCGGGATTTGTTCTTGATGCTGCACTTGCCAGAGCTTTTGATGCGGTTGAATTCAGAGAAGATGTTGCGCCCATAAGAACCGCAGCGGTTATGATGGCAGAAGATTCAGGAGGGAATAAAACCCTTAGCCTTGTTGCCGCAAAAAAGATTGATCTAAAGAAACTATCTAAAAAAATAGAAGTTGAATTTCCGGCAGTTAGAAAAGTAGTGACCATGGGCTGGAGCTTTGATGGGGAAGAGGGGTGTTTTGTAAAAACAATAAGGGCCGATAGTTTATACAAAATCGGAGAGATGCTGGATGCCCTGCATTTCTCAAGATATAGGATAAAAGAAGAGCCGCATGATATTTATGTAGTGCAGAAAGGTAAAGATGGGTTGTGGCAGGCAAAAGTGTTCCAGAAAAATGCTGAAACCATGCTTGGCGGTTTGGGTTGTGATGTGAAAAAGATTATGAAAGCCGCCCAGCGCAGTTTATAATTCTTAAAAAATTCTGGCAAAGCTGTTGATAAATCATAACCGTTGAATTATTGTGCTAAAAAACGAGAGAATAAAATGAACATACATGAATACCAAGCAAAACAAATTCTTCGCAAGTATGGAGTTGCAACCTCAGAAGGCGAGGTGGCATTCACGCCTGAAGAAGCAGAAAAAATAGCAAAAAAGCTGGGTGGAAAATTATGGGTTGTGAAATCACAGATCCATGCCGGTGGCAGGGGCAAGGGTAAATTCAAGAACAACCCATCAGGCAAAGGTGGCGTCCGCGTCGTTAGCTCTATTGAGGAAGTAAAAAAGAACGCAAAAGAAATGCTGAATCAAGTTCTGGTAACACATCAAACCGGCGCTGAGGGTAGAAAAGTTCAGCGGGTTTATGTTGAGAAAGCATCAGACATTGCCAAAGAATATTATTTCGGCATGGTGGTTGACCGTGCGACATCGCGCATCAGCTTCATAATTTCAAAAGAAGGTGGCGTTGAGATTGAAGAGGTTGCAGCAAAGCACCCGGAAAAAATCCTTACCTTCTCGGTTGACCCTGCATCAGGAATCCAACCGTTTCATACAAGAAAAATAAATAAAGCTCTTGGTCTTGATGGCGATAAGGCAAAATCACTCGCTAAATTCGCGACCGCAATTTATAAAGCATTCCAGGAAACTGATGCAAGCCAGATTGAAATCAACCCGCTGATCGAAACAAAACAGGGGCAGATAATGGCACTAGATGCGAAAATGAATTTTGATGACAATGCGCTCTACCGCCATCCTGATATAGTTGAAATGCGCGATAAAAGTGAAGAGGAGCCGCTTGAAATCCGCGCCAATGATGCTGGACTTTCATATGTGAAGATGGATGGAAATATCGGTTGCATGGTTAATGGCGCCGGACTTGCAATGGCAACAATGGATATCATAAAACTTTACGGCGCAGAGCCTGCAAACTTCTTAGATGTTGGCGGCGGTGCAACCAAAGAGCGCGTTACCGAAGCGTTCAAAATTATTCTTTCTGATAAAAATGTGAAGGCAATTCTCGTCAATATTTTTGGTGGCATCATGCGCTGTGATATTATTGCGGAAGGAATTATCGCTGCAGCAAAAGAACTGAAACTTTCTGTGCCGCTGGTTGTCCGACTTGAAGGAACAAACGTGGAAAAAGGCAAACAGATTCTAAAGAAATCCGGCCTTGCCATCACTTCCGCCGATAACCTTGCCGATGCTGCTGATAAAGTGGTGAAGGCGGTAAAAAAGAAGGCGGCTTAATGAAATCTTTAACTCTATTGATGATTTTATTGATTGCTGGTTCTGCGCCTTCTGTGCCAGCGTATGCCAATAAGGCGGATTGTAAGGGTAGCGCAGAAGATATATCCAGGCAGGCAAACCAAATTACGGTAGTTGATGTGGATGAGGCAACCGGCAAGCTAATGCAGGAAAAACTTATCTCAAGTTACCGCAATTACTACGATGCTTTATGTGATTACGCCACTTTAGAGGCGGCATTCAAGGGTACAAACCAGCTTGCCCTTACTAAAGAAGAAGTTGAAGCCAAGAAGTAAGTATAGAAGGCTGGAAATTAAGCAAATAAGGCGGTTCAATTAACTATAATTTAACCATTTTATTATATAATTACCCTAATCATTGTAAGTGGGAATAGATTTAATATGTCTGAGAAGATGAGTAAGATAGCTGCTCTTAGGGAAATAGTAAGTAAATTGAGTGAGGATAATAATGTGCCTGAGCAAGACATTCTCACATCCTTATATAAGAATGTTCTGTTAAGATTTCGTGAAAGAGAAGAGGGCGATAATAAAGTTTTTGTCGGTGGCCCTTTTGATATAAAGGCTGTGCGCAAAGGGATTTATGACAACACCAGAAGAAAACACGGCAGCGTTGTTGATAACTGGGTTAATGGCCCAAGGTTTGAATCTATTCCGCTCACTAAAAGAAAAAATGCCTTTATAACATTTGTGGTTAAAGGAAACTTTACTGATCTTGAAGGAAGGCAACTTAGGGATGACCCAGAAATTTTCCTTCTCTATAATTTATTTTTATTATTGGATGATAAAGGGCCGGCAGGTACTGTGATTGCAGAATGCTCTAAAGAAAAAGGCGAGCTTTTACTGAAATTAAAACCAAGTGATATGATCGAACTTAGGAGTAAGGCAAACAGTGCGGGCATAAACAAGGCAAGAAATGGCTGATGAATGAAGAAAGGAATGGATCTTGCATATGATTTAATAGTTGCGCAGGCCCTGTGTTATATAACGCAGAGAGGCAATCCGCTAGGTCTTTTGGTGTTTAAGGATTTTAAGGCCGTCCAATCACTTCACCGAACTATGGGAACGGCGTATCTGGCAGAAGAACATTTGGTTGGGAATGACAAGATGGTAAGCAGGAACAAGCTAGGACTTTATGAGGTGTTGATAGAGGTTGATTCAGAAGTTGGTGAAGCATGCAGGAGGCTGCAAGTTAAGCATTTTCATTATGAGACCAATAAAGACTACGAAAAGAAATTTAAGAAAGATATGAGAAAAATTCATAAGGAGAGGAGCGTTATAGGAGAACGTAACTAACTTATAAAATTCCTGCCGCAAAAAAACTTTACTTCCACCACTACCGCATATATAAAACAAAAAGCATGTCTGTACTTGTAAATAAAAACACCAAAGTCATCTGCCAGGGTTTCACTGGCGCACAGGGAACTTTCCATAGCGAACAGGCCATTGCCTATGGCACAAAAATGGTTGGTGGTGTTACTCCGGGCAAGGGTGGCTCAAAGCACTTAAACCTTCCGGTATTTGATACAGTTAAGGAAGCCAGAGAAAAAACAAAGTGCGATGCGAGCGTTATCTATGTTCCACCGCCATTCGCAGCTGATGCAATCTTAGAAGCGATTGACGCAGAAGTTCCGCTTGCTATCTGCATCACGGAAGGAATTCCGGTGATGGATATGATAAAAGTTAAACGTGCACTCTCTGGTTCCAAGACAAGACTTATTGGTCCGAACTGCCCGGGAATCATTACGCCAGATGAATGTAAAATCGGAATCATGCCTGGCCATATTCACAGGAAAGGCAAAATAGGAATAGTTTCCCGTTCTGGGACACTTACATATGAGGCAGTAAAACAGACAACTGATGCAAAACTTGGGCAGACCACATGTATTGGTATAGGCGGTGACCCGGTAAACGGAACCAACTTTATTGACTGCCTTGATTTATTTTTAGGCGATCCGAAAACTGAAGCAATAATAATGATCGGTGAAATCGGCGGCTCGGCTGAAGAAGAAGCTGCCTATTTCCTGAAGAAATCAAAAATCAAGAAACCAACAGTTGGGTTCATTGCCGGAAGGACCGCCCCTCCGGGAAGAAGGATGGGCCACGCTGGCGCGATAGTTGCGGGTGGCAAAGGTGGCGCTGAAGATAAAATCGAGGCGATGAAATCTGCAGGCATTCGTGTTTCTGATTCCCCCGCCGCGCTTGGTGAAACCATGCTTAAGCTACTTAAAGGCAAAAAAGCTGCTTGATATAACCTAAGAATAAGAGCTGAAAATGGAATACACAAAAGAACCCCTTGATGATGATAGGGGTGCGATTTTTGATATCAAGGACAGCCAGTTCCAAAGCATAATCGTATGCGTTGATGACTATACAAAAGAACTTGTAGTGTATGTTCAATTTAATAGACAACATCAAAGGATGCCATATTCCCTGGAAGAAGGAGTGGGTCTAAAAAATCTTTTTGAATTAGGGCCAGCCAAAAGGCAAGCCCTTACGACAAACGCGCTTTTAATGGCCAGCGTCAGTCCTGCCGTACCATTGCAGGTAGATTTCAAAGCGGACGCAACTTCAAAGATAGAGACCATACTTGATATGTTGATAAAAGATAAAGCTATAGTTGAAGACATTATGGGTGAAGTTAAGGCTCTTAGGGGGCGTGGAGCTGGTGGCTAACTTTCTCTGCCGCTTTTCTTCTATATAGATTGGGGTGTACAAGGCACAAAATAAAAAATCATGAACGGGCGAGAAACAAAAATCCATTGCGCTTGCAAAAAACTCTTGTAATATAACATTCTGAATAACAGCCTTTTCTTTGGGATATATCATAATTCAAAGTGTAGGCTTTATAGAAAACATCTATATAAGAAAAATAATATGCGCGATAATTTGAAGAGGACTACCTTTCTTTCCAGCGGCAATACCGCATTTATCTCCGAGCTTTACAGTCTTTATCTGAAAAATCCGAATCTGGTTGACCAGAGCTGGCAGGATTTCTTCCGCAATATGGGAGATGACCTTGCTTCACTGCTCGATGATTTCGGCGGCGCTTCATGGTCTGATGGAAAATCCAGGGTTGTCGGCGTTGTTACCGAGGAAGAAAAACTGGCTGCCGCAAAAGCAAAAGCTGCCACAAAGACAGAAAAAGGAACACAAACCGATGCAAGCACTGATTCGATGCGCGCATTCCAGATGATAAGGGCTTATAGAAATACCGGCCACTATCATGCCAATCTTGATCCACTAAAACTTGAAGAGCCGCATTTCCGTCCGGAGCTTGACCCGGCTGCATATGGATTTTCTGAAGCAGACTGGGAGCGTGAAATATCAATAGGCGGGCAACTTGGTTATGACAAACTAGCCGTCGGCCAGATACTAGGCATATTGAAAGAAAAATACTGCACCACGATCGGATATGAAATCGGACATATCGATTCGGACGAAGAGCGTGAATGGCTGCTGGGTAAAATTGAGCAGGGAGAGGGCGAACATTCTTTCTCTGCCGAAGATAAGAAAGGCATATTCAGAAAGATTGTTGAGACAGAAGGTTTCGAGCAATTCCTTCATGTAAAATATCCTGGAACCAAGCGCTTCTCCATCGAAGGCGGCGAAACCATGATAGTTGCGCTTGAGGAGATAGTGAAGGCAGCAGCAGGACTTGGAGTGGAAGAAGTGGTGCTGGGAATGCCACATCGCGGAAGACTTAATGTTCTTACCGCATTCATGGGCAAACCATATGCAGCAATGCTTTCAGAATTCCAAGGCAACCTTGCGATGCCTGAAGATGTTGGCGCATCAGGTGATGTGAAATATCACTTAGGCACCTCATCCGACCGCATGATAAATGGTAACAAAGTACATATGACGCTTTCGCCAAACCCTTCCCATCTTGAAGCGGTGAACCCGGTTGTGCTTGGCCGTGTGCGCGCAAAGCAGGACCAGCGTGGCGATACGGAAAGAAAAAAAGTAATGGGAATTCTGCTGCATGGTGATGCGGCATTTGCCGGACAGGGCATTGTTGCAGAGTCGCTTACCCTTGGTGAATTAGAAGGCTACCGCACCGGTGGAACCATACATATTATAGTGAATAACCAGATTGGTTTTACCACCGGCCCCGAAAATGCATATTCCGGCAGGTATCCGACCGACCTTGCGAAATCAAGCGGCATCCCGATTTTTCACGTTAATGGGGATGATCCTGAAGCTGTGGCCTATGCTTCGAGGATTGCCGCTGAATATCGCCAGCGTTTTGCCAAAGATGCAGTGCTTGATATCTGGTGCTACCGCCGCTGGGGGCATAATGAAGGCGATGAGCCATTTTTCACCCAGCCGGTTATGTATACCACCATCGAAAAACATGATACCCCGCGGGAAGTTTATGCCAAGAAACTGGTAAATGATGGCACGATGACTAAAGACCAGGTGGAAGAAGAAAAGAAAAAATGGAATGATTTCTTAGAAGGCGAACTAAAAGCAGCGCAGACGTATAAGCCAAACAAGGCAGACTGGCTGGAAGGAAAATGGAAAGGGCTGACAAAAGGTGCGCCGGCAAATAAAGACCCGGAGACCGGAGTTGATTTAAAGAAATTAAAACAGGTAGGCGAAATTATTTCTGCCATCCCGAAAGAAATAAAAGTGCATTCTAAGATCGCACGCCAGCTGGAAGCAAAACAGAAAATGTTTTCGTCAGGTAAAGGATTTGACTGGGCAACTGCGGAGGCTCTCGCTTTTGGCACATTGCTGATTGATAAATATGCTGTAAGGCTTTCCGGCCAGGATTGCCAGCGCGGAACATTCTCTCACCGCCATTCAGTTCTTGTTGATCAGGAGACCGATAAAACTTTTACACCACTTAATAATATCACCAAAGACCAAGCATATTATGAGGTGCTTAACAGTAACCTCTCTGAATTTGCTGTTCTTGGTTTTGAATACGGATATTCGCTGGTGGAACCAAAATGCCTGACATTGTGGGAAGGACAGTTCGGTGATTTTGCCAACGGAGCGCAAGTTATCATAGATCAGTTCATTGCCTCTGCCGAAGTTAAATGGCTCAGGATGAGCGGTCTTTGCATGCTGCTGCCACATGGATATGAGGGCCAGGGGCCGGAACACAGCTCGGCACGGCTTGAGAGATTCCTGCAGCTTTGCGCGGAAGACAATATGCAGGTTGTAAACATAACGACGCCAGCTAATTATTTTCATGCGCTTCGCCGCCAACTGATGCGTGATTTCAGAAAGCCACTTATTGTTATGTCACCCAAGTCACTGCTCCGCCATAAGCTGGCGCAATCAGAACTTTCTGAGATGGCAAAAGGAACAAATTTCAACCGCATAATTTCTGAGACGGAGAAACTCGCTTCTGATGATAAGATCAGGAAAATCATATTTTGCTCAGGAAAGGTTTATTACGATTTGCTTGAAGCGCGTGCTGCCAAAAAGATAGATGATGTTGCCATAGTGCGAGTTGAACAGATTTATCCGTTCCCTGAAGATGAAGTTGTTGCAGAGCTTAAGAAATATAAGAATGCTGAAATTGTATGGTGCCAAGAAGAGCCAAAAAACATGGGGAGCTGGAGCTTCATAAACTTGCTGATTGAAGAGGCGGCAGAAAAAGCAAAACAGAAAAAACGCCCTATCTATGCCGGGCGCCGGGCATTTGCTTCCCCTGCTGCCGGATATATGAAGATGCATACAAAACAGCAGCAGCAACTTATTGAAGAGGCGCTAAGCTAAAATGAAAGATAAAGATAAACCCAAGATATTTCCTATCTCTCAGATAGACCGCGATGCAGAGACGGTAGCTGCTCTTAATATTTTTGGCGAAGAATTTGCAAGCTTTGCTGATTATTGCCGTTATAAGGCCGCAGACATTGGCAATGGAAGGCATATTAAAACAAACGAAGAGTTAGAGGAGTCAATAGAAGCATTCTTCAAACTGGAAATGGAAGTATCAGATTCCAGAATCCCATCAAGAAAAACGGCGGAAAGAAGAATCAATGCGTTATTTACTAAAATATTTTCTCTTGTTGATAAGGCGATAGATGAATTGGGAGATGATAACGGTTTTCTGACGGCAACAAAAGAAAGGATGGAAAAGGAACATAGAATTTACTGTGGAAAGGAAGAAAAAGTTTTTGCAGGCCATGGAAGAAAACAACATGTAACAGCGGGCATATATGACCCTACCTTTGAAATGGCTTATGATATTTTTGAGCAAACCGGCTTTATAATTTCTTTGGTTGAAAATACTCTTGATGAATGGGAGCTGGAAGGCATTTATGATAATAAAAGAACTCTATGGAAGTTAATAGATGAATGGAAAGATGCCGGAAACCATAAAGAAAAGGTGGGAAGGGTTATTATGGATATTGGCAATGAAATGAAAGCATTGCCAGAATTGTTTGTACTGGAAACAGAAATCAATCCCCCGCCGCTTGATATGAAAAAAGCAGTGGCCAGAAGAAACCTTGAAAATATATATAATCTGCAGGAATTAAAAAGTTATGTGAATGATATATGTATGAGTATAAGGCGTTTTGAGAAAGAACTTAGGAGTGACAATATAATAATAGAAGGTTTGAAAGACATTGGAAGGGGCGAGGGTTACAGGATATAAACCGCCTTTACTTGTGTTTAAAAATTAATATGACAATTAATAACTAAAAAGAAGGAAAAGTTTTATGGCTGGTGAAGTAGTCGTTCCTCCGCTTGGAGAATCGGTATCAGAAGCAACTGTTGCCAAATGGCATAAGAAGGAGGGTGAGCAGGTTAACCTGAACGACCTTCTTGTCGAGTTGGAAACTGACAAGGTTACCCTGGAAGTAAATGCTACTGTTGCGGGAGCGCTCAAAGAAGTGAAAATAAAAGAAGGCGGCACCGTGAAGGTTGGTGACCTGTTAGGGCTTATTGAAGCTGGGGCAAAAGGAAAAGCGGGAGCGGCATCCCCTGCACCATCCCCTGCTGCATCAGCAAAACCGGCAACGGTTACGCCAATAGCGGCCGCACCATCAGCAGCAAGATCATCTGATAATCTTTCGCCGGCAGTTAGAAAGATGGTTGGTGAAAGCGGAATAAACCCGGCATCAATTTCTCCTGGTTCTGGAAAAGATGGAAGACTCACCAAAGGTGATGTTATGGGTGCGATTGAGAGAGGTTTTGCCGGCAATGTTGCCGCAGGCCCTAGGGAAGAACGCGTTAAAATGTCGCGCCTCAGGCAGCGTATTGCTGAAAGGCTGAAGGAAGCGCAAAACACGGCAGCGATGCTTACCACATTCAATGAAATTGATATGGGAAATGTTATTGCGCTCCGCAACGAATATAAAGATGCGTTTGAAAAGAAACATGGCATAAAGCTTGGTTTTATGAGCTTCTTCGTGAAAGCTGCGGTGAATGCATTACAGGAAATTCCAGCAGTGAACGCAGAGATCGATGGTGATGAAATCGTTTACAAGAATTTCTATGATATCGGCGTTGCGGTTGGTACGGAGCAGGGGCTTGTGGTTCCAGTTGTGCGTGATTCAGATAAAAAATCTTTTGCAGGAATCGAAGCAGAAATCGGCAACCTTGCAAAAAAAGCGCGTGACGGAAAGTTAGCGATGGCTGATCTTACCGGCGGCACATTCACCATAACAAATGGCGGTGTTTATGGTTCGCTTATGTCGACACCGATAATCAACCCGCCGCAATCAGCAATCCTTGGCATGCATAAAACCATGGAGAGGCCAATGGTGGTGAATGGAAAAATTGAAGCGCGCCCGATGATGTATGTGGCAATGTCATATGACCACAGGATTATTGACGGCAAAGAGGCCGTGACATTTCTGGTGCGCATCAAAGAAGCAATTGAAGATCCTAGAAGGTTATTATTGAGTTTATAATATGAGTGATAATTTTGATTTAGTTGTAATCGGTGGCGGGCCAGGTGGTTACGTTGCCGCAATAAAAGCGGCGCAACTTGGCATGAAAGTGGCGTGTGTGGAAAAACGTGGCGCCCTTGGGGGCACATGCCTAAATGTTGGCTGCATTCCTTCAAAAGCACTGCTTGAATCCACGCATCACTATGAAGAAGCAACTAAGAATTTTGCCAAACATGGCATAAAAGTAAAAGGTGTGGAGTTTGATCTTCCGGCCATGATGAAACATAAGGATGAAATAGTAAAGGGCCTGACGCAGGGGATAGAAGGGCTGTTCAAAAAATACAAGGTAACTTATTACAAAGGCCACGGGATAATTCTTGGTAAGGGCGAAGTTGCTGTGAAGATGAATGATGGCGGCAATGAATCCTTAAAGACAAAAAATATCTTGATAGCTACCGGCTCTGAATCAATGCCGCTTCCAGGTGTTGATGTTGATGAAAAAAGAATCGTTACCTCAACAGGCGCTCTAGAACTAAATGAAGTTCCAAAAAAATTAGTGGTGATTGGCGCTGGTGTCATCGGCCTTGAAATGGGTTCGGTGTGGAAAAGGCTTGGCAGCGAAGTTATGGTGATTGAATATCTTGACCGCATAACACCGGGAATGGATAACGAAGTTGCAAGGCAATTCCAGAAAATTCTGGAGAAGCAGGGCTTCCAGTTTAAACTGGGAACAAAAGTAACTTCCGCGAAAGCCTCTGCCAAAGGCGTGACCATAACGGCAGAACCAGCCAAAGGTGGCGACAAGGAAGAAATAAAAGCAGATATAGTTCTGCTGGCAATCGGCCGCAAGCCTTATACAGAAAGATTGGGCCTGAAAGAATCCGGCGTGATGCTTGATGAACGAGGCAGGATAAAAGTTGACCACCACCTGCAAACAAATGTTCCTGGAATTTATGCAATCGGGGATGTGATAGCAGGGCCTATGCTTGCACATAAAGCAGAGGAAGATGGTATCGCGGCGGTAGAAAACATGCTTGGGCAGGCAGGGCATGTTGATTATAATAAGGTACCAGGAGTCATCTATACATGGCCGGAAGTGGCAACAGTCGGTAAAACCGAAGAGCAACTAAAAACTGAAGGAGTGAATTATAAAGTTGGCAAATTCCCGTTCATGGCAAATTCCCGCGCGCGCTCAATCTCTGATACGGAAGGATTTGTAAAAATAATCGCTGATGCAAAAACAGATAAAGTGCTTGGCGTTCACATAATCGGCCCAGATGCAGGAACGCTGATCGCTGAAGCGGTGACCATAATGGAGTTCGGTGGTTCATCTGAGGATATCGCCCGTACGTGCCATGCGCATCCAACATTAAATGAAGCGGTGAAGGAAGCGGCGCTTGCAACTTTCGCACAGCCAATTCACATATAAGGTCATATGCCTAAATCAGTGATAATAGAAAAGCCGGGTGGGCCGGAAGTTTTTAAGGTTGTTGAGAAAGAAATTCCTAAGCCTGGCAAAGGCGAGGTATTGGTTGCCCACACTGCGATCGGCATAAATTTCATTGATATATATCACCGGAGTGGGCTTTACCCCTTACCATCATACCCGACAGTTATTGGCGTTGAAGCGGTAGGAAAAATTGAGGCGATAGGTGAAGGTGTGCCTGTAAATTTCCGTGAGGGAGAGAGAGTCGCCTACTGTACCGCGCCGCCTGGAACTTACTGCGAAAAAAGAATAGTGCCTGCAGAAGTTCTGGTAAAAATTCCTGATATTATTACTGATAGTCAAGCCGCCGCCATCATGGTGAAAGGGCTTACCGCATATTATCTTCTGCACCGCACATTCAAGGTTGATAAAACAACTACCATGCTTGTACATGCCGCTGCTGGCGGAGTTGGACAGGTGCTCTGCCAATGGGCAAAACATCTTGGCGCAAAAGTTATTGGTACCGTGAGCACAAAAGAAAAAATAGAGATCGCAAAATCTATGGGGTGTGATCACGTTATAAATTACAAACAGGAAGAATTTGCGACAAAGGTAAAAGAAATTACCGGCGGGCAGGGAGTGAACGTGGTTTATGATTCGGTTGGTAAGGATACTTTTGAAGGGTCGCTAGAATCGCTGGCGCCACTCGGTATGCTGGTTAGCTATGGCCAGGCATCAGGAAAAATCCCGCTAATTGACCCCTCTATTTTTCAGAAAAAATCCTTGTTCTTCACCAGACCATCATTGTTTACATATGTTGGCACGCCTGAACAATTACAGATTGCTGCCAATGAGCTGTTCCGGCAGATAAAAAGTAATGTGATAAAAGTTCAGGTAAGCCATGAATATGCATTAAAAGATGCAGCAAAAGCGCACAAGGATCTTGAAGCAAGAAAAACAACCGGCGCCAGCATATTGAAAATTTCATAGAGAAAAAATCCCCTAATTATGCTATTATCCCTACTTCCTTAAGGTGATAATAATGGCTGATACTAAGAAACTGATACAGCAGATAAAGAATGATGTTCGTGAAATCCTGAAAACAATAAAGGCAGAAGACAGAACTGATGCATCAAGGAGCCTGGCAGCAGTTCTTGGTGTTGAAGTGGTGGCAAAGGAACAGGGTATTATAAAAATACGAACAAAAAGTATACCGCTTGATGAGTATCTGCACATCCTGGAAGAAGATAAGTTAAGAAGTATAATTGAAGAATTAATGGGTGAGGATGAGCATCTAAAACATCTTCCTGCGGCAAGGGCAAAGCGTGCCATCAAGGAACTTATTGGTGATGGCAAAGCCATAGAATGGATTAAAATAAGAATAAATAGATACGGAGAAGAAAAACCCGAAGTTATCCCAAAAATCATGGATGGGATGGATTTTGTAAGCGGCGTTGGCTCAAAAGTTGCGCTGCATTGTTCGCTAGATAAATACCTTAGCCAGCAGATATTGCGGCTGCCGGCAATTTCAAAGAATATAGAAGTCTTAAAATCAAGGATTATTGACCCTGAGGTGGCGTATTCCTCACAATATAGTGTGGGGCAGGGCTGGGAGGCGAGGACTACGGCAATAGCCCTCTCAATAGATGCATCTGTGCTTGGAGCAGATAAATCAGATGGCCTTAAGATTTTTACCGGCAACGACCTGAAGAAAAGAGATGACGCTATCTATAATGTAATAACCTTTGTCCTGGAAACACTGGATACTTTGGAAAGAAAGGCAAAAAGCAAAGGGCTTGAGATTGAGAAAATTGTCAAAGAAGTTTTGGCGGGAAGAACTTCCCCAACTTCCCTTGAAGAGATAAAAGAAAGAGTAAGGAATGTGGATTTTGAAGATGCCTTAAGATTAATACATGTATTCAAGGCAACATTAAAAAGGATAGATGAGATAGGAAATTATACAGTATCTCGCGGGGCCTAGTTTAGAATTTAGAATATTTTATATTCGGCTCTTTCTCTAACTTCGTTCAACCGCTCGCACGAAGTTTTTTATTCTTCCGGCTCGCTCCGCTTACGCAACCGTTCGCACGTAATTGATATCCGGCTCGTTCTGAGCCTTCGGCTCAACCACTCGCACGTAAGGGTCAACCTATAGAAACTTTCATAAGTTGTTTTGTATAGGAATCTTTAGGAGAAGAAAATACTTCCTCGGTTCCTCCGGTTTCGACCACTTGACCAGATTTCATGACTATTACGTTATGACTTATTGACCTGATTACCCGTAAGTCATGGCTTATGAATACATAAGTGAGTTCATATTTTTTCTGCAGGTTCTTAAGAAGCTCTAAGATCTCATGCTGGGTGGTGAGATCAAGGGCTGAAGTTGGTTCATCAAGAACAATAAAATCCGGCCTTAGCGCCAGGGCTCTTGCAATTGCAACGCGCTGCCGCTGGCCACCGGAAAGCTCATGCGGATAACGGCTGTGGGTGCCGGCAGGAAGGCCGACTTCCCTTAAGACGTTACCTATTATTGAATCACGCTCGTTTCTATCATTACCTATGTTATGTGCTTTTAAACCTTCGCCTATTATATCTGCAACAGTCATGCGCGGATTTAGTGATGCAAAAGGATCCTGGAAGACAATCTGCATATCTCGGCGTAGGCGGCGCATGGATTTATAGTTGAACGTGCTTATCTTCATTTTCTTGAATTCAATCTCACCCTTTGATTTTATCAGGCGGAGCAGGGCAAGACCTAGAGTTGATTTTCCTGAGCCAGATTCGCCAACCACCCCAAGCGTATGGCCCTTCTGTATCTTCAAGGTGATGCCATCAACGGCAGGAATGAAACTTTTTACCTTGCCGAAGAAATTTCTCTCTTTGGGGAAGTAAACTTTAACATCATTGGCATTCAATATGTCTGGAGATTTTTCAGAAATATCGATCGGTTTCCCTTTTGGCTCTGATGAGATTAATTTTTTTGTATAGGCATGACGCGGGCGCCTGAAAATGGCAGAAGTTTTCCCGGTTTCAACAATTTTTCCTTCTTTCATTACGGCAACCCTATCAGCTATTTCACGGACAATTGAAAGATCGTGGGTAATGAGAAGTACAGACATGCCAAGTTTTTTCTGTAGTTTCTTTAAGAGCTCTAAAATCTTTGCCTGAACGGAGACATCAAGTGCGGTTGTTGGTTCATCAGCAATCAGAAGATTGGGGTTGTTGGCAAGGGCAACGGCAATCATAACACGCTGGCGCTGGCCACCGGAAAGTTCATGAGGATATGCCTTCATGCGGTCTTCAAAATCATTAAGCTCGACCATTTTAAGAAGTTCTTTTACCCGTTTCTCCGTCTGGGCGGTTGTGTTTTTCGGGTTATGAAGTGTTATCGCCTCGGCAATCTGCCTTTGAATAGTATGAAGCGGATTCAGTGAAGTCATCGGCTCTTGAAATATCATGGAGATTCTTTTTCCACGTATCTTTCTTAGGTCAGATTCTTTTGCTCCTACCAGTTCTGTCTTCTCAAGCTTTATGCTTCCTGAAGGATGGGATGCTGAAGGATATGGAAGGAGTTGCAGTATCGAAAGAGCGGTTACCGATTTGCCCGAACCTGACTCTCCTACAAGTGCAAAGACTTCTTTTTTCTCTACCGAGAAAGATATTTTTTTTACGGCAGAAAAAACCCCTTCATCCGCTTTAAAATTTACTGACAGGTTCTTTACTGTGAGCAGAGGCATTAACCGACCTTTAGTTTTTTGATTATTTTACCCATAAAACTTTTCGTACGTCCATAAAATACTAAACGCTTTATTTTATGAGCATCAATATCATTTACCCTATGCGGATGTTTTATGAGCGGGTGCGAGATAGTTTCACCTGCCGGATAAACAAACTCATCATCATTAATAAGAATTTTCTTTGCAGAATGTTTTTCCGGCTTCTTTGCAGTGATGACAAAACTACCGCCCTGATCTTTCTGCCAGATGCAAAATTCCGGGATATCGTTATTGAAAATTTCTATTTCCGTAAAACCTTCTGTCTCAAGAAGATTAATAAGGTCGGCCTCGCAGAACACCCGCATCTCGAGCGTTGAGCCTTCACCGCCATGCCAGATGAGATTATCAAAGATTTCTATATCTTCACTGCTGGTTATGTTTACCAGAACTTTCCGGCCTTTGTAATTGATGATGTGATATTCATTGAGGTTTGGGAAATGCTCCACTGTTTTTGGAAGTAGTGTATAAGGAACCGTGAATGCCAATATCCCACCAGGTTTTAATAGATGGAAGCTGTTAGTAAAAGCCGTTCGGCGAGGTGGCGGAATATGCTCAAAAACATCAGAAGAAATTAGGAAATCCAAGCTTTCAGGAGCAAAATTTTTAATATCGGTAATATCAAGGAATGGACGCTGGTGGTAAAAATAATTGGTATATGAGAAACAGCTGGCAAGCTGGCCTGCATAATGGGGGGCATCGCTTAAACCAGCCCCTTTTATGGATTTATTGATGGGAAACCGGTTTAGATATGTCGGGCTCCCCAAAACCCGGCGGGATAACTCATTAATAAGGGCGCGGAAACGCATATTAGAGCCGCAATTGGTGCAAGTGGCGCCCTCGCGGTGAACGTTGGCCGAACTGCCGGACTCTTTTCCACAGAGATTACATGTAAAAGCAGAGAATTGCTGGTTTTTTACCATCACCTGAGACTAAGGTTTATTGCTGGTAAATCAAGCCTTAAAACCCTATAAATAGAGAATTTTATCAAAAACTTGCCTAGAGCAGAGTAATCGTCTATATTCCCGCGCCTTAGGGAATTTTGTTAATGTTCCCGGGAAATTTTCCTAAATTTCCCATGGAACAGTGCCTAACGGCACGCTCAAGGCTGGCAGGTTTACTAACCTGCTTTCATACCCCTAGTATAAGAGCCCGTAGCTCAGCCGGTAGAGCACCTGACTTTTAATCAGGTGGTCGCGCGTTCGAATCGCGCCGGGCTCACCAATCTAAAGTTTATTCTAACATATCATCTACTTCATCGCTTTTTATCCTCATGCCGTCATGTACCTTGAAAGTACACTCCGGCCTTCCGGTAAAAAGCTCCTAGTATCTGATGAGTTATAATAAACTTTCGGTTTTATAAAATAGGCGAAGATTCGAACACGTTTAAGATGCTGTTGGCGGAGCCAGCGGCGAATCGCGCCCTAACTCAGCAAACAGAATCCTAATCTATAAAAACCTTATTTATTAATGAGTTGCCGTTTTAACCATTCTTTAATGGTATTGAAATATAATGAGCATTCTTAAGATTCTAAGAGGCATTTATGGCAAATGATAAAAAAATAGATTTAAAGAGTCTAATTGAAGGAAGAAAAAGCCCTTTGGATATAGACCAAGGAGGGTTAGGGAGCATACTTGGTGGCGGCCAGAAAAGTTTGGTGCCTAGTGAATTATCAGGCGCAGCAGGATTAGCAGCTCTAGTCATTCTTGATGAGAAGGAAGCAGAAGCTATGAGAAGGCTGCATATGAGAGTATTTCACGACATAAGAAGTGTGCTGGCTGGCGGTATGGCAATAAAGATAACCAGAAGTAACAGCAGCCTTGCTGATGCGGGTAGCGGTAGAAGTTTCAGAGATGAAGAGCTTGAATTCATGTATAGAATAGGTCTTTTCAGCAATTATGAAATCCTGCAGCTTGGCCTGCCGTTCTTTGAAGAAGAAGTAAGTAATTTTTTAGCTATCCCGGGAGATGATGAGAACCCGCATGATCCAACAACAACAGATAATATGCCAAGACTCGAGTGCGTAAAAGATATGATAAGAAGGCATACAGGTGATGAGCTGCAGGGAGAGGCCCTAGATGCCCAGGCAAAAGATATTTTTGTTGTCCTGTCTGCAATGGGTGAAGCGGATATTGATAAAGTTAAACAAAAGATTCAGAAAGAAGAACTGACATTAGATGAGATGCAGGAATTAAGTACAACAGAAATAAAAACCCCTCTTGACCTTCTCTCTGGAATAAGCGCCATGATGTTTGGTAAAGCACAGATGCTTACTTTACTTACAGATGTCGTGCAGGGGTGTGAGGAATTTATTACCTTGGCAAAACAAGAACCTTCACGCGCAATGGTTTATCATGGAGATGCGCTCTCCCTAATAAGAGATCTTATGCCTAGTTTAGATGAGAATCTGAAAGATTTTGCTGAGGAGTTTGGTGATACGACAACTGTTAATGCAAATAAAGGAGTGGTGGATGAAGTTGTAAAAGATCCGGCAAAAGCTTTAGACATAGTAGCAAATAAACCTGATTTTGATAGTGCGATAATAGGC
>CAYVHI010000027.1:18498-23293 GCA_964450945.1 uncultured Rickettsiales bacterium
GCCGTATGAAAGGGCTTAGCGTGATTTATGCCGGTATAATAAGCGATTATGGGGTTAAAAAGAATCTCGATAAGATAAAGGAGATGGCAGTTATAGATGATGAAAACAAAGCCCTGAAACTTCCTGCCACAATGATAGGTATGGTAAAAACACCTAAGAGGAAAAAAATCGATGAAGATATAAAATCCCGCCTTGTAGGGTCAGCTGCCATACAGATATTATATAGTTTATCTCAGCGAGCCACAGATGGTGTTTCTGAAAGTGTAGCTGTCCAAGAAGTAGCTGAGGGGTTCAGCGGCCTTGAAGGTAAAGAACTTTTAACCCATGGATTTACGGGACTTTCCAGCCTTAGCTGCCTTTATGGCAGGTTGGACAGGTTTATCGGCTCTGCAGGCGTGATAAAGCAATATCTTACAGTAGTAAAAGGCGAATACGAAGAGCAGGTAAGGAAGGAAAAAGCTGCAGAAGCACTTGCCCCTAAGAAGCCGGCTGTTTTTGGTGCAGACAGGGAAAAAGCGGATGAAAGAAAGAACACCGCTGAATATCTTGATGCTGCCCTAAGGCTTGCAACAAGCCTTCATGAAAGATTTTCTTATGTTCAGAAAGAAGTAAAATCTGTTTATGAAGATGGCAAAGGAAATGTTGATATGCAGGATCTGGCATTGATAAACCTTGCTTTTATATGTGAGGATATGCGTTTCGTAGAAAAATGCATGGGAAGAAGGCAGGATAAGTTTGAAGCAATGCAGACAGGAAGACCTGGAAAGAAATAAATAAAGCCAATATAAAATTAAACACAACATCACGCCATAAGCGGCCACAGCTTGCTTTTTCCCTTGTTTTGTTTATAAGAAAGGCATGCATAATCCACCTATAATTATTGGCGCAACAGGCGGTTCTGGCACGCGGGTTGTTACATCAATCTTGCAGCAGGCAGGTGTATTTATGGGTGAAAACCTTAATGAATCACTAGACTGTATAGACATGTTCCGGATGCTTGAGAGGCATGTTCCAGCCATAATTTCCAAGACACAATCCGTAAAATATAAGCCGGAAGATATTCCGGCAACAACGCGCAAACGTATCCTTGCCGATTTTAAAAAAGTTACCATGAAAATAGAAAAACAGGGGCAGGGGAATAAGCTGTGGGGGTGGAAGAATCCCCGCAATATTTATGTGTTGCCGTTAATTACAATCCTGCATCCGGAATTAAAATTCATCCACGTTATACGTGATGGCAGGGATATGGCATATTCAGCCAACCAGAACCAGACCATAAAACATTATTCCATGCTTTTTAAGGAAAGGCAGGAGCCGAAACAGCTTGCTGAGCGCTCCATCCGCCTGTGGAATAAAGTGAATACTGAAGCAAATGAATGGGCGACAAAGAATATGAAGAATAATTATTTCCTGCTGCATTTTGAAGACCTTTGTGAAGATGCGGAGAGGACAATCCATGAGCTCTTTAAGTGGCTTAAGATAAAAGCGCCAATAAAACCTTTTCTTAAACTGGTCAAAGATCCAAAAACACTTAAACGCTACCTGGATATGCCAAGAAAAGAACAGGAAAACCTTGAACGGCATGCAAAAGAAGGTTTAATAAAATTTGGATATATGCATATGAAATCACGCGCTGGAGAGGTGGTATGATTAATATGATGGGCACCTTGTGGAAAAAGCGTGAGCTGGTGAATTATTATACAAAAAGGCTGATCGCGCAGCGCTACCGTGGATCAGTTCTTGGGGTTGCATGGTCATTCCTGTTGCCGCTTATGCAGCTCATTATTTATAGTTTTGTATTCTCCGTTATATTTCCAAGCCAGTTCAAACATGGTGGGCAAGGATTTGGATCTTTTGCCACGTTCCTATTCGCCGGGATAATACTGCATAGCTTGCTTATGGAAGTGCTTTCCGGCAGTGTTGGTTCCATAATCTCAAACCCGAATTATGTTAAGAAAGTGATTTTCCCACTTGAGATATTGCCGCTTGCCATAACCCTCACCGCCCTTTTCCAGGGACTTATAGGCATGTTGATATTACAGCTGGCAGCTTTTCTATTCAGCCATGAGACATTAGGATTTAATGAGATAATCGGCATGTCTGTTTCGGTTTTTCTGCTTATCCCTTTTATTATGATGGTGCTGGGAGCGGGTTATATAGTTGCGGCCCTTGGAACTTATATGCGTGATATCGCCCATATAATACCAGTGCTCGGTATGATAATGATGTTCACCAGCACGATATTTTTTCCGATGGAAGCAATACCTGCTAAATGGCAGTATTTATTCTATTTTAACCCACTTACCTACCCGGTGGAAATATTCCGCAATGCATTGTTCTTCGGCAAAATGCCGGAAGTGGCATACTTTTTAATCTATACGATTGCTGGCATCATTATCATGCTTATAGGCATGGCTTTATTTTATAAATTAAGACGTGGATTTGCGGATGTCATATAGAAAGAAAAATCTTATGACTACTCCACCTAATACAGCCATAGAGATAAACGGTTTAAGCAAGACCTATCATATCTATGATAGCCCGATGGCGCGGCTTTACCAGGGAATATCAGGAATGGCTGGTGGTAAGGTGCGTCTGTACAGGACTTTTGATGCACTGAAACCCGTTAGTATTAATATAGAAAAAGGTGAATCAGTTGCGATCGTAGGCCGTAACGGTTCAGGCAAATCAACGCTGCTACAGCTTATCTCAGGCACGCTGCCAGCAACCTCGGGAAGCGTGAAAATAAACGGGCGCATTTCAGCGCTCCTTGAACTTGGTGCCGGATTCAACCCGGAATTCACCGGCAGGGAAAATATATTCTTAAACGCCTCAATACTCGGCATGTCAAAAGAGCAGATAGAAAAACATTATGATGCTATTGTAGATTTTTCTGGCCTTGGCAGCAGCAAAGTGGAAGAGCATGTAAAAACATATTCAAGCGGTATGGTGGTGAGGCTTGCTTTCGCAGTCGCCGTGGCGGTTGACCCGGATATACTGATAGTGGATGAGGCGCTGGCTGTAGGTGATGAGCGGTTCCAGAAGAAATGTTATAACCGCATAAGAGAAATGCAGAAGAATGGGGCAACCATACTTTTTGTTTCACATGCTGCGCAGACAATTACAGAATTGTGTAAAAGAGCGTTGCTCTTTGATGATGGCGAGCTGCTTATGGATGGCCCGGCGAAACAAGTTATATATCAATACAGGAAACTTCTTTACTGTCCGCCTGAAGTGAGGCCGGAAATAAAAGAGAGCATAATTAATATCAAGCCGCAGGACACGGAAGACATCTCCAACCAGGAAGGGTTCGCTGAAGGGATGGTGCCGGAAAGCAAGGTGGATTTTCCATCCCAGGGTGCAGAAATTCTTGAGTGCGAGCTTATTGGCGCTAACGGAAAAGTAAACATGCTCTCCATGCGTGAGCGTTATAAGCTGAACGTAAAAGTGAAATTCACGGAAGCCTGCAAAGAAGCCAGGGTGAATTTCCGTATCCATACGATAAGCGGAGTTGATGTTTCAGGATATAATTCAAGTGCCGGAAATAACCAGGAGCTTATGGCAGAAATAAAACCAGGGGATGTTTTTGAAATAAACTTCAGTTTTGAAAATGCTCTTCTGCCTGGAACATATTTCATAACAGTTAATGTAACCGGAGTGGTTAAAGGCAAGCGCGAATTAATGAAGCGCATAAATGATGCCCTGATGTTTAAGGTGACCGCACCTTCTGAAGATGAGCCGTTCTTCGGCATGGTGAGCCTTAATGAAGAAGTGGAAAAAATCCGCAAGGTTTAATAATCAATTATATATCAATAAGTTATTCTCTTAACGTTTCATTAAGGGAATTAATTTATAATGCAGGTTCAATCACTAAAGGGATGAGTTATGAGAAAAGAATTTTCAGCCGAGAAACCAATAGTTGCTCTTACACCAGACCTTTCAATCTACAGCCAGGTTGTAAGCGCAACTCCTGAAATGAGAAGGTTTGCAGAAAGACATGGAATGATCTGGGGCAGTAAGAATATACTTAGCGATGAACAAAGGGATGAATTTGCCGGGTTGATGGTAGGTGTGGATAGAAGGAATTACCCGGGCGGCGGTTCCCTTGGTGTTATGGCTACAGTTAAGAATTGCCTGGGGCCTCGTTTCCACCCAAAATTTGTAACGGTGGTAGGACATGGTGGTAATAGCGCCGAGATAAGGGCCTTCCATAAAAAAACCGGTATTGAACTGATTGAGATAGGTGGCAATGGGCCAACCGAAACAGCAACCGCATATATAGTACAGGATGGCAAAAACACCCAGTTCATATATCGTGGTAATGCCCATAAATTCCTAACGCCAAATATAGTTACCCCTGAGCTGCTGGACGGGGTGGATTTTGTGCTGGGAAATGGTGCCCTCTTAAGCCAGGTTGATAGAGAAAACGGCGAAGAAGGAAAAAGAAAAGGTGTTTTTGTTAAACTTGACCAATTGTGCTGGGATAAAAATATCCCAATGATACTTAACCTGCCAAAAAGCGTATGGGTTATAGGTGAAGAGGATGTTGGTAAATTCCAATGGGGCATAACAAAATCAAGTGTAATTCTTACCAGCCAGGAAGCGCTTGCAAGGATCTATGGCGTTTCGCTGGGAGCAGCAGCAAAAAAAATACAGCAGATTCTGGTTGATAATAAAAATGAAAGGGTGCACGGTCACCAGATCGTTATGATAACTACGCCGCTTGGAGCAATGGTAGTCACTGCTGAAGGTGTAATGGCAGAAGAAAATTTGAGACTTCCTAGAGATATAAAAG
>CAYVHI010000028.1:0-23207 GCA_964450945.1 uncultured Rickettsiales bacterium
ATGAAGGCGTCTCTGGATATAGAGAAAATCCTTGTACTTAAGGGGTCGTATCTTGAGAAGGAGGTTAAAAATAAAAAAATCCATACATTTGAAAGTAAGAAAGAGCTTTTTAAAATTATAAATTCTACAAAATTCGATGTGCTGGTTTCAAATGGCTGCCCGTTTATTTTACCGGTCTCATCCCTGAAAAAGAAACATCAGGTGTTTGTTAACGTTCACCCATCTTTCCTGCCGGATTTAAAAGGCATAAACCCAATAAGCGGCGCCATGTTATTCGGTAGAAACGGCGGCGCCACCTGCCATATCATGGATGATAAGATAGATAATGGTCCGATCATTTCACGTATTGAGATTCCTTTAACGCCGGATGTTGATCTTGGGCTTCTTTATAAACTTTCCTTTGCCGCTGAGGCAGAAGTTTTTTGTAAGGCGTTAAAAAGGAATTTTGTTCCTGATAAGAAAATCTCGCTCAAGCTTCCGGGAAACAGAAAACCAATATATTACAGTCGAAGTGACAAAGATTTTGTCATAGATTTCAGTGAAGATAATAAATCGCTGGTTCGCCGCGTAAAAGCCTTTGGAATCATTTCCCAGCAAGCATATTTCAGACATAATGGAAGTATATTTAAAGTTATGGATGCTGAAGTTATTAAAAATCCATATGTGCTTTCAAAGCTTAATAACTATAAAGAGCTACAAGTTGCATTCTTTTATGATAGGTCAATCGTATTCAGAAAAGGCCGCGAGTTCATAAAATTCAGTGGCATCTCCGGTGATATAGAAAAACTTGAAGAGGGCGATGTCCTCGGCTAGCTACTTAGTGCAGACCAGGTAAATGCTGGCGCACAAATCAGGATATTGCATACCAAGCTGATAGCAGCCTTCCAGGTAATCCTGGTTTATAATGTCTGTCTGCATAAGTTTATCAAACTGGAAATTGGCAAAAGGTTTAAAGAATACTCCGCCACGATGGATTATATTCAAACCCCCAAGCCTTGCATCTCTTTCAAGGGTATCAAAGCTGTAAGTTATCCGGTGACCATGCTTATATTCGCCTTCCGTTACAGCATAATTATGAGATATAAGGCCCATTTTCACTGCAATCTGGCGGGATGGAGCATTAGCATTAGGTACTACAAGAAACAACTTTCCTCCATCTGCAAGCCATGAACGTATTCTTTTTAACACCAATACCGGGTCATCCAGATGTTCCAGTGTATGCATGAGGAAAATTGCATCATATTTGTCTTTTATTTTTACCGCCTCAAATGTTGAGTTGATAAACTTTGCCTTATTGCCAACACGTAGTTTGGCTTCTTTTACAAGATTGTCAGCCGCTTCGATAACTGTCAGGTCTTTATAATATTTTGTCAGCGTTTCAGTAAATTCACCCTTATAACAGCCAAGCTCTAAGGCTTTTCCCTTTGGTAGCATCGGCTCAAAACTCCGGATCATGTAATGCCTTAGTACATTATCAAAATCATAAGCGTATTTACGCTCCCTTACATCTTCTGATTCTTTTACATAGTTACGTTTTTTCATTTTTACCCCTGTCCTGGTTTATACATGCGTTTTTCTGGTGGCTGATACCATTCATCAAGGTTAGCTGGTACTCTTGAGTTATAGCCAAGAATCTGTTTCATCTGCTCGGAAAGTTTATCGGCATATCCATAGCCGAGAACCCGCGGGTAATCACACTGCTGCTTCATGAACGGCATGGTAAATGTTGGCGTAATGCATCGCCTAAAGTCTTTTGTGCTGTTATGCCCGGCAGCATGCCAGAGGTTTGAATCAAACAAAACTATACTTCCAGCTTTGCCAAGAGCCCTGTCTGCTTTTGCGAAAAATTCCTCATCGGAAGGCTTTTCTGGCCGCTTATGTGAACCACTGTAAAGATAAGTCGCACCATTTTCTTCAGTAAAATCATCAAGCATGACAAGCATGTTTAGCATCAGCTTCAGGGAGCCAGAGAAAGTTCTTATATCCCTGTGGACATTACTTGCATAGGTTGAACCCGCTGGCTTGTTTATTATCCCACCCAGGGAATTTAGAATAAAATTGCCGCCGAAATATTCTCTTATATATTCCCACAACGGCACTATCTCGAGAAATTTTAAGAAGCTATCACCAAGCCCTATAAGGTGGTGCACTGAACCATCAGTATTTTCCGCTATGCCGTTTTTAACCTGGATAGAGCGGCATGTCTGATATGCCTTCTCAAGATCATCATTTATTTTTGTAACGAAAGGCTTCTCCAGAATGGAAGGAAAGGTTACCCATCCCTTAGAATCCATCTGGCTTTTAAATTCCGTCATTTTTATCATGACTTCCATTCACCTTCTTTATAAAACTTAAGGCGTAATTTATAATAATTTCTGTTCCCAGTCTACACCAGATTAATTGCCTATAGCCGTTTTGTTTCAAGAGATTTTACTACTATTTCAATTAATTATATTTTATTATAAGTGGAGTTTTTAATTTTTTGGGCTTGTTGCGGCATGCGTTATTTTTTCATTACCATGGCTTTATTGTTATGGTGTTTCATCTGCCAGCCTTCTTTAGCAACAAGTTTGCCTGGCCCAGCAGATGCCGGAAGGATAGATGTCGAACGTAAAAGGATTATACCTCAAAAACCCTTTAAAGATCTACAGCCTATCGAGAAAAAACTTTACCAGACAAAAATCCCGGAAGGCGCTGAAAAAATAACATTCACGTTAAAAGAAGTTATTATAGAAGGCGCCACCGCATTCTCCAAAAGCGACATGGAAGATTTTTATATTGATTATGTTTCTAAAGAAATAAGCCTGAAAAAGTTGTGGGAAATTGCCGATGAGATAACTTCGTATTATCAGAACCAAGGATATTTTATTTCACGGGCATATATACCGGAACAGAAAGTTATGTCCGGAAAAGTCAGAATAAGAGTAGTTGAAGGATATATTGGCGATATAGAATTCAACCAAAAAAGTTCTGAGCTGAAAAACCTAGTAAATAATTTTGTCATAAAAATAAAAACCGAGAAGCCGGCAAGGATAGAAACTGTTGAAAGTTTCCTGCTGAGGCTTAATGACCTGTCCGGGTTTACTTTCCGCTCAATAATAGAACCGGCGGATAATGAGACTGGAAACGAAGATTTCGTAAAACTTGTAATCAAGGAAGGAAAGAAAAAAGACCAGAAAATTGTGAATTTTGATAATTATAATTCCAGATACCTTGGGCCATATGAAACTTCTTTTGCGATGAAAACTTCCTTCGTGCCGCTGCAGGAAACGGATATCATTGCTATTTCAAGCCTGCCGGCAGATAAACTAAAAAACATCCTTATCAGCCACAGGATTAATCTTTCCTTTGGCACTTCAATGGAAATTTATGCCAGCTACACTGATTCAAACCCTGAATATATCCTTAGGGATAGCAACATCGAAAGCGATGTTTTTGGTTTTGGCATTTCAATAAGTGAACAGATTATCCGTCAGAGACAGGAAAACCTGTCTGTAAAGTTTTCTTTTGATAGTAAGGAGAATTTTAGCGATATCTTCAATCAAAAACTAACGCGTGACCACGTGCGCGCAGCAAGATTAGGAGTTTTTTATGATGTGGCTGATAAATTTTCCGGATATAATTTTATCAACGCCACTTTCAGCCATGGGCTTAATATTTTTGATGCAAGCTCTGAAAACGATCCTTTCATTTCAAGGGCTGGAGCAGAGCCAGATTTCAGTAAGGCAGAATTGTTTATAACCAGGTTTCTTCCATTAGCAGAGGATTTTGTAGCGGTAACTTCTGCTTCTGGGCAGATTTCCTCCAGCGTATTATATTCTTCTGAACAGTTTGGTTATGGTGGACAGTCATTCGGTCGCGCCTATGATGCCTCGGAAATTATAGGCGATGAAGGTATAGCAGGGCTATTCGAATTACAGTATGGCGGTCTTGCTTCGTGGTACGGGATAAGCTTTTTGCCATATGTGTATTATGATATAGGTAAAATATGGAATAAAGGCTTAGAATCTGAATCTGGCAGTTCAGGCGGGATTGGTTTCAGATTTGATTCAGAACACGGCATGTCTGGGAACATTCTTGTTGCACAACCACTTACAAGAGATCAGGAAACACCATTATATGGCAATGGGAAAAATCCCAGATTGCTGTTTAGGATTTTATACAAATTTTAGATAATTTTCTTTATATTATTCAGTGTCTTAGTATTTTTCCTGAATTAACCTTTATTTAACCTGCATCACCTATAATTAGTTAATAACCAAAGGAAAAATTATTTCCGAAATAGGGTGGGTAAAAAAATTAATATATGCAGGGTTATAAGGTTTTTACAAAAAAAATCTCGGATGGTTTATATAAGGGGTTCATAACTTACCTTATATTAAATCTGATCTTTTATCTATCTCCGGCGCCATACGCCTTTGCAAACCCTGAAGGTGGGGTGGTAAGTGCGGGAAGTGCAACTATTGAATCTTCCGGAAATACAGTAAATATAAATCAATCTTCAGATAAGGCGATGATAGATTGGAAATCGTTTAACATTTCGGTTGATGAAGCAACAAAATTCAATCAGCCTTCCTCTTCATCAATAACTGCCAACCGCATAAACGATATGAACCCTTCAAAGATAATGGGCACACTTTCTGCCAACGGCAATATCATCCTTATAAATCCCAATGGCGTATTATTCGGCAAGAATTCAAAAGTTGATGTAAACGGGCTTGTTGCCACCACCTCTAATATAAGTAACGATGATTTCATGTCCGGAAAAATGAATTTTGTTCCGGGTGGAAACTCAAAGGCTTCAATAATTAACGAAGGTGTCATCACCGCCAAGGAAGCAGGTCTGGTTGGCCTTGTGGCGCCAAATGTTATTAACAACGGTATCATAAATGCAAGGCTTGGCAAGGTTCAGCTTTCCTCCGGTGATAAATTCACCCTTGATATGTATGGCGATGGATTAATGGAAGTTGCAGTCAGCGATGAAGTTCAAAAGCAGATAATAGAGAATTCAGGAAAAATAAATGCGGATGGCGGCATCATAGAATTAACTGCAGCGGCAGGCAGGCAGATCATAAACAGTCTGATTGATGTTAAGGGTGAAGTGAATGCTTTAAGCGTTGATGATAAGACCGGTACAATACGCATATACGCAGAAGGTTCAAATGCAGTGAAAGATAATATTACCGCAAATAAGGAAATAAAAGCTGGCGGCAGTAATGTTGCTGTTTCAGGAAAAGTAAGGGCTGCCGGCTGGGATGAAAATACTAAAGGCGGCAATATCAAAATACTTGGTGATAATATTTCTATAAATGATGGTGCTGTGATAAATGCTTCCGGTAAAAACGGTGGCGGTAATATAAAAATCGGCGGGCAGTATAAAGGCGAAGGAAAAACCCCGGCTGCAAAAAATGTTATTGTAGAAAAGGAAACTTTGGTAAAGGCTAATGGCCTTGAAAATGCTAATGGCGGCGAAGTTATAGTATGGGCAGATAAGAGCACTGAGTTTGCTGGGCGTATAGAAGCAAAGGGCGGAAAAATTTCTGGTGATGGTGGGTTTGTCGAAACTTCCGGCAAGCAAATTCTTAATGCTACAGGCATTGTTGATGCAGCGGCAACAAAAGGTAATGCAGGCACATGGCTGCTTGACCCGGCGGATGTCGTTATTTCAAATGGTGCTGATGCCAATATAGTTGGCAACCCAAATTTTGTGCCAAGCGCGGCAGCGGCTGTAATTAATACCGGCACTATAACCGCAGCTCTCGATGCCGGAACCAACGTATCAGTTACAACCAGCAATGATGGTTTCGCCGGCAATGGTGATATTACCGTCTCTAGCCCAATAGTAACTACAGGCACAGGTGACCTTACACTTTCAGCATTCAGAAATGTAATATTAATAACTGCCGGAATCACCCTTGCAGGCGGTGATCTTACCTTAGGATCAGATAATGCCGGAAATAATGTCGGCTATATAACTTTAGGCGCCAGTGTTGCAACAAATGGCGGCAATATAACCATGGGTGGTGGCGCAAATCCACTCACAACTAATGCTTATGGTACAGCCGGAATGATTCATGGCGTTAATATTGAGGGTGCTACTGTAAACTCTGGTGGTGGAACAATCTCAATACGTGGCACCGGCTATACTGCTGGCGGTGGGGATGACAATCACGGAGTCAATATTCATAATGGCGGAGATGTAATAAATTCAGGAAACGGAGCAACTACAATCATAGGGGTTGGTGGCGGTAACGGCCCTGGCAGTGACCACAACGTCGGTGTAAACGTTGAAGACACAGGTAGTACTATAACTGTTGCTGATGGCCTGCTTACCATAAATGGTACTGGTGGTACTGGTACTGGTAACTTCAACGGTGGCGTTTCGTTCTGGGGTGGTTCACAGGTTACTTCAACAGGTAACGGAAATATTAACATAGTTGCTGTCGGCGGTGCTGGTGCAGGAAATAACTATGGTTTTGATATTGAAAATAACGGAAACAACCAAAACACCCTGCTTTCTGCGGTGAACGGCAATATCACAATCACTGGCACAGGTAATGGTAATGCACAAGGTATCACTCTTTGGGGATTGAACGGTTTTGCTCCCGGCAACGTCACTGTTTCAACTACAGGAACTGGTAATATAATATTGAATGGCATTGGTGCCGGCACAGGTAATGGTATTATCATTAACCAAACACAAAACCTGCTTACCACCGGCACCGGTAATATAACAATGACTGGCACAGCAGGCGGCCCTGGCAGTTTAGATATTACTTCTCCACTAGGAACAAATACTATCGGTGGCGGGGCGGCAACTGGTAACATAACTTTTAATGCTGATACAATATCTCTTACCAACGCTACAACACAAACCACAGGCACAGTAACATTTGCACCACGCACAGCTGCTACTACAATAGGTGTGGCAGGTGGCGCGGGAACATTACAGATTACTCAAGCCATAATGGATTCAATTAATGCACCAAGCATCGTTGTTGGTTCAAACGCTGCCGGAGATTTAACAACCGGTGCATATACATGGGAAACCGGCCTTAGCAATCTAACCCTTTATGGTGATAATGTAACAATAGGCGGCGCGGTTACCCAATCATCAGTTGCAGGCGCAACATTAACCGTACAGGCCGATGGAAACATAACTACCAGCGCGGCTATTACTGCAAGTGGCGCCGGTAACACATTGAACACAGTTTTAAATTCTGACCGCGACGCAAACAATTCTGGTTCAATTAATGTGGGGGCAGATATTACCAGCAATGGCGGCAATATAACCATGGGTGGCGGCGCAAACCCTACTTTGGGATATGCCGTCGGAACAGGAGTTGGTATTTCTTCAACAGGTGTTATAAACGCTGGAGGCGGCAACATTCTCATGCGTGGCCAGGGTGGCACTAACATTGCAGGTAACAATTATGGTATTAACATTGCCTCACCCATATCAACATCGGGCGCCGGAACCATAGGCTTATATGGTATTGGCGGTGCTGTCGATGCCACTGGAAATATGGGGCTTTCGTTAAATAACACTATTACATCTGGTGATGGTAATATTACTCTGGTTGGTACCGGAGGCGGCACGGCATTATCAGGAGAAAATAGAGGGGTCAACATTAGTGGTGGCAGCAATATAAATTCCAACAATGGTTCTATCTCTATCACCGGAACGGGTGGATTAGGTACCTTTAATAACCGCGGAATACATACCGGGAATATTAATATAAGCTCCGCAGGTTCTGGAAATTTAATACTTACAGGTATAGCTGGCGGCGGTTTTGTAGGTGCTTTCGGTATAAGCCCCGATGGTACATTGGGCAGCGTTACCAGCTCAGGCGATATTACTATAAATACAGATGTTTATGCCTCTACACAGAATTCAATAGTAACCACAGGCGATGTTATCATCAGGCCTTATACAGACAGCACAGCAGTTGGTGTTGCCGGTGGGGCTGGAACACTTGATGTTGCCAGTGGCATTCTAGGTATAATCTCAGCAGATAATGTTATTATAGGCCGGAATGATGGTACTGGTTTGGTTAGTGTTGCACCAATAGATCTTTCTGGTGAGAATTATAATCTCTCTATATTAAATGGCTCAAATAACATTCAACTTAATGGCGGTGGCAATATCACCCTGGCTGCTAATAAAAACTTTTCTGCCACAACCACCACTGGCGATATAGTATCAGCTGCCAATGGTGGAGTGGTGACAAGCGGCACAGGTACAATAATACTGGCATCCGGCAATGATATAAATTTTGCCAATGATTTTGATTTAACCACTGCTTCTGGTGCGATAACCCTGCAAGCAAATAGAAGCATAATAGAATCAGGTAGTGGCGATATAACCACAACCGGCGGGGCAATAACTTTGAACTCTGACCGGGATGCGAATAACGCTGGCGCAATCAGCCTTGGCAATGGCACAATACTTACAAGCGCTGGTGGCAACATCACACTTGGCGGCGGTGCAAACCCGGCAGTTGGTTATGCCACTGGTGAAGGTGCTTTACTGAGTGGTATCACACTAAGTGGTGCAACCATAAATGCCGGTGGAGGTAATATATTACTACGCGGGCGTGGCCATGTGACGAATGCAGGTAATTTTAATCATGGCCTGTCTATAGGTGGTAGCACAATAAGTACTACAGGGGCCGGCACTGCATCACTCTATGGCCTTGGAGCTGGTCTATTTGAAGTCAATTATGGAATTAATATAGATACTACAACTATCAGCACTGATACTGGCGCTATTATATTACACGGCACAGGCGGCAGCACACCGGGTACCAGCTTCAACTACGGTATTGAGAGTGGTGCCAATACAATTATAAACAGTAACGCTGGCTCAGTTACCATCACAGGTATTGGTGGTGCAGGAGGTGGCTTATGGCAAACCCACGGCCTGCTATGGGATGGAACAATTACATCCGGTGGCAACATTTCACTTACAGGTAATAGTAGTACCGATTTAGGTGGTGGCGGTGGTGGTAGCGCCCATACAGGAATAATCTTCTCCGGCGATATAATCGGCACTGGTATGGCAAATGTTTCGTTAACCGGTACATCACTTACTGATAATTATGGAATTAGAACAAATCCAGGAAGCAGCGTTACTACCAACAGCGGTAATATAAATTTTGTTACCACACGCAATATAGTAGCAGACAATCTTTCTCTTACCAGCACCAGCGGCAACTTAACACTTGGTGATGATGTAGTATTATCCACCGCCGCTAACTGGAACGCTGGCAGCGGCGCAATGAATTTTACCGGCACGGTAAACGGTGCGTTTGACCTGACAGCCAATGCAGGCAGCTTTACCTTCGGTGGCGCTATCGGAAATACCACAGCTCTTGATGATGTTTCAATAACAGCAACAAATTCACTAACTCTTCCTGCTATAACTGCAGCAACAATTTTTGCTCGTAATACCGGAGCAACCAGCGATATAACACTTAACGGCAATCTGACAGCAAGTGGTGCAGGAAATTCCATTGTACTCGCTTCTGGTAGAAACTTTATCAATGGCGTTGGTGCCGGTGTGCTTAACCCTGGAGCAGGCAGATGGCTGATATATTCAACTGATCCAGCTCAAAATACCGCAAACGGCCTTGTGCTGCCAACAGAAGTATATAGCAAAACATACTTAACATATCTGCCAGCTGCAGTTACTGAACTGGGTAATGTTATATTTTATAGTATTGCCGGTGGTGGTGGTGGCGGTGGCGGCGGTGGTGGTGGTCCTCCTTCAGGTGGAAGTAATCCTCCGGTTGTTGTTACGCCCCCTCCTGTAACGCCAGCACCTGAACCTTCTTCACCTATATCACCTATTGTTGTATCTATGGACTCACTTCCTGATACTTTCGAAAAAGTTTCCCAGGAGCCAAAAATAGTATATGCAAAAATATATAGTGAGGATTATTTTGTAGATTCTTATACTGAAAACTTCAATTATGTTAGTAACAACCTAAGCACAACAGATTCTTCAGAAACAAGCGTCAATGACAACAAAGAAGAAATAGAATAAAATCTAACTCAAATCTTTTAGCATTCCTTATTATAATGAAAAAATATTTATTATTGTTGTCTCTTATCTTTTTATCAGTAGGTGGCGTTATGGCTGGAAGTTTAAATAAAACAGCAACATTTGCCGGTGGTTGCTTTTGGTGCATGGAGCCGGAGTTTGCAAAAATTGATGGAGTTAAAAAGGTGGTCTCCGGTTATACTGGTGGCAAAACAAAAAACCCCACATACCAGCAGGTATCGCATGAAGATACCGGCCATGTGGAAGCGATCGAGGTTACTTATGATCCGGCCAAGGTAACCTATATCCAGCTTCTTAATATATTCTGGACAAACATTGATCCTTTGGATGATCTTGGGCAGTTCTGCGATAAAGGATCACAGTACCGCGCCGGGATATTCTATCATGATGATGAGCAAAAAAATCTGGCTGAAGAATCAAAAGAAAAGATTCAGAAAATGTTTAAAGATCCGGTTGCAACAATAATAAGGCCAGCCTCCGAATTCTATCCTGCCGAAGATTATCACCAGGAATTCTATATAAAAAGCCGTGAGCGTTATAAGAGTTATCGAAAGGGCTGCGGCCGTGACCAGCGCCTTGAAGTGCTTTGGAATGATAAGGCTATGAAATAAAAAAAGCCCGCTTCTACGGGCTTTTTAGTATTAACTACTTCTTATATATCTGGTCGAAAACTCCACCATCATCAAAGTGTTTTTTCTGAGCCGCCTTCCAGCCGCCAAAATCTTTTATCGTGATAAGATTGAGTTTTGGAAACTGGGAAGTATGCTTTTCAGCCACCTTACTATCTGAAGGACGGTAGAAATGTTTAGCTATAAGTTCCTGTGCTTCTGGAGAATATAAATATTCAAGATAAGCTTTTGCTACATCTGCCGTTCCTTTCTTATCAGCAACTTTTTCAACAACAGCTACAGGTGGCTCAGCATGTATGCTAAGGGATGGAACAACAATATCAAATTTATCCTTGCCTAATTCTTCTACAGATAAATATGCTTCGTTTTCCCAGGCAAGCAGCACATCACCAATTCCTCTTTCAACGAAAGTTATTGTTGAACCGCGCGCGCCGGTATCCAGAACAGGTACATTCTCAAAAAGCTTCTGCACAAACTTTTTTGCTTCCGCCTCGCTGCCGCCATTCTTCTTCAGGGCATATCCCCAAGCAGCCAGATAATTCCACCTTGCACCACCTGATGTTTTCGGGTTAGGAGTTATAACTTCAACACCATCTTTCACTAGGTCATCCCAGTCTTTAATGTTTTTCGGATTACCTTTTTTAACCAGGAAAACAATAGTTGATGTATAGGGAGAGCTGTTGTTGGAAAGTTTTTTCTGCCAGTCTTTAGGCAGCAATCCTGCTTTTTCTGCAATAGCATCAATATCATATGCCAAAGCAAGAGTAACCACATCTGCTTGCAGGCCATCAATAACTGAACGCGCCTGTTTGCCCGAACCACCATGTGATTGCTTTATGCTTACTTCCTGGCCAGTCTTCTTTTTCCAGTGTTCGGCAAAAAGCTTATTATAATCATCATAAAGTTCCCTGGTTGGATCATAGGAAACATTTAGAAGTTCAATTTTCTCTGCAGCTATGGCTGAACCAGCTAGCGTCAGAATGGTTATAAAGAAAGTTAATATTTTTTTCATAGAATCTCCATTTTCTTGGTTGATCATTAATTAGAAACGATATTGCACGCGGGTGAATAAGGCTCTTTCATCTGGCCTGTCCTTACCGGCACTTGCACCACGATCAAACTTTGTTTGGTCGTAATCTATAGCAAGTTTGACGTTCTCATTCAAATACCAATTGATACCGCCACCTAAAGACTTGGCTTCCTTGGCAGATTTATTAATATCTGCAAATATCGGGAATGCTGAATCATCAATTTCGGTAGCGCCGGTTCTGGCAACTACTTCAAATGCACCCCAACCACCTTTTTCAAGATTGAAGGCATTATACGGCTTCACGCCACCTTTGAAGTTTACATCTTCACCGGTAAGCACATAGGAAGCAGCAACCTGCCACGCCTTATTATCAAGCGACGCTGAATTGTTACCTTTCTTTATATCCTGCTTAGAAATTGCATATTCGGTTAGTAAGCCGAAATTGCTATAGTACCAATAGGCCTGCGGATAAATTCTTTCATGCCTCCCGCTGGCATATACATTATCAGCCGCTGCGGTGCCTGAAAGATATTTAAAGAAAGATTGCTGGCCAGGTGTTCTGTAGTCACCAAGTATTGGCTTTGTTGGAGAACCTTCACGATCACCAACGCTGCCAGCTATACCAAATCCTAAACCCTGCAATGCAACAAATTCAGAACTTTTAAATGGCGTAGCAAAAACCCTTGCAGCAAAATCCTTCTTGTCATCGTCATCACTATCCGTGTTTGCAAGATCTGCATTACCGTTGAATATACCAAGCTGGTATTCAAGTGAATCATCAAGAAGATTGCCATAAATCTGGGCACCTAAATCACGGCTTGGTGCAAGATTTGTCGGGTGGCCTCTTTCAATGAAGAAAGTGTCGGTTGCCGATTGCAATCTTTCAAGACCTACTGGAGGTTTAAATTTACCAATCCTGAATTGTAGTGGGTCAGCATATTTATAATCCACGTGAGCATCAAATATCCTTGTGCTGCTGCCGGCAAAATCCGCCATGATGCGATATGAATAATCACCAAACGCAGTTCCTTCAAGTGTTGGGCGAACGCGTCTTGCCAGAATGTCATCTTTGCCTGTGCTTGCATCATCATCCAAGAAATTGCGGCTATCAATCTGCGCATAACCACGCAATTTTAAAGAGAATTCCTTATCAGGGGAGCTTATTGAAAGTCCTTTTGAGCCAATTTCAACGTTAGCTGATTTTGATGCCCTGCCCTGAGCAACTTCTGCACCTACTTCCTGCTGCCTCTTAAGCAATCTTATCTCTTTTTCAAGTTTTTCCAGCCGTTCAGCGTCTGTTTCAGCATATGCTGCATTCGATGCACCCACTATGCTCAATAGTAAGGCAGCTGTTGTTAGTAATTTAGTCTTCATAGAGGTAACTCCTTTGTTTAGGTTGTTGTTAATAGAGTTGCCTCCAGTTGACTGGTCGGCTAGGGTTAAATTTTTATTTTACTTGGTTGGCAAACCTCAACTTTTCGGTTTTTTCAACTTGTACGACTTTTCCTTCATGGATAACTATTTCAACAGTGCCGTATTTTACCTGCTGGATAGTATTTAAAATCTGTTTCTCAACATCGTTAATGCTTTTCTCAACTAGACTCATTAAACTCTCCTTCATAATTGTTATCATTTTGAAAACCGCATCACGCCTTGTTTTTAGGGTAACACTTCTTAATCTCTACTAGTTTAATAGACATTAATAACAAGACTTATATACATCAATCCCTATCATGTCAATAGAGATTAGAAAAATAGTTATATTTTTCTTATTTTGCAAATTCTTATTACGTCTTTTATAAATTTATTTTTATGTTATCATAAAAATTCTATGCCTTTTAGTTTTTCAATTCCAAAACCCATAGATGCGCATGTTCACTTGCGGGATGGTGAGATATTAAAGAAGGTGGCCCCGCTTACCGCACGCCAGTTTTCCTATGCTGTCGTCATGCCAAACCTTAATCCTCCCATAACAACTTCAAAACAAGCTTTAGGTTACAAAAAGACAATAACCGCAGCAGCAAAAAATAAGAATTTTACTCCTCTGGTCACTCTTTATATGACGGATAACACTAAGAAGTCAGAAATTAGGATCGCTAAAGAAGAAGGTATTATAGGAATTAAGTTATATCCGGCAAATGCGACCACTAATTCAGAAAGCGGCGTTACCAACATAAGGAAGGTTTATCCTGTACTGGAAGAGATGCAGAAATATTCCCTGCCGCTTCTGATTCACGGTGAGGTTACAGATAGTGATGTTGATGTATTTGATCGTGAGGCGGCGTTCATTGAAAGATATCTGAAGGATATTACAAAAAATTTTCCTTCTTTGAGAATCGTTCTTGAACATCTAACGACAAAGCAGGCGGTGGATTTTGTAAAATCTGCAGATAATGTTTTTGCAACCATTACCGCACACCATCTTCTTTTTAACCGAAATGAAATATTTAGGGGCGGCATAAGGCCACATTATTACTGCCTGCCCGTATTAAAGCGTGAGGAACATCGCAAGGCTCTAGTTAAAGCAGCAACTAGCGGTAACAAGAAATTCTTTGCCGGAACCGATAGTGCTCCTCATTTAAAAAATAAAAAGGAATCATCATGTGGATGCGCCGGTTGTTTCACTGCCAATCATGCAGTTGAACTATATGTTTCGGTTTTTGACAAAAAAGAGTTTCCGGTTAAGGCTTTTACAGATTTCATGTATACTAATGCTCTTAATTTTTATGAACTTGCCCCGGTAAAATCAAGAATAACTCTTAAAAAAGTAAAACAAAAAACCCCTTCTATAATAAGTGGCATCGTACCCTTACTGGCAAACGAAGAAATAGGCTGGAAAGTTAGTATTTAGTTTATGGAGCATTGTCACCACAATCATGATCACGGACCAACCTGTCATACAAGAAAAAAATTTGACTGGCTGCTTGTAATATCTTTTTCCTTAGTAGCACTGGCATATATTACCCATTCTTTTTTTACACCGTTAATTCAGGATTATCCTGATATTTTGCTATTTACCGGATCTATACATGCGTTAATAGAAAGAATATGGATTGGTGTTCTGCTGGCTATTATTCTTGTTGGAATTCTTGGTAAAATACCCAGGGATTTTATTGTCTCCATATTGGGTAAGGGCGGCAGTATTACAGGAATATTCCGTGCTACAATTGCCGGAGTTCTTCTTGATTTATGCAGCCACGGCATTCTTCTGGTCGGAATAAAATTATATGAAAGAGGTGCCAGCGCTGGGCAGACAATGGCATTTCTAATATCAAGCCCCTGGAATTCTTTTTCCCTTACAGTAATGCTTATTACATTAATAGGATGGAAATGGACTTTCATGTTTATTATATTTTCGATGGCTATCGCCATACTTACCGGTATTATTTTTGAATTACTGGTCAAGCGCGGGATATTGCCAGGTAATTCCAATAAAACTGAAATACCAGCTAACTTTAATTTATCAGCAGAAGCAAAAAAAAGATTCAAGGAAACAAAATTTAATCTGCCATTTTTTTCTGGTATGGCAAAAGATGGGTTGATTGAGTCTTTCATGGTACTACGCTGGGTATTCTTTGGTATTGTTTTATCGGCATTAATTCGCACTTTTGTTTCTGAAGGAATCATGCAGAATTATTTTGGTCCGACATTAATGGGGCTAGCTCTTACATTGGCTGTAGCAACAATAATGGAAGTATGCTCAGAAGGTTCGATGCCTATAGCTGATGATTTGTTGCATCGTGGTGGAGCTCCCGGCAACGCTTTTACTTTTCTTATGGCTGGTGTTGCTACAGATTACACGGAAATTATGGCGCTTCGTGAAGTAACAAGATCGTGGAAAATAGCTTTATTCTTGCCATTACTTACTGTTCCTCAGGTTCTTTTGTTAGGCTGGATAATTAATTCTTTTTAGGAAGCTCCCTTCTTTCCTGCTTGAAACAAACTGCAAAACCTTTGCACTCTATGTTGTTAAGAGCCTGGTTATTTATCTTAAATATTTTACCAAATAATATAGTCTCTTCAGGCCAGATGATTTTATAATTTTTTCCTTTCCTTACTATTCTTATATTACGGAAAAAATCGAGCACCTGGGGCATAATCATTGCTTTTTCCGCCTGCATAGAGAAATGCTCATGGAATTTTTCTTTCTCAGGCCAAGAAATACTCTCTCCTCTCATATGCTGTTTTAGGAACTTATACTCCAATTCTTCCAGCGGGTTTCTTTTTTCCTTTTTGGAAAGTGCGTGCATATATTGCAGGCGTTGCAGGGTAGTATCTTTATATTCCTGCATCAGTTCATCATATTTTCCAGGGTCAAGGAACTTTATGGTATCGTAATTAACTGTTGGTGATATTGGCTCGTATCCTAGCTCCATTGCTATCTTGGCAAAATTCAGATACATCCAGCCGGTGATATATTGTTCCGGCGGCTTCAGCCTGAATATAAACGGGTTAATTGTGCGCTTTATCTCTGATCCTTGCAGGACGTGCAAAATAATTTTTAGGTTATCTACTTTACGTTCAAATATTCCTCTTTTAATTTTTTTCAATCCACATTTTTTATTTTCCAGTCCATAGGTTGCACCATTCATTACCGTTTCAATGAATGCCTTTAGGTTAATATCCTTTATGGTTGCCCCGCAACGTGAAAGCCTGAGTTCCAGCCTTGCATGATCTCCCTCACCGGTAAGGCGTGCAAACCCTTCCCTGCCTGGGCTTAGTGAAATAAGCGGTGTGGCCCCGGTTGCAGAAACATACATAAACTCGTGGTTATGGGAATCATTGTATATAGATTCCAGTATCCCGGAAATCACCCATGCTCCCTCGTTAATAAAAGCGGGATTAAGCGGGTCAAAAATATTCTTTCCATTTTTATAGAAGCTTATATTAAGTTGCACTTTCGGGTCGGTTATCTTAAGCCCGTAATCATGCACCTTGCGGTCAAGTGCACTTAAAATTATATCAAGATTTTCTATAAGTTTTTCTGGAGGGCCTGGCTTTAATTTTAACTCCATGCAGCGCATACTCCCTATAACCGCATCATAATAGCTATTGTCTTCACGGCCAGTACCAAATAAATATTCAAGGATGTCTTTTGTTTCTGCATCAAGATCATGCAGCTCATACATCATAAGCTGTTCGGCAGTGAAGTTTTCTACTATGGAAAGTTTCTCTGGGGTCTGCCTTGCGTGTTCAATAACACGATAACGCAAATCTTGAACAGCTTTACTTTGCTGGCGTGAAAGAACAGGAAGCTCTACAGGAATAAACTCCACTTCCAGGGCAAAAAAGCTTTTTTCAATATTATGAGTTTTTAACAGATTCCCATTCATGAGTTGCATGAATTGAATACAAGGAGCATACGGAGCGCATAACCAGAATGTATTTTAAAGATACATGAGGATTTGAGCACCGGAGCGACGCAGTAGGCAATCATGAAACTCATGAAGCCCTATTCTAATTCACCTTTCTTAGCGTTATAGCGCCTTACATCAAGCTGGTTCTCAGTTTTATCAACAATAAGTGTGATAGCAGAATCACCAGTGATGTTAATGGTTGTACGAACCATATCAAGAATCCTATCTACACCTAAAATAAGTGCAATACCTTCCAGAGGAATACCAACCGAGTTAAGCACCATACTCATGAATATGATTGAACCGCTTGGTATACCAGCAGCTCCGATTGAGCCAAGAGTACATGTAAGTATAAGCACCATGTAGTCATGAGCCTGTAATTCTATTCCAAACACTTGTGCAAAGAACACGGCACATATACCAAGATAAATGGCAGTACCATCCATGTTTATACAAGCACCAAGAGGCATTAGGAAGTTGGTGCTCTTTTCAGATACTCCTAGCTTCTGGTTAAGTTCACGCATAGCGGTTGTAAGTGTTGCCTTGCTGCTGCTGGTGGCAAACGCCATTGATTGGGTTGTAATCAGCTTTTTATAGAATGGCAGCGGGTTAAGGCGCGCGAAAGTAATAATAAATACGCCAAACAGCACATACTGGAATAGACATGCACCAATAACCACACCAACAAGTTTTGCCAGAGAAACAATTACATCCATGCCTTGTGTGCCAACCATCCATGAAATAAACCCGAATACTGCAAGAGGGGCAATTTTAACAATTGTTTCAATCATACGGAAAGCGATCTGGGCAAATTCTTTAAGCATATCTTTTGCCTTTCTGCTTTTTTCACCAAGCATGTTCATTACAATTCCTGTGAACACTGAAAACACTACTACCTGAAGGAAGTTATCTTCCGCCATAGCGCGAATAGGGTTTGTCGGAATTAGGTTTAACAGGAATTCCCATATTGAAGGTGGAGCAGTTTTAGTTGCATTGGCAATGCTTGCGGGTGTACCACCAAGCGATGCCATATCTATCTCCAGGCCAACACCAGGTTTAAATACAAGGCCGGCAGTTATACCAATGACCACAGCAAACGCTGCTGTTGATAGATAGGCGGTTATGCCTTTCAAACCCACGCGGGTAAAACTTTGTGGATCATCCATACTGGTAATGCCGGAGATAAGGGCAAAGAATATTAGAGGGATCACAACCATTTTAATCAGGTTGATGAATATAGTGCCGAACGGCTTTAGATAAACAGCATCTTCTTTTAAAACCATCCCGGCTATAATGCCAAGAATAAAACCTATCAATATCTGCTGCCACAATGCTATTTTAAAACTTTTCATACTGAACCAACCATGATTGTCTATTAACAAAAAACGAGCTAATTAACATAGCCCGCATGGAATTTAAGGTATTAAAATACATGAGAGTTTTCAAATTGACAATCAAAGATTTTTTATCCTATTTTTAATCATATTTTGCTAAGGATGATTAATGCTACTATAATGCCTGAATTTGTTAGCGTTTAGGGAGATTTTATGCATGTTGTACACCCTGTTGAAATAATAATAGGATTGCTGCTTATTGTTTCACTTCTGGCTGTCCTGGCCGAGAAGATTCGTATAGCATACCCCATATTTCTTGTAATAGCCGGTTTAGGTATAGGTTTTATACCTGGTGTACCAAAAATTACTCTTGATCCTGATCTGGTGTTACTATTTTTCCTCCCTCCTTTACTATATGTTGCAGCATTAAATACATCATGGCGCGATTTCAGAAGGAATATCCAGCCCATAAGTCTGTTGGCTATCGGTTTGGTTTTATTTTCTACAACAGCAGTAGCGGTATTTGCAAAACATTATATTGAAGGAATGAGCTGGGCGGCAGCTTTCGTTCTCGGCGCAATAATTTCTCCTCCTGATGCGGTGGCGGCAACCGCAATATGTAAAAGAATGAATGTCCCGCGGCGGGTAGTGACCGTTCTCGAAGGTGAAAGCCTGGTGAATGATGCAACTGGCTTAACAGCATACAGGTTTGCTGTAGCAGCAGTGGTTTCTGGAGTATTTTCACTTTTTGATGCAAGTATGCAGTTTATATTTGTTGCTGTTGGCGGAATATTGGTTGGTTATTTCTTCGGCTGGTCATTGGCATATATAAGAAAGAAGCTTGATATAAATCCAACAATCGGCACCATAATGTCTCTGCTGACGCCATTTACTTCATATATTCCAGCTGAGCTTTTAGGTGTATCGGGAGTGCTTTCAGTTGTAACTACAGGTCTTTATTTAACAAGGAGAAGCTCTCTGATATTAAGTTCAGCCACTAGATTACAGACTGTTGCAGTATGGCAGACTGTTGTATTTCTCATGAATGGCGTGATCTTCATTCTTATCGGCCTGCAATTTCCTCACATAATTGAATCACTAACAGCACATGATATCTATGTCCTGTTAGCATATGCTGCGGCCATTAGTATCGTCACTATAGTTGTAAGGATAGTTTGGGTGTTTGCACTCGCCTATATAAGACGCTGGATAAGTAAAAAGACTCGCGAGAATGATCCTATGCCTCCGAAAAGCCACCTTTTCATACTGGGGTGGACAGGCATGCGCGGCATTGTATCTTTAGCAGCAGCATTGGCTCTCCCCGTGACCATACAAGATGGTTCCCCCTTCCCACATCGCGATATAATAATATTTATCACTTTCGCTGTAATTTTTGCCACTCTTGTATTGCAGGGCCTTTCAATGCCGCTGCTTATAAAATTGCTGCGCATAAAAGGAAGTGATGAAGAGATAAAAGAAGAGATGGAGGCACGGGTGAAAATGACTGCGGCAGCATTAAAACATCTAGAAAGTTTAATCAAGAAACGGCCTGAATTAAAAGAAAGCCCAAGAATAAGTCATTTAAGAAATGAATATAATGAACGCCTAAATCATTATTCATTCCTATCTGATACACGCGAAGAAACCGAGTGTCTTCTGCAGCACAATGATTTTATGAACATCCATAAATCACTACTAAAAGTTGAAAAAGATGAGTTAATAAAACTGCGGGATAAAGAAATTATAAATGATGAAATACTTAGAAAAATACAGCTTGATATTGATCTCGAGGAGGCTCAGATAAAAAAGACATAAATCTTTAAGTTTATCTTTTATCTTGTAATACTACCTTAGATAGTGTATTAAATAAATACAAATTCTACTTTAGGTTTTAAGTGGAATAAACTATCAGGAGGTATTTGATGTCTACACCTGCACAATACTCAAAAGAAAGTGATGCATTTGTACTTCCAGCCGTTCTTGATATCTCCGCCGCCGAAAAACTCCTTGAAAAATTCCGCGAATTAAATACCGACACAAAAATCATTCTTGATGCCAGTAAGGTTCAGCGCATAACAACTCCGTGCATACAAATAATTCTTTCTGCACATAAAACCATAAAAAACAAAAATGGCTCCTTAGAAATAAAAAATGCATCCGATGCCTGCAAGGATGCATTTTATGACATTGGTCTTGCAGACGAATTTAATGGCTGGGGAGGATAATGACTAAAAAAGCTTTAACTGTTGATGATTCAAAAACCATGCGTGACATGGTTTCATTCACTCTGAAAGGAGCGGGATTTGAAGTAATAGAGGCAGAAGACGGAAAACAGGCGTTGCAGGTTCTAAACGGCGCAAAAGTTGATGTGGTTGTTACCGATCTTAACATGCCGAATATGAACGGCCTTGAACTTATAAAAGCCCTTCGTGCTGATCCTAACTATAAATTCACTCCCATATTAATGCTTACTACTGAAGCTGATGATACCAAAAAAGCTGAAGGAAAAGCAGCAGGTGCAACTGGCTGGATAGTAAAGCCTTTCAATCCTGAGAAACTCATTCAGGTCATAACAAAAGTATGTACCGCATAAAAGGTTCTTAGCCATGCAGTCAATGGATCAGTTCAAGCAAACTTATATTACCGAATGTAACGAGTTGCTTTCTGATATGGAAACAAGACTCATGGGCTTAGATACAGAAGCGCCAAGTATAGATGAATTAAATGCCATATTTCGTTGTGCACATTCCATAAAAGGCGGCGCTGGGGCCTTTGGCTTCAATGAAATAACCTCATTCACTCATATTCTTGAAGCGCTGCTTGATGCAATGCGTGAAGGCAAAGTTTCTGTCAGCCGCACTGCTGTAGATACCCTTCTAAAATCAGTAGATATTGTAACTCAAATGGTGAAGGCTGCAGAAACCGGAACACCCGTTCCTACAGGACTTGGCAGCGATATAGCAATAGAGCTGCAAAAGATCGCTGGTGGCGGCATCGCCGTAAAATCTGCGGCAGGGGAAAAACAGAAAAAAGCTGAAGAAACGGTATTCTGTGATATAAAATTTATTCCCCATGATAATATCTTTATGACTGGGAATGAACCTCTGCTCATACTGAGGGAGTTGCATAAAATTGGTAACCTTAAGGTCACTATTAATTATAGCCGCCTGCCAAACCTCACAGATATAAATCCTGAAACTTGTTACTTGAGCTGGGAACTTGAGATTGAAAGTAAGGCCGGTTTAGGTCCGGTAAAAGAAGCGTTTGAATTTGTTGAAACCGAATGTGATCTCTCAATTGAGACATATGCAGGAGTAAAAGATAAGGCTGTCATTGAGGAAGAAAAGGCTGTTCAGCATAAAAATGCTGATGCCAATGCTTCTGCTAATACAAAAGCTCCTGCTGGAAAACCTGATTCTTCAGCAAAATCTGCAGGTGCAACCTCCATACGCGTTGACCTTGATAAGGTTGATAAACTGGTAAACATGGTTGGTGAGGTAGTAATCATCCAGGCCATGCTCGCTGCACAAACCCGTTATCTTCCGGTTGATCAGTTCCAGGAACTATTGCGCGGCATCGATGAACTTTCTCAGCATACCCGTGAACTGCAGGAAGCTGTCATGTCTGTTCGGATGCAGGCGGTAAAATCCATATTTTCCCGTATGCCGCGCATAGTACGCGATCTTTCAACTCAGCTTGGGAAAGATATTCAATTACTCACTTCGGGAGAAAATACAGAAGTTGATAAAACAGTAATAGAGCAGTTAAGCGATCCACTAACTCACATGATCAGGAACTCCGTTGATCACGGTATAGAAAAACCCGAGATACGCGAGCAGAATGGCAAGCCGCGTCAGGGAACAATTCATCTCACCGCCAGCCAGCGTGGCGGCCGCATAGTTATTGAAGTCATTGATGATGGTGCTGGCATAAACCGTGAGAGAGTTTTAAGTAAAGCGAAAGAAAAAGGGTTGGTAGCCGCAGATGCAGCACTCACAAATGAAGAGATAGAGCAGCTTATCTTTGCACCAGGGTTCTCAACCGCAGAAGTGGTGACAAATGTCTCAGGCCGCGGCGTAGGTATGGATGTCGTAAAAAGAAATATTGAAGCCCTGGGTGGCAAGGTCAGCATTGCATCAACACCTGGGAAGGGTTCGGTATTCACGGTTTCATTGCCTCTCACCCTTGCAATTCTTGATGGCATGATTGTCCGTTCTGGCAAGGAATTCTACATAATTCCTATAGCAAATATTATAGAGACCATGCGCCCAACAATTTCACAGATACGAAAAGTTGCAGATGGCAATGAAGTAATAAACGTGCGCGGCGAATTCATACCACTAACTTATCTTGGCAGCATTTTTAATATCAGCAATGCAATCACTGACCCCACAAAAGGCTTAATTGTATTACTTGAGAATAACAAGCAGAAGCTTGGCCTTGTAGTTGATGAGCTGGTTGGGCAGCAGCAGGTGGTAATAAAAAGCTTGGAAGAAAATTCTGATCCTGTTGATGGAATTGGCGGCGCAACAATTCTTGGTGATGGCAAAGTATCTTTGATTCTTGATGTTGCAAAACTCAGCAATATAGCTGCCTCACAGAAAATTTCTCAAAAGGCTGCATAGGAGAAAAAAATGACAGAAAATAAAAATTCACCGGAAAAAAATGAGCAGGGTCAGGTTGTACAGTTCCTAACCTTCACCGTGGATCAGCAGGAATTCGGCGTCGACATAATGAGTGTGCGTGAGATCAAGGGCTGGACAGAAGTTACGCGCCTGCCGAATTCGCCCG
>CAYVHI010000029.1:0-21931 GCA_964450945.1 uncultured Rickettsiales bacterium
GAATCGAATCATCACCATCATTACCGCTTATAGAATCATCACCAAGATCACCATGTATGGAATCGTCTCCCAAATCACCATTTAGGGAATCATCACCATCATCGCCACTTATAGAATCGTCACCAAAGTCACCATCAATGGAATCATCTCCCCCGCCGCCCGCTATATCATCATCGCTGCTATCGCCTCTTATTGAATCATCATCTTCTGTATGTTCGAATTCACGGTATATTCCCGGTATGTAAGCCATATAAACTCCTTTTTAATATTTTTTCATGCTACCATATTTTAAGTTCATCTGAATTAATTAAAATATGACAAATATTTTTAATTTTAATTAAATTTTATTCAGCGGCGGGTAAAATTTCCTATAATCATATCCCAAAGAACCGGGATTTTTCCGTCCCTTGTTGCAAGCCTGATGAAATCGGCATGAACTGCCGGGCGTTTAGGGTAGATGCGTATTCCCCAGAACGGCAACGTTTCCTGCGGCAGTGGTGAATACCTGTAATCACCCAGCACATCTTTCTGGCCTTCAACATAACCAACCAGTCCATCGGCAAAAAAGTAGAATCTGTCTATATCTTTTTCCAGCTCTGAGCTATTTGGTGCCTTTACCATATTTTTCTCAAATGCCTTTACGGAGCCGCCTTTATATATTTCTGCATTTTTTCCGACACGCACACCATCCATGTAGATGCGGCCATTGTGTTTATATACAGCGCGCCACACCAGCATATTGGCAAATGTAGGAAGTACGCGGTAATGCTCAATTTTATGTTTCCTTGCTTCAACCAGCTTATACAATTCGTTCTTCGCCCTTTCATGCTGGGCAGCACCAAATGCCATGTAAAGCGAGGAAATAATTATCACCATTATTGCCGGACGCCTGTTTTTCATGAAAAACGCCATAACAACACCAATGAAAATAGGAATTGTATATATGGGGTCGATTATCGAAATGAAGTCCCAGGCTGTCCTAGCATTAGTGAAAGGCCAGAAGAGGTGTGTTCCATAACTTGTGCAGGAATCAAGTATGGGGTGGGTGAGATATCCTATGAAAGAAAAAAGCCATACATGCAAAAAACTGAGTTTCTTTTTTATGAACGGCCAAAGCATCAGCGCAACTATAAGTGCGCCTATGGGGCTGAAAGCAAGGGAATGGGTGAAGTGCCGGTGATAAACAAATGCCAGCAATGGATCACCCTCATGCTTTATCAGCACATCAAGGTCAGCCACCATGCCGCCTATAACGCCGCATAAAGTTGCATATTTAATATTTGTTTTTTTTGCTATTGCCTGCGCAGCCGATGCACCAAGCACACCCTGTGTAAATGGATCCATATAACTATCTCATTAAAATATCTTGCGCTTATAGTCGGAATGATTATATTTTGCCAATCCTATTTCTTATTAATAGGATTTTTTGAGATGATTTTAGAAGGTTTTTATTTGAGTAGCGCAATGTATGAAAAATACATTTAGCAACGCAAAATAAAAAACGACGACAAAACAGCCAAAAAAGACATTAAGGAGCCGCTTTAGCTCAGAGGTAGAGCAACCGCCTTGTAAGCGGTAGGTCGTCTGTTCAATTCAGACAAGCGGCACCACTTCCATCAAACTATCACTTTTCAGATGGTCTTATAAAAATTATAATGCCATTGCAATGATAAAAATAATTGGTCACAGGGGCTGCAAAGGCCATAATAACCCGCCGGAGAATTCTATTGAATCCTTCCTTTCCGCCATAAAGCAGAGTGCGGATGGTATTGAGATGGATGTATTCCTTACCAAGGACAATGAGCTGGTTGTATTCCATGATGATACTTTAGAAAGGATGACAGAAGGCAAGGGAAACATAACATCATTTACCCTTAGAGAACTTAAGAAGCTTCACTTAAAGGATAATAGCGGCAAGCTTACTTCGCTTGGCATACCTACATTGGATGAAGTACTTCAGCTTATAGAAGGTTATATAAAAAAAGATAAGAAATTAGCCTCAAATTTTGTAGTAAACATCGAGATAAAGGGGCTTGGCATAAGCTCATACATAATAAAAATCGTTAAGAAATATCTGGGGCGTGGTTTCACACTTAGTAACTTTGCTGTCAGTTCGTTTGATATGAAAACACTTAATGAACTAAGGCAGCACAGCCCTGAAATCCCTATAGCCGCACTATTTGAAGGCGGCAGCGAACCATGGGATATATCTGAAGATCAGCTCAAAAAATCTATTGAAACAAATAAGAACTTGAAACCAATAACGGTAAACATAACGCTGCCGTCAATAAACGCCAATACAATCGCGATGATAAAAAATATAGGTGCAGAGGCAGTAGCGTGGACATGCAATGAAAAATCGCCTGATCTTATGGAGGAAAACGAAAAGGTTGCGTTAAGGAAAAAGATAAAGGAAAGTGGAATAAGCGCAATGATAACTGATTATCCTGCACAAATAAGAAAGCTGCTTCAATAATCTATAAAAATCAGTAGGCCTTAATTAATTTGACATATATACCCCTCATGGGTACCCTAAGTGTAGTATAACCACTATTATAAAGCTACTTAAAATGCGCATATTTTATATAATACCTCTGGTTTTAATGTTTCTTGAAACACCCCCTGCTTTTTCAGGAACTTATAGCCTTGATATTTCCCGTAAAGAAGTAAATATAACGGGAACACCGGTAACAAAAATAACAGTCAATGGCGGCATTCCTGGCCCAACACTTAACTTTGAAGAAGGTGAGGAAGTTACAATAAATGTAACCAATAATATGGATGAAGATACTTCTGTACACTGGCATGGATTGCTTCTGCCAGGAGAGATGGATGGCGTGCCTGGGTTAAATGGTTTTCCTGGTATAAAGCCCGGTGAAACATTTACCTATAAATTTAAAATCCGCCAGTCAGGAACTTACTGGTATCACGCGCATAGCATGGGCCAAGAGCAGGATGGTCATTACGGCTCAATAATCATAAAGCCAAAAGGCAAAGACCCTATACAGGCTGACCGTGATTACGTTGTTCTACTCTCCGATTTTTCTGATGAAGATTCAGATTCAATTCTCCACAACCTTAAAATGGATTCCAGTTATTACAACCATGCCCAGCGCACCATTGGCGATTTCTTCAATGACGTGAAGACACAAGGTTTTAAGACAGCATGGCAAGATAGGAAAGATTGGGGAGATATGCGCATGTCCCCAACTGATCTTGCTGATGTGAGTGGATACACATTTCTTGTTAATGGAAAAACACCTGAACAAAACTGGACAGGAATTTTTAAACCCGGTGAGAAAGTTCGGCTCAGGTTTATCAATGCCTCAGCAATGTCTTTCTATGATGTAAGGATTCCTGGCCTTAAAATGTCCGTAGTGCAGGCAGATGGGCAGAATGTTGAGCCGGTACCGGTGGATGAATTTAGATTCGGTGTTGCAGAAACTTATGATGTGGTGGTAGAGCCTAAGGAAGATAAGGCTTATACCATAGCCGCTGAATCAATTGACCGTACTGGTTTTGCTATCGGTACACTGGCACCACGTGAAGGCATGAAAGGTGAGGTTCCTAAGCACCGACCACGCACCCTGCTCACCATGTTTGATATGAATATGGAAAACATGATGAAAGAAATGCCTGATATGGATATGTCTGCTGAAGGTTCGCGTGTAAGCGGCTGGGCAAAAGCCGGAACACCTGAAGGAGATAAAGCTCTGGATTATTCTGATCTCCGCTATCTTGGTAAACAGAAAGATGTTAGGGAGCCTGAGCGTGAAATTCTGGTAACTCTTGGCGGCAGTATGGAGCGCTTCATCTGGACTCTTAACGGCAAAAAATATGAAGATGCCGAGCCGATAAATCTTAAATACGGTGAGCGTGTGCGCTTCAAATTCGTCAACGAAACCATGATGGCACACCCCATGCACCTGCACGGCATGTTCGTACAGCTTGAAAATGGCCAGTCGGCAGAAAAGCTCCCCAACAAACATGTTGTTATAGTTCCACCTGGGCAATCATATTCAGTTCTTATAACCGCTGATGAGCCGGGAGAATGGGCGTTTCACTGCCATCTGCTTTACCACATGATGTCAGGAATGATGAACAAGGTTGTAGTTGCAAAACTTAATAGCAAGGACATTCCAAATGCACGTTAAAAAATTATTAGCTGCTGCATTATTTATTTTACTGCCACTACAAGCATCTGCTGCTGATGAGCACCCAAGTATTTTTCACTCCTTCATGGTTGAAGCACAAGTTGGTGATAGCCGTGAAGGCACTTTAACCATGTGGGATTTTGATGGCTGGGTAGGCGGTGATTACAATAAACTATGGCTTAAAAGTGAAGGTGAAGTGATAGATGGCGATACCCATAGTTCAGAATATTGGGCCATGTATAGCAGGAATATTGCATAATTCTGGGACTTTCAGGCAGGGGTGAGGTATGATGACCAGCCAGAACCAACATCATATTTAGTTGTGGGGTTTAGTGGCCTTGCAAAATATTTTTTTGAAACCGAAGCCCATATATTTTTAAGTGATGAAGGTGATTTAAGTGCGCGCATAAGACAGGAAAATGATTTCCTTATAACTCAGAAACTAGTTACCCAGCCATATATTGAAGCTGATTTTTTTGCCCAAGATGTTCATGATCTTGAAGTTGGTGCCGGCATCGCATCAGCGGAAATTGGTTTGCAAACACGCTATGAAATCACCCGTAAATTTGCTCCATATATTGATTTGCGTTATGAAGGAAAATTAGGCGAAACCGCAAAAATTGCTAAAGAAGAACATGAACCACGCGATGATTTTATTGCAAGTGTAGGACTACGTTTAATGTTTTAATTAAGGAGAATGGTTATGAATAAAAGAATGAAATTTCTAACGGCTGCAACCATTCTTGCTTCAGGGTTTACTCAGATGCAAGGAGCAACCGCTGCCGCGCATATGGAGCCGAAAGCAGGAGATGGTATGGAAAAATGTTACGGCGTTGCCAAAGCCAATAGAAACGATTGTGCAAGCAAAGTAAATAAACACTCATGTGCCGGTATGGCAAAAAAGGATAGAGATCCAAATGAATGGATTGAAGTAAAAAAAGGCCTGTGCGCAAAATTAGCTGGCGGATCAACAACCTCTAAAGGAGATTAATTATGAAAATTAAACTTTTAGCTTTATCATTTATTTGTTTTCTGGCTTCATTTAGCCCAATCAAGGCTTATGCCTGCGATAGCAACTCCGCATGTTGTAGCGCTAGCGGTGGGCAGTGCACTGGTGGTTGCTCCTGTGGAAAAATGAAAATGCAAAATAATTCCGATGTAACAAAATGCGCAGGTGGTGAAAAATCCTGTAAAGGACATAATGAAATGATGGGACATAGCAAAAATAAAGAAAATAATACGCCAGAAAATGGTGATAAAAATAAAACCCACAATCATTGATTCACAACTCGCATAAACCTCATGGCCATGAAGGAATGGTGGATGATTATAAAAGATATGTCTTCTAATTACACCGGTACTTGCACTATTCCTCATTATTCATCATTTTCTGGGATTGGAAGAGTCACTAAGCTTTACTAGAGATCCTTATATCTTAGCAGTGCTTTCCAGCATAATTTTTAATATTCGGGGATATCAATCTTTATTGAGAATGATTCTTATTGACAAAAAGATCTTTTTACGGATTATGTATTGAGAGTGATTCTTAATAACATATAAATCTGGTAAAACAAAATGAGTAAAATAAGCTCTGTAAAAAAATTTTTAATAGTGGCAGGGTACGGCCTACTTACTTCAACATCACTCACAAATCTTTCATATGCTGAAGAAAGCAAAAACCGTGCAAAGGTGCTTGAGCGTGTAACTGTTATAGGCACACAGGATAGGCGTCAAGAAATCCCAGGCTCAGCATCCATAGTTGACAGAGAAACCTTTGATAGATATCAGTATACAGATGTAAACCGCGCACTCCGTGAAGTTCCTGGTGTGGTGATACAAGAGGAAGATGGTTATGGCCTTCGTCCCAATATCTCCATCCGTGGTGGTCGCTCTAACCGTAGCGCAGATATAACCCTAATGGAAGATAGCATACTAACCGGCCCTGCACCTTATGCGGCACCAGAAGCCTATTATTTTCCTCAGATGGACAGGATGGAATCTCTTGAGGTGATAAAAGGTACGGGATCTATAAAATACGGTCCCCGCACCACCAATGGCGTGCTCAATATGATAACTAAGCCTATACCCTCTTCCAAACAGGCAGATTTCATGGCTGAATATGGTAGCTATGGCAGCTTCAGAACTGGCGTCACCACTGGCACAACAGTTGATAATTACGGCGTCATGCTTAATGCTTTCCATAAACAGACAGATGGTTTTAAGGATATAGATTTTATTGGTGGCGACACTGGTTATAACGTGGAAGATTATCTTGGAAAATTCCGCGTTACCACCAAGCCCGGAGCTGAATATTACCAGGAAGTGGAAATGAAATTTGGATATTATGATGAAATTTCAGATGAGACTTATCTTGGCCTTACCAACAGCGATTTTTATACATCTCCTCACCGTCGCTATGCTGCCAGCCAGCTTGACCAGATGGATGCAAACGCCTGGCAGAGCGCGGCAACTCACTTTATTGAGCTTACGCCCGATCTCGATCTGACCACAACTTTATACCACAATACCGTTGATAGAACTTGGTATCGCCTTAATGGCGTATCTTTAGGAGGCACAAGAAGGGATATCGGAGTAATATTCTCAAACCAGGCAGCAAATGCAGCTTATATTGATGCTCTGCGTGATGAAGATGGCAATGGTGCAACATTTCATCAACGCAGCAATGCACGTGAATATTTTTCCCAAGGCATACAATCAACTCTTGCAGCAAAATATGGGTTGGGTGAAACAAAAAACAAAATTGAAATCGGTACACGCATTCACCGCGATGAAGAAGACCGTTTCCAGAATGAAGATATGTTCAATCTACAAAACGGCTCAGCAGTTGTAACTAGTAGCACAATACCAGGAAGCGCCGGAAACCGAATACAATCAGCAAATTCATGGAGCGGCTTTGTACAGAATGAAATGCAGTGGCGCGGCTTCACATTCACACCAGGGGTACGTTTTGAAAAAATAAACCTGAAGCGTGAAGAATTTGCTTCAACAGATTCAAACCGTACAGGCAACGGGCTGGCCGTTTTTGAAAATGACCTACTCGTATGGATTCCTGGTGCAGGATTAAGTTATGATATAGATAAAAATATAAAATTACTGGCCGGAGTTCACAAGGGCTTTGCTCCCCCAGGAGTTCCTGGAAATAGTAATGAGGCAGCTTTCTCGCGTGAAGAAGAAAGTATCAATTACGAAATCGGCTCACGCTATAATTCTGGACCATTTGCGGCAGAGGCCTTTGCCTTCATGACAAAATACGATAACCTTCTTGGTCGCGATACTTTTTCCTCTGGCGGCACCGGAACCGGCGATGTGTTTAATGGTGGCAAGGTTGATTTGCATGGTTTAGAACTTGCCGGTTCTTATGATGCTGGCAGTTTCTTTGGGCTAAAGAAGGGATATAGTTTGCCTATCCGAGCTAATTATACCTACACAAAGAGTGAGTTTAAGAACAGCTTTAACAGCAGTTTTGAAGAGTGGGGCAATGTTATATCTGGTGATGAACTGCCATATCTTCCAAACAACCAGTTTTATATTTCAGGCGGGGTGGAAACACCTGACTGGGGCGCTTCTATAGGCGGCAAATATGTTGGTGAAGCAAGGTCAAAAGCCGGTAATGGTGCAATTCCTGAAGCACAGCTTGTTGAAGCTCACTGGGTATTTGATGCTGCGGGTGAATATAAGATCACCAAAAATATAAGAGGGTTTGCAACAGTAGATAATATATTTGATGAAGAATATATTGCCGCACTTCGCCCAGCAGGTGCACGGCCTGGAATGCCACTTACTGCCATGGCCGGTATAAAAGTTTCTTTATGGTAATTGAAAGTTTTGTAAAAAGTCATTACCTGAAAGACAGCAGCGGGAGATTCCCTCTGCTGTTCAGTTCTCTCCTGCATTCTGCGGTATTTCTGGCGCTTGCAATACCAGCCAGCCGGGTGGTGAAATTGCCTGACCATGCAATTATGATTGAACTTGTTGCTACCATCCCAGCAACACATGAACAAAAAATAATTCAAAGAAAGGTTGAAGAAAGAGTTATCGCTTCACCTGCAGAAAAAAGTGAAATCATGCTGCCGGAAAAAATACAAAGAACTGTAGAGAATAATATAAATCCAATACAAAAAAATACTGCAGAAAAATCAAGTGATGCAGTTATAAGCAAGCCTGTATTCGATGCGGATTATCTGCGTAACCCCCCTCCAAAATACCCCATTTCCGCCAAACGCCGTGGCGTGGAAGGATCGGTGCTCCTTAACGTAATTGTCAACGCAGAAGGGTTGGCATCAGAAGTAAGTATAAAAAAATCCAGTGGTTATTCTGAACTGGATGAGGCGGCTCTTAATGCCGTTTCAAATTGGCGCTTTGTTCCAGCAAAAACCAGTTCCGGAAGCGCTACAACCGCAAACGTAATAGTTCCTGTAGAATTTAAGTTAAGAGCAAATTAGAAAATCAACCACCGCCACGTCTTGAGACTAATGCTGCCTGGCGTTTAAGCGTTCCATGCACGCGTGAGGGGCTTTCAATGCCAAGTTTATCCAGTGCTTTTCCTGAAGCCTGAACAAGTTTTTCCTGGTCAATGCCGGTTTCAATCCCCTGTCTGGTAAGAAGATGGTTAACATCTTCAGTGCCGACATTTCCGGTGGCACCACGCACCACCACACAGCCACCAATACCACCGGCAGAAGAATCTATTGTATTAATTCCCGCATCAACAGCTGCCTGTACATTTGCTATTCCTGCGCCCCATGTATCGTGGAAATGCCCAGCAAGTCTCTCGATTGGTATACCGGCCTCTTTCATTCTTCCTAGCAGTTCTGTAACCTGTTTCGGGTGGCCAACACCTGTAGTATCACCAAGTGATACTTGATATACATAACCATCACCCAGTTTAAATAATTCCTGAGTTACTCTTATAACCTCCTCTACCGGAACTTCTTTTCCAGTTATAGGGCAGCCACAGAATGCAGAAACATAAGCCCTAACAGGTATGCCAGTCTTCTTGGCCAATTCAATCACCGGCCCATAGGCTTTTAAAGAGTCAGCAATACTGCGGTTCAGATTTGCCTGTTCCATGGCTTCAGAAGCCGAAGTAAAAATAGCAATCTCCCAGTTTGGTGGAGAAATTCCATCTACAAGTGCGGCCTGTAAGCCTTTTTCGTTTGGTACAAGCACAGAAAATCTCACATCTGGATGAACACGTTCGAGCGCCAGTAACTCCTTAACCACCTCTGAAGTATTTGCCATCTGCGGTGAAACTTTCGGGTTCACATATGCGCCAACCTCAACTTTTCTTACTCCTGCAAGCAAAAGGTCCCTTATAAAACCAACCTTATCCCTTACAGGTATTAAGTCCTTATCTGTCGAATCTTTTCCCCACAGGCTTTGGAAGCCATCCCTAGGTGCCATTTCAAATACTGTAACTTTTCGTCCTGTTGCCGCAGTAATAGGAACAACTTTCTCAGGTTTTGCTTCTTTTGCTGCTCTTGCTTTTGCCGCTTCTTCCTGTGCCTTCACAAATCCGCCTATGCCAACTTGCCCGGGCTGGCTCACCCTTGCTTCAGCAATTAATTGTGAAGCAAAAGTCATTGCTTCTAATCTTTCATCAGGAGAAACCTTTTCTAGACGAGCTTGAATTCCTTCGATCAATCTATTTAATCTCTCTAGAGCTTCAGGTAAATGGCCTGCCTTTGTAACGTCCTTGTCCTTTAATATTTCTGCAGCATTTTCTGCCTTCTTTAATTCTTCAACTGGCCTATGTTCTTTACGCGGCGGCAAACCGTTTTTACCCTGTGCCAGCACAATCCCAACCAACTCATCTGCTCTTGCCATTATTCCAGCTTTTGGAATCACTTCATCAAATAATCCTATTTTTTTACCAAGTTCAGCATCAAACTCTTCTGCTGTACTGAAAAGGTTACGCGCATTTTCTGGCCCGATTTTTCTCATAACGTGCCAGGCAATAACACCAGGAAGAATGCCAAGCCCGATTTCCGTATATGCACCGCGTGCGCCTGTTTTTATTGGCGCTTTCCCTTCTTTTTTTATTTCACCATTCTCTTCAGCAACAACATATCCTATAGCGGCAAAACCTGCCCCACCGCCCATTGCCGCACCCTGAACTATATTTATCAAGGCCTTTGCTTCATGAAAATCTTTCATAGCTTCAAACATTTCTGCCATGCGGAGGGCGCTTTCTTCATTAGCCTTTGTACCCACCTCAATCATGCTCTTCATCCATGGCAGGTCAGCCCCGGCACAGTAAACATTCTGGGTGCTGGAAAGACGGCCAACTTTTACATCACCATCTTCTCTCAGGCGGGTAAATAAATCTGTCATTTCAGCAATCATTTCATCGCTGAAAGCATTAACTGGCGGATTATTTAACTCAATAACCGCAACGTTGTCTTTTATAGTAATCCTTATTTTTTTATAAGCGGGATAGTCCATAATTATGTACCGGTTCTAATGTTGCCTAAGAATTTGCCTACTTGACCTTTCAAGAACTCTGCCTGGCGGGAAAGCTCTCCTGTTGCCGCCATCATCTGGCCAGCAGAAGTACCTGTTTCTGTAACAGACTGGGCTACATTCTTCACATTGTTTGAAACTTCCTCAGTAGTTTGTGCCACCTGCTGGATGCTTCTTGAAATTTCCTGTGTGGCGGCTCCTTGCTCTTCCATGGCTGCAGATATGGAAGAAGCTATACCACTTATTTCCGTTATACCTGTGCTTATCAAGCCTATGACCGATACTGTATCCTTAGTGACATTCTGGATTGATTCTATATGCCCCTTTATTTCGTCTGTTGCCTTTGTTGTCTGGGTGGCAAGGTTCTTAACTTCGGAAGCAACTACGCCGAAACCTTTTCCGGCTTCACCTGCACGGGCAGATTCAATGGTTGCATTTAATGCGAGAAGGTTAATCTGTCCGGCTATTTCATTAATCATGTTAATGACTTCACCGATTTTTTGGGCAGCCAGCACTAGATTCTTGGCGGTTGCGTCAGCTTTCTTTGATTCTTCCACCGTGGTCACGGTAATTGTTGCTGCTCTTGACACCTGCTGGGCTATCTCTTTTATTGATGCACTCAACTCTTCAGATGCCGAAGCAACTGTATGAACATTGCTTGTATTCTTTTCAACTTCCGCCAGCAATAAATTGAGCCTCTTTGCACTCTCTTCTCCAATATTTGCAACCGATTTTGATGTGGAGCTCATTTCGGTTGAAGCAGAGGCAACTGAATCAACAACACCCTTAACATTGCTTTCAAAATCACTTGCCAGTTTATTCATTACTGATTTCTTTTCTTCCTGCGCACGCCTGTCTTTTTCTTCCTGTTCTTTTTCCAGTTTTATTTTTTCTTCTGCATTTTTCCTGAATACTTCAACAGACCTTGCCATCTCGCCTATTTCACTTCTTGCATTTGAATAAGGAACCTGGGTATTAATTTTACCCTCTGTGATATCTATCATTGTTTGTCTTAGTTTCTTAAGCGGATCAAGAATGCTTTTCACGGTAAAGTGGAAGAATACTAAAGAAGCACCCAAGGCAAGCAGACAAATAAGAATTACTTTCTTTTTATGAGATGCATAATCATCAATTCTTATCTTAAGAAACTTTTCAAGTTCATTATTTGAAGCCTCAAGCAGATCAGCACTTACATAGAATGTCTGGGTAAGTACATCCATTGCATGTGCAGGGTTTACTGAGTAAGGGTTCTGATAAATTGCGTTAAGTGTATTTATTAATTCATCATTAAGTTTTTTGTATGCTTCAAGCCTTCCTTCAATATTCGGCTTTAAGGTAGGGCTTATACCGTAGAAGTTTGCATCTTCATTAAACACCGTATCCATATCAGCCGCAACCCTATCAACATCAAATTCCTTAATGATCCTTATCTGGTTCATCAATTCCCTTCTTTCATCTTCTGATAAAGACCCTCTAAATGCAGATAAAACAAGGTTTGCTAACTGGGTCTGACGATCAAAAGTTTGTGGCAAAGCGAAAAGTACAACGTCCATCATGTAATAACTGTCAAGGTCAGGGTCAAGAATCAGGTTAGATGTATCCCCCGCATGGGTAATAACAACTCTTAAATCGGCAATTATTGATTTATATTTTTCCGCCAGGCCTGGAGTATACGGGTTATTCTGCATCTGCTTTAATTCATTCCATTTGCTAAGGATGCCCTGAACATTGGCAGCATCTCTCTTTCTGGCTTTAAGTTCCGGCTCAGTAAATTTAAGGTCAACGCCCATTTCATTCTGTACTTTCTGGTAATCCCCAAAAAGTGCATCTATTTCAGCAGAGGCTGCTTTTAATTCATTATCAAACCCGCCTAAGCCCATTTCTCTTCTAATCTTGAATTTCTGGTGATCTGCAAGTTTATTGAATATCCTGAAAACCGGGCGGAGATACTCTGTTCCTTTAACTTCCTGTTCGGCAAAAATTATATTGGAATCAATGCTCCTCTGAAAAACATATATAAGGCCAAGTATGCAAAGAAGGAAGGCAAGGGTGCTCATGGTTAGTTTGACTGAAATTTTTATGTTCTGCATTAGTTGCACTCTAAAGATGTTAAGGTTTTAGAATTAAATTTGTGTCACAATTATACATAAGTAATATGTTCTTGTAATATATAAATTTATTGAAATTTTTATCAAAATTATGTTTTTTGTCTTCCTCTGCCTGGTAGAACTTATCGCCAATAACAACCTTTATCTGTCTTATTTGTTTTTCATAAGGCCTGCCTTTATTCCATTTTGAGCAGAAATATCTGCCAAAATCATCCTTGTTATTACCTGACCACTGCAAGTGCTGCATATATTTGCGCCACCTGTAATCCTTATATGTATATATTATTGCATCCGGCACATCATAACTCGGGGCTTGTTCCTTGTTATTATAGACATCAACGGTTTTTCCTTCCCTTGTTGTTCCCTCAATTATATGCCATCTCGCTGCTTCCGGCGGGAAGCCGGTAAACATACCCCAGCTGCTAAGGTTCATGAAACTTATCATTGGCTGAATGGGAGTGGGAAGTTGCATTTTATAATTTATCGATCCAATATTAAACCAAAGATCTACTAGGAATAAAAAAGAGACTAATATATTTGTAACTTTCCAGGTGGAATGAACGTTGGTGGAATAGAGCGGTAAAAGTGTTTTCGCATAGCTACCAAGCTTTGCCCGGTTTTTTGCCACCGACTCATAAAGCCAGTCATTAATCTTCTTCATTCCATCTGGCTTAAAAATATAGGCAAGCGGCCAGAAGAGGAAAGATCTTTGAAGCACAAGGATTACTGCATCCCACCTTACATATTTTTCTCCATCGTAATCTTTTACCACCCAGCTATTCTTTTCCTGCATTATCTTATATATGTTTTTATAATCCTGCGCTGGATGTATGGGGGTCGTAGGAAGCAATAGGAATGATCTGAAGATAAGGCAAACTTTGTAGCAGAACGGGCAATCCTTATCATAATAGATAACTATGCCCTCTCTTTCCTTGGTTTTTATTTTTTTATAGATCCAATCCCAAAAACTTCCTGGAGTAAACGCCAGAATTGAAGTAAAGCTTACGAAAGGAAAAATGCCAATTCCACCCAAGAACACTATGAACCCTGCATGCATTATAATATAAAGCGCCATAACGGTAACACGGAGTGGTACATGCAGCACCGGCGAAAACATAAAAAACGGTCCCAGAAGTTCTATAAAATAAACAAAATATGTGATTATGAATGGCAGGTGGGGTATCTCCCTGAACCAGGAAGCAATTGGCGTTGAATACGATTCAAAATGCATTATCTGGTAAACGGCAAGGCCGTTATGCCATTCCGGAGCCAGCTTCATCATTGCGCCGAAGAAATATACATACATGGCCTGAAAAAGTAGCGCTAGGGAGGCTATGGAGAAGAATTGATTGTCTTCCACCTGCTTTTTGTTGAGTGCACCATCAACTGAGAATTTTGCCCCAAGAGGAAGGAATATGCTGAAGAGCAGCAGGTTGGAAAGCAGATTGTCGCTTAGCTGGGTAATCTGTGTATTGCGGTTCTGTAGAGAGACATATAAAAACCAGCTTACTATTGTTGCCAGACGGGTCTTATATCCAAAGGTCAGCATTACTGCAAAAATTGCCGCAATGATGAAAAGCGCCGCTTGGTAAACTGCCTGACCGCTATAAAGATGTATGGAAAACTGCCATGGGTTCATCATCCATAAGGCTTTGCTTCTTGGCAACAGCCCCTGGTCTGTGTGGAATGCGATAAAGCTGGTTGATCTTAAAATCAGGTCATAAATTATAAGCAACCCAAAGCAGACGCGAATAAGGGCCAGTGTACGAAGGTCAATTCCAAAAATCTTTTTTACTATATTCACATTCCAGCCATGCTAATTATTTTTCTTGAAAAAATTTTCTGCTGAAGATGCTGCTGCCTTCTTTGAAGATATCAACCGCTTTACTTCAGCAATCTTATCTTCCAGTTTTTTTATATATTCTTCAAGTTCGTTGATGGACATTCCTTCCAGGCTGGAAGGTTTCCTCTTAGGCAGGAGCTCTTCATCTAAATCAAACATGATTTTTTATACTTTTTGAAATAACTAATGTCAAATTAAGTTAGAATTTGTAATATTTTTTTTGCCTACTTCATCGCACTGAAACCTCGGTGTACTCATGTATGTTTAAATACACTCCGTGCACCTTGTTTTGTACTCCTAGTATTCAATAAAAATATTACAAATTATTCAAAAGCGCAGGAATATTTCTTTAAGTTCCGCCAGTTTTCTCTGCCTGTCTTTTTTGCTTCCTGTTGAAAGCGCCTCATCCACACATGATTCAAGGTGGCGTTCCAGTATATTTCCTTCAACAGATCTTATGGCAGAGCAGGCAGCCCTGAGTTGCGTAAGAATATCTGGACAATAACGTCCCTCCTCAATCATTTTCTTTACGCCCTCTAACTGGCCTACTGCCCGGTTTATACGGCTTATTTCGCTGCCGTGATCAGGGTGTTTATGTTTTTTTACTTCTGTTCCACAACATTCCATTTTTATTCTCCTAAATTAATCTGGGTAATATATAAGCAAAAGAAAAGCCTGTCAGGTAAATTGCCACCGAACTCCAGTAAATAATTCCGCTTATCTTACGCAAGCGTGTACAAGCCCTTGCTTTTTCCGGGTCTGCCGGGCATGGCATGTTACGGCTCCTGTAGCGTAATATCCCTGAACTTATTATCATCACACCTGCAACACCAAAAACCCACGCCTTGTGTTCTGAAAACCAGACAAGTTGCGGGAACTGGGTTATTATTCCTGCCAGGGCCGCCCCTGCTCCAAGGGTTACAAAAACCGCCGGCATCACACAGCATATCAGTGTTCCAAAAGATGTAAAAAGGCTAAGCGTATGCCAGATATTATGTTTTACTGTTGCCATATCTAAATCTAGCTCTTTTTATCTCTTGAAATTTTAACAACATTATAACCGGCATTGGTTATATCTTCTTTTATCGTGTTATCGCTTAGGTTCTGGCCATCCTTTAACTCTATGGTTATTTTTTTTGTATCTAGGTTCACATCAATCTTTGAGACTTCAGGTTTTTTACCAAAAATCTTTTGTATGGATTGAACGCAGAAATCACACACCAGGCCGTTAACATCAGCAACCACAACTTCTTTAGCAAAAGCCGGTGCCGATATAATCATTGTAGATAGGGCAAGAACCGATAATATTTTTTTCATAACTTATCTCCTTTTTAGAATAATATTGTAAAATTAAACAACGCTTCGCCGTTATTATTCATGCCTAACTCACCAAGATATTCGCCCTTAAACATCCTTACCAGCGGCGTAACTGTAAAATTATCACCTCTCTTATCTCCACCCGGATAATGGTTAACCTGCAGCATAAGCCAGGTGTGAAGATCACCATAATTACCAATATATGGTGCAATGCCCACACGCGCCATCTGTTCAAATGATTTATCTATATCTGCAGAATGCATTGCTTCATTCTGGTAGAGCACATAAAACCTTCTGTCTTCCCAGTCCGCCTCCATACCAATAAAAGCTGAAGGATCCGTCTCCCCATCATTTTCTGCAAAACCAGCCCCACTCATTAAGAAAATATTTCCCTGTGAGTCATAGTTATTCCATCTTTTCAGTAATGCGTTAAAAGTAAGGTGGTGCATCTGCTCCTCATCACCGCTCATGAAATCAGAGCGCACACCAAACGCATATTTTGGTGTAACTGTATAATCTATTGCCGCGGTTTTTCTCTCTGCATCATTCATGGTCATAAACATAAAACCACCAGGGTATGAAACCGGCCTGGCATTTGCGGAAGTGCAGACTAGGGTGAAGAAAAAAATAACTACTAATTTCTTAAACATAATCAATATTATATACCCCTATAGGGTATAAGTAAAGTATGAATAGCCATTTACTAACAAATAAGCTAAACTCTTGTTATATATGGCAAAAAAAATCAAGAAATCTCGCAATAAACCCATGTTCGAGAACATATTAGATCTTTACAGGGGCACATCTCCAAACAGCGTTCCTTTTAATGTTGTTCTCATATGTTTTGATATTGTCACTCTAGCTTTTTTCATAACCATTTCATTTATTCCCCACAACCCACTAATTATTTCGCTTGAGATAGCTATAGGCTCCCTTCTTGTTATTGATTTCTTTTTTCAGATAGCGGCGGCAAAAAACAAGATAAAAGAGTTCTTTCATCCTTTAAGTATAATTGACCTAATTGTAATAGTTTCACTATTTTCCGCACCTCTTACAGGTAATCTCGTTTTTTTAAGGATAATTCGTGCAATCAGGATAATAAGAACTTACCGCCTTTTACTTCGCTTCCGCAGCAGCAGTAAATTCTTCAAGCGTAATGAAGAGGTAATCTTCAGTGCCTTTAATCTTTTAGCTTTCATTTTTATTGTTTCAGCATGTGTTTATGTTTTCCAAGTAAATACCAATCCTAATATTAAAAATTATGTAGATGCAATTTATTTTACCGTAACAACCCTGACCACTACAGGTTTTGGAGATATCACCTTAATTGGCACTTCTGGCAGAATACTTTCTGTCCTGATAATGATTTTCGGTATAACCCTTTTCTTAAAACTGGCACAAACAATTTTCCGCCCAAGGAAAGTTTTCTTCCGCTGTAATGAATGCGGGCTGGAGCACCATGATTATGATGCGGTACACTGCAAGCATTGCGGCATAGTTCTAAACATTACATCTGATGGCTACTGATTTAATAAAACTGGATGATGCCTTCATTACATTGAATGTGCAGGTAGTGCCTAAATCATCTGTTGAAAAAATAGATGGCACGATAAATGATGCGGGTGGTAATTCCTACTTTAAGATCCGCATTAATGCTCCTGCCGAAGATGGCAAGGCGAATAAGGCATTAATAAATTTCCTTTCCAGGCAGCTAAAGCTTGCAAAATCCGCGATTTCAATCAGTTCTGGTGAGAAATCCCGTAGAAAGGTAATAAAAATCACTGCTTCAGCTGAAGAAAAACTAAGAATTCTGGCCTTTATAAGTAATTTTAAGTAGCATTTTTACACATTGTATTATAGTATGCCAGGCTATTAATTATTGAAGGGGTTTTTAAGTACATGTTCGCCAAGAAAGTAATTTCAATTCTAGCAATATTTGCACTGTTGGTGCCAAATACTATATTTGCTGAAAATTTTAATGTCGTGCGCGATAAAGATGGTGATATCGTTATAAGCATCCTGGCAAAAACCTGTGTAAGAACACGCTGGGAAACATCTAGTGATCCTTGTGACCCGAAAGATCCTGTAATTACTCATGAGCCATTAGTACTACCGCGTGAACCAAAAAAACTTGAAGAACTTAATACCGAAGATAAGACTGTTTATTTCGAGTTCAATAAGGCAGTCTTAACGCCAGAAGCTACCCGTCACCTTGATTTGTTGATTGATTCTGTAAAAAATTCCAACAAGGTTGTAAAAGCCAGAATATATGGCCACGCTGATCACATTGGCGACAGTGAATACAATATGGAACTCTCCAAAAAGCGTGCAAAAGCTGTTGAAGATTACCTTGAATCAAAAGGCGAGATAGACAGCAGCGTGGTTGATCTTGAGGCTTTCGGCGAAACTCAGCCAGTGGCAAACTGCGAGAAGAGGCAGACCCGCAAGGCTCTTATCAAGTGTCTTGAAAAAGACCGCCGCGTTCAGATTGAACTGGATGTTAAGCGCTCTATAATCAGGGAATAGTAGAAAGAAAATCATTTAATATAACTTGTGCAGCCACTGCATCATGCACTTCTTCTTTCTGCTTTGATCCTGCATCTTCCAGCAATTCTTTTGCTTTAACAGTGGTAAACCTTTCATCCATTAGAAAAACAGGAACATCACGGTATTTCAGCAAATCACGCACGAACTGGCGTATGGATTGGCACCTCCTGCCTTCGCTGCCATCTTCCTCCAAAGGCAGGCCAACTATAATCCCACCCCATCTGTCCTGGTCATAATCAATAAATATTGTGGCAAGGTCCTCTTCCAGCATTGTGCGCATAAGAGTATTGGATGGCACCGCCATCTTCATTTTAATATCGCCGGTAGCAATGCCTATTTTGGTTCTTCCAACATCAAAACAACCTATTTTTGAATAGGTTAGTGCAGATAGAAATTCTTTCTTTTCAGTATAAAGCATACAGTTAATACTTCTTTAACAAAGATGTTGTTAAATACAATATATTATTGAAATATTTTTATGCTTTGGACAGAACGCCCACAAATACCCCAAAATATCTCTATTGCAGCAGAAGCTCTCTTTAGAGATCACAGAAATATTCTTGAAGATGCAATAATGCTGCTTAAAGAAATAAGAGAAGAATATGGTGTTAGCAACAGAGATGGTATTAAAATCAAAAGCCATTGTGCTGAGCTTGAGGAAAATCTTGCTGACCTTTTAACTTCAGTAAGGCAAATTGCAGCAGCCCCTATAATACACAAAAAGCTTCTTGATGAATTTCTTGAAGTTCAGATAACACAAAATTTTATGGATGTTGCTAACAGCGAGTGTACATTAGTGGTTGTGTCTGATTTTTTAGAGCACGTCTCAAAAACTCTTGGTAAAAATTCGGCTGATCACCTAGACAAAAGAAGTAGAACAAGGAATCCCGCAAATGTTATTCATGATGCTAAATATGCAATAAGAATAAGGGATGTGGTTAGAAGGTTGGAAGAAGCTTCACCGGAATTCATAGGATTGCGTGATTTGATACATAGGACCCTGAAGTCTTCAGATATCAGTCCTAACTAGCGCAACGCCTGTTTCAGGTTCATATCCAGCTTATCAAGAAAATCTTCTGTAGTAAGCCACTTCTGGTCTTTGCCAACAAGCAACGCTAGGTCCTTTGTCATATAACCAGCTTCAACTGTACTTACACAAACTTTTTCCAATGTTTCGCCAAATTTCTGCAATTCAGGATTACCATCAAACATCGCCCTGTATATCAAGCCTTGTGACCATGCAAATATGGAAGCTATAGGGTTTGTTGAAGTCTTTTCACCTTTCTGATGCTGGCGGAAATGGCGGGTGACAGTTCCATGCGCCGCTTCAGTTTCAATTGTCTTTCCATCCGCCGTCATCAACACAGAGGTCATAAGTCCTAATGAACCAAAGCCTTGCGCTACGGTATCAGATTGCACATCACCATCATAATTCTTGCACGCCCATAAGAAACCACCCGGCATCTTAAGTGCTGAGGCCACCATGTCATCAATCAGCCGGTGTTCATAAACAAGCCCGGCCTCTTTGAATTTGGCTGCAAATTCTTTACCATATATTTCCTGGAATATATCCTTGAACCTTCCATCATAAGTTTTAAGGATTGTATTTTTTGTGGAGAGATAGACCGGAACTTTGCGGTTAAGGCCATAGTTAAAGCACGCTTGAGCAAAATCTTTTATTGATTCATCAAGGTTATACATTCCCATCGCAACCCCAGCAGATGGGAACTCAAACACATCATATTCCTGCGGCGCGGTTCCGTCTGCTGGCGTAAATTTCATTGTAAGTTTGCCTTTTCCGGGAACTTTGAAATCCGTTGCGCGGTATTGATCGCCAAATGCATGACGGCCAATCACTATAGGCTTTGTCCAGCCCGGTATAAGGCGCGGCACATTCTGGCAAATTATCGGTTCACGGAAAACTGTTCCCCCCAGTATATTCCTTATCGTACCGTTTGGTGATTTCCACATTTTCTTGAGGTTAAATTCTTTTACACGAACTTCATCAGGGGTAATGGTTGCGCATTTTATCCCCACACCATGTTGTTTTATGGCGTTAGCAGCATCAACAGTTATCTTATCTTCCGTTCTGTCGCGGCTTTCAATTCCAAGGTCAAAATATTTTATATCGATTTCAAGATAAGGCAGAATGAGCTTTTCTTTTATCATCTTCCAGATGATGCGCGTCATCTCATCACCATCTAAATCAACAACAGGATTTTTAACTTTTATTTTTGACATTTATTCCCCTTGAGCTGCTGTATACCCCGGCTTGCCTTCAAAATTATATAGATTTTCTATTTTAATAAAATCAATTCCGGCCTTATCAATTTTACCAAGAAGGCTCATTATTGCCTTGTGTGTTGATCCGCTTTTACAAGTAAACCGCATGCACCAGTGGTCATTGCATGGCAGGTCTTCATCACTTGGCCACACTTTAAGCCCACGGTTGTTTACGGTCTGTAGCTTCAGCCCGTCTGTCTCACATTTCTTGACAATCTCTGCTACCTGTTTTGCTGTTTTACCACGGATATCGGCAAACACATCAACACCTACCAGTTCTTTTTTATCAGGCTTGCGTGCGGATTTTGGCTTGGCAGCTTTTGTTTCCATCTTTTTATTTTTTCCGTAATTAACGGCACGCAGTTTATATGGCTTATCCCCAAGATTCTCTATAACAGCTTTAGAGAATTCCTTGGTGCCAACCTTTTGCTTGCTGTTATCCTTGTTGTAGATATCACCTGTATGGATTCCATCTTCAATGGTTTTTAGCAGCGCGTTGTGGATTGTTGTTGCCGTTTCATTCTGGCCTATATGCACAAGCATCATGGCAGCAGCATTGAGCAGCCCTGCCGGGTTAGCCATATTTTTCCCGGCAATATCTGGCGCAGAACCATGAATTGCTTCAAACATGGCATATTCATCACCCACGTTGGAAGAACCAGCCAAGCCAACAGAGCCGGAAACTTCAGCCGCAATATCAGAAATAATATCACCGTAAAGATTTAAGGTTACCACCACATCAAAAACCTGTGGTTTGGAGGCAATACGTGCAGAGCCGATATCAACAATATAATGTTCGTTTTCAACGTTATTATATTTTGCTGCGATTTCATTGAACACCTTGTGGAACAGGCCATCCGTCATTTTCATGATGTTATCTTTGCTCATGCAGGTAACTTTTTTGCGGTTATTCTTCACTGCATATTCAAAGGCATAATTAACAATTTTTTCACAACCCGGGCGGCTGATAAGTTTTAAACACTGCACCACTTCATCAGTCTGGCGATGTTCAATGCCGGTGTATAAATCTTCTTCATTCTCGCGCACTATAACCATATCAAGCACCGGGTGGCCGGTTGCAACAAATGGAAAATATGAAACGCATGGGCGCACATTTGCATAGAGTCCCAGTGTTTTCCTCATGGTAACATTCAAGCTTTTATAACCGCCGCCTTGCGGGGTGGTGATTGGCGCTT
>CAYVHI010000030.1:0-21660 GCA_964450945.1 uncultured Rickettsiales bacterium
CCGCTTATCGCACCAACAAGTTTTCCTTGCGGTGGAGTGTGCTGCATGTGCAGGCCACGTATCACACCTGGATTAGAGCGAGAATGGTTATCTTGAGGAAAAACTATTGGTAGGCCATTTTCCTTGAATTTTTTTTCATTGAATCTTTCAGTGAAGAAGCCCCTACTATCCTCAAACACATCAAGTTCAACGATAACAACGCCATCAAGTTTTGTTTTAGTTATTTTCATTTATTCTTTCCATGCAAGATTTTAGTGCCGTATCCCAGCTTGGCATATCAATGCCAAATGTATTTCTTAATTTTGTAAGGTCAAGCCTTGAATTATGAGGTCTTTTTGCAGGCGTGGGGTATTCGGATGAATTGATCGGCAAAACTTCCTTTACCTTCAGCTTCATGCCTTTCTTCCCAGCTAATTCAAATATCTTGGTGGCAAAGCCATACCATGTGGTAAATTGACTGTTACACAGATTATATATGCCGTTTGGGAATTTTCCAGATGAGGTGGCTTTATTAAGCGCCTCAAGGGTATATTTTGCAATATGTAATGCGTAAGTGGGCGCCCCTGTCTGGTCATTTACAATTTTTAGCTGTTCCCTTTCCTTTCCAACCCTAAGCATGGTTTTTAGGAAATTTTTTCCCTGATGATCATATACCCAGCTTGTGCGGAAAATTAGATATTTACCTCCAGCCTTTACCACAGCCTCATCTCCGGCAAGTTTGCTTTCGCCATAGATATTGAGCGGGCCGGTCTTATCATCCTCTTTCCATGGCTTTTCACCACTTCCTGGAAATACATAATCTGTAGAATAATGAATAAAGATTATTCCCTTTTGGGCACAATATCTTGCAATAAGGCCCGGTGATTCACCGTTTATCTTAAAAGCAAAATCCTTTTCTTCTTCTGCTTTATCCACCGCTGTATAGGCTGCCGCGTTTATAATAACTTTTGGATTATGCTTTGATATAATTGATTCAGCTTCTTTTGGTTTTGTAAGGTCAATTTCAGGATAATCAATGAATGTAGCGCCTGGGAGCAGCTCGGTAAATGCACTACCTACCTGACCTGCTTTACCTATTATCAGAAAATCAGCAGAATTTAATCCTGCCACCAGCCACCTCTTTTTTCTTTAAGGACAGAATAAAGATATCTGCCATAAGGGTTCTTATCACCAAAACTCGCAGCAAGTTTCTCAAACTGTTTTTGTGAAATAAATTTCTTATTGTAGGCAATTTCCTCAATACAGGCTATCTTCAAACCCTGCCTTGCTTCTATTGTCTGCACGAATTGTGCGGCATCAATAAGGCTTTCACATGTTCCTGTATCAAGCCATGCTGTTCCCCTGCCAAGTGGCTGAACTTTCAATTTGCCTTTTTTAAGATAAGCCCTGTTAACATCGGTAATTTCAAGCTCACCTCTTGCGGAAGGTTTTAATGATTTTGCAATTTTCACTACATCAGAATCATAAAAATATATTCCTGTTACCGCCCATGATGATTTTGGCTTTTTGGGCTTTTCTTCAATGCTTAAGACCTTGCCGTAATCATCAAATTCAACAACGCCATATCGTTCAGGATCTCTAACGTGATAGGCAAGCACCCTTCCGCCTTCACCTACTTCCGCAGCCTTCCTCATAGCCTTAGTAAGATCGCGGCCATAGAATATATTATCCCCGAGAACCAGGCATACCTCATCTTTGCCAATGAATTTATCTCCAAGTATGAAGGCCTGAGCAATTCCGTCCGGGCTTGGCTGCACCTTATATTGCAGTTTTATACCAAGCTGTTTTCCATCGCCCAGCAATTCTTTTATTACCGGAATATCCCTTGGCGTACTGATTATAAGAATTTCCTTTATCCCTAAAAGCATTAATAGGGAGAGCGGATAATAGATCATAGGCTTATCGTAAATCGGCAGCACCTGTTTACTTATGCATTTTGTGATTGGCCACAGCCTTGTGCCTGCACCACCTGCCAGAACTATACCTTTCATGCTATTTTCCTTCTCTTATTATTTTCCATGACAGCACGGCACCATGTCTGGTTATTCACATACCACTTAACTGTTTCTTCAATGCCTTTTTCAAAATTATATTTTCTTTTGAAGCCTAATGCTTTCTTTGCTTTTGCATCATTTATCGCATAGCGCCTATCATGACCCGCCCGGTCTGCCACGAATTTTATCTGCTGGCGATATGATTTCTTATCTTTTCTTGGCTGCAGTTCATCCAGGATATCACACACTGTGTTAACGGTTTGAATATTGGTGCGCTCCGCATTTCCGCCGAAACAATATGTCTGCCCCGGTTTTCCTTTCAGGTATGCAAGGTAAACACCTTCACAGTGGTCTTCTACATGTATCCAGTCTCTTATGTTCTTTCCATCACCATATATCGGGATTGGCTGGTTCGAGAGTGCTTTTGTTATTATTGTTGGTATAAGTTTTTCAGGATATTGACGCGGGCCATAATTATTACTGCAATTCGTACAGATTGCCGGCAGGTCATATGTTTCGTACCATGCGCGCACAAGGTGGTCACCCGCTGCCTTCGAAGCAGAATATGGTGAATTTGGTTGCATGGGTGTTGTTTCTGAGAATTTTCCGGTAGTGCCCAGCGAGCCGTAAACTTCATCTGTAGAAACTTGAATGTAACGGAAGTTCTTTTTCTTATCTCCTTCAAGGGTGCGCCAGTATTCAAGCGATGCCTGAAGCAGTTTGTATGTGCCTACTATATTTGTTTCAATGAATATTGAAGGTCTTGAAATTGAATTATCAACATGCGATTCAGCCGCGAAGTTGAAAACTGCATCCACCTGCTGCTCCCTGATTACTGATGTAACCAGCTCACCGTTGCATATATCCCCAACCACCAGTTTCAGCTTATGCTGATCTGGTATCCACTCTATATTCTCACGATGGCCGGCATAGGTAAGGGCATCATAGATTATAACCTCTATGCCTTTTGCAACAGCCTGGGCAACAAAACTGCTGCCGATAAAACCAGCACCGCCTGTTACCAATATTCTTTGTTTAGTTTTAGCCATAACTTGCCTTATTTAATAAATATTTAGCACTTAGTCCAGCATGAAGCGAATAGGTATCAAAAATTCTATGCGGTTGCCGGGTGGATAATCAGCAGGAACTGACGGAAAAGGGTTTGCTTTTTCAACCATTTTTGATACCGCGAAATCGATGGTGGAATTCCCTGAGGTTTTCTCAAATTTATAGAACATCACCTCCCCCTGCCTGTTAAGCTGTATCCTGAGTATCACCTCCCCATATCTGGCCGCATCCTGTGATACCGGTATCATTTTATGTTTTTCAAGCCACAGTGAGACTAGCTGTTCATATTTAATTATTATTTCCCTCTCTCTTTCAACTATATTTCCACCGCCCCCAGATAAACCTGATTCCTGAGCATGTTGCATTGATTTTGGCACCGTATTAGCAACTGCCACAATCTGCTGTTTTGAATAACCAGGCTTTACAGATATTTCTGCTTTTCTTTTCTGTAAATCAGATACATTTCTTACAATCCTCTTGCCTGCCTTTTTATCATCACGGGCAGTTATATATTTATTTTCCTTAGGTTTCCTTAAAACAGGATTTTCTTCTTCCTTCTGGATTTCAACAATAACATTGTCTTCAACTGCTGCTTTAAGTTCTGATTTATTTTGATTTGAACTTTCTTTTATTTCCTGAACAATAGGTTTTTCTTCTTCATGCACAGCAATTTCAGATTTGTCATGGCTACCTCCTTGGATTTCACTATTTAATGATGCTTTTTTATAAGGCATTAGTTTTATAGATATGGCCTTGAATGGTATTTCTGTTACATGGCTTGGCATAAAGCTCTTTCCCCATGCACCTATAATAGTAAGGTGCAGGATTACAGCAACAATCATGCTTATATAAAATTCCAGATATATGCTTTGCCTTATCATGTGCTTTTAACTGCAATTAATTTTATTTCAGATCCTCCAGATTCACCAACCATTCTCATTACCTTAAATAATACGGGAGCGGATAGCCTTGCATCCGCCTTAATAAAAACCGGCTTGCCTGGATTCTTCTCTACATACTGTTTCAATGAGATGGAAAGTTGTTCATCTGAAACTACAACCTCATCTATCAACACCCTGCCTTCCTTTGAAATCGATATAGATTCCTCAGGCGGCGCTGATGTTTCCTGATTCATACTTTCCGGCATGGCTAAAGACCCTGTAGTTTCCTGCTTTGCAATGGTGCCGGATATGATAAAGAAAGTGTTCAGTAATAATATCAGGTTTATCAGCATTATGTACGGCATATTGCTGTCTTTTCTATGGCGAGGAGGGTTATCTATCATGGTGCCTCCTCCGAAAACACAAAATTGCTGGCCCCTGCCTGATGCAGGCGTTCCATGGTTTTTACCGTATCCTGAACCTTTGCGTCTTCCACTGTTTGTATGATAAATGAAGTTCTTGGGTTATCCTTAACCCTATCCTTTATTGCATTAATAAAATCATCCATAGGAACTTCCTGTCCTTCAAGGATAATCCTATCTTCAGGCATAATTACAAGGTTCATGGCATTATCAACGCCGCTGGTTTCAGGTTTAGGAATATCTTTATTACCATCCACAACCTCTGAGGAAGAAAGGTTCATACCAACTTCCGTATACTTATTAAAATTGGTTGTGAGCATAAAGAAAATGGTAAGTAGGAACATCATGTCAATCAGAGGGGTTAGATTGACAAATTTCCGTCTCTTATGTTTTTCAAATAACTTCCAATTATTTGATATGGCCTGTTCCATTTAGGCAGCCTGGGCTCTTTTTACTGAAGGCTTTCCACGATTGGCGGAAACCAGAACCCTGATAGTGGCATCACGCATCGCTGCCCGCAATGTCTCTATCTTGCTTTCGATTATATAATGTGCTGCAAGAGCAATAACTGCGACAGTAATCCCTGCTACAGTTGTCATCATTGCTTCCCATATGCCGCCTGCAAGCATGGCTGGATCAACCTTAGAGCCTGTACTCTGGATAGTTGCAAATACTTTTATCATTCCAGAAACCGTCCCAAGCAGACCAAGTAAAGGTGCCACGTTTGATGACATTTCAAGCCCGCGCATCTGCGCCTCATAATACTTCAGTTGTTCCATCCCTTGGCGGGAAATTTCTTCCTTCGCTACATTTTCAGGGTATTTTTCAAGATATATACATTTAACAGCTGTTTGCATAACCCTTGCCACCGGTCCCTTCTCCTGATCCAACTGGTTATATGCCTCGTTGATTTTTCCGCTGCTTAATTCCTCGTTAACAGATTCTATGAATTTTATATTGGCGGCAGTGCCGAACCATAACTGGTTTATCTTGAAAATAATCACAGAAATAACATAAACGGAAAGTGGCAGAAGCACATACATAACCCAGCCGCCCTTCGCTATAAGCACCTGCATATTATCAAATATAATCATATCATCTCCTCTACTTTTTAAACCAGTTTGGAATTTTTTCTGCCTCTAACATTTCTTCATAAGTCTGCCTTGGTTTTGATACAAAGAAATTACTGCCCTTCACTATAACTTCCGGAATCATTAATCTGGAATTATATGTTGATGCCATAACCGCGCCATAAGCCCCTGCGGTACGGAATGCTATAAGGTCGCCTTCCTTTAGTGCCGGCAGCAGGCGTTCAGTTGCAAAAACATCTCCCGTTTCACATACGGGACCAACAACATCAACTTTTTCTTTAGCCATGCTTGATTTCTGGACCGGGATGATTTCATGAAACGCCTCATAGAAGCTAGGGCGTATAAGGTCATTCATACCCGCATCAACTATAAGGAATTTTTTATGCCCGGTGTCTTTTTTATAAATCACCTCTGAAACCATGATTCCAGCATTACCAACAATCACACGGCCGGGTTCAAAAACAAGCTGACAGTCAAAACCTTTTATAATGCCCTTTATCATATCGGCATATTCCTTTGGAGATGGCGGTTTTTCAATCCCTCCATAAGGAATGCCAAGCCCGCCGCCCAGGTCCATGCGTTCTATTTTGTGGCCTCTTGAGCGCAGTTCTTCTATAAGCCCTTTAACTTTCAGGAATGCTTTATTGAACGGCGCAAGCTCAGTAACTTGGGAACCTATGTGGGTGGAAACCCCCCTAACACGAATGGCAGTAAGCTTTTTTGCCTTATCATAGATTCCTATTGCCTGATCCCAATCAACCCCAAATTTATTTTCCTTTTTACCGGTGGTAATTTTCTTGTGGGTTTTACTGTCTACATCCGGGTTAACACGAATGGCTATATCGGCTTTTGCGTTTAATGATTTTGCAACCTGCTGGAGGGCAAGAAGCTCTTCTTCAGATTCAACATTGAACTGGAATATTTTCTTCTTCAGTGCAAAAGCCATTTCCTCGCGCGTTTTACCAACTCCTGAAAAAACTATCCTGCTGGCGGGTATTCCTGATGCAAGCGCCCTCATTATTTCCCCTTGGGAAACTACATCCGCCCCGGCGCCAAGTTCGCCCAAGGTTTTTATGACTGCCAGACTGGAATTTGCTTTTACCGCATAACACGCCATTACCTTGTGCGGCCTGAATGCATCCACAAAAACATTGAAGTGCCGCGTGAGCGTTGCTGTTGAATAGCAATAAAAAGGCGTTCCTACTTTTTCAGCAATCTTTCTAACAGCCACACCCTCTGCATGAAGGTGGTTATTTTTATACGAAAAATGATCCATAGTTCCTAGAAATCCGTAATGCCCTTCTTGTGGTATTTTTGCTTATATATTTCATAACGTGGCATAGCTGTTTGTTTTTGTTCCTCATTTACCGGTTGCAGATCACCCTTAACACCACAGTTAGTAAGTGTTATAAAAAAAACAAACAATACAAATGTTTTTATAAATTTCATATTTACCTATACTTACTTAAGTTATATATAAAAAGCCAAAAGAGGGAGTTATGCAAAAGAAATTTATCTATTTTATAGTTTTTCTTATATTTACAGCAATAATTCCGGCTGCTCTCAGCCAAAATACTGATTCTGGGGAGATAATACCATCAGAATCAAAAGCTATTCCATATATTACATTTCTTGATGCTAACGGGAAAGAGAGAAACCTTGATGAATACAGAGGCAAGGTCTTGCTGGTAAATTTCTGGGCAATGTGGTGTTTTCCCTGCAAGCAGGAAATGCCAGCCCTGGCTCAGCTTCAGAAGGAATTTGGCGGCATGGGGCTACAGGTTCTGCCCCTTTCCAATGATTATAACGGCGTTGAAGATGCAAAGAAATTCTATAAGGATAATAAAATTACCGGGCTTGATGTCTTTGTGGATGCAAAAAGCAGCGCTTTCAGAGCTTTTCGTCTGCGCGGGCTGCCAACCACTATAATCATAGACAGGCGGGGCATGGAAGCTGGCAGGGTTATGGGTTATATTGACTGGAATTCAGAAAATACAAAAAATTATATAAAGAAACTCTTAAAAGAGCCTACCTGAAGCAATCTATATAAGCATCGGCAGTAATATTATTATATTTATCTGCTAGCAAGTTTTTAATTTCTTCATTGTTTGGCGCGTGGCCTAAAATCCCGCCGGTGACCAGTACTGGGTAAATACCCATATTCCTGGCGCCTTTTATATCTGTATCCGGGTTATCACCTACCGCTAAAATTCTCTGTTTAGGCATATTCAGCAGTGAGAAACATTTTTCATAAGCCGGTGAATATGGTTTGCCGTAATAATATACTTTACCACCCATATCCTCATATTGTTTGGCTATAACGCCAGAACACAGTGCTTCCATGCCATTCCTTCTAACTATCACCATATCAGGGTTGGCACAAAGTAGCGGCAGATTATATCTTTTTATCTCTTTAAGCTGCTCTATTTTCTCATCCTCAGGTGAATCATCATCATCATAGCCTGTAACAAATGCAAATTTTGCATCTTTTGCATTTGAAACAGCCTTTGTGCCTAGCTCATGAAGCAGGTCAGAATCCTTTTCCGGGCCTATATAATAGTATGGAGAGTTTTTCCACTCTTTGTGGTTTTTCACAAATTCAAACATCACCTCACCGGAAGTAATGGCATAATCATATGCTTTTCTTGGCACCCCAAGATCATCCAGTTTTTTTATGACAACACTGGAGCGTCGCGGCGCATTCGAAAGCATAACAATTTTTTTGTTATGCTGGTGAAATTTATTCAGCGTATCAACAACACCCGGGTAAAGCTCACGCCCATCATGGATTACACCCCAGATATCAAGTATCAGGCCATCAAATTTATCGCTGATTTCAAAAATGGATTTAAGAATTTTCATTTTTAGTCACTGTTAGCTAAGCGGCGGCCGCAAGTTCACCATTAAGCGCTTTTTTTATAAGCTGCACGGTTTTACTGACACCGTATAATTCAACAAAAGAGCCAAATCTAGGTCCCTGAGACTGGCCAAGCAGAGTCTCATATAGCGCCTGGAACCAATCCCTCAAGTTTTCGAAGTTATGGTTCTTTCCTATCGTATAGATCTGGTTCTGTATCTCTTCACCTTTTGAATGTTCTGGTAAGGATTCCAGAGTTTTCACTAAGTCTTCAAGCGCGGCTCTTTCCTTATCTGTAGGTGCTCGGAATTTTTTTGTAGGCTTAATGAAATCATCATAATAATTGATTGCATAGCCAACCATCTTATCAAGCTCAGGTGAGTTCTGAGGCGTAAGGTCGTTTCTATACTGAGTAATGAACCCCCACATAACATTCTTATCGTGTGAGTTTGAAGCGCTCACAAGATTAAGCATAAGGCCAAAACTTACCGGAAGTTTTATCTCATCCACCTTGCCGCTATGGATATGCCATGCAGGGTTTTCCACCTGTTCTTCCGGTTTCTGCTCTTTCAGCTTGCCTGCAAATGTATAATACTCATCAACACTTTTCGGTATGATATCGAAATATAATCTCTTCGCTCTTGTTGGCGTTAAAAACATATAATATGAAAGGCTTTCAGGGTTTGCGTAGCGGAGCCACTGTTCCATGCTGATTCCATTACCTTTAGACTTGGAAATCTTTTTTCCTTCCTCATCAAGAAAGAGTTCATAAACGAATTGCTCCGGCGGGTTGCCGCCAAGAACACGGCATATCTTGTTATACAAAGGCGCAGATGGCTGGTGGTCTTTACCATACATTTCAAAATCAACGCCTAAAGCTGCCCAGCGCATGCCAAAATCCGGCTTCCACTGTAATTTGCAGTGGCCGCCTGTTACCGGCACGGTTGTTTCTGTTCCATCTTCATCATTGAATGTTATTGTTCCTTTTGCCACATCGCGCTTTGTAATCGGAACCTGAAGAACCTTTCCTGTCTTAGGTGAAATCGGCAGGAATGGGCTATAAGTCTGCTGGCGTTCTTCACCAAGTGTTGGGAGCATAAGATCCATTATCTTGTCATACTGTTTCAGCGCCTCCAGCAGCTTTTTGTCATAAACGCCTTTTTTATAATTTTCTGCTGAGCTTACGAATTCATAATCAAAACCATAATGATCAAGGAAGCTGCAAAGCTTTGCATTCATATATGCACCGTAGCTTTGCTTTTCACCGAACGGGTCTGGAATATCAATTAGCGGTTTACCTAAATGCTCTCTCACCATTTCCTGATTTGGGATGTTATCAGGAACTTTCCTTAGGCCATCCATATCATCGGAAACCGCCATCAGGCGGGTGGGGATATCGCTTATCTGCTGGAATGCATGGCGTATCAGAGTGGTGCGGAAAACTTCCATGAAAGTGCCGATGTGCGGCAATCCAGAAGGGCCATAGCCGGTTTCAAAAAGCACATAGCCTTTCTCTGGTGGTTTATCCTTAAACCGTTCCACCAGTTTCCTGGCTTCTTCAAAAGGCCAGGCTTTCGCTTTCATTCCTAAATCTTTAATATCTGGCATCTTTCACTTTCAGTGAGCTTAATGCTCCCTTAAACATATTTAACAGCTTTTTTCCCTTCTCTTCCTCGAACAGCGAAACCCTTAATACATCGTAGTTTGCAGCGAGAATATCATAAATTATGTAGGGAAATGCTTTTAATATATATTTTCTCCACACATAGCAACGGTTTTTATATATGGAATACCTTCTTTCCGCGCTGTGGTTGCTGGTTATTATTTTCCTGCCGAATATATTTATAACCTTCTTATTACCAATTTCGTGGTTAAGGACGGCATTCCTAACCGCCATTATCTTCCAGCCGTGTGAAATAAGACGGAGCGAGAATTCAACATCAATATAATCTATGAAGAAATCTTCCCGCATATAGCCTTCCTGGACCAGAACGGCTGTTCTTATCATGCTGCCAGCGGCAATCACCGCTAGTGCGTCATCAATTATATCGCCAGTAAAAGTTTTCCTGGTAAACCAGATGCCAAGACTTGGTACAATATATTTTGGTTCCTGTCTTGTGTTCACATCACTTATGTAAGGTCCTATTACTGCAATCTTATCTTTTTTAGGGTGTGTGTTCCATGCCGAGGCCATATTTTTAACCATATCCGGCTCCGGCCTGCTGTCGTGATCAAGCAGCAAAACCCACTGGAACCCGTGGGATATTGCCTTCTTTATCCCTGCATTCTGCGCCTTGCCCAAACCATAATTAGTTGAATAAAATATCGTCTCAACTTTATCTTTATTTTCTTTTTCGATTTTTTTTATTACATCACGAGTGTGAGTATCAGAGCCATTATCAACAATTATAACTTTATCAACCTGGTCTTTCACAGCAAGAAAGTTTTCCAGGTATCTGCTGCCTATATTATAGGTAACTACTACGGCACAAATCCTGCCGAATTCTTCAGTCATGCTTCGGCGTCTACCAGCTCTAGGTTCTTAACACCTGCTGTAAGTGTTGCCAGCAAGCCATAATGCTGCGGCAGGATTTTATTCATATAGAATTTTGCCGTTGCGATTTTCTGCTCATAGAAAACTTTTTCGGTGGTGCCTTCTTTTAGTTTCTGGATGGCTATTTTAGCAGTCTTTGCCCAGATATATCCTAACGTTACAAGGCCGAACATCTTCAAGTATTCACTTGATGCACCAGCCCCTTCATCTGGGTTTCCTAGTGCGTTGGCTGCAATCCACATGCTTGCCTTTTGCAATGAATCAAGACCTTTATAAAGTTGCTTATTGAAATCTTTCATCTCTTCCACTTCTTTATTTTCTTCAATGAATTTTGCCAGCGGGTGGAAGAAGCTGCGCAGGTATCTGCCATTATGGGCCGGCATTTTCCTGCCAACAAGATCAAGGGCCTGAATACCGTTTGCGCCTTCATATATTTCTGCAATGCGCGCATCACGTATGAATTGCTCCATACCATATTCTTTTATAAACCCATAGCCACCAAGTATCTGCACACCTAAATTGCAAACTTCCGAACCAACCGCAGTAAGGTGAGATTTTACGATTGGCGTTATAAGCTGAACGAAATCATCCGCCTCTTCTTTTACTTTCGGGTCTTCATGGCGTTTTACTATATCTGTCTTAAGTGCAGTCAACATGACAAGGATTCTTCCTGCCTCAGTGAATGAACGCATGGTAAGAAGCATTCTCCTGATATCAGGGTGAACCCATAGTGGATCAGCCGGTTTATCCGGGAATCTCGGCTCTTTCAGTGCCCTGCCCTGCAACCTTTCCTTCGCATAGTTATATGCATTCTGATATGAACCTTCTGCCAAACCCAACCCTTGTACACCCACATAAATGCGCGCTTCGTTCATCATTGTGAACATGGCGCGGAGGCCCTTATTCGGCTCACCAACCAGATATGCAGTTGCTCCATCATAATTCATTACACAGGTTGGTGATGCGTGAATGCCCATCTTATGTTCAATGGAGCCGCAGCTGACTTTATTTTTCTCTGAAGATGTTGTGCCATCGCTATTAAGGTTCATTTTAGTGGCAACAAAAAGGCTTATGCCTTTAACACCTTTTGGCGCATCCGGAAGCCTTGCAAGTATAAGGTGGACAATGTTCTCCACCATATCCTGCTCCCCACAGGAAATGAAAATCTTTGTCCCTGTAATTTTATAGCTGCCATCACTTTGTGGTTCGGCTTTTGTTTTAATAAGACCTAAATCCGTTCCTGCCTGTGGCTCTGTAAGGCACATAACGCCTGTCCATTTACCACTTACCATATTTGGCAGATATCTTTGCTTTAATTCATCAGTGGCATAAAGTGCTAGTGCATTATATGCGCCGTGCGTTAGCGCTGGTGTTAAGCCAAATGAAACGTTAGCGCCGGAAACCATCTCAGTCATCGGCATATTAAGGACTTCAGGCAAGCCCTGCCCGCCATATTTTGGGTCACAGGTAAATGAAGGCCAGCCAGATTGCACATAAGTATCAAATGCCTCTTTAAATCCCGGCGGCATTTTCACGTTACCATTCTCAAACTTACAGCCATGCTCATCACCAACTTTGTTCAAAGGCTGAAGCATCTCTTCACAGAATTTTCCGGCCTGATCCATTATGGTATCAATAAGTTCACGGTTGATTTCAGAAAAACCCTTTAGGTCTTTATATTTCTCTATTTCAAGAAATTCATAGAGAGCAAACTGCATATCGCGTATAGGTGCTTTATATGTTGCCATAACTAATTCCTCAAAGGTTTTCCAGTGTTCAGCATATGTTCTATCCTTGCGGTGGTATCAGGGTGTTTCACCAGCTCCATGAAATTCTCCCGCTCTAAATCAAGTAATTGCTGTTCTGTTAGTTCTTCGGTAATATCTGTTTTTCCTCCAGAGAGAACATTGGCAAGAGTTTTAGAAACAACTTCATCATGTTTGGTTGCCTTACCACTTTTAACAAAACTTTCTATACCCATATAAAGTAGTGTCCTTGCTGTTTTTCCTGGTAAACTGATTTTCTTTGGCTCAGGGGTTTTATAATCCTTTGCCATTTCAAGCACCAACGCCTTACCATCTGCCAGCAGGCGTTTTCTGTTCATGCTGATCCTGCTTTTCTTATTAAGGATAAGCATCTCTTTTGCTTCTTCTGCCGATTTTGAAACTTTTGCCAGTGCGATCTGTTCAAAAGATTTTTGTATCGGCATCATGGTGTTCAATGTTTTTACAGGACTTATGAATGAGAACATGCTTCCTGCTTTGGCAACTAATGAATCAGATTCTGCTCTTTCCTGAATGGTACGTAATAGCATCTCCTTGCAGCCGCCCCAACCAGGGATAACGCCAACACCAACTTCAACCAGACCGGTATAATGTTCTATGTGCGCCTGTATGGCATCCGAATGCAGCGATATTTCACAGCCACCGCCAAGAGCCATGCCGGAAACAGCTGAAACCACTGGAAACGGTGAATATTTCAATGCCATCACTGAATCCTGACCCTGCTTTATTACGCCATCAATCATTTTCCATGCAGCAATATTTGATGCAAAAAGAATGAAACCTATATTTGCGCCGACTGAAAAATTATCCGCATCATTACCAATCAAAAGTCCGCGGAAATTTTTCTTAACTTCTTCAACTGATTTCTGGATCATCTCAAGAGTAAGAGGGTCGATAGAGTTCATTTTTGAAGTGAATTCAAAACAGGCAACGCCATCACCCACATCCCATAAAGCGGCAGATGGATTTTTCTTTATCGGCTTCTTGCCTTCTTTTTTATCAGCAAGCAGCCAGGCGGTTGGATCAACCTTTTTCTCCTGGTAGTCACCTTTTGTATTGATATAAACAACTTTGCTTTCCTGTTTATTATATAGAGAATTACTGCCCGCTTTCTTAAGAAATTCAGGAACTGGTTTTCCTTCTGATGCTAATTTTTCAGCAAACCATTTTGCTCCCGGCTCCTCTTTTGTGCCAAGGCGGTCAATAAGCTCGAATGGCCCGTATTTCCAGTTATATCCAAGCCTCATCGCCTCATCTACGGAGATTATATCATCAGACATTTCCGGAATTAGTGATGCGGTATATGCAAGTGTCTGAGAAAGTACTGCCCAGGCATATTGGCCACCTTTATCTGGGTGGGTTACCAAACTCCTCAAACCTTTTTTTGCACCCTCAACACTTTCAAGTTTTGTTTTTTCTGAAACCCGGTATTTGCCTGTAGAAAGATCTATCGCCTCTTTTATTTTCTTATCGCCTTCCTTGTTGAGTCTATAGAACCCGCCTTTACCTTTACGCCCGGTATAACCATCAGTAATCATTTTCTTTATAAGGTCAGGCTCTTTATAGATTTTCCGGAACTGATCTTCTTGCGGCAATGTCTCAAAGAATGATTTTGCTATTAAAGGCAGCAAATCAATACCAATCAAATCCATCAAACCAAACACACCGGTTTTCGGAATGCCCACCGGCTTACCCATAACCTCATCAGCCTCTTCAACTGTAAGCCCAAGGCGTATAGCCTCAAGAAGCCCGGTTTCCAGCCAAAAACAGCCTATGCGGTTTGCAATGAAGCCTGGTGTATCCTTACAGTTAACAACGCCTTTGCCCAAGCGCTTATCACAAAATTCACGTATTGATTCCACGGCATCTTTTCTCGTCTCATTGCCCCATACAAGCTCTAAGAGGCGCATATAGCGCGGCGGGTTGAAGAAGTGGGTTATCATGAAGTCTTTCTTGAAAGTTGCAGACATACTGCCTTCAAGAACACCTAAAGGAATAGTTGATGTATTTGATGAAATTACTGAATCTTTTTTACGGAACACCTCGATTTTTTTATAGAGGTTAAGTTTTATGTCTATACGCTCAAGAACTGCTTCTATTATCCAGTCAACATCACGGAGCTTATCAAGATCATCTTCAAGGTTCGCAGGGGTTATAAGTTTTGCGTTACGTTTATGTGTTAGTGGCGCCGGATCAGTCTTTAATAATTTTTCAACTGCTGCTTCAGCAAGCTGGTTACGAGTTTTAAATTCTTTGGGAACGATATCAAACAGGTAAACAGGAACCCCTGCGTTTGCAATGTGTGCTGCTATCTGCGCACCCATAACCCCAGAACCTATGACTGCAACTTTCTTAATTTCCATATCTATATCGCCTCCAGAATAGTTGCGATCCCCTGCCCACCACCGATACATTGGGTGGCAAGCGCATATTTCTTACCTTCTCTTTTTAGAAGAGAGGCGGCTTTGCCTGTAATCCTTGCGCCTGTCGCACCCAGGGGGTGGCCAAGGGCTATCGCTCCGCCATCAAGGTTTATCTTTTTTATATCAAGCCCAAGGTCTTTTATGCAGGCAATGGATTGTGAAGCAAAAGCTTCATTAAGTTCAATGATATCTATATCTTTTACTTCAAGGCCAGCGCGCTTCAGTGCCTTACGGGTGGCGTGGACGGGGCCGATACCCATTATTTCCGGCGCACATCCGGCAACAGCAAAACTTTTTATGCGGGCAATTTTTTCGAGCTTATTTGCATCTGCATATTCTTCGGAAGCCACCAGAACGGCTGATGCTCCATCAGTAAGCGGGCTTGAAGTTCCGGCAGTTACTGTTCCCCTCTTATTAAATGCTGGTGCAAGATCGGCAAGAGCCTTCATATTCGTATCCGGCCTGATGCAGCCATCTTTTACAACCCCTGCAACCGGTATAACTTCCTGGTTAAGTTTCCCGTTATCCTGCGCTTCTGAAGCTTTCTTATGGCTTAAAACCGCAAACTCTTCCTGCTCTTTGCGCGAGATTTTGTATCTTTCTGCTACATTTTCTGCCGTATCACCCATTCCTATATAAGCCTGGGGGTATCTATCATACAAATCAGGGTTTGGAAGCGGGTTAAACCCGGTCATCGGGATTCTGGTCATAGATTCTATTCCGGCGGCAATAAAAACATCACCTTGCCCCATTGCAATTGCGCCGGCCGCCATGTTAATCGTCTGCATTGAAGAACCACAAAAGCGGTTTACTGTAGCCCCAGCGGTTGTAAGCGGAAGCCCAGCTAAGAAGCCAATCAGGCGAGCAACGTTCAAACCTTGCTCACCTTCCGGGAAAGCACAGCCTACAATCAAATCTTCAATATGCTCGGGGTTGACTTTTGTTCTTTCTATAAGGCTTTTTATTACCTCTGCAGCCATGTCATCCGGCCTCACTTTTGCAAGCTGTCCTTTCCTCGCTAGGGTAAAAGGTGAACGAACATAACCGGCGATAACTGCATGTCTCATAAATTACTCATTTGATTTATCTCTATTATTTATATATGTTTTTTGTGATTAAAAAAACTAAAAAAAAGAAATGCAAAAAAATCATCATCAGACAGATGTGGCAATTATAGGTGCAGGCCCGGTCGGGTTATTTGCCATCTTCGAGTGTGGCATGGTTAAGTCACGCTGCCATGTCATAGATACGCTTGATTTCGTTGGTGGCCAGTGCACAGCGCTTTATCCTGAAAAACCAATCTATGATATTGCTGGCTATCCTAAGATAGAGGCGGCTGAATTGATTGAGCAGCTGGAAAAACAGGCAGCTCCGTTTAATCCTGTTTATCATCTTGGCCAACAGGTCACTAGAGTAGAGAAAACAGATTATGGCTGGAAACTCACGACATCAAAAGATACTGTGGTTGAAGCAAAAGCAGTTATAATTGCTGCTGGTTGCGGCGCATTCGGCCCGAACCGTCCACCACTTGCTGACATAGAAGAATATGAAGGTAAAAGTATTTTTTACGCCATACGGAAAAAAGATGAATTCAAGGGCAAGAAAGTTGTTATAGCTGGTGGTGGTGATTCTGCAGTTGACTGGGCATTATCACTTGCCGGTGTTGCATCCCATGTGTCTGTAATCCACCGTCGACCTAAATTCCGCTGCGCTCCTGAAAGTGCTGATAAATTAAACCAGCTTGCAACTGAAGGCGCCATTGATCTTGTTATCCCGTTCCAGCTAGATGGCTTGAAGGGAAGTAACGGCAAACTTGATACCGTAATAGTAAAAGACCTTGATAATAACGTGAAAGAAATAAAGGCGGATTATCTTCTTCCATTCTTTGGCCTTGCCATGGAGCTCGGGCCGATTGCCACATGGGGGTTAAACCTGGAGCGCAACTTGATAAAGGTTGAGCCATCAACATTGGAAACAAATACAAAAGGGATTTTTGCGATTGGCGATATTGTTACTTATGCTGGCAAATTAAAATTAATCGCCTGTGGTTTTTCCGAAGCGGCCATGGCAGCGCACGCAATTTACCCGCTTGTTCACCCAGACCAGGCATTGCATTTTGAATATTCAACAACCTCAGGAGTTCCTAAGTTATGAGCGCTACTATAATTGATGGCAAAGCGGTTGCGGCAAAGATCCGTGCAGAAGTAGCAGCAGAGATAGAGGAACATAAAAAGAAATCCCCCCGCCAGCCCGGGCTTGCCGTGATTATCGTTGGGGATGACCCAGCCAGCCATATATATGTAGGCAACAAGGAAAAGTTTGCCAAGGAAATCGGCATGAAATCTTTTGTCATAAAACTTCCTGCCTCTATCACCGAAAATGAGTTGCTTCATAATGTACATAAGCTGAATAAGGACCCTGGTGTTGATGGCATGATTGTTCAGTTGCCGTTGCCTAAGCAAATAAATGAATCAGCAATAATTAATGCCATAGATCCGCGCAAGGATGTGGATGGTTTTCACCCGCAGAACGTTGGCCTGCTTGCAACCGGGCAGGATATAGGCATGGTTCCGTGCACTCCACAAGGCTGCCTTATCCTTATAAAAAGTGTGCTTCCTGATATTGCCGGAAAAAATGCGCTGGTAATTGGCCGTTCAAATATTGTCGGCAAACCTATGGCTCAGCTTCTTATTAAAGAAAGCTGCACCGTTACCGTTGCCCATTCAAAAACGCGTGATCTTGAAGGCCTTTGTATGAATGCAGATATAATAGTTTCTGCGGTGGGTAAGGCTAAGATGATACGTGGTAGTTGGATAAAGCAGGGAGCGTGCGTTATAGATGTGGGTATGAATCGCAGTGATGATGGCAAGCTTTGCGGCGATGTACATTTTGAGGAAGCAAAAAAGACCGCAGGCTTCATAACCCCTGTTCCTGGCGGAGTTGGCCCTATGACAATTGCCTGCCTGCTCAAGAATACGCTCAAAGCATTTCTTTCCAAGAGCTTCTAGATGACGGATAAAAACCAGGGCATAATATGGATACTGGTTTCTTGCCTTGGCGCCGCCATAATGGTAACTTTGGTACGCTACCTTTCGGAAAACCTGCACCCATTCCAGATTGTCTTTTTTCGTAATTCAATAGCGCTTTTATTATTTCTTCCCTGGTTCATAAGGAATGGCCCGGGCGTTTTAAAAACCCGAAAATTACCAATGTATGCAACAAGAGCTGTATTTGGTGTTAGCGCTATGTTTGCCTGGTTTTATTCTCTTTCAATTGTGCCTTTAGGTCAGGCTACTGCACTTAGTTTTACTGCCCCTCTTTTTTCTTCTATTGGTGCAGTTCTGATACTAAAAGAAAAAAGCCACAGACACAGATGGGCAGCATTAATCATAGGATTTTTTGGAGTGATTATAATTCTCCGCCCAGGATTTGAAGGTTTTTCATATACCATGTTACTGGTTCTAGTCACCGCCTCTATGTGGTCACTTTCAGGGATAATAATAAAAACCCTTACAAAAACAGAGAAGCCGGAAACTATAGTATTTTTTATGGTTCTACTAATGACGCCCCTTTCATTTCCAGCGGCAATCCCATACTGGAAAAACCCGACACTTAATGAATGGCTCTGGATTTTTGTACTTGGTTTTGTTTCAAATTATTTTCAGATTGCCATGTCCCGCGCTTTTTCTAAGACAGACCTTACGGTTTTACTGCCATTTGATTTTTCACGGTTGATTTTTGTTTCAATAATTGCTTATTTTGTTTTTGGCGAGATACCCGATGCACCAACTTATATTGGTGCAACTGTTATACTTGGCAGCGCGCTTTATGTAACATATAGTGAAAGTCGTGCACACAAAAAGCTGCGTATGAGCGAAGATTCGCTCGGTAATTAAAAATGTTAAAAACCTTAGCGACAAAATGCCTTGATATAATACTCCCGCCGAAATGCATTTCCTGCGGCACTTTTGTTGATGATGCAAATACAATCTGCCCTTCATGCTGGGGCGATCTAAACTTCATCAGCGAACCATCATGTAAGATATGTGGCTATCCTTTCCAGTTCAAGGCCGAGGGTATAGAGCTGTGTGCCGGCTGCCTTAATGAGCGCCCATTATTTGAAAAAGCAAAATCTGTGTGGGTTTATGATCAGCACAGCAAACACATGGTAACCAGCTTTAAATATTCAGATAAAACCCATACCGCTGATATTTTTGGTGCACTTATGAGTAATACCGGGGCAAGTTTTATTGAATCTTCAGATTTTGTAGTGCCGGTACCGTTACACCCTCTCAAGCTTTTCCAAAGGCGCTATAACCAAGCCGCATTGTTGGCACAATCAATCGCTAGGAAAAACAATATTCCAATAATTCCAGATTTGTTGATAAGGACAAAAAACTCTCCTCCTCAGGCATCACTTAACCGCAAACAGAGGTTGGAAAATATAAAATCCGCGTTTGACATCAATCCAAAGTTCAAGGCTGCCTTAAAAGATAAAACTATAACTCTGGTTGATGATGTAATGACAACTGGCGCAACCATAAATGAATGCGCAAAAATATTGCTGAACGGTGGCGCTTACGCCGTATATGTTATAACGCTTGCAAGGATAGTAGAAAAATAATGAAATTTAAGGCCGCATGCATACAGATAAATTGTAAAGACAATATTAAGGTTAATATTGAAAAGACAATAAGATACATAAGAGAGGCAGCTGCCGCTGGGGCAGATTTTATTACATTGCCTGAAAACGCCGCGCTTATAGTAAGCGGCGTGAATAAATATGGCCGTGAGAAATTAATTAAGGACGGGCAGTTATTTTTAAAATCCATTAAGGCAGAAGCTAAAAAAAGTAAATGCTGGATATTGATAGGTTCAATTCTTGTTCCGGCAACAAAAAACAAATTTTACAATCGTTCTTTCCTTATTGATGACAAGGGTAATATTGCTGCCAAGTATGATAAAATCCATCTTTTCGATGTGATTTTGAAAAATGGTGAAAGCCATAAAGAATCAGCAAAAAATGAATATGGTAAAAAGGCCGTCATAACTAAAACCCCATGGGGAAAATTAGGAATGACGGTGTGTTATGATTTGAGATTTCCTCACCTGTTCCGCCACCTTGCAGAGAAAGGGGCCTATTTTATTACTGTGCCTGCTGCATTTACATATTATACGGGCAAAGCCCACTGGCATACTCTTCTTAAGGCGCGCGCCATTGAAAATACCTGTTATATTATTGCCCCGGCGCAGGTTGGAACCCACCCTGGCGGCAGAAAAACCTATGGTCACTCTCTTATCATTGACCCATGGGGTAAAATATTAGCCGATGGAATGGAAAAAGAGGGCGTTATCACCGCATCAATTGATACAAAATATGTAAAAGAAATAAGGGGTCAGCTCCCATCTCTTAAACATACCAGGACATTTAATTAACTCATATAATACAATATATTAGACTAAAAAAGAAAGATACATCTAAGTGAGAATAATTTTTCTTTTCAGTGCCTTAACATTAAACAGATTTTAATGTATTAATCTTTTCTTAACATATTTTTGTTATAAATTAAGTTCTTAAGCCATGTAGGTATAAGTTAATGAAAGAATCTAAGGGAAAAAAAACAGCTCTCAATGCTTCGCATGAGCTGATTTACGAATGGGATGTTAAGAAAGGAAAGCTTAACTGGACCGGAAATGTAAAAGAGCTATTAAAACTTGATAGCAAGAAAGCCTCATCAAGAGAGAACTTCCTTTCAATCATCCATAAAGATGACCTTTCCGAATACTCATCAGAAATAAAAAATGCCATAACCAATAATGATACTTTCGACATAAATTACAGAATATTACCTATAAAGGATGGTAATCCGATTTATATAAATGATTCTGGAAAAATACTTATAGAAAATAAAACAAAAGCAAAGAAGGTAGTCGGCACTATAAAAATAATGCAGGAAAATACCGAAAGGCTACTTACCAGCGGCAGCGATCTTAATAATGATTTTATAAACCTTCTTGGCAAAGTTATTATTGAAACCTCAAGAGAAGGTGGCAGTGGATCATATTTAAAAATATCAATTGATAACCTGGCGTTGCTGATTGCTTGGTACAACATGCAGTTTGCCGATGAGATTATTGAAAAACTAGGTAAGAAAATCGAAAAACTCCTAGGTAAAGATGCCATTCTTCGTAGAATTTACATAGATCAGTTCGGTGTCATATTAAAGAACACCGCCCGTGAACAGGCGGAAATAAAGGCAAGAAAAATATATAACTTGATACAGGATTTCGAATCAGAAAATTTCAAGAAGCCAATGCATATAACAGCTTCCTTGGGAAGCGTTGATTTTCCCGGTTCAACAAAAAATCCCACTGACGCTGTGAATAAGGCATATCTGGCATTAAACATAGCCAAGAACAGCAGTGAAAGCTTCTATTTTGATTATCATGAAGCTGAGCGCCAGCAATCACACTCAAAAAGTCAGACTATGCTTATGCATTATATCCATGATGCGGTTAAGGATAATAAAATATGTTTTGCCTACCAGCCAATGATTGAAGCAAAAACTGGGAAAGTAAGGGCGCA
>CAYVHI010000031.1:0-21169 GCA_964450945.1 uncultured Rickettsiales bacterium
ATCGCAGGAGAGGGTGAGGGCGGAGAGGTCTGGGAATTATTTAAGCGGTGTTGCAAAACGTGTGCCGAATCCAAAAATAATAAAATGTAACGGTGTAGTGGATTGCCGCAGGAAAGGGCAGGATCTTGAACATGTTTTCCAGTTCCAAGGCGGTGATTATTCCCCCACAGATTACCCAGGAAACTGCCGTACGCTTGATGTTAGAACAGGGAAATATATATTCAACCCGGCGCGTTGCAGCCTGCGTGGCAGCAGATAAATCTATCTTCTGTGTTTACCACCTTCCATGCCGGGGGTACCAAAATTTGCAGCATCATGCTGGGCAGCACTGATCTTTTCTAAAGGAACACCTTTCTCAAGAAGTTCCTTTCTTAAGTTATCTACTTCTGTGAAAGGATTATCTTTATTTCCCGGTTCAACGGAAGCCTGAAACCATGCCAAAGTATAACGCTGAAGTAGATCCTTTTGTTCGGCTGTAAGGGGTGTTTCTTTACGTCTGCCGAAATTAAGTAAATTTGTTAACCATTGCATGGCTGACATTATAATAAAATTTCTTCTTCAAGTCATTTGTAGATTTATTCCTTAAAATATAGTATATTAGGCAACTTATACACATAGGGGAGAGCTATGGTGTCTTCACAAAACAAGAGATTGCTGATAATCTCTTTTTTTACATTACTGCTGGCGTATAGCTTCTGGTATATAATTGTAAATGCGCCACCACCCCCAGCAATACCTTACCTTATATCCAACCGCCCGAGCCTTTATCACAAATGGTTTCTGCTTGCGCCTTTCCAGGTTATGGATAGTGCGCCATTCTATCAACATATTTCGGTAAAGTATGTAAACTGGCTGGTAGAAAAGAAATTTCATATTGCATCTGGCCTGTTCATTGGTGCGGCGTTGCTGACAATGATTCATTATATATCACAAAGGGATGAAGAAAATGGTGTTTTAGGTGCTATAAGGGACTTTATAAGATCCACTCCACTAGGCCTACATGTTGGTGATAAGAATTTTGTCCCTGATGCCGGAACAAGGATGAAACGCGCACTTTCTGTAGCGTTCTGCGCGCATACGTTAAATATTGTAGCATTCACGATGATAATCAGCTTGTTCCCGTTTAATATCGTTCTTCTGAAAATAATTTCCACACTACTTATGATATATATTTTTGTTCCTGCGGTTACTAAGAACGAATTATTTAAAACAGAAACCCTGAAAAAACTAGAAAGCTCATATAATCTTTCGGAAATCAAAAAGAACCAGCAGGATATAATAATTTTAACAAATGAATCATGGTTCTTTTCTTTTATAATGGCTATTAAGGATTATCTTAGAAATCTTTGGTATGTCCTTATCACAGCTTTTCCTCTTATCCTTGCTGCTGGCCTGTTAGGTTCACTGGTTTCCAGTGTATTTTATTTTGAAACTGTTGCGATACAGCAGCATGGGATATTAGCAATGTTGATAGCTCTGGTATTAGCTACGTTTATCCCCATTCCTCTATTTTTAGATATTATTATTGTAAGTATCTTAATGATTTCAGGCGCGCCAATGAATATTGTTATGGCTCTACTATTTTGTCTGGGTTCTTACAGCATAATTATTTTTACGACCATTCTCCAATCTTTCTCACTTAGGGTGGCCTTAAGGCTTGGGGCCTCTGTTGTGTTATTGGGATTCTTATCTGGTCTTATTGTCTTTGCCTTTCTATAGGTTTTCATTCCAAAACAGCGCATTATCTTTAATAGTAATTAACGTAACAAAAGATTCATAAAATTATGCTCAAAAATCAGCATTCTTCATGGTATTTTTATAATAGATACTAGTGTTTTTATGACACTAAACGGAATTTTATACTAAATAATGTGTAAAAGTTTGATTTTTTACGCTATATTTAGCTTTTAATAGAGGTTTTGTTATGGCAGATCTAGGAAGGCTTCAAAAAGACCCGCTATTTCTTGGTTTGACACGTCCGGCTATGATGCTTGGGGTTACATATACATGGTTTCTTGTTAACGCCATGATATGGGCACTTTATTTCGTTAATACGAGCGATCTTGTTAGAATGGTTCCTGGCGCTCTTATCACTCACCTTGTTGGATATTTTATTTGTGCAAAAGAACCTCGGTATATGGACATTTTAATAATCAGAGGAGCAAAATGTACTAAAAGCAGGAACTCTATTTTTCATGGTTACACACAATCTTATGATCCGTATTGACGCTTTATGTTAAAACTACAAAAAAGACAGAGCAATAAGGCAAAGTATGCAGTAAGGGAATATTCTGAATCTGGCTTCATTCCATATCATTGCCACTGGAGTGGAGATACAATACTAACAAAACAAAAAGAACTTTTACAAATAGTAAAGATAGAAGGCTTCTCATTTGAAACAGCCGATGATGAAGATGTAGATTTTCGCAAGGAAGTAAGGAATTCATTATTCAAGAGTATGGCAACCGGCAATTATGCTCTGTGGTTCCATATAATAAGGAGGCGGCAAAGTGTAACAGTGGAAGGAGAAATGCCTGCTGGCTTTGCAAATTATCTTAACGAACAATGGAAGAAGAAACATGAATCACATGATGGTTTTACCAATGACCTTTATATTACTGTTATAAGAAAAGCTGATAAAAAAGGTATGGCCATACTTGAGCATGCCGTAAAATCTCTTCAGCAGAAGGCAGATAAATCTTCATGGGAAGCGGATATAAAAGAAGCCTACAAGGAATTAACAGAAGCAACAAACCGGGTTATATCGACATTAAGAGATTATAAGCCAAGGTTACTTAGTTTGACAGAAACACCTGATGGTGTCTTTTCTGAACCTTTGGAGTTTCTTGGTAAGCTGGTAAACTGCGGGATTTCATCAAAGATGATTGTTCCGACAATAGATATTTCCAAATATCTAGCAACACACAGGATGTATTTTGGTAACCGGGCGATCGAGATGAAAGTAAATGGTAAACCAAGATTTGCAGGTATAATCAGTATTAAGGAATACGCAACGAGCACACACGCTGGAATGCTTGACAGTTTCTTGCAGCTGCCATTTGAGTTTATCATTTCCCAATCATACGTGTTTTCAAATCGCCAGAGTGCGATTGGTAATATGCAGACACACCAAAGGCGAATGATTCAATCCCAGGACGTTGCGGTATCGCAGATTGCCGAAATAAATGAAGCCCTTGATGCGGCAATGAGCGGAACAGTTGGTTTTGGCGAACATCACTTGACAGTAATGTGTATGGAAGACAGCCTGAAGAAACTTGATAACGTACTTTCTCTTGCGGTGGCAGAACTTGTAAACCTTGGTATCAACCCTGTACGTGAGAAGATGAATTTGCAGGGAGCTTATTGGGCGCAACTGCCGGCAAATTTTGAATATATTGCAAGAAAAGCAATCATAAATACATTAAATCTTTCCGGTTTTAGCTCGCTGCATAACTATCCGCTGGGAAAAAAAGATAGAAATCACTGGGGGCCTGCCGTTACTGTCCTTGATACAACATCAGGCACACCATATTTCTTCAATTTCCACGCCAGGGATGTTGGCCATACAACTATCATTGGTCCGACCGGCGCTGGTAAAACAGTGATGATGAATTTCTTGTGTTGCCAGGCACAGAAATATAAATGCAGGATGTTTTTCTTTGATAAAGACCGTGGCGCAGAAATATTCATACGTGCGCTTGGTGGATATTATACAATTATAGAAACTGGAAAAAATTCCGGATTCAATCCGCTTCAACTTGAGGATACATCAGAAAACAGAGGTTTTCTTGTAGACTGGATGAGGGCTCTTGTTACTTCCATAGATAAAAATCTTACTCCAGAAGATATAGAAAAAATTCAGGAGGCAGTGGTTGGTAATTTTAAATTATCCAAAGAACAAAGATATCTTACGAACATTGCCCCGTTCTTGGGAATTGAGGGGCCAGGAACCATAGCAAACAGGCTGAAGATGTGGTGGGGACAGGAATCACACGCAAAACTTTTTGATAACAAAGAAGATCAATTAGATTTTTCCAAAGGCAGAGTATTTGGTTTTGAAATGGGAGAGATTTTAAAGGATAAAACAAGCTTAGGGCCAGTATTGTTATATCTTTTCCAGAAAATAAGCCTTTCTTTAGACGGGACTCCGACAATGATAGTTCTGGACGAGGCATGGGCGCTGATTGATAATGATGTTTTTGCACCAAAAATTAAAGACTGGCTAAAAACTTTAAGAAAACTTAACGCCATGGTTGTGTTTGCAACACAAAGCGTTGAAGATGCCAGTAAAAGCACAATCAGTGATACACTTATACAGCAGACAGCAACACAGCTTTTCCTCGCAAACCCAAAGGCAACAGAAGAATACAGAAAAACGTTCATGTTAAGTGCAAGAGAATTTGCACTTATCAAAACAATTGATCCAGCTACAAGATTCTTTCTTGTAAAACAGGGTAGTGAAGTTGTAATAGCCAGGATAGATCTTTCTAGTATGCCTGATGTAATTCATGTATTATCTGGCAGAGCTGAGACAGTCAGGTTGCTTGATGAAGCGAGGGAGCAGGTTGGGGATGATCCTGAAAAGTGGCTGCCTCTATTTATTGATAAGGTAAAAAGGAATGCTTAAGAAATTTGCAATTTTTACTGTTATTATTTTATTTTTTGCAACTGCCTCACAGGCACATGCAAGTATTTCAAGCTGCTCTGGCATTCCGGGGTTTTTAAATTACCTAGTTAAGTGTACACAAAAACTTACGCTGAATGCTGTTGGATATAATTATGATTTTTCAACGGCTACCATGACTAAAATTCCTGGTGCGCCCAACCCATTTGTTACTATAACCAATGGACTTAAACAATCTGTTATTACAGTGCTTACACTTGCCGTTATTGGATTTGGCCTCAAGATGGCAACGGGAGGAGTGCAGCATATATCAGGAGAGACGGTAGTTCTTATATTGAAGATTCTATTTGTTCTGTTTCTGACTTCCGTAGATGGAATTGAGTATATATTCCCGCTTTTTATAACATTAAGCTCAAGTATGTCAGGTATTTTTGGAAGCTTCCTGACTCTTAACAGTACATGTGGGTCTATACCTGCATCTGAAGTATGGTTTAGGATGGACTGTACAGTAACCGCAATGTTGGGTAATGCGGTATCCTCACCAGTAACAGTTTTAGTTATTCTTCCTATAGCCATGGCTCTTATAGGCCTGGCATTTTTTACTGGAATAGGTATAGCTCCGATAATGTTTGTTGCCACCTCAGTAGGCTTACTTGCGGCAATGTTAGCGACAGCAGTTTTCGGATATCTTATTTGTTTCCTTGCTGTTACGTTCCTAATAACAATACTGCCGGTTATTGCCCCGACTTTCTTATTTAAAGCGTTTGGTTTAAATAAAATGTTTGATAAATGGCTTGACCTTATTGTCTCATATTCCTTGCAGCCTATAATCATACTTGCCTATCTTTCCCTTATGATTGTTGTATTAAACGTATCTATTTTTGGTGTAGGTCCAGGAATTACCCCAGATTCTTTCTATGATCTTTTACGTAACATACCTGCGAATTTTACCTTCAAATGGATTTTGTTTATTATACCAATCCCAACCATGCAACCAGCCTGGATTGCGAACAAGCTTCCGCTTTTCTTTATTAATATAGTAGCCATATCAATAACGATATGGCTACTATATACATATATGGAGAACGTGGTTAACTTTGCCAATGAAATTGCTGGTGTGGGCGCATCAACCACAAACCTTGCCGGGAAGGTAAATGTTGTAAAAATGATGCGCCAGGCACAGGAATCTGGAAAGAGAGTTGCTAAAGCAGCTGCCGTAGGAGCGGTAAAAGGTGTGAAAGGCGGGCCGAAGGGAATGGCAGCCGGTGCAGCAAAAGCTGCCGGAGTCGCCGCTGCAAAAGAAGGCGCAAAAACTGCGGCAAGGGAGATATGATTTTTGTGAAATACTTTTCTAAAATAATTGAATTTGCCTTACCAGAAAAGAATAAGTTGTTTTTATTCGCTGCAATTTTTATTTTAACCTTCATATCCATTCCAAACGAAGCCAGTGCGTTTCCACCACCAAACTGTCAGCCCACTGACCCAGGATGCAATTGTGATACTGAAGCGAATATTGCCAGTACAATACAGTGCTGCAATGAGCTGCCAGGAATTTTTTACAGGACAGAAAATTGTCTTAGAAATCTTCTAAGGACTGGAGTTGTAGTTAGCCTTGCCCCGATAATTAACGGTTTAAAACTTTTTGTGGGTGTTATGATGACTCTTGTTACGGTCTTTTTTGGTATAAAGTTGGCAACGGGCAGCCTTGGCACCAAGGCAAAGGGTGATGCAATAATACTTATGATAAAACTATGTTTTGTGAGCTGGTTTATTCTTGGAGCAGGAATTAACGACTACTTCAATGCAATAATGACTGCCGGAACACAAGTTGCTGCTATTGTTACGGCACCAATTTTTGGTGGCGGTACAATGTGGGAACAAATGGATAAGGTTATATTTGCATTCTTTGGGCTTGCAACAACACCGACCGGATTTTTAGTTATATTAACTATAGGGTTTGCAATATTAGCCCTGACTTTTATCGGGCCAATAGGGCCTATGCTAGTCTGTATAATAGTTATAGGGATTGGTTATATATTTATGGGATTCGTAATGATTCTATATAGTGCGTTTTTGGCTATGATAGCTATAACAATACTTTTAATGTTTGCGCCGCTTTTTGTTCCTTTCTTTTTATATAACCCCGGAACTATGCCAAGAGGTTTATTTGATAGTTGGCTTAAACAGGTTTTTACTTATTCGATGCAGATTGTAGTTATAACAACATTTGCAATTCTTGCGCTTGTAGTTATGAAAGCTATTACTGGTTTTGGCATGACCCCGCCGCCAGTTAACTCTGTTCTTGGTATGCTTGAGACGCCGCCAGTAGAAATGAAAACAATAATGAATTTCTATTTCTTTAAATTACAGATTCCTGTTGTAACCTGGGACCTTGCTACAGCTATGGAATTTGTAAAACTGCTTTTTGCATCGCTGGTTATGGGAATAGCCATGTTTGATTTTATGAGGCAATTGCCGCAGAATATAAATTATTTAATAGGAGATTTTGTAACGCAGCCAACCTTACCTGGTATTGCAATGCAAGATATGGGTAGTTTTAAGCAAGGAGTAGATTCTGCTGGCTCCAAAGCGGCTGGTGCAACCAAAAAAGGTGCTGATGTAGCCAAAAGAGCATTTAAAGCAGTATCTGATTATTCAAGCGGCGGGTAAGAAAAATGAAAAACAAATATATTAGAAAATATCTTTTTATTCTACTTATGCCAATTTTACTGGGATCATGTGTTGTTGTTCCAAATCCTCAAATGATGGCGCCTATAGAAGGTACGACAATTCAAGATATACTAAGCAGAAACTACGGCATGCTAAAGGGTGCATGTGCAACGGTAACGGCATCATTCTGCCCTCAAACCGGGTTCAGGCCTATATTTTATATTATTACGACCGTTAAGAACAATGTAATTGGTACGCCCGGGCCACCACCAGTTGCAGGAAAAGTTCAGGATATATTCAACGGGATAGTAAATAATACAAAATTCAAGAATATACTAAGAATATGCCTTACCTTATATGTTATATTTTATGGCCTTGGCATAATTATAGGTTTTACACAGCCCTCAGTGCATGATTTTGTCATGCGATTGGTAAAGATTCTGCTGATCATCACATTTACCTCGCCTACATCATGGGGGTATTTCAATAGTTATGTTGTTCAGTTTTTTGAATCTATGATAGATGGAATAGGGGGGTTATTCAGTAATGCATTTATTCCCACCGCCTTGCTTACAGCCGACCCTAACTGTTCAACTGCCGCCCCACCGCCGGGGACTGTTCCGCACATGTTCGATGTAATGGACCAGATGATTTCAAGAATGTTTACCTTAAAATACTGGAGAATTTTCTGGGCTTTAATGGTTACCTGGCCATCCGGCCCATTCATTGCGTTCCTGATGGCATTCATGACTCTGTTTTATATCGTAGCTACATTAAAAATACTGCACTTATACCTGATAGCGATGATTGGCAGGGCGCTGTTATTCAGTATGGGGCCTATATTCTTTATCTTCCTTCTGTTCGGCCAAACAAAATCAATGTTTGATGGCTGGTTGAAACAGGTTATAAACTATTCATTGCAGCCTATATTGCTGCTTGCATTTGTGGCATTCTTTAATGGCATAATTTTCAGGAGCATGATGGAAGGGCTTGGTGGCAGCGATACCCAGGTTTGTTATTGGGAAGTCTTCCGTATTTCGCTTGGCTCTTTGGTAGTGCAGCTCTCAGTTCCTCTAATGGTAGCTTTAGTGGTGGCGGCTCTCTGGTTTGTTCCTGATTGGGTTGCTGATGAAGAAGATATCAGAGAACTTATATTTGGTATTGCCGCGCCGCTTGCAACAGCCATAGATGATGCAGTTGAGTGGGCTATCGGAACACCTGGCATAATGTTTTATTGGTGGAGATTGTTCAACCCTGCCCCTCCTGGTACAGCACTTAGAGAGGGACCTCACGAAGTTGAAATATTAGATGCATTGCCTATGGATTTTATAACCATGCTCATACTTATACTGCTTTCATTCATGCTTTATAAGATGGGTGAATGGGCTAAGGATGTTGCAGTGCAAATATCAGGAGGCTTGATGAGCATACCAACATCATCTGCAGGCTGGTCTCAGGTTGGTGGTCAGCTGAAATCAGGACTGAGCAGTGCTGCAGGGGCAATAGGTAAGGCAAGGGGCGGCGGCAAGGAAGGAGGCGAAAGTGTAGGCCGTTCTGGAGCGACCGGCGAAAAAGGCGGCGGCGGTGGAAGAGTCCGTGGTGGTGATTCTGACGGCGGTGGTTCTGGTGGAGGTGGCTCTGGCGGAGGTGGCGCCGCAAGAGGCGGTACGCCATCAGATGTAGCGCCGACAGATATATAAACTTGACGTGCAGACAGCAAGGTTTATAAAATACTAAAAAAAGGGTTAGTTTATGAAAAACGCAGTTCTTATACTTTTTCTGGTAGTTATCCTTTCTTTTGTGCAGGCCTGCACTACAAAGCCGCGCGAACTTAAGAGCCCGTGTGTAGGAAGCGAAGGTAGCCCGTGTGACAAGAGACCAGCTAACCCATATATAGTTGGAAATTACAATACCTAAGTAACAATTTGTAACATGAAACTCTTTGCCACAGCCATTTATGGCTATTATATGTTCTGCACAAACAGGGATTTTATAAAATGTGCGGGATAGTAGGCATCGTTTCAAGTAAGCCGGTATCAAAAGAAATATTCGACAGCCTGAAGCTACTGGAGTACCGTGGCTATGACTCAGCAGGTATTGCAACTCTTGTTAATGGAAAAATATGCAAGGTTAAGGCTGAAGGAAAACTGGATAATCTTGGTAGGGAGTTAAATAAAAGAAAACTGGAAGGTCATACCGGCATTGGGCATACACGCTGGGCTACCCACGGCAAACCAAATGAAAAGAATGCTCACCCCCACACAACCGATAAAGTTGCTGTCGTACATAATGGAATTATAGAAAATTTCTCAGAGTTACGTAAAGAACTTGAAAAGGCAGGGCATGTCTTTTACAGCGAGACAGATACGGAAGTTATTCCGCAACTGATAACTTTTTACATGAATAAAAAGAACTCTCCTGAGGAGGCGGTAGAAAAAACACTTACCAGGCTTAAAGGAGCATTTGCAATAGCCGCAATCTTTACAGGGCATGACAACCTTCTTATCGGCGCAAGGAGAGGATCACCGCTTGCTATAGGGTATGGCCATAATGAAATGTTTCTTGGCTCTGATGCTATTGCGCTTTCCCCCTTTACAAAGAAGATTTCTTATCTTGAAGATGGGGATATGGTCATTCTGAGTAATCAAAAATCCGAAATATTAGATGATGGATTAAAACCAGTTCATAGGCAGATTAAGTCAGTTTCTCTTGATTCAGTAAAAGTTGGAAAAGAAAACTATAAGCATTTCATGCTTAAGGAAATACATGAGCAAGTTACAGTTACGGCTACAACACTTGAGCAATACTATAATCATGCAAAAGGTGAGGTTATTCTCCCTAACCTCAGTTTTGATCTCAAAGATATAAGGAAAGTAACAATAATTGCCTGCGGAACTTCATATTATGCCGGCATGGTGGCAAAATACTGGATAGAAAAGACAGCAAGGATACCAGTGGAAATAGATGTGGCATCAGAATTCCGCTACCGGCGACCAAAAATGACTTCTAAAGGCCTTGCAATATTCATTTCACAATCAGGAGAAACGGCAGATACTCTGGCTGCCTTACGCTATGCAAAAAGAAAAAAACAAAAAATAATTTCAATAGTAAATGTTCCAGAAAGCACAATTGCCAGGGAATCAGATGTTGTACTAAGGACTTATGCAGGGCCTGAGATTGGTGTGGCTTCAACAAAAGCGTTTACAAACCAGCTGACAGTATTAGCGTGTCTTACTATTACTCTTGCCATAGCCAGAAATAAACTTACCCATGAAGAAGGCAATGCTATACTGCACGGCCTTTCTGAACTTCCTAGTAAAATGGCGGAAATCCTTATGGAAGAAGGAAAATATCAGGAGATTGCGAAATACCTTAAGAATGCAAGGGATATTATATACATAGGAAGAGGAACCTCTTATGCCATCGCACTTGAAGGGGCATTAAAATTAAAAGAGATATCTTACATACACGCCGAAGCAAATGCTGCCGGTGAATTAAAGCATGGCTCAATTGCGCTGATAGACAATAAAGTTCCGGTTATTGTAATAGCTCCCTCAGATAGATTATTTGAAAAAACCGCTTCAAATGCTGAAGAGGTTGCAGCAAGAAAAGGAAAGATTATTATGATTACAGACAAAAAAGGAGCAAAGAATCTAAATAAAGTAGCTTTTAAAACTATTATGATTCCTAATACAAACTTTTTTACCGCTCCGATTTTATACGCTCTTCCTGTACAGCTTCTGGCATATTATGTAGCATTACTAAAAAAGAGGGATATAGATCAGCCACGCAATTTGGCAAAATCTGTAACTGTTGAGTAGTTATATGAACCTAAACAACAAAAATTTATTCCAGCAGAAAAATTTTGTTGATGGGAAATGGATATCAAAGTCAAAAAAAATTAATGTATCAAACCCTTCTACTAACAAGATAATTGGCTCTGTTCCTGAATTAGATGCTAAAGATGTTGAAAGCTGCATAAAGGCTGCTGAAAAAGCTTTTCATGACTGGAAAGAAGTGACTGCCAAGGAAAGGGGAGTGATTTTGCGCAGGTGGTATGATCTGATTATAAAGAATCAGGGAGATATTGCACGGATAATAACTTCTGAAAATGGAAAACCGCTGGATGAGGCAAAAGGTGAGGTTTTATATGCTGCATCATTCATAAAATGGTTTTCAGAGGAGGCGGAAAGGGTATATGGATCTGTGATTCCAGCGCCAAGAAAAAACCAGAGAATCATAGTTACAAAGCAGCCTGTTGGTGTTTGTGCTGCAATAACTCCGTGGAATTTTCCTGCAGCCATGATAACGCGTAAAGTAGGGGCTGCCACTGCAGTCGGTTGTTCAATTATTGTAAAACCAGCGGCTGAAACACCGTTTACAGCACTTGCACTGGCAAAACTTGCTGAGGAAGCAGGAATACCAGCCGGTGTGCTGAATGTTATAACCGGAAGCGCAAAAGAAATTGGAAAAGTTCTTACAACAAACTCAATTATTAGGAAAATAAGCTTTACCGGCTCCACAGAAGTTGGAAAAATATTAATAAAGCAATCAGCAGATACTGTTAAGAAAGTTACAATGGAGCTTGGTGGTAATGCCCCATTCATAGTGTTTGATGATGCTGATCTTGATAAAGCAACAAAAGGCCTGATCTATTCAAAATTCCGTGCCAGTGGACAAACATGCGTTTCTCCAAACCGCATACTTGTTCAGCAATCAGTACATAATAAATTTATGAATAAACTCTCAGCAGAAATAAAAAAACTGAAGGTTGGTGATGGTTTTGAAAAAGGCGTAAATCTGGGGCCGCTTATTAATAATACAGCTGTTGAAAAAGTTGGAAATCTTATAAAAGAAGCAAAATCTAAAGGCGCAAAAGTAGTTTTAGGTGGCAACAAGCATAAAAAAGGCGGTAATTTCTTTGAGCCAACAATAATTACCGGCGCAAAAATGAATATGGAGCTATCCTGTGAAGAAATTTTTGGCCCCGTTATAGCCATATATGAATTTAAAACCGAAAATGATGCAATCAAGCTGGCAAATGATACAAAATTTGGCCTAGCTTCATATTTCTATTCAGAAAATGCAGCGCGCGTATTCCGTGTTAGCGAAGCTCTCGAATATGGAATGGTTGGTGCAAATGAAGCTGCAATCTCAAATGAAGTTGCGCCGTTTGGTGGAATTAAGGAGTCAGGAATTGGTAGGGAAGGTTCTTTTATGGGCATAGATGAGTACCTAGAGACAAAATATACCTGCCTTGGGACATAAAAAATATTTATATATTTCAGTATATTGAAGTGGCCACAACCCGAAATATCAATATCTTAACCATTTGTTAACTTTCTTTTTTTAAACTTAACCTTACCAGTAAAATAAATTTACAGGTAAAAACAGGTTATTAAAATGCAGGCGCAAGAGCGTAAAAAAACATACGATAACATAATCAAGCTCTATGATTTTGCTGAAGAGTTGGTTGTAGCTATTGAAAAAAATCCTGCCAATAAACCTAAAGAAAGGCTGATGCTGGTTGAACATTTAATAGAGCAAATTGAAGAATCTGCTGAAACTTTAGCCCAAGTTTATATATCATTTATGGAAAACGGTGCTGAGCCGGATGAAGAATCAAAACAAAGCGTTGAAAAGGCATTGCGAAAAATTTTCCAGGCAATTTCAAAATTTAAACAAGAACTTAAAAAGTTATGAAAGTGGTGGCATTTATGAAAGACCCTGCTCTTGAAAGTGTAGTAAAGAAACTGGAAGACCATCTAACAGGACCGATGCTTGGAAGCTTTGGCCCGGTCATCGGCCATCGCTCAAAAGCAGAATTATTGCGCGACCCGCAGCAGCAGCAACCGACTCTCTAATCAGAAATTTAGCTGAATGCTTCGTCCCAAGTGCCTTGGGTTGCAGCTTTTGTGTATTCTGTTACACGATTTTCAAAGAAGTTAGTGTGTTCAACCCCATTCAATATTTCATCAAGCCATGGCAGAGGATTTTTTACTATATTGAAAAGAGGTTGCAAGCCTAACTGTAATAACCTTCTATCAGCAATATAACGGATATATTCCTTTACTTCTTTGGAAGATAGCCCCTGAATTGAACCATCAATATTAAATGCAAGATCAATAAATGCATCTTCAAGGTTAACTATTGTTGAACACGCAACATAAAGGTTGCGAACAAATTCTTCCGTATAAACTTCAGGATTTTCCTGAATGAATGTTCTGAATAAGCGAATGATAGAATTTGTGTGTAATGTTTCATCGCGCGCGGACCAGGCAACTATCTGGCACATGCCTTTCATTTTGCCGAAGCGTTGAAAATTTAATAGTATCGCAAAAGAAGCGAACAGTTGAAGTCCTTCCGTGAAGGCGCCGAATACTGCAAGTGTTGTAGCAATTCCTGATTTATCTTTGCAGCCGAATTGCTGCATATAATCATATTTATCTTTCATTTCCTTGTACTTTAGGAATGCCTGATACTCCGCTTCAGGCATTCCTATAGTATCAAGTAAGTGTGAGTATGCTGCAATGTGAATGGTCTCCATATTGGAGAAGGCAGACAACATCATTTGCACTTCGGTCGGACGAAAAACCTGAGAATAGTGCTTCATGTAACAATTATTCACTTCAATGTCAGACTGGGTAAAAAACCTAAAAATCTGAGTGAGCAAATGCTTCTCAGCCGGAGTAAGGTTTTTTTTCCAATCCTTCACGTCATCAGCCAACGGAACTTCTTCCGGCAGCCAGTGAATTCTCTGCTGCATCAACCACGCATCATAAGCCCAAGGATAAGAGAAGGGCTTATAAATTGATTTTGCATCCAGAAGTGACATGATATTTTTACCTTTATTTAATTATTGCAGAATACTAAAAAGAACTAGCGTTTCTTCTTTTTCTTAGAAGATTTTTTTGCTTTCTTTTTTGTAGACTTCTTTTTTTTCTTTGCAACCATCTTAATAACCTCCTTAAAATTGTTTTGCAAAATTCACAAGAGATTTCTCTCTTGCTTAGGAGTATAACATTAAATTACTGACACGCCAAACATTCTTCGTAATTTTTATTTTCAGTAGTTGAACTATATTGTACATCTGCAACAGTAGTACCATCTGAATTCACCCCACGAGAATTTTTTGCTGATGGTTGTAACTTCATTTCCAACTGAGAATCTGTTTCCACTTTTTGTGAAACTTTATCTGCACGTTGTATTGACTTAGAGCGGCAGTAATACAGGCTTTTCACGCCTTTCTTCCACGCCTGAAAATGTATCTGGTGCAAATCTCTTTTGTGAACATCGCCAGGTAAAAATACGTTCACTGATTGTGCCTGACAAATAAATTCAGTGCGATCTGCTGCATGTTCAATCACCCAACGTTGATCAAGTTCATAAGCAGTTTTAAATACATCTTTTTCATCTTGAGTAAGAAAATCCAACTGCTGAACGGAACCTTCGTTGGTAGAAATTGATGACCACACATCATCATTGTTCATTCCTTTTTCTTCTAATAATTTTGTAAGATGTTTGTTACGAACATTGAATGAACCAGTGAGAGTTTTTTGAATAAAACTGTTTGCTGCATAAGGTTCAATTCCAGGAGAAGAGTTTCCGGCGATGATAGAAATTGATGCGGTTGGAGCAATAGCAATTTTATTTGTGAAGCGTTCCATAACCCCAACTTCTGCAGCATCTGGGCATGCACCTCTTTCATGTGCAAGTTTAACTGATGCTTCATCACATTTTTCTTTTACGTGCTTGAACATTTTTTTGTTCCACACTTTTGCCATTACAGATTCAAAAGGAATATTCTTGTACTGTAAGAATGAGTGAAAACCCATTACGCCTAGGCCAACGCTGCGTTCACGCATTGCAGAATATTTTGCGCGCTGCATACTATCGGGTGCGTTATCAATAAAATCTTGCAGAACATTATCAAGGAAGCGCATAACATCTTCGATGAACTGAGGTTCATCCTGCCATTCATCAAAATATTCCAGATTGAGAGAAGACAAACAGCATACAGCAGTACGCGATTTTCCTAAATGATCAAAGCCTGTATATAAAGTAATCTCGCTGCAAAGATTTGAAGTTTTAACTTTCAGGCCAAGTTTTTTGTGATGCTCGGGAATATGCTTATTAACATTATCTATAAATAATATGTATGGTTCGCCAGTTTCAACACGGGCTGTCAGTATCTTAATCCAAAGCTCGCGCGCATTCATTATATGTATAGGCGCATTATCTTTAGGGCTTCTTAGTTCCCAGATACCATCTGATTCAACAGCTTTCATGAACTCATCATTAATTACAACACCATGATGTATATTAAGTGTTTTACGATTAGGATCGCCGCCGGTTGGTTTTCTTATATCGATGAATTCTTCAATCTCAGGGTGCCACACAGGAAGATAAACAGCAGAACTGCCACGACGGAGAGAGCCTTGAGAAATCGCAAGGGTAAGAGAATCCTGAACACGCATGAATGGAACAACGCCGGAAGTTTTGCCGTTGCCACGGACTTTTTCGCCGATTGAGCGCAGATTTCCCCAGTAACTGCCAATACCGCCGCCGCGTGCCGCAAGCCAGACGTTCTCGTTCCATAAATCAACGATACCTTCAAGGCTATCCTCAGTTTCGTTTAAGAAACAGGAAATAGGAAGACCACGCTTAGTTCCACCGTTACTTAAAATAGGAGTGGCAGGCATGAACCAAAGATTGCTCATGTAATCATAAAGACGTTTTGCATGTGCTTCATTATCACCATAATAAGTGGCAACGCGCATGAACAAATCCTGGAAGGATTCATCTGGAAGCAGGTAGCGATCCTGCAATACTGCTTTGCCGAACTCACTGAGTTTGCTATCCCGTGTTTTTTCGGCTTCCATTACTATAGACATCTCTTAATCTCCCTCAAATTTACTGGCATATTTTTTAAGAACTGAAGAATATGCCCGATATTAAAATTTATTACAAATTTATTATAATTCTTATATAAACATTTATATTCCTTGCTAAAAGCCATGTCCATAGAAAAGTGTATATATGGTATTTTTTTTCTTTATGACCACTATATATAGTATATGATTGTTTTTGGCGGAAAAATTATGTAGAACAGAAAATATAAAAAAATAAAGCAAAATGTTAGATAAAATTTTATTAAAATTTACTGTTAGGTTTTTTCTTTAATTTTGAAGGAGGTAGACATGGAGAGGCAAAAATATCACATCAGTATCAGAATATTACACTGGGTAATGGCTCTAATTATATTAAGCCTTATAGCAGTAGGATGGGTAATGGCGGAATACGGGGAACAACTCCCGAATCGCATGGCGGTATATAACCTGCACAAGTCATTTGGTGTGCTTATACTTATACTGGTAGCTTTCAGGTTGGTGGCAAGAATAACCAAAGGATCGCCGCAAATGCCCGAGGGAATCCCTTCTATAGTTAGAAAACTGGCACGCGGAGCGCAGGCATTATTATATATACTTATAATAGCTGTCCCTGCGGTTGGGTATGCAATGTCAAACTCATTCGGCTATCCTGTTATGCTTTTTGGTATGCCGCTTCCTATGTTGTTTCCTGAGAACAAGGAGATTGGAAAATTACTGGCTGAAGCACATGGAATTCTTGCATATACAATGCTTGTAATTGTAATTCTTCATATTGCCGGAGCAATAAAGCATCGCTTCTTTGATAAAAAAGAAAATGATGTATTAGATAGTATGTGGTAAATTGATAATAACTCATTTTGATTCTTTATGGCCATCTGCTACGTCACTCCGGTGCTCAAATCTTCATGTATGTTAAAATACACTCCAGTTTTGCGCTCCGTATGTTCCTTGCATATGGCTCATAAAAAATTCAAACTGAGTTATTATCTAAGTAAAAAAGGAATATGAAAAAATTTTTTATTGCAACGCTGATAACTTTATTCGTCTATAGTGTTGCAGCTGTATACTTGATTCCATTTTTCTATGATATAAATGCATTTAAAAAAGTAGTAATTGATAAGACGCGTGTTATTACCTCCAAAGACGTTAATATCCAGGAAAATATAGAGTTATCGGTTTTTCCGTATCCGACCTTTAAAGTTTCTTCCGTTCAAATAAGGAATGTACAGGGTTTTTCTAATGACTATATGTTGTCTGCAGAAAAGGCGGAAGCCACACCATCGTTTTTTTCCCTTTTATTTCTTTCGCCACGAATTGCACAAATTACCTTATACAAGCCAAATATTGATATAGAAGTAATCAGTGATGGAAGCACCAATATAAATTTTCCACCACAGGGAAATGAAATTACTTCCATTCCACGTATTTTGTTTAAAGATGGAACATTAACATTCAGAAGAAATAATAATGCTGCTGGTGAGATATCATTGCATGATGTTACGCTCAGACAGGTTTTTAGCGCCAATTATATTTTAAGTATTTCAGGAAATATATTAATTGGTGAGCAACCTATATCCCTGGATGCAATGATTGGTGTGGCTGATTTTAATAAGCTTGAGTTGCCGATGAAGGCTGAGATAAGCGTTCCTGATGCTAAATTTTCTGCAGAGGGAAAGATAATAAGCTGGATTAAAGACCCGCAGTTTGTTGGAACCGGCAACCTTGATATAAATAACATAATGGCAGGTGCCACCTCTTTCCTGAAAAGCAAAAATATAAAAACTGCAGGAAGTTTATCGGAGCAAAGCCTTAATTTATCTGGGGATATACAGGCTTCTCTTGATGGAGCGGTTTTTGGGGGCGTACTAAAATATGCTAATGCAACAGGATCTGGAAAGCTTGAATATAACCCTGCCTCAGAGAGAAAAGTATTTTTTAATGGAGCCCTTGGCAGCATTAACCTTGACCAGGTATTAGGTGGTGTAATTCCTGGTGAAGGAATAGGATCGGTAGAAATAGCTAAAGGAGAGGAACTTCCTGCTCCTGAGCCAACTCCGAAAAAGACAAGTGAAGGTGGGGGGCAAGAGAAATCTCCTCCTGAAGTTGTTAAAAACTACACGCCTGAAAAATTCTCGAATACGGCATTTTCATGGTCAAAAAGAACACCTATTTATTTGTTGTTGAAGGTAGATGAAGTAATAGTAAATGGAAAAAAGATAAGTGGTATATCTTTTGAGACTGAATTTTCAGGATATAAAATCACTGTAAAAGATTTTTCATTACAGCTGCCCGGCGATACAAAAATGAAGATCAAGGCATCTCCTGAACTTGAAACATTAGGAGAAAAAGATTTCAGGATTGACGGCAGTGTAAATTTTGCAGGCAGCGACCTGGCTTCTTCTTTGGAGGTGTTAAAGAAATTTCAATTAAATATCCCCACAATTTCTATAACACAGTTTAATATTGATGTTGATTTTATATTAAGTGGCGGAAAGATTTATATTCCAAAATTCAAAGCGCAACTTGAAGACTCTATATTTGAAGGTCAGTTCCTTCAGGTTAAGGACGAGATAGTTAGTTATGAGGCAATTATAAGGGCTAACAAACTTAATATTGATAACCTGTTAAATAAAATAAATCTTAACCCCGCTCCTCCAACGCCAGAAAATGTGGCAACAAATAATATTAAAACTGAGAAAAAAGATTCTAAAAATCTTGGTAAAGAAGAAACAGATGTCAAGGAAGATGCACCGAAAGCAGCAGAAGAAAAAAAGGCTGAGAATGGTGGGCAACAAGGTAATGGTATTGCCGATACTGCCAAGACCAATGACCTTGATGATGGCCTTACCATATTTGATAAAATGCGAATGTTGCCTTTTGCTCTGCAGCTTTCACTTCAGGCCGATGAAATCGTTTACCTGGGGCAGCCGTTAAAAGATAATTATACACAAATAAAAATTGGCCAGGGCATATTCAGTGTTGATGAAATAAAATTCACTTCTGAAGCATTTGGGGCACTTTCCGGCAATATGTATATTGACAGCAATAACCTTCGTCCGCAGATGAAGACATTTATAAATTCAGAAAAGTTGGATACGGCGAATTTCTTCAATAACCCAATTATAAAGAATCTTGTTGAAATTATAGGGAATGGGGAAGCTCAAGTACTGCAGCCAGAATCTATAAAATCTGATGCCTCAGTTCATAAGGGGATATGGTCTATTGAACCATTCAATTTTCAAGTAAGTTCTATTTTTGATGGTAATGTTGATCTTACTGTTAAAAATATGCAGGTAGGAAAAGCGACACTCCAGAATGTTGAGATGGCACTACAACTTACCCAGAACGCGATATATGTAAAAACATTCAGAGGAAACCTGTTTGAGGGAACCATAGATATAAAAGCAAACATAGCAACTACAGGACGTCCAGCGGCAAGCATAACTTACGCTTTATCAAACGCCAATTTGCAACAGGCGCTAAATACTTCATTTGGTCTGAACAGGCTTGGAGGAAAGTTCAGCATCAGCGGAAGCCTAAGTGTATCAGGCTTTGATCTTAACGCATGGATATCTCAAGCAAGCGGAAGCGCGGCTTTTGTAATAAGAAACGGCACCTTTCTTGGATTTGACCTGAATTATCTGAGGCAGTATCTTACTATACCCAGAAGTACACAGGAACTGCAAAATACGCTAAATATAGCATTTACCCACGGCTCATCATCAATTGATTATGCAGGAGGAAATATAATAGTTAGTGATGGCATACTAACCACAAAAAATATGCTTATAAACGCCCCCTTTATGTATAAGGATACTACTTATGAGGGTAAAATAAATCTTTCTGAGTGGACTGTTGATTCAGATTTCTTATTAATGGGCCTTATAGGGAAATATAGTGAGATAATACCTGTGCGATTTATATTGAAAGGGTCTCTTGATAAACCAACAGCCAGTTATGATGACAATGCTTTGCGCGCCTATTGGGAAAAGCAAAAAATTTCGGGACTATAAAAAAATTAATCCTCAATTCTAACAATTTTCTTCCATTTTTTAAAAGTTTAACTATCCTATAAACAATACAAATGAAATATTTTTACATATTAATATAGATGCTTTTTCCAATTGGAATCATAGTAGTTATCGGGTGTGTTATTACTGGTTATGTAATGCACCACGGAAAACTCTCCGTTCTCTGGCAGCCTAACGAATTCATTATTATTATTGGCGCATCCATAGGCGCATTCTTAATTACAAACTCTAAACCTGTAATCAAAGGTGTTTTATCAAGCTTAAAAAATTTGATGAAAGGAAACCCTTATGCAAAAGCCGATTACATAGAATTGCTTAGCATGCTTTTTGCAGTCCTGAAACTTGCTAAGACAAAGGGGATGCTTGAACTTGAAAGCCACATTGAAAACCCTCATGAAAGCCAGTTGTTAAGCCAGTATCCTAAATTTGCACATGATCACCACGCAGTAGATTTCTTTTGTGATTATATGCGTATGCTTACCATGGGCATAGATAATCATTATGCTATGGAAGATCTCATGAATGCCGAACTTGAAGTTCATCATCACGAATCACATGAGATTGCTCACGCCGTAACTCTCATGGGCGATGGCATGCCGGCGCTTGGTATCGTAGCTGCGGTTCTTGGTGTAATCACCACGATGGGAAGTATTACCGAACCACCGGAAGTTCTTGGCGGACTAATCGGTGCGGCACTTGTTGGTACTTTCGCAGGGGTGTTGCTTTCTTATGGTTTTATCAGCCCCATGGGAGCATTTCTTACAAAATTCGGTCATGAACAGGGCAAATATCTTGAGTGTATGAAAGTTGCGATTATTGCTCACATGCAGGGTAATGCACCTCAAATATCAATAGAATTTGCCAGAAAAATTATACCTAGTCCTTTCCGCCCGACCTTTAAGGAAGTTGAAGAAGCAATAAACAAACCTGCAGGAGGATAACCTCTAAGCATG
>CAYVHI010000032.1:0-19882 GCA_964450945.1 uncultured Rickettsiales bacterium
AGTAAGGGGTATGCTTTGGCTTTGAGAGCCCTTAAGGATCTAATCTAAGTAAATTAATACTAATAACGCTTGAATTTATTTTTTCCATTAAGGGTTATAACGTAGTAATAAATTGTTTCCTGGGGATCCATGTTTGCATACCTAGCTGATTTCTTTGCCATATATCTATTGAGTTCCTTACCAAAGAAGCGGCTTAAGAATTTATCATAATAATTCATTTTCTCGTCCTCAAAGTAAATTGAGACATTAAGTTCATCAAACTCCGGATGCATTACTTTAACATTAATACGGGGAGCTTCTTTTCCATGTCTGCCTGGGTATATTGTCAAGAATTCATAGTTTCCCATATTATCAGTCTTAGTTCTGCCAGATTCATTAAAAAATGGATCATATGCATCATTGTTCTTTTTAATTTCGCTGTTATAAAAACCTGCTTCGTTAGCGTGCCAGATTTCAATTTGTGCATCACCAACAGGAACACATGAAGAATCAACAACTTTTCCTACCAGCCTTATGAATCTGCCGCGAGCAAATAGCGGATTACCTGTTTTTCTTCTTAGGTTGTTTGTTTTTTTTATATTGCTGGTTCCAGGATAGAAATTATCTTCATCAACAGAAGGAGTTATAGAGCAATTTACGATGACTTCATCCTTAATTACATCCTTGGAATAGGAATAAGGAATAACAATAAAAAAACCTATAATTGCCAGTACAAATTTCACTTATTATTGAAAACCCATATTTTGTTTGTAAAGTAATTATATATAACAACCACAATAACCGCTACCGCTTTCGCAAGCATTACATGAATAACATGCCCCAACAACCATACTATAGCCGTATTAATAAAAAGTCCTAAATATCCGTATAAGAGAGAGAGTATAAGCTTTTTGTTTGAAGACAAAGGTCTGTCTGCAAAAGTCCAGTATTTGTTCCAGAAAAAACTACTGGTAAGGCCAGTCCCATAAGAAAGTAAATTCGAAACTACCAGTGAAAAACCAATAGAGAAGAAAAGGAAGTAGAATAAAACAAAATCTATTGCAGTTCCAACTGCACCAACCACAAGAAACTTTAGGAAGCGTTTGGATATTAAAGAGTTTATGAAGTTAGTATTATTAATGTTGTTATGAGCCATAAGACTATATTAGCTAGAAAAAGCTTGTCTTTATATAATATTTTTTCTGGCTCACCACCTTCTTTTATAAGGTAAATATTCTGTAAATATCTGAACAAACCAAACACAACAAAAATTACTGTATAGATAAAACTATCCTTTCCTGTTTTTTCAACAATCCCCACTGCATAAATTGCATAACAAACCAGCGCTGTCGCACACGTTACATTTATTAGTTTATCAGTAAATTCTTCATTATATCCCCTAAGGCTTAACCTTGTTTCAGAACCGGAGCCGAGGCCAAGTTCATGCCTTCTCTTTCCAAATCCCAAAAATAGAGCCAGAAGGAATGTGGCAAGTATAAGCCATGTTGAAATTCTTACATCAATCGCATAACCACCCATTAGAACCCTTAGCACAAAGCCGCTTGCTATAACCAGCACGTCAATTATGGCGATATGTTTAAGTTTTTTGGAGTAAGCCACATTCATAAGCATATATACCATGATTACAAAGAAGCATTTTACTGGGAGCAGTAGTGTTGTTGCATACCCAAGTGAAAGGAGGACAAGGATTAGAATCTCTGCCTGCCGATTACTTATTTTGCCAGACGCAAGGGGTCTTTTCTTTTTTAGCGGGTGTTTACGATCTTCCTGCAGATCAAGAAAATCATTAAAAATATAAAGTGCACTGGAAATAAATATGAAACTGAGTGTGGCAATAATGCTGAGCTTCAATTTTTCTAGATCATCAAATTGTAGAGAAAAAAGATAAGGGGTAAGTACAAAACCTGACTTAATCCACTGTTTGGGACGCATTATTTGAATAAAAGGCGGCATAACTACAATTTCAGTCTCTTAAAAATCTTTTCAGGAATATGAATAATTATCAACATAATAAATCTCCAGAAAAATGGTACATAAATTACATCTTTCTTCCTTTTAGCAGCTTTTATGATGATTTTAGCTGTATCCATTCGGTCATATATAAGAGGACTTTTCATGCCATAAGTCATGGGTGTATCAAGAAAGCCTGGTTTTACAGTCATAATATGAACACCGCTACCGCTATATTTATTTCTTATTCCCGAACAAAACGCTGTAAGCGCAGCTTTTGCACTTCCATAAACAAAATTACTTTGCCTTCCCCTATCACCAGCAACGGATGATACGACAACTATTGTACCCTGCCTTTTACTTTCCATAAGCTTTGCTGCTTCCTGGATAATGGCGGCCGGTGATATAAAATTTACAGCAGTAACGTTTTTTATATTCTTCTGAATATCACCGGTGTTTCCTTCCATATCTCCCGCCAAAACAAATAAAGTATCAATGTTTCCATATATACTATTGGCCTTATGGACAAACTCGTGGGCTGAGAAATCAACAAATGCTAAATCAGAATGTATTGCTATTGCACTAATATTATACCTGATTATCAGATCATTTCTGAGGATGCTTAATTCTTTTTTATCACGTGCAGATAAAACCAGATTCCAGCCTTCCTCCGCTAGTAATGTGCATAAAGGATATGCCAGCGATGAAGTAGCTCCGATTATGACAGCAGTTTTTGCCATTATATTATTCCTTGAACCCTAACCTTTTTGCCATTTCTGAAGATAATTTTCCTTCAGGATCAACCTTCTTTAGCACTCTCTTCCACTTCAATAGATCAGAAAAATACATTTTCTCAAAACTGTCACGAGTTAACCTGGCATCCTTTGCCAGATATACTCTGCCACCGATTTTTGCCAAGAAATCATCTACATTATTAAGCAATGAGAATATCTTGTCTTCTACTATAAAATCTAGGGCAATACTAAACCCCTTTTTGGAAAAGGATACCATGCCTATACCATCTCTATGATATTTTATAACTGCTAAAAATGAGAAGAAACCGTTTTCCTGGATCATAGAAAGAATTTTTCTGATGTTTTCTACGGATTCACTGTTATCAGGTACTAGGAATTGGTACTGCAACAAACCTTTCTTGCCATAAAGATTATTCCAGTTCCTAATGCCATCAAGAGGGTGAAAGAATCCAGAAAAATCCTTTATTTTTTTTCTATAATTTTTTGTAACACCAAAGAATCTCAATTTATTATAAAAGACCATTGAATATTTATTTAGAAGAAATGATGGAAAGAATTTGGGGATAGATATTAAGGATTTGTTATTTATGTAATTACCTAAAGGCTTTCCTTCCGGCAGCTTTATATGGGAAGCTTTCTCAAATATGCCTCTTCCAAGATTCTTGCCAGCACCAAAATGATCAATCCACCCAATCATATAATCTGATGAGGTGGTTTCTTTGCGGAAAAGCTCTATCATCTCTTCAATATTATCTGCCCTGCATGTTTCTGTGCCTAATGATATTGTCTCTATAGGTTTTAGTTTAAGGCTTATTTCTTCGATAAAGCCAGTCATTCCCATGCCGCCAATGGTTGCCAAGAATATTTCTGAGTCCCTATCCTTAGAACATTCTATTACTTCCCCGCCTGGAAGCTTTAGCTTTAGGCTAATTATATGTTCACCTATATCTCCGCTATTATAATGATTCTTGCCATGCACATTGGCTGCAACACATCCGCCGATAGAGGCGTATTTTGTTCCAGGGATTACGGGAAGAAACCAGCCTTTTAGAACTGATACATTTAATATTTCCTCAAGGGTTGCGCCAGGCTGGCAGATTATTATGCCCCTAACATCATCAAAATCTACAAACTTATTCAAGCGTTCTGTGCTTATTACTCCATCCTTATTTAGGGAGCTATCCCCATAAGATTTACCTGTTCCACGGGATATTAAGCTTTTAGAATGATTTTGATATATTTCAGTAATTGTTTTACTTTTCTCAGGCCGGTAAACATAGCACTCAGCTCGAGGATAATTTCCCCAGTTAGTTAATAATATTTTTTTGCTTTTTTGCACAATTTTCCAATTTATTTAGTGAAGTTCTAGAACATAGGACAGGCGATGAAAAATTCAAGAAAATTAATAGTATATTTAAATTTTTCTTTAAATATGGTATATATTGCAACTAGAGGTATTAAATGAGCACCTTACGGTATTTGCTGTGTGCATCAGCGCTTATTTTTATAATATCAGCCTGCACACAAAAAGAAGCAGCAAAGATTGAGATTCATGATGTTTTTGAAGAGGTTGATCTTAGTAGTGCAATTGATTTTAAAAAATATAAAACCCCTAGTGAGGTAAAAGAAGGAAGATTGGCTTACTATAAGGCTGAAAGTGGCGATGATATAATTTTAATTTCAAAGAAAAATAATATCGAAATTTCTGAAATAGTAAAAATTAATGATCTAAAACCCCCATACAGGATAACGCCAGGACAAGTTATATATTTGCCGAAGAAAGAGGTGATCTCTAATGAGATTGCAGCCAAACCTTCAGAGAAGAAGGTTATAAGAAGTAAGTTTACAAATAATTTTATTTTACCAGTTAAAGGAAGTGTTATTTCTAAATTTGGGCCTAAATCAGGCGGTATTAATAATAATGGTATAAATATAAAAGCTTCCCTTGGAGCTAATGTAAAAGCTGCTGCTGATGGTGAAGTTATTTATGTTGGTGAGAGTGTAAAAGGATTTGGAAACATTGTAATTATAAAACATAACGAAGAGTGGGTCAGTGCTTATGCACACAATAAGGAAGTTTTGGTAAATAAAGGTGATTATGTTAAGCAGGGAAAAGTAATCGCCTATGTTGGCAAAACCGGTGATGTAAAAATTCCTCAACTGCACTTTGCCTTAAGAAAAGGGGGTAAATCTGTAGACCCTCTAAAATATACTTCTAGTTAAATATTTTCTTGCCGTTACAAGTAGTCATGTCTATATAACTATCAATAACAAGGAAGTTATAGGAGAATTTAATGTTTTTTATTGAAGATGCATTTGCACAGGGATCTGCTTCTGGCCTGGGTGGCGATGGTTTTGCTGGCCTTATACCAATAGCCCTTATTTTTGTGGTTTTTTATTTTCTGCTCATACGCCCACAACAGAAAAAATTAAAAGAACATAAAGAAATGATAAATGATCTCAAAAGAGGAGATAAAATCGTTACTGCCGGAGGGATTGTAGGAATTGTGCAAAAAATAGACCCGCAGGATGATACGGCATTAGTTGAAATTGCCCATGAAGTAAGGGTAAAAGTAATAAGATCTACCATAAGTGAGGTATTAAATAGGGCTTCACCCGAAAAGGAAACCGGTAATAAGGACAATAAGGATCAAAAGGCCTAAAATATATGCTTCAATTCCAGCGTTGGAAAATAACCCTTATCTTACTGATATGTTTTGCCTCTATATTATTTGCAATTCCTAGTTTTTTAAGTAATTCAGCATACGAAAAGTTCAATAAATATATTCCTGTTGGAAAGATTAATCTTGGTCTTGATTTAAGAGGGGGGTCATACCTCCTGCTGGAAGTTGATTTCGATGCATATCAAAAAGAGCAGTTGCAAAATCTTATGGATGACTTAAGGGTACAGCTGCGGCAAAAGAAAATTGGTTATTCAGGTCTACAAATAAGAGCTGGTAGTATTGAATTTACCTTGCGTGATGAGCTTCAGAGAGAAGAAGCTGAAAACATCATAAAAGCTATTTCAAGACAGTTTGCTATTGCAAACGATACTAATACATGGCGCATTTCTTACGGTGAAGATCAACTTAAAGAAATGAAAAACAAAATTGTTGAGCAATCACTTGAGATTGTCAGAAGAAGGGTTGATGAAACCGGCACAAGAGAGCCTATAATTCAGGGAGAGGGTGACTTACGCATACTTTTGCAAGTTCCAGGTCTTGATAACCCAGAAAATCTAAAGCAGTTACTTGGTAAAACAGCCAAGATGACATTTCATCTGATGGATGAAACTAACCCATTTCCTTCAAGTAATGACGGCTTGATATCCCAGGATACGCATATTTTAAACGGAGACCAACATCTTGGTGAGGAATCAAGATATTATGCAGTAAAAAGAAAAGCCATTCTAACTGGGGATATGCTTATTAATGCACAAGCCTCATTTGAAAACTCAACACCTGTTGTTTTCTTTAAATTTAATAATATCGGTGCGCGCAAATTTGGTGAAACTACAAAAGAAAATGTAGGTAAGCCATTTGCAATAGTATTGGATGATAAAGTAATAAGTGCGCCTGTTATACGTGAGCCTATTTTAGGAGGTTCCGGTATGATTTCCGGAAACTTTACTGTTCAATCAGCAAACGATCTTGCGCTTTTGCTTAGAACCGGTGCACTGCCTGCACCAATAAAAATTCTTGAAGAAAGGACGGTGGGGCCAAGCTTAGGTCAGGATTCTATTGAGGCTGGAAAAAAGGCTGCATTGATTGGAACGGCATTGGTAATGTTTTTCATGTTTATATGTTATGGCTTATTCGGAATCTTTGCCAACCTGGCAGTTATAATAAATCTTATTATGATTGTGGCGGCGTTATCTATACTTCAAGCAACCCTTACTTTACCTGGTATCGCAGGAATGGTGCTCACTGTTGGTATGGCGGTTGATGCAAACGTACTCATTTTTGAAAGAATGCGTGAGGAAATAAAGCAGGGGCGTTCGCCACTTGCAGTCATTGATCACGGGTTTAAAGCTGCATTCAGCACTATCTTTGATTCAAACATTACAACCTTAATAGTTGCAATTATATTGTTTGCTGTTGGTTCAGGCCCGGTTAAGGGGTTTGCCGTAACGCTTACGATAGGAATACTTGCCTCTATGTTTACTGCTATAATGCTGACAAGGCTTATGATTGTTTTATGGGTAAGGGCTTTCAAGCCTTCAAGGATACCCATTTAAATATGCTAGATATCACGCCACGTATATCTAAAGGGAAACAAGTTATAAACCGTTACGGAAATGGTGGGTTTATTGTAAGTGAAACGCCATACAGTCACTCTATAATAGTTTTTCCGGATGTAACAATAAAATGGGAAGTTAAGGAGCTTATTAAGATTAAAAATATAACTGAAGTTATTAAAAAAGCTGATGACATAGATATTCTGCTTATAGGTGCAGGAGGGTCTTCAGGAAGCATCGATTCAGAGCTACGCCACATCCTTAAGGAAAACAATATTTCAGTAGATGTTATGGATACAGGTGCGGCGTGCCGCACCTATAATGTTTTAATGGCTGAAGAAAGGCGTGTTGCTGCCGCACTTATAGTAATCTAAGCTTTTTCAAGATTTTTTGCTGCAAAATCCCAGTTAACTAGTTTGTCCAGGAAAGTGGCAACATAATCTGGCCTTCTGTTCTGAAAATCAAGATAATAAGCGTGTTCCCACACATCAACAGTCAGAAGGGCAGTTTGTCCATGCGCCATAGGAAGATCGGCATTGGGGGTTTTTGTAACCTTCAATTTGCCTTTTTCAGATACTAGCCATGCCCAGCCGCTACCAAATTGTGTTGCCGCTGCATTCTTGAATTCTTCCACGAATTTCTCATAGCTACCAAAATCAGCCTCAATTTTCTTAAGAAGATTTCCAGCTGGCTTGCCGCCACCATTTGGCTTCATGCTGTGCCAGTAAAATGTGTGATTCCATATTTGAGCGGCATTATTAAAAATGCCAGCTTTACCTGTATCTCCGGCTGAAGCCATAATTATCTCTTCTAACGATTTACCCGCTAAAGGATTACCTTCAAGCAATTTATTCAAATTAACCACATAGGCATTATGGTGTTTGCCATGATGAAAGCTTAATGTATTTGCCGTGATATGAGGCTCTAGAGCGTTCTGTGGGTAAGGTAATTCTGGTAATGTAAAAGCCATATTGTTCTCCTTTTTAGATTTTATGCCGCCAGCCTCAGCAAGACGCCCGAAACTGATAAGCGATATTCCTGAAGCAAAAAGCTTAATAAAATCTCTTTTACTAATTTGCATAGCAATTATTTAGATGGTTAAGAGCCTATTTGCAAGTTTAGATATTTTTAATTTCTGATTTTTTGATATTTAAAATTTTAAGCAGCGCAGATGCCTTGGTAATTGTTTCTTCCAACTCTTCTTCTGGAATGGAATCTGCAACTATTGCACCACCTACCTGAAACTCAAATTTATTATCTTTCATAATTAGAGTTCTTATAACAACTGAAAGATCTGCTGAGCCATCCCCGCCGAACCATCCTATAGCGCCGCTATATACTCCTCTCTTATGCTTTTCCATCTTGGAACATAACTCCATAGCCTTTATTTTTGGTGCGCCAGTCATAGACCCTGGGGGAAAGCAACCCAACGTAAGATCAAGTGTAGAAATATCATTTTTCTTTGTCCCGGTAATAACAGAAGACATATGGTGTAGAGTTGAATACGAGGTGATATCGAAAAGACTTTTAACTTTGATAGAACCAGTTTTACATGACCTGGAAAGATCATTACGCATCAAATCCACAATCATAAGATTCTCTGAACGGTTTTTTGATGATTTCTTAAGTGTTTCTTTGGATTTTCTATCTTTAACAGATGAGCTAAAGCGTGGTGCCGTTCCCTTAATTGGGCGGGTTTCAACATAACCACTTTTACTTATAGACAAAAACTGCTCAGGACTTGAAGATATAACATATGAGTTATTGAATTTCATCAGGCAACTATAAGGAGAGGGGCTGATTTTGCATAATTCTTCAAATAGACTCAGGGAATCAGGTGCCCTAGTAAATTCACCAAAAAATTTACGTGTTAGATTTGCCTGGTAGACATCACCAGAAAGTATTGCTTCTTTAATCCTCTTTACCTTTTCGATATATGAAGTGCATGACATATTTGATTTCAGGCTGTCCTTAACTAAAGGTCTATAACTCGATGGGGATGTATTTTTAAAAAATACATCAAAATCAAATTTTGATTCTGACCACACTTCAATTTTTTTTGATTGATGATCAAACACCAGTATCACTGAGTATTTTAACATCCACAAATCGGGGAAATTTAGATAACTTTCTTTGTCTTTCGGGAGTTTTTCCAGAGAGTTCTTAAGACCATAGCCAAGATAGCCAAACCAGGCATTGGATAGCTTTTTCTTATTTGAAGTCAGGTTTTGTTTTAGTTTTTGAACGTTCCTGCCCCTTATTTCCTTTTTCGGTTTGAGAGCAAGGAATGAGTATTTGCCGCTATAATCTGTCTTCAAACCTGAATAAAGCAAAGCCCAGTATTGTTCTTCTTTAGGGATGCGCTTTGCAAGCTCAATAGGTTCAACCCACTTTCTTTTTTCTTCTAGAAACATATTTTTTAATATCATCCTCAAGCAGTTCTGAAATTTCATTAGTAAGCCGGAATGACTTCCAGGTTCTTTTATGGCCAAGAATTTTTGTCACAGGCAGCAATTTCCAAACAGAATTGGAAAGAAAAATTTCATCTGCCGCAAGAAGTGTTCTTATATCAAACAGCCCCTCTTTTACTTTATATGGCGAAAGCCTTATTATGGCTGCCCGCGTTGTGCCGGGCAGTATACTGGCTGCAAGTGAAGGGGTATATAGAATTTTATTATTGAACCAGAAAATATTTCCTGAGCTTGTTTCTGATATTTGTTTTTTCTCGGTCAGCATAATTGCATCTGCAACGCCATTTTCTTCCGACTCAATTCTTGCAAGAACAGAGGCAAGGGCACTACCGTGTTTTACAGCCGGAATTGATTTTGCCCCCACTTTTTGAACTGAAGAAACCATAATGGTAACTGAGCCAGATGATCTATATTGAGATTTATAGGTCTGAATTACAACTGTTGGGGTTGTTTTAAGTGGGAGGTAGCCTCTACTGCCGCACCCACGAGATATTATGATACGAAGTATGCCGTTATTTAATCTGTTTTTATTAATCAGATCGTGGCAGGTTTTAGAAAGGTTTTTTACTGAATGTTCAATCTTCAGGTTCTTTAAGCCTCTTTTCAACCTTTCCATATGTAATTCCAGTTGATAAGGAATGCCTTCATATACTGCGATAGTCTCAAAAACACTATCTCCGAAGCGAAAACCCCTATCTTCAACAGATACGGCAGCCTTCTCAGAAGGAAGAAATTTACCATTGACATAGGTTAGCATCAGGATTTGCTTTCCGCTTCTTCGCAGTAGAAATTTTCACCTATATGAATCTTTTCACGCCCATTCTTTTCGCGCCACTCATTACTGTCCCTTAAGGAATAAATGCAACCGCAATATTCTTGCTTATAGAAACTTTCCCTTTTAGCTATCTCATACATTCTTGCGCTTCCGCCATTCTTGCGCCAGTTATATGTCCAGTAGGTTATTTCCGGGTAATAAGAAGCAGCCCTCACACCGCAATCATTTATTTGGTCCATATTTTTCCAGCGGGATATACCAAGGCTTGAAGTAAAAACCTTAAAGCCATTCTCATGTGCATATAAGGCTGTACGCAAAAACCTCATATCAAAACACATCGTACACCTTATCCCTCTTTCAGGCTCATATTCCATGCCTTTTGCACGTAAAAACCAGTTTTGTACATCATAATCCGCATCAACAAATGGAATGTTCATTTTTTCTGCAAAGCGGATATTCTCATTCTTTCTGATTTCGTATTCTTTTTTTGGATGAATGTTCGGATTATAGAAGAAGATAGTCATATCAATTCCAGAGTTAAGCATTGCTTCCATTAGCTCACCGGAACATGGTGCGCAGCAACTGTGCAGAAGAACTCTGTTTTCATTATTTGGTGGTATCAGCTTTTCTTGCATATCCTTACATAAAATGTATTGTCAGTTTTATATGGAAAATATTTTACAAAAGCAAACAGATAGTAGCTCTCAGGCCGCGCCGGTTCCGGTTTTAGATTTTAATGCCAGCCAAGTTAGGGAATTTTATAGGCAGAAAGATTATAAAAAGGTATGTGAACAGCTACTTAAGGCCCTACAGTTTTTTAGGTTGGTAAAGCCAATGGCCTTTAATCATGAGCAAAGAAATTTTATACTCCAATATATTGAATTACTTATAGAAATATTTACAGATGAAGATTTTCAGATACCTGATTTCTTTGTGCCAATATTTATAACTGAAAGTGTACAGATTGCGAATCTGGCTGCGCTAACACCTCTAAAAAATACAGACCACGCCATAAGAACGCTATCAAGTCAGAAAAACAGCTACTTTAAGATACTTACTCTTTATTCCTATAGAAATGTAATAAGATTGGATCTTGATATGCTTTTTAGGGCCCATCCACAGCTAGCATCTTTGTGGTGGAGTAACTTGCTTGCCAGTGCATGGAATAGCAATAATGAACTAATTTTCAATAACATGCAGTATTTTATACAATATAAGAACCTAGATAAATATTTTACCTATAGTTCAAGCCTATCAGTTAAATTTCAGAAGCTGTGCACAGTAGTTTTTGATACTACCTATATAAATTATGAAAAAGACTTGGAAATTAAAAAAATTATAAATAAAGCCATACAGAAAGATATTGGTTCGAGAGCTAATGTATCTGTAGCTAACCCAGACTATAAGAAGGTGGTGGTCATTAGCTCTTTTTTCTTTAAGGGGCACGCTATACACAAGTCAATTTCTCCAATGGTTAAATCATTAAAAGGGCACTACCACCTAACCCTGATTGATATAAATGCCCTAAAGGTTGATACAGATAGAGAACTTTTTGATAAAGTAATTGAATTTAATAAGGTTACGCGTGAGGAGCATATAACAAAAAGCCTGGAGAGTGCAGTAGTAAAGGGTGATTTTTCTGAGTTAATGAAGCTTAATACAAAAACTAATCACCTGGATAGTTTTAAGGAAATACTAGAAGAAAATAAATTCGGTATAGCATTTTTTCCTGATGTGGGGCTTTCGCAAGCCTCTATAATTCTTTCGAATTTCAGGTTTGCCCCTATACAGATAGCAGCTTATGGACACCCAGTTTCGACAGCTTCAAATGAAATTGATTATTTTATTGGGGGAAGGGATGTTGAGATTGCTGACAAGGCTGAAGAAAATTATAGTGAAAGGCTTGTGTTAATACCAGGGCTTGCTGCTTTGCCGGTGTATCCAAATTATAAGCTCCAGAACTCCAAAAAGCCTTTTGATGACGTTATAATTAACCTTAATTGGGGAAATATAAAATTTTATTATAAACACTTGCTTACATTGCAGAAAATTATAAGAGGTACAAAAAAGAATATTTGTTTGCGCTTTATGTCAATTTATCCGCATGAGTGCGGATTTGTGCCATTCATAAATGATTTAATAGAATTTTTTAATGAAAAGCATGTAAAGATGATAGCGGCTCCAAATATCGATTTTAAGGTTTACATGGAGTTTATTGAGCAGAGTGATTTTGCCTTAGATTCTTTCCCATTCGGAGGATATAACAGGATTGTTGATACTCTTTATTGCCATAAACCGATAGTGACTCTTGAAGGTACAAAAGCCTATAACAGGCTTGCCTCGGCACTTCTAAGGGATGTCGGCCTTTCCGAACTTATTGCTACTAATGAGAAGGAGTATATTGATAAAACTCTTCAGCTGATTGAAGATGATGATTATAGAAATAAAATCTCTAAAAAGATTGCATCTATTGACCTCAAGGCAAAGATTTTTAATACAGGCAAAGAAAAATATCTAAAGAAGGCATTTGATTACTTGGTAGGTAATCATCACTTGCTTAGGCAGGAAAAAATAAAAAAACCAATCATCATTTCTGAAGATTAGCTATTCACTTTCAACCTGATATATAAGGGATTCAGGGGTTGTTTTATGCAGCTTTATTTTAATGTTTCTGAACCTTATTTCGTTTGAATCGGCGGGGTAAGTAAGTTCTTGGGTTATACCTGATTTATCCTGTCCATTTTCCCGGTATATTAATTTTATCTGATTGCTCGCTGATCCGGCATAACTTATATCGTAATCTTCTATTAACTCACGACTTACTTCTTTTTCATTAGTTGTTACCTTGACAGCAGCGTTTATAGGGTGGATTTCAAGAATATCTTTTGTTTCAACACCATTTTCTAAGATTTTATTGAATATAAGGCCGCTATTATCGAACATAACGCCATAAACCTCATTACTATTTGTAATATTTGCGTTTTGTATTTCAATTACCCTGAATGGCACTTGCTCTCTCTTCACTTGATATTGAACAGGATATTCTCTTCCTTCCATAAGTGACAATTTTATTCTTTCAGAAAATAATGATACATTCATTAGAGGTATGGCGACCAGCTTGTTTTCAGTCCTGACTTTGTATGTTTTCTTTTTTATTAATGACTCTCCTACATATGCACTTTTTACTTCCCCTATTTTATAATTGCTTTGCGAACTGATTTTTTCGTTTACAACTATGTTGGCTATGGGAGCAACATTTTCTTTTTGAACCTTTGGAGGAGGAGCGCATCCTATGAGTAATAAACCTAAAATAATGTATAAAACTTTTTCTTTCATTTTTTGCCTTTTTGTATAGAGTGCCCATCACTATATTTTTAATTTTAGAAAAATCTAGGAAAATGAAAAAAATTTTCATTATTTTATTTATAGTTCTACTTGTCTGTTCATGCAGGTCTAACCGCTCCCTAGAATCCTTATCTGAAAGGGAAAAAGAAAAATTAAATGCTATTCTTCACCAGCGTAGGCAGTGCATATCTAGTCAGATAAATATGCTTGATGACCCAAACGGAACAGTAAAAGAGATTGCAGAACTGGTTAACTGGAAATGTTCCCATTTTAACAATAGGATAAATGAGCTTTTGTATAAAGATTTTGGAGTTAGCCTAGGCAAGAGTTACATGTTTGTTCAGAGATTGCAGGGTGGTGTAGAAAATGAAGTGGCGGAAGCTGTTTTAACAAAAAGAAGAGGAGAGTTGCCACAAAATAAAGATATTAAACCTACTGAAGAACCGATAACCGAAGGAGATCAATTCCTAGTTCCGGTAAAATAACCTAATCATCTTTTTTATTGCGTATTGCTGTTATTTCTTCTTCAAGATTTAAAAGCTTTTCATGAGTCTGCTGGATTATTTTCTTTTGCTCTTCTTTATATGATTTCTGATTTTCTTCTGCTTCTTGGAGCATTTTACCAATGTCAATTTCCTGTTGAGCATAAAGAAGAAGTTGCTCCTGCTGTATAAGCTTGTTCTTCTGTTCTATACTAGCTTCCAGCTCTTTTATTCTTTCTCCATATTTTTTTAATAATTCTTTCTGAGATTTTCTAAGGTTTTCCTTACTTTCTTCAATATTCTTATCTGCAATTTCCTGCGCCTGCTTTATTATATTCTGGTGTTCCTTCTGTATTTCTTCCTGCTTTTCCTGAGCTATCCTTATTAAGCTAATTAACTCTTCCTGCTTTTGTTTTGCATCAGGAGGTAATAAGCCTTTCTCAAATTTTTCCTGATTTTTCTTAACCTCCTGTATTATCTCCTCAAGACCTGCCTGATTTATAAGAGATTGTTGCTGCTTTTCATGCACTTCCCTAAGTATATCGTCAAGTTTTGCTTGCTCATCTGATACTCTTTTTAAGTGCTCTTCCTCCAGCTCAACCTGCCTGTTCTTGATTTCTTGGGAAAGTTCTACAATCTTTGTCTGCTCAAGTTTTATAAGTTCTTGTCTCTCTCTTTGTAAAGAGCTTAATTTTTCCTGAACTTCCTTAGCAACGGATAATATTTCTTCCTGAATTTTTTTACTTAAATCCTTTTGCTCCTGAATAACTTTTTTTTGCGCCTCTGTAGATTCTTTTCCTATCTGAAATCTTTCTTCCAGAAGCTTTTTGCGCTTTGCCTGTTCTTTTTCATCTTTTAATTTTCTTGCCTGAACAAGCATATCTGATGCTTCCTTGAATTCACTTTCTGACAATTCAGATTGTTGCTTAAATAGAATCCTCTCTAATTCATTACCCTTATTCTCAATCTCTATTAGTTTATTGCGTGCCGCCTGTAACATAGTTTGATGATCACGTTGCATAGATTTTTGATTAAAATCAAACCTTCTTTCCATTTCTGTGACCTGATCCCTAGTATGTTGCAATAGCGATATTTGCTCCTGCTTTACCCTTTTTAGATGATCCTCAGATTCTTTTTCTATGCGTATTTTTATTTTTTTAATGGCCTCAATATGCTCAGCTTTTAAGTTTTCATACTTACCGAACATTCTTTCTTCAAATATTTGTAAATCTGTCTTTGTCTGTGTAACTAATTCCTTGTTTATTCCCTCAAGATATTTTTGTGCCTGGTACTCCATTTGATATTTTGCCTGACTTATTATTTCCTGGAATTTTTGTTGTACCTGACGGGATTTTTCCTGTGATGCATGCTCAAATTCAACAAGTTCAAATTTGATATTGCTTGTCAGTTCAATCTGCTGCTTCCTTAGCTCTTCCTGGTCTAGCTTTATTTTATACTGAATATCGCTAACTATTTTTTTTGCCTCTTCAAATTTTTCCTGTTTAATCAATTCCTTTGAGCGTTGGGCTGCATCTTTTATTAACTGATTATTTTCTTTTGTTTTTATACTAAACTGCTGCTCTAACGTTTTTTGTCTCTCATAAGCCGATTTAAGTAAGTTTATTAAACTTCCCTTTTCTTCCATTGTAATTGACTTAAATTCTTCTTTTATCTTTTCCTGCTGTGTTACTGCCAGTGCCACCATATCGGTTAAATATTGTTTTAATCTCTGAAGTTGTTCTTTTTGCAGCGCTTGGCGCCTATCCTCAGTTTCCCTGGTTAGTTGAGAGAGTTCCTGTTGTTCAAGTTTTTCATTTTCTCTCTGGCGCGATTCAAGTTCGCGATGTTTTTCCAAGGCAAGTGTAAAGAGAGAATTTATTTCTTTTTTTACTTCTTCTCTTTTTTCTACTGGAAGCGATTCTATCTTCTTTTCTGACTGCTTCTGAAGCTGATCAACTTCCTTTCTTTTGCCTATTAATTCTTGAACCTGTTCTTCTCTAAGTCTTTTTTGCCGTTCTCTTGCCTCTGCTATCAATAAGTCTAAATCACGCTTATTTTCTTCTACGAGGCGTTTTTGCTCGCCCTGGAGAAATTTGTGCTTATTCTGAACTTCCTTAATAAGCGCAGCAAGTTCCTTCTGTTTCTGCTGGACCTGAGCTTCTTGTTCCTTAAAACGTAATTTTTGTTGTTTTAGAGCTTCTTGCTCTATTTGTGAAATATTTTCAAGGTTATTATATGGGTTATTTTCTTTATTATCAGCCATTTGAGGTAACCAAGAAATAAAAAATCATACTGTATATTTTGTAACCTTTATTTTAAGCAAGTACTTGTAAAAAATATAAAAATCTTTATACAAACACCACATCCCATAATAGATCATTCTAGCTTTTATGAAAGAAGAACTAAATACAAAAATTAAAAGACTGGTATACCAGAGCTTTTATCGTGGGTGTAAGGAGACAGATATTATCCTTGGAAAGTTTGCAAAACGATATCTGCATACCTTCAATAATGAAGAAGTAGAGTTGTTTGAAGAATTACTGAAAATTGATGACAGGGATATTTTTAACTGGGTTTCCAGGAAAGAGCCCGTTCCACAAGACATGAATAATAAAATTATAAGTCTATTAGTTAATTTCAATGTTGCTGAATAATTTTAAAATAACTTCTGAGCACAGAATTATTAGTTCTGTTCCAGAGGGCGCAGATGCATTAATCATTGCTGAATTAGCAAGGGTTAGCGATTTGCCACTACTGCATATAATAAAAGATGATGCAAGGATGTCTGCGTTTGTAGACAATCTTGCATTTTTTGCGCCCGACATTGAGGTTATAGCGATTCCCGCCTGGGACTGCCTTCCCTATGACAGGGTTTCTCCCGCATGTGCCGTTACGTGTAAGAGGCTTGGATCACTAGCAAAGATCGCATCTGGGACTGATAAAATAAAAAAACATGTAATTGTAACTACCGTAAACAGTATAGTGCAATTGGTTGTGCCAGCAGAAGAGATAATAGAATCATACCTGCAGATAAAGGTAGGAGATACTATTGAAAAAGAAAAATTAATTAATTTACTTATTCAAAATGGATATCTTGGGACTGTTATTGTTACTGAAAGAGGTGAATTTGCATCCCGTGGGAGTATTATAGATATATACCCACCACAGTTTGAAAACCCTCTAAGGCTTGATTTTTTTGGCAACACACTTGAGCAGATAAAGATCTTTGATCCTGTAACCCAACTTACCGACAGTAAAATAGAAAAACTTGATATTATCCCTGCTTCAGAGATCATATTCTCATCAAAAAATAAAAAACGGTTCTCAGATAAATATCGTGAAATGTTTGGGGCTGTAACATCTGGCGATATGCTCTACGAATCTGTTTTAGAAGGCAGAAAATATGCAGGCATTGAGCATTGGCAGCCACTTTTCTATGAAAAAATGGTTTCTATTTTTGATTATCTACCAACAAGCCCTATAACTTTTGATACTCATGCTAGAAAGCTTCTGGAAGAAAGATTTGAGCTTATAAATGATTATTATAATGCAAGGTTAAATACTATATCTGGAGAATCTGATTCATATAACCCCCTACCACCAGAGCTGCTATATTTTTCTAAAGAAGGATTTGATAGGCTTCTAGAAGCTAGGAGTTGCTTGTTCTTTAGTCAGTTTAGAGAAGATGGTACTAAAAACATTGATGTGAAAATTAAGGGCGGTGAGAATTTCTATCTTACTTCAAAACAGCAAACCAGAAACCCATTTGATCTCTTAAAAGAATGGAGGGCGAGACAGGGCGAAAAGAGGATAGTAATTGCCTGTAATTCTGAAGGTTCAAAAACCAGGGTTAATACAATCCTTGCAGAACATAACCTTAACGCAAAAACAATTGATTCATTTAACCAGTTCAATGAACTTTCAGGAAGTATAGGGGTAGTCAAACTTAATATTAGGAATGGCTTTGAAGTGCCTGATTTTACAATTATTTCTGAGCAAGACATTCTTGGTGAAAGGATATCAAGGAATATAAAGAAAAAGTTACGTCCGGAGAAATTCTTGACGGAATCATATAACCTTTCCCCTGGTGAAATCATTGTTCACGAAGAACACGGGATTGGAAGGTTTGAAGGCCTTGAAACGCTTTTTGTTTCAGGTAAAGGACATGATTGCCTTAAGCTTATTTATGCTGGAGGCGACAGGTTATTCATACCTGTAGAGAATATAGATGTTATCTCCCGCTATGGAAATTCAGAAAACACGGTTGAGCTAGACAGGCTTGGCTCTGCATCCTGGCAGGGCAGGAAGGCAAAATTAAAGGAAAGAATTAAACTTGCTGCAGAAGAAATATTACGTATCGCAGCACTCAGGGAAGTTCATGCGGCTGAAAGGATTTCGCCTTATGAAGGATTGTATGATGAATTCTGTGCAAGATTTCCATATACAGAAACTGAAGATCAGCTTCGGGCAATTGAAGATATATCTAGTGATTTAATTTCCGGAAAACCGATGAACCGCTTAGTATGCGGAGATGTAGGCTTTGGAAAAACCGAAGTGGCAATGCGGGCAGCTTTTATCGCGCTTGGTGATAGAATTGCAGGAAATAAAGAAGGTATAGGTGGGCAAGTGGCTATAATTGCACCTACAACACTTCTTTGTCGTCAGCACTATAAAACATTTACTGAGCGCTTTGCTAATCTGCCGGTCAAAATATGCCAGCTCTCACGTATGGTAAATAACAGGCAGGCAAAAGAGAACCGCCATATGATAAGCTCTGGTGAGGCTGATATAGTGATAGGCACGCACGCCCTGTTAGCCAAAAACATAACTTTCAATAAATTATCGCTGATAATTATCGATGAAGAGCAGCATTTTGGTGTTGTCCAAAAAGAACATTTGAAAAAACTAAGATCTGAAACTCACGTTCTTGCACTTTCAGCAACACCTATACCAAGAACATTACAGATGTCACTGACAGGTATTAGAGAACTCAGCCTTATAGCAACGCCGCCAGTAGATAGATTAGCGGTAAGAACATACGTCATGCCTTTCGATAGCCTGATTATAAGGGAAGCCATACTGCGCGAAAAGAACCGTGGAGGCAGAACTTTCTATGTATGCCCCAGAATTAAAGATCTTGATGAGGTATCAAGAAAGCTGGAAAGATATGTTCCAGAAGTTAAATTTGCTATAGCACATGGAAAACTAAAGCCACAAGAATTAGATAAGATAATGAATGAGTTCTTTGATGGAAAATATGATGTATTGCTTTCTACATCCATTATTGAATCAGGTATTGATATAGCAACGGCAAATACATTAATTGTTCACCACGCGGAAATGTTCGGGCTTTCACAGCTTTATCAATTAAGGGGCAGGGTGGGGCGCTCAAATGTAAGAGCATATTCATATTTCACTACATCTTCAGGAAAATTATTCACAAAAGAAGCCATTCAGAGGCTGGAAGTTATGCAAAAACTGGATTCCTTGGGTGCTGGTTTTACACTTGCAACATATGACATGGATATACGGGGATTTGGTAATCTTCTGGGAGATGAACAATCAGGAAATATAAAAGAGGTTGGTATAGAACTTTATCAGCAGATGCTGCAAGATGCTATTAATGAATTAAAGAGATCAAAAGCTGTACCTGACAGCAAAACTGTTGAGCATTTCAGCCCACAGATAAATCTTGGCATATCAGTATTAATTCCTGAAAAATACATTCCCGATCTAACATTAAGGCTTGGTCTTTACCGGCGCATAGCAGATTTAAGAACGCCTGATGAGATTGAAGCGATTGCTGCAGAATTGATTGATCGTTTTGGCCCTATTCCTGAAGAAGTTGAGCATTTATTACAAGTTGT
>CAYVHI010000033.1:0-19869 GCA_964450945.1 uncultured Rickettsiales bacterium
CACTATCGTTGTCAAAAGGATTAATCATTTTAGGTTTTCCTGGATTTTGCCCTATAGAACTAATAAGCCTACCTTCAATAAGCGCCTGATATACCATATCAGCTAATTCTTTTTCATTTCTTGCTTTTATGCCTATTTCCCTGCCGACTTTATTATTATATAGGTCCATTTTCATTGCCTGAAAGAAATGTTTGTCAAATGGTGATTTGCCTTTATATATCTTTTTCCTTCCTTCTTTTGAAATAGGTACTTTCACAAAATTTTTCAACTCGTTAAACCAACCAGCAGTAAAACCGGTAAATTCTCCATAACGTTTTGTCCACAATGCAATACCGTATGCATGTCTAAAAGCATCAAGAGCATTATCTTCAGTCTTACCTGTTACAAAATAATCATTTGCAACATCATGGGCCTCATCAGTAAGGTAGTTAGAGCTTCCATAAAACTTTATTGTTCTTTGGATAAATTTAGGAAATTCATATTTTGGTATAGATTTAATCGAATTTTTTATTTCATCTAGGAATGAAAACATATAACCTACCTAATGTTATGAAAAATTTTTTGAAATATTTTTTTTATTTTATATTTGGAAGTCTTGCCTGGTATTTTTTATCAGGTGTGATTCTTTATTTACTTCCTATTCCCGAAGAATCATTCAGCAATGAGGAATCAAAAGGATATCCTTATATAAGCTTAGCAACTAGTTTTATTTTTGTATTCCCATTCATTTTTATTCTATTTCCAATTTACATTTCTACAAAAAGAATTAAAAAAAATATCTTTAGAATACCTATTAAAATTTTAATAATTATATTAATAATTATCTTTATACTTTTTATACCATTTATAACAGTCTCTGACTTAGCTCTAGGCCCCTAAACTCTTAACTCCACTACAGAAATATTTTGAACAGCAAAAGCATCTTTGCTATAAAGCTGAACAGGCAAATAGTCTGTATCGAATCTCACTGGCACATCAAATTCATAATCAGCAGTAACTATAACCCCGTTCGCCGGGGCGGCGGTAAAGGTTACTATGCCAGTAGTTGTATCTATTGTAACTCCTGATGTTTGGAGTGTGCCATTAAGGTAAATCTTGACCGTACCTGATACCGGCTTCTTGATTGTCCTTATCTCTGTTGTAGATCCGCTTAAATATCTTTTTATAAGCTGAAACTGGGTGGCTGTGCCGTTGCCGGTGGCAATCGCCTGGGAGGTAGCAGTATAATCGGCATTATCGCGAAAGCGGAACCCATGCGCCCTGCCTTTACGCGCCCTAAAGAATGAAACCACCACATCAAGCTGTGCCTGGTTCTTTATAGCATGGGCAACGTTATATCTTGCCCGTGCCTCGCTCCAGTTTACATTACGTTGCTCATAGCCACTTGCCAACTCCACAACATCGGTTGAATATTCCGGCCCGCCGCTGGTGCCATAGGCAATCTCCAGCGGAAATTGTATTTCATGAAAACTCATATTTACTCCTAGGTATTATTTAAGGTCTATAGAAACTAAATGCGGAAACGATTTTTTTCTGCCAGTAATCATCCAGCCGGTGCTCCACCACTCGGCCAACATCTGCAAAACAATGGATTATCCCCAACTTTTCCTCTGGGTAATCTGAAACCAGCCCTACATGCTGCGGGTTGCCATCAAAATGCATAAGCAATATATCAGCCAATTCTATTTTCTCTTTCGGGATCTCAAAAAGATATTTCTTAAGCTCACTGTAAAGTCTGTTGCCATCTGGCAGTCTTGTATAATCTGTCTGGTCAAGCTCTGCTATGCAGGAAGCTGATTTTTTTATACATGGAATATTAAGGTTTTTGGCAACACTAACAATCAGGCCAATGCAATCACACCCCTCACCCTTAACCCTTCCCTGATGATGAAAGGGTGTGCCTATCCACCCCCGCGCTTCAGCAATGATTCTTTCACGGTCTGATAACATAAATTTTATTAAAAATACTCTTGCAATAGTTATTACATATTCTTACAATTCTTATTGGCTAAGATGGTCCACCCAGGAAAGGGAACCTATGAAACTTAGCAAGGAGAGATTATAACCCTCTTCGAAGTGCCAGTTATAGGTGCTTACAGGCAAGACCGTAAAATCCCAAAAGGACTACTTTACGATACTCTTGCTGAACTCGATCCTCTGAAGTACAAAGAGGGGAGATAGTGCCTTGCCAGGGCACGATAAATGTACTTTGGATTAACATCCAAGTCGACTTGGGTTAACTCTGAGGCTCTTATGCTAAAGATTTATACCAAGAAGATAACGATAGAAGTGAATTTGATAGCAGTAGGTATTTTACTTACAACTATTGTCTCACTTTTTAGTTGATTCTAGGGGGGGCTTAGGCTCCCCTTTTTTTTATTCCCAGTCAGTTCTTGTGCCGGAGGTTTGGAGTATACGGTCGGTGCCAGGAACATGTGGTTCACCACGAAAGTTAACCGCATTATTGAATTTTGCCATGCAAGTTTCAAATGTCTTATCACACCCTGCTTCTAATGAATAACTATCGCCTACGCCAATATCATATGGCATTGGCAAAGCTAAACTGAATTCCTTATTCCTGTATTCCTTAACTTCCATTTCAATATTGTTATTCGCGCCACTGGTAAATTTAATTTTGCCGAAATTGAAATAACCATCTGCCTCACTTCTTGAGGTATCAGTGAATTTGCTTTTTGTTGTAACTGTTGTTGCAGTGCCGGTTACAGTATATGAAGCCATATTCACCTTACACCTTGAATCGCCAAGTTTAGCCCGGCATGAAGCTGAATAAATATCACCTATGTTTTTAGATAGCCTTCTGGTTAAACCAACAAGTTCTGCCGTAAAATATTTCTTTCCAAACTGAACTTCACCTATCCATCCGCGAGAAAGATTAACTTTTCCTTGCGTAAGATCACTATAATTAACCTTGAATATCTCAACCTCAGCAAAATCATATTTTCCTGCAATGATATCTTCTTCCAGTATCGCGGTTGAATCTATTACTCCTTGCACAGAAATATTATCCACAGAAAGTGAATCTGATAATTCCACCACTCCGGGCGTAAAACCTGATGATGCCTTATATATTATTGAATCAACTACAAGATCGGTATTATGGTCTGTAAATGCTTTCACGGTTGTATCCCGCAATGTCATCTTCCAGCAGGTGGCAAGCGTTGTTGCCTCTCCTGCCAGATGGCTGGAAAGCCCAGTACTTATTGTTTTCATAAAATTTTTTGTGATTAATTAGAAAGATTAGTGTGTGTGATCAGTATTTTTACCTTTGCTCAGTATAGCAGAAAGAGCGTGCGTAGCTCCTTCGGGATGTAAACCACCAAGAGCCTTAACAGGGTCAACATCAGAAATAAAAGGATTGTGGCCAGAATTTTTATTCTTACCTTTTCCTTTATCTAATTCCAAGCCAATCGTAACAACTTGTTTGAATGCATCTGTTATACCAGGAGGAACCCCAAGAAATGCCATAGTCCCGTTATCAATAAGTCCTATAACAGCCTGCTTAGCACCACCTTTTACCATATGCTTAAATGTATCCATTTGTTTATTATTTATTTTAATGCCAGCCTCTTTTACCAATGCACCACCAAGCTCATCCATAGCCCTATCAACTGTTGAAGGATTAATTTCTGGGCCTTTCTGATGAGTAGGATGGCCAAAAATACCACCACTGTTATTTATAGAAAATACTCCTAATGCATGTTGCTCTTTTCCACCCATTTTTTCAACTGCTTTCATAGCAGCTTCAGCCCCTCTTCTTTCAAGACTTTGCAACTCCTGATCTGAGGTTTTTCCTGCAACGTAATTAGGTGTTGCATCGCGTGCAACTTTTTGTGTAGCAGCATTTACAGGGTTTAAATTTGGATCTAAAGCAAATATTAACTGCTTAGCTGCTTGTTTTGCTAATTCATCTAATTTAGGATCGTATGTCATTACTAAATGATATCATTATATTTCTCCCATTAAAATCAAAATTCTTCATGAATATAAAATTTCACAAATCTGAAACAAACAAATAATTATTATTTATCAATATGTTATACAAGTGAGTATGTTATAATCCCTGCACTTTCAAGAGATATATTATAAAGCTCTTCGCCATCAACTTCACCCTCCCGCTGATATGCGCGTATTAGAAATGGCCCAGATATTTTGTCTCCATTACCGAAACTAAGTTCATAGTTTTTTACTGCATTAAGGAAAGCATATGATCTGAATGTTTCCTCAGAAGTCGTGTCCATAAATATCCCTGAGCCTGAAATTGAAAGTGATTTTATTCCGCAGTTTCCTATTAGAGTTCTCCAACCAGAAGACTGAACATTGGTGCTATCAAGAACTTGGTTCTGTAGTGTAAATTCTGTCCTTTGCATACCTGCAATCGTAGTGAATACCTCTGATACTTCTCCATTACCAATTTTAAGTAAAAATAATGATCCTTTTTGCGCTGTCATATTAATTCTCCTGTGTTACGGCTCTGAACCTGCTAGCACCAATATAAGTAAGACCATCATTTGCTTTAAGCATATCATTATCAAGCAGCCTTAAATTAATTAGTGTGTGTCCTGTAAGTGTCAGGCTGCACTGATGAAGCAAATCACTAACTCTGGTCATTATCTCCAGCAATTTTTTACTTCCCCTTTCGCGGGTAAAAGCATCAACACGTATAATCACCTGGGCACCTTTTGTAGTCTTAGTAGACCAGTCAGCAGATTGCATATCGCTTATTGCAACATATGGAAATGCGCTATCCTGCGGAACGTTTTCATAAACTCCCGAAACCATCGCTGTTAGCGTTGAATCTGTACTAAGCTTGGTAAAAATTTCTTTCTGTAATTGCCATAATGCATCTGATGTCATAAAAACTCCTTAAGTATATAAAGCCTATACCGCTACAAATTCTTCAGCCAGTAATTCAAGAAGTTCTCCGTGTTCATCAGGGTTTATTACCGCCCTTATGTTAAAAACTCTTGAACCATATTTTATCCGCATTTTTGTTGTTACGCCTAGCTTATAGCGTATTGTAAATGTAAAGCTTGCTTCCTTTTGCACCTGAAGTGATTCAAATATTTCTCTGCCACGTAGAGGCTTTATCTCAGCCCAGACTGTTGTCGTAGTATTCCATGTCGAAGTATACCCTCCACCACCATCAGGTGTTTCGGTTAGAGCCTGGATTTCAATTCTTTTGTTCAGGCGGGATGCCAGGTTCTTTTTCATAACTTTATTACCTTGAAAGGCTTATAAAGCCTTATTGATTCTGAAGTTAGCGAGTTATCTTCCCCTCTTTTTTCATAAAGCTGGGCTATATGGATCAACATTCCCTGGCGAATATCCTTCGGTACAGAAGATGCTGAGTTTCCATAACCTGCTGTATAATAGATCTGTACTATGTGCCCAACTGGCGTGGCATCAAACACAAGTGTTTCCTTGCCGGCATTGAGATAGTATGTAGTGCTATCAACAATGGTTTCAATTCCACTGCGGCTAACTATTTTTACTTCATCAACAGATTGTACTGGTCCACGTGGAAGGATTACTTCAGTAGGGGAATAATCATCATAAGAAAGCATCCAGGATTGAGTTATTAAAGACTTTCTTACAAACCACTCTGCTGCCTCACGCGCAACACCAATAAGTGAAGTTATATACGTATCTTCTTCCGTATTTGTAACACGCAAATATTCTTTAACTTCAGCTAAGGTAAGTGGTTCTGTTACTGGAGCAACACTCTGTAAAAGATAAGGGATTTGGCATGTCATATGACATCTCCTGATTTTTTCTTTTTTGATTTTTTTATTGGTATGGCGAAGCCAGCAGCAAGGAATGCTAGTGCTAAATGATCGCGCACATCATACTCTTCACCTGAATTATATTGCTTTATAGTAAAGCCATCCTCAGTGCCGCGCCGTGTTTCAAGCATACGGATACGCATAAATAATCTCTAATTTTTAAATTGAAAAAAGGGGCAGTTTCCTGCCCCTTATGTTTAAGAAGTTATGCAGCTGGGTTCAGCGATGCATGTCCCTTTAACGCAACGATTCCGATAGGAGTACCGTTTGTATGAGTACCTGTAGGGGTTGCAACGCCTTTAACAAAGCGTTTACTGCCCTTATAACCTATCTTATATGCAGTTTCATCTTCGCTGCTGCTATCAATCACAATATTGGTTGAACCAATAATGTCCGCCGCCGCTACATCAGTGAATGTTCCACCGGAAGTATCACATTCTGTGAGTTTCAGAGTCCAATATACGGAGCCAGAAAGCGTATCACCGGAAAGGCCAACCGCAAAAACTACAGTAAGAGAATTGTATCCTTGCGCATCAATCTCTGCAGATGTTGTTGCAGCAGTTCTGGTGGCAGGGTTAAAAACCTGCACAACTGAAATGTTATTATGTAAATCTCGCATATAAATCTCCTTATGCAGAAAGTTTAAGAAGCTTTATGGCTTCAAAATTCACGACATCACCACCAACACGTTTTGTTGTATAGAATTTTACAAACGGCTTGTCTGTAAATGGATCACGCAGAACGCGTATGCCAGAGCGATCAACAACCTGATAGGCCTTGTTAAAATCTGCAATAGCTACAGAAAGGCTGCCGGTTGCAGGAGTTGGCATATCTGCCGCCTGAAGCACAGGTACACCAAGCAGTGTATCTGGCGCGCCGGCTGCAAGACCTGGTTGCCATAGATATTGGTTAGTTGTTGCTTCCTTAAGCAAGCGCGCTTGCTGAACAGATGCGCGGTTCATTATGAATGTTGCTTTGACTGCATATGCTTCTTTTAATGCATAAAACAGGTTAATCAACGAATCAGCAGTTATCTGGCCGTTAGAGCCTGAGTTAATCTGCTCAATTTTGCCCCATGTGGTGCCAGAAGCGTAAGTTAGTATACCCCTTGGCTTGCCAACGCCATCACCCGAAACAAACGCTGCATTCTCTTTACGGCTGAATGCATCAGAAAGTTTTTCTGAGAGCCAATTTTCGATATCGATACTTGAATCATCAATTAGCTTTTGGGTTGCTTTTGGCTGGGCATAAAGCTCATGCACTGGGATATTCCTTTTGCCAATTTGCGGAGATGCAGTTTCAGAAACAGAAGCTGTTTCACTGGTCCAGCCTGTTACTGCCTCATCCTTGTCCTCAATCATTTCAAGTGAATCGCTTGAAATGGTTTCCACAGCTGCAAGCTGGCGTATTGGTGAAGATTCCAAGATTGTCTTCAAGATTGTTTGAGACATGGTTGGAGTTACCAGATATCCGCCATCCGGATCAGAAGATACAGATAAGGCTTTCTTTTCAAGAAGAGGTAGATCTCCTTCTGCACCTTTCCTTAAATAAGCACAGAATGCTGCTTTATGTTCTTCTTGAGCTGGATTTAGGTTAAATCCAAAATCGGATTTTCCTGGTCTACTTATTGCGGTTTCAAGCCTGGAGATTTTGCTCTTATAATTATCCAGTGCATGATTGATTTTATTCAGCTGATCTACAGTAAGGGGGTCGGCTGAACCTTTTCTTTCAATTTCTGAAAGACGGCGTTCGTTGAGAGTTCTAAACTGCTCCCAAGCTGAATTCATTGAATTCACCTGCCTTGTTACGTCAGATATACTCATAAATGTCCTTTAATTTATTAAGTTGTTAAAATGTTTATTGCCCTAGCAATTTCATTGCTTAAGGTTTCAAACTCAGCTGTTTCTTCAGCATCCCGCTGCATGGAAAAACCATGTATAGAAATCTGCTTCGCCTGTTTGCGTGAAAAGCCTGCATCCCGCAGGAAATCTTCAAATTCCCTTACTGTTGATGGTGTATTTTTAACTATCTTCACCACTGCTTCAGGGTTAGAAGGAAATGTGACAAGACTGATCTCCCATAAATCAATCTCCTTTAATATTCTTAATGCATTTTTATTATCAATTACTGAGTCTTTTACTGTATAGCCAATACTCATTCCATTGATAGCCCCTGATTTTAGAAGGCTATATGCTTCCCTTGCGCGCTGAACTTCAAGAAGGAGCTTACCTTCAACATAAAGTCCTTTTTCATCTTCATATATCTCTGTGAATACGCCAATCGGCTCATCATTCCTATGCTGCCAAAGAAGTTTTATATCTTTATCTTTTAGGGTTTTTGAGAATGCACCTTTTAAAATCACATCATTCTGGTTATCTATTACATCGAATACACTCGCATATCCGGCAAAATAACCGTTGCTGTCAATACTCTTTACAGTAAGTGGAAAGTGAAGGTGCTTCTGTTCAACTATACTCATAACTTATCTCCGCCCTCAATTGAATCCAAACCTATAGCCTGGCGTTTTTCGTTAATTGTCATAAATTCTGCTTTCTGCACTTTTGCCCACATTTTTTCCCTGCGAGGTGTCAGTGCACTGACTTCGTCTAGGTCATAATCAAGCTTTAACCCCTCACCAAACATAGGAGAAAGCCAGTTATTAAACGTATCTGTAACATTCTGTAGAAGTGGTATTATCGTGCTTTCCCATAGTGCAAGCCTTGCCTCTGCAAAGTTGTTATATGTGTTATCGCCAGGGATGCCGAGCAGTTGCGGCGGCACACCGAACGCCAATGCGATATCACGGGCGCTGCTGTGTTTTCCACTTATGAAGTCCATATCCTTCGGTGAAATACTCATTTCTTTCCAATCTAAGCCTCCCTCAAGTAACAATGGTCTACCGCTATTTATGGCCCCACTAAACTGCTCATCCATCTGTGCTTTTATGCGGTTATACTGGTCATCAGTAAGTGTTCCGTTATTTTCTGCATTAACCACTAATGCCCCGCTTGGGCGTGCGCCATTCTGTAGCAAGGCCTGATTCCACACAGCTGCCTGATTATGCTGGTCTATGCTGTAAGCTGCCGATTCAATTGGTGAAAGGCCATAATAATCATTTAGAGGATGAAAATTTTTAATATGTAATATAGCGGATTTTCCATTCAGCTGATTTACATAAAAATCTTTATAGTTATCTCCAACTGTATAGCGGTATGCTTTTGGAAAATATCCACTGCCTGCAACTATTGTTACCCTATCTGGGCGCAATATATGTAACTCTTTCGGCGGTTCATTACTGTCAGCACCTACCGCCTGGACGAAGACATTTCCACTTATCATACGGAAGGCGAAGAGGTGTTCTATGAACTCACTACCGCCGTGGGAGGGGTTCGGGCGGGCAAGAAGATCAAGCAGGGGATGTTTCCTGATCTCCTTCTTCTCTTCGCCATCAGTATGATAAAGTAGCCACGGAACACTGGCTGCTGATTGTGCGATAAGGCTTATACAGCGGTATACAATGACATTGCGGCCATAACCTTCATCTGCAAACCTATGATATTCACGTGGCATCCATACCGCTTTTCCTGGCTGATAAACATACGATTGTAGATAGCTGCGTGAAAATAACCCCGAATATGATTTCTTAGATTTTTTATTGTTTAATATTTTTCTTGCGCGTGTAATTAGTGAATTGGCAAAAGAATTTTTTCGCCCTGTTTTATTAGGGATTCTTAAAGTCATAGATATTCCGATGATTTGATTGTTAAGATTAACAGGATTTTTTTGATAGACTTTTTTCAGCCTATATTTATTTGATATATTGACTTACTAAATCCCGGAAGTATTTTTTTTGAAAAAATTAAATATAGGATTTTACTGTATTATTTGAGGGTAAATTTCTGCTGCCATTTCTTTTACCGTATCTGCAGCACTTGCCTGAGGTACAAAGGCCATATATTTACCATTCTCCTTATCACTTACTATGCGGTCTAAATTTTCATCCGGTCTGAATAAATATCCCCCAGCCTGCGTACCAAACAATTTTCCTAGCGCTTCATCGAGCCTTGCCTTCTCTGATGGTTTTACTGCAATAAATAATACTGATGAATTACTTTCAGCAATATCTATATATCTTAGATGCTTCTTTATAACATCGCGATATGCAGTCATATCGCTTGCTTCTTTCGAGAGATCAATTTGGTCACTAATAATGCTTTTTATCTGATTTGTTGTTTTTTTAGTACTGAGCATTACTTTATCAAATGACGGATCTTTAGATAAAGTTTGTGACTTCTCGCCCCCAACCTGCCTAGGTATGATACTCTTGTTTATGTTGGGGGTTATTATACCCTTAAAAAAAGAAGGAATCATTTAACTACCCACTCCCTAAATCCTGCGATGAGATTAACTTGATACCCATATTCTCAAGCTTTTTGCTTGCTGCCTCTTTTAGGCATATCGTATATATATGCCCATCATCAAATGTCGTATCCTGCACATAATAGTCTTTTTCTGCTATGAGGTTCAGCTTATTAAATTCTTTCTCAATTCGAGTGATTTCATCAATATTTGAATCAGCATGATAATAGGCAATATCTTTTTCGAGGTCATATTGCTTTCGAAGCGCCGGATTTAAATAAATCCAGGATACGTGCATACTATTCAAAACATTTATAGCTTCCCTTTCCGGACGCATAATCCCCCCTTTACTTAGTATACATTATTATTGTATTTAATAAAAGTTAACAAAGCGTTAAAATGCTTATATTTCAATAATCTATATAAACATTGTCTAAAATTTTATTAGAATTTTCTGATACGGAATTTGTCTATATTTTGGGTGCTTATCCAGCTTAAGAATTGAGTGGTTGAATCTACCTGATCGTCATGCTTCAAATTAGGAAATAAAAACAATTCTTTTTCATAATCAAATAGCCATTCTGCTGTTTCAGGTAGCATTATCCTGGCAGATTCGAATAGTGGAAGAATACTATAAAATCTTGAAACCTTATCTTTAGATACCTTTATAGGAATACACGGAAGCCTAGTTTCCTGAAGCAGCTGCTGAATCAATACTTGCCCACTACTTGCATCTTCAATAAGAATGGCTTGTAGATTGTATTTATTAGCCATGTTAATAACCACTCTCTTAAGATCAAGATATTCATATCTTCCTCTTATTACATCCAATAAGTAATATGAATTATCGCTTTCTCCCCATATTGTCCCCACACTGAAATCATTTGATTTTCCAGTTTTATTTGCCGTATCCCAACTAGCAAAAACTCTTAAGAACTTACCTGGAGGGACTTTATATCTTTTAATCCAAGATGTTTTTATTAACCTGCCACCCAAAGGTATCGGATTCTGCTGATATTGGGCAGAAAATGAGTTTATACCAAGTTCTTTCTTTGCTCTTTCTATTTCTTCTATACCCTCCCTTGCAGAATGAAGATAATCCCCTGTTTTCCTAACCAATGAAAATCCATTAATGTCAATAAATGTTTCTGTTTCTGCAACTGCAGGAAGACAAAGATGCTCCCAGCCTCCCTTCTCAAGCAAGTAACCTGATAGGTCTGCAGTATGCAGCCTTTGCATAACCACCACAAAAACACCTTTTTTCTTATCATTAAGTCTGGTCGAAAATGTCTTATCAAACCACATTAGTGTATGATCTCTTATAGGGTCACTGTGGATTGTGGTTGGATTATGTGGATCATCAATTATAAGAAAATTTCCCCCTTCCCCAGTAACACTTGCACCTGTTGCTGTAGCAAGCCTAAAACCCATTTTTGTAGTCATGAATTTACTTTTCTGATTTTGACCTGATTTGATTTTTACGTCCGGAAAAATTCTGTTATACCACTCAGAAAGCAATATAGTTCGGCAATCAAGTGAGTGTTTGTTACTTAAACTTTGAGCGTAACTTGAGACAATTATCCTTTCTGATGGGTTAGCAGCAAGTAGCCACGCTGGCCATGCAACGCTAACGCAAAGAGATTTTAGGTAACGCGGAGGAATATTGATAATAAGCCTTTTTATTTCCCCTTTCTGACATGCCTTCAAGTATTCGCTTATAGCATCTATATGCCAATTATAATCAAGCTTGGCTCCAGGATTTACACTAGAAAATGATTTTATAATAAAACTGCTAAAGTCATGACGAATAGCTTCATCATGAACCTTAATGAAACTTTTAATCATAGATTATTCCTTAGATAGCTTTTCCAGGTATCTGCTGACTAATGTTATATCTTCTTCAGTTAAATTATCGCTATCTTCTTTGTGCTCTATATTTTCTAAGTGATGAAGACTTCTTTCGAAATCTATTACTTTTATCAGCATTTGCCCTATTTTTATGACGGATGCTAGAGAAGCATCATCTTCATCAGAGCAATCAGTATTATCTATAGAATTGCTTATTTTTGACAAGAACGAAGAGAGAACGCTTCTTAATAAACCTACATTACTTATATGCTCATTGTGTAGTATTAAACGATTTTTTATACAATTTCCGTTGACGGCAATATCTCTGTCTAGAGCAGCATTTATTGTAGAGAATAATTTTTTTTTGATAGTAGAGTTCATACTATAAAATCTTTATAGTATGTATCTAATCATCGATTTGTATTATCAGGAAGCCTTAAAAATTATCCAAGTAATATATCGCTTGAGATAAGGGTATCAACCCCAGTAAGTGCAACGGTATTTCCATTCCCAAGATCAAGTATGCCGTTATTAAATGCAGCCAATGCTGCAGATAAAGATTGAAATATGCCTATTATCTGCAAGACATCAGAACCACTGACAAAATCTTCAATAACATCTATTCCGCTATCGCTTCTGAACTGAAATATATCAGAACCACTGCCACCGTTTAATATATCATTTCCAAGATCGCCTGAAAGTATATCGTTGCCAGCATCGCCAAATAACACATCGGCATCCTTACCACCGCCTAAGAAATCATCTCCAAGCTTTCCTGAAAGAACATCGTTCCCCATATTTCCGACTATAAAGTCATTTCCTTTGCCGGCCTGTATTGTATCATTATCTTTTCCGCCAGACCCCATGTCATCTCCGGCCCCAAGGCTTAAAAAGTCATTACCTCTGCCAGAAGCAACAAAATTATTAAGGGCATTGGCAGTTATTGCATTATTGCCATCTTGAGCGATAACATTTTCAATATTTGCCCCAATAGCTGTACCTACAACAGCATTTCCAATCAGTGAGTTCTGCCCACTGCGAATATCAATAATAGAATCTCCAGCAAACCCAGTAACATCATAGGTATCAACACCACCACCATCCCATATTGTTTTAACTTGAGAGCCATCTAAAACATATGTTGTGTTTCCTGAATTAAAGGAAGTATTAGCTCCATATAGATACTGTATGGCTGCAATATCAAGTGTCATAGGAGTAATCGGTTGGGCAAGCCCTTTATATGACATTACTGAATAAATAACATTATCTAGTGATAGAGGTAAAAAAGGAAACAATTGACCACCAACGCCATCTGATCCTACGTGTTTTAGGCCAAGTGCATGGCCTATCTCATGAATAATCGTAAGAAACCCATTATCTCCACCAGGCAACAAGGAAGCGCCGCTAAAAGAGTTATTTATTTCAATATCACTTGCATTTGTAGTTCCTTTTGAAACCGAAGAATTTCCTGAAAAGAACAAGAAAGTTTGCCCTAAAAAACCTGGATCTAAAGGCACTTGACTAAACAAAATACCAACATTTGGATTTGTTTGTGGAGATGGAGATTGCTCTACAAATGTTATATTTGCAACATTTGACCATGTATTAAGTGCAGACTGCGCTGCGGTACGAAATTCCTGATTAACCTGAGCAGGGCTGGCTACATCAAATGACCATGTTATAGTTGCCGGAGCACCTAAATTACTCCATGTAGAACCAAGTAATAGTGAGTTAATGTTATCGTTATTGGTTAAAATAGCGGTGTTATCATAACCACCGCCGCTAAATGCAAGACCACCACTATCGTTACTATTGTAAGCAAGCCCTTTATGATCAGATTTAACGCCAATTAAACACATTATACACATAATTAAGTACCTGCTCCTGCTAGATTTTTATGTTATTATTATAGCATAAAAGGTTTATAAAAGGTTAATAAACATAAAAATTTCATGAAAGAGACGGAAACACACAGAAATCAGACAACTATATCTCATACGCCAATAAGTGTTGTTAATTTTAGCTATCAATATGGTGGGGCAAATGAGGTGGTATTTACCTTTCCTGATAATTTAGAAGATGACATAAGAATTGATTTTAATAGAGCCTTTAAACATAAAGGCTTCCATACTGTATGGCTTAATCTTGGGGGAAAAGAAAATTCAGGTCTTACTATTTTTGGCGACAATGAAAAATTGAATTTCTATTTTCCATTCAGTGGTTATACAAAGATTGAGATAGGTCCTATTCCGTTACTTGAAAAGCTTGCAGAACCTTCTTCACCCACTAATAATTCAGATGCGCCGTGGCAGGAGAAAGTTTCTCCAACGCCTACAAGTAAATCTAACAAACAGATAAAAAAGTAATCAAGTATCCATTTTAAGAACAGCCATGAAAGCTGACTGTGGGATTTCAACACTTCCTACTGCACGCATGCGTTTTTTGCCCTTTTTCTGCTTCTCAAGTAATTTTCTTTTACGGGTTACATCCCCACCATAGCATTTTGCTGTCACATCCTTTCTGAAAGCACTTATGGTCTCGCGTGCAATAATTTTACCGCCAATTGCGGCTTGTATGGCAATTTTAAACATCTGCCGTGGAATAAGGTCTTTCAGCTTTTCACATAACACACGGCCACGACTATCTGCACGGGTCTTATGTACTATTGTTGAAAGTGCATCCACCGGCTCGCTATTCACTAATATGCTTAATTTTACCAGGTCGCTCTCACGATAATCTTCAATCTGATAATCAAAGCTTGCATAGCCTTTTGAAATTGATTTCAGCCTGTCATAAAAATCAAAAACCACTTCGTTTAGTGGCAGTTCATATACAAGCATAGCGCGGGTACCAACATAAGTTAGTTCTTTCTGTATACCACGTTTATTTGTGCAGAGATCAAGAACGCTTCCAAGATATTCGTCTGGAACCAATATTGTTGCTTTAATCCACGGCTCATAAATCACTTCTATGAATGATGGGTCAGGATAATCGGCTGGGTTATGAAGTTCGAATTCTTTACCGCTTGAAAGTTTCATTTTATATACAACGCTTGGTGCTGTTGCCAATAGATCAAGATCAAATTCCCTTTCTAATCTTTCCTGAATAATCTCAAGATGAAGAAGACCTAAAAATCCGCAGCGGAAGCCAAATCCAAGTGCACTTGATGTTTCAGGTTCATAATGAAAACTTGCATCATTCAAATGTAGTTTTCCAAGGGAATCTCTTAGCTTTTCAAAATCATCTGCATCTACAGGATAGAGTCCACAAAACACTACAGGCTGGCTTGGTTTGAACCCAGGTAGCGCCTCAGCACATGGAGTTTTTTCATCGGTTATTGTGTCACCCACTTTGCAATCTGCCACTTGTTTTATTGAGGCAGTAATAAAGCCAACATCACCAACAGAAAGCTCAGGAATCATGACTTTTTTAGGGGTAAATATACCGACATTGTCTACCTGGTATTCTGCATTGGTGAATATCATCTTAATTTTCTGCCCACGCCTTATTGATCCATCAATGACCCTTATTAAAATTATAACCCCTAGATATGCATCATACCAGCTATCAACTAGCATGGCTTTTAGAGGAGCTTCCTTATTACCGATCGGTGCAGGCAGCCTAGTTACTATAGCCTCTAACACATCCTGAATTCCAATGCCGGTTTTTGCTGAAACAGGGATTGCATCACTGGTATCAAGCCCAATAACATCCTCTATCTGGCGCTTAACCCTATCTATGTCAGCGGCTGGAAGGTCAATCTTATTTATTACGGGGATTATCTCGTGATTACTGTCTATAGCTTTATATACGTTTGCAAGGGTTTGCGCCTCTACCCCCTGGCTTGCATCCACAACCAGTAATGAACCTTCACAGGCAGCAAGAGAACGGCTTACTTCATAGGCAAAATCCACGTGCCCGGGTGTATCCATAAGGTTAAGTATGTATGTTTTTCCATCTTTAGCTTTGTATTTTAGCTTAACGGTCTGGGCTTTTATAGTAATGCCCCTTTCCTTCTCGATATCCATGGAATCAAGCACCTGGGCTGTCATTTCACGTTTATCAAGGCCACCACAATATTCTATCAAACGGTCAGCTAGGGTAGACTTACCGTGATCAATATGTGCGATAATGGAAAAATTCCTAATTAAAGATGAATCATTCATGCGCCAGCTTTATGCAAAACTGGCAGCAAAAATGCAAGGAAAATAATAAATTAGTGGTGAGTAACGTTACCTTTGTTAAGGTCTATACCCGATCCGCTAACAACATCTTCTAGTTTATGCATAAGCCTAGAAGCTGTTGCTGAGTCTAAAGCTGCTGTATCAACCTTCTTTTCTTCTTTCTTAATTATCGGTTTTGTAGGTTGAATTGCAACTTCAGGAGCAGCTTGAGATTGGCTACTCTGCGGTTTATTTTCTGTTGGGTTTTGCTGTTTTGCCATAAATCCTCTCCTAATTAATGAACTGCTTTCAATTTCAGATAGCCATAAAGAACCGGCAGATAATCTTTACATTTATCAAAAGCTGTTTTGACCATGCTGGGATTATTAACATCTGTTCTTTTTATTAAATTAAGGAAAGCAATCAGCTCGTGGCGCGCTTTCTTTGGCGGCACCAGAGGAAGAGCAAACTCCCTTAACTCAGAATGCATAACTTTTAGGTTATTAATTAATGTTATTTGTTGTGACATACATCACTCCTTGTTATAAGAAAGATGTTAGCAGCTATTACTTAACAAATAATTAATAGTTAAAAAAAGGTTAAAATTTTATGGATCTATCACCTTTAACCGACCATCTACCTGATTTTGCTGATGATTTAAGAAAAAATCTGGTCAATTCCTTTAATGTTGATCACCTTACGGATATACAAAAAATTGGTTCTGCCTATGCTGCATCACTAGCCTGCAAGGAACCAAGAACCATTTCTCTGTTATTTAAGGAAGTTAAAAAGTATTTATCAGAGCAGGAGATTTTTGCAGCAAAAGCTGCGGCAAGCCTCATGAGTATGAATAACATTTACTGGCGTTTCTGGTATCTAGTAGATGATAAAGAGTATTTGGATATTCCTGCCAACATTTCAGATGAGATATTTAGAAAGCATGGGATTAACGAAATTGATTTCGAGTGTTTTACTCTTTCAGTCTCAGCAATTAATAACTGCGCTGGCTGCCTTAAAGTTCACTCAAGAAAGCTATTAAAAGCTGGATTCACAAAACCACAAGTAATGAGTGTAGTAAGGATAGCTGCCGTAACTCATTCTCTCTCAGTAACCCTGAGCAGCATTGTAGTTAATAAGGCCCTCAGTATATAGTTATCCTTGCAAGTGTGGTGAAGAAAAATATTTTCTGTATATGCTGTTCTTGCTGCCAAAAAGGATAGAGAATAGGTAAAAAATACCACATACAAGGATTATTGAAGCACTGGCAGAAAATTTATATTGGTAAGAAATTACCAAACCTGCATAACTTGATATTGCAGCTATAACTGAAGTAATGATAAGTATTCTTTCTATTCTTTCTGACCAGAAGCGTGCCGCATTAACCGGCAATATCATAAGGCCAACCACCATCAAAGCCCCTAAAACCCTGTACCCAGCAACCAGATTAAACACAACGATTATAAAAAACAGATAGTGATATAATCCACCCTTTCCTCCTGCGGTTTTAGAAAAAACAGGATCAAGGAAGCCAATTATAAGCGGCCTGTATACAATACTTAGAAGCAACAATGATGTAGTGACAACAGATATAATAAGAATAAGATTTTCATTTTTAATTGAAAGAATTTCACCAAATAACATGTGTAATATTTCCTCATCACCACCTTTAATGGAAATAAGTAAAAACCCAGCTGCCAAAGACAATATGTAGAACGAAGCAAAACTGGCATCTTCTTTCTGTTTTGTTGAGCGGGTTACAAATGTTGATAATATTACAACAAGAATTCCAGCTACTATTCCTCCTACAGTCATTGCAGCAAGTGAGCCCCCGGCAAATACATAACCAATTGCAGTTCCTGGAAATACAGCGTGCGCCATTGAGTCACCAATTAAGCTCATCCTTCTAAGAACAAGTATTATGCCAAGGGGTGCAAAGCCAATACTTAAAGCAATGCTGGCAATAAGGGCTTTACGCAAAAAGTAGTCGTCAATAAAAGGTGAGATAAGAAAATCGTACATTTTAACTACCTCATGCATAGCGCGGCTTCTTCATCCCACGCCTCCATCATTTTTCTTGCCTTGGAAATATTTTCATTAACCAGAATATCCTTAGTCTTTCCCCAGGCTATACATTCCCTTGCCACCATTAATGTCTCAGGAAAATTCTCACGCACCTGTTCTAAATCATGCAAAACAACTATCACTGTCCGTTTTTCCCTATGCCAGTTGCGCATTATTTCAAGCAAATCATTGGTGGTCTTTGTGTCAATATGTGTAAAAGGTTCATCAAGAAGTATCAATTTTGCATCCTGAAGCATAGCACGAGCAAATAATGCGCGCTGGAACTGACCCAATGAAAGTGTATCAAGCGGCCGATTCTCAAATCCTTCCAGCCCAACCGCTTTTAGAGCAGCTCTCGCCCTTGATTGCATTGATTTATTAATTCCTTTAAAAATCCCTGTTCTATGCCAGTGTGCGAATATAATAAAATCAAATAAGGTTACAGGAAAATTTCTGTCAATTTCTGTTTGTTGGGGTATGTAGGCGATATGCTGCTTACCTATATCATCTTTAAGTAATTCACCCTCATCGGCCTCAATAAGCCCTGCAATAAGCTTTATAAGTGTTGTTTTTCCCGCTCCATTAGGGCCAACTATTGCAGTTAGGGAACCGCTCTTAAACTCTCCACTAACATGGTGAACAGCAGGGTGTTGGTTATAACTTACCGTAATGTTTTTTAGCGATATACACATTATTCCATGGCCCATAAGGCAAGCAACCATAATATTCCACTTATAGCCAGAGAATAGCCTGCTCTCTCAATAGCGCTGATAGTAAAAAGTGATATTTTTGCTTGTCTTTCTTTCATAATCTGTGCAATATATACATTATTGATAAATGATAATCAATAACAAATTTATGCGTAATACTAAACAAAGAGCAATAATTGAAGAAGTTTTGAAGGAAGCTGGAAGACCAGTCAACACCACTGATATATTTATACTTTCATCGAAGAAGCATAAAAATATCGGTATAGCGACAATCTATAGAACCTTAAAAAAGCTTCTTGAAGAAAATAAGATTGTTACCGCCTCAATACCAGGAGATACGCCATACTACGAAATGGCTCACAAGCACCATCATCATCACTTTAAGTGCGATAAATGTGGAACAGTTATTGATGTTGAAGATTGTTTGCTTGATGAGAAAAAACTTAAAAAATCACTTCTTAAAAGCGGCCTCAGGCTAAAAAATCACGATATAACCTTGTATGGCACCTGTAATATCTGCAACTAACCGGTAATATAAACAGTCATCACCCAACGACCGTTCTTTTGTACAAAAAATGCCCGGTAATCATTAGAAGCCCTTACCTGTCCGGCTTTTACAAATCCACTCACGCCTGCTAATGTTTCAACTTCCTTCCACCCGGATTTAAGGGCTCTGCGATTATATTTTATTTTTACTATTTCGTTATTCAGAGTTGCAATAACACCAGCATTCTTGTTTGGTGAATTTCTAAGCTCCACATCACTTCCTATTATTGCTCCCATCCCTGCCATAGGGACATCATCCGGCCAGGCACAGGTTACATATGAAGCGCAGAAACCCTCATTAGTGAATACTCCACCCATCTTTATAAATGTAAGAAACTCATTCCATATGATGCTTTTTGAAGCGTCTCTATCTAGGGT
>CAYVHI010000034.1:0-17552 GCA_964450945.1 uncultured Rickettsiales bacterium
ATTCCAAGCATTTTTGCTTCTGTAATTGCGGTTCCTATATCAATACCGGGAATAGACCTTCCTGAGGCTTTTCCAATACCATTCTCGATAGAAATGATAAATACAGGTTTTTTGTATTCTTCCTTAAGTCTGCTGCACACTATACCAATAATTCCCTGATGCCAGTTTTCAGATTTTACTATAAGCATTGGGTTATTTTTCTGACTCTCAGCCTGCTCTTTTGCTTTTTCAAAAATTAATGCTTCGATTGTTTTTCTTTCAGAATTTAATTTTTCTAATTCCGCAGCAATAGCCTTTGCTCTTACTGGATCTTCTGTAGATAGAAGTTCTGCACCAAGGCTTGATTTCCCAACCCTTCCGCCTGCATTTATACGTGGGCCTATAATAAAACCCAGGTGATATACGCCTATTGTTGAGCTTATGCCAGCGCTTTCTATAAGCTGTGTAAGACCAACATTTTGCCTGGCTTTTATTATTCTTAAACCCTGAGAAACAAAAGCCCTGTTTATTCCTGTAAGTGGCACTACATCACAAACAGTACCAAGAGCAACCAGGTCTAGAAGATTAATAAGATTTGGTTCATTACGGGTTTTATACCAACCCTTTTCTCTTAAATTTCTATTTATAGCCACAGCAAATAGAAATGACATGCCAACCGCTGCAAGGTGCTTGTATATTGTGTTTTCATCCTGCCTGTTTGGGTTTACCAATGCATATGCGGGGGGATTTATATCTGTACCAAGATGGTGATCTATAACAATAACATCCAACCCCATCTCCTTTGCGGCCTCTAGTGCTTCCTTGGCTGCTGTTCCGCAATCTACAGTAATCGTTAACTTTGTGCCCTGGTTATGTAGTTCGGTAAATATTTTTTTACTCGGGCCATAACCATCCTGAATGCGATCTGGAATGAAGATGGATGTTTCTATTCCAGCCATTCTGAAAAATCTTTTTAATAATGCTGAGGAGGTTGCTCCATCAACATCGTAATCCCCGAAGATTGTAATCTTCTCATTATTTATTACAGCCTGGGCTGCTCTTTCTGCGGCTTTATCCATATCAAGGAAGCATGAGGGATCTGGCAGCGTATATTTTAAGGATGGGTTAAGGAATAATTCTATATCTGATAATGTTATACCTCTTCCGACAATAAGCTCTGCGGCTACAAAAGGTAAGTTATATTTCTGTACCAGATTTCTTATTAAGTCTTGGTCTTTTTCCTTTAAAACCCAGGTATTCCCACTAACAGACAGTTTTTTCTGAAAAAGATCTTGCTTACTATCTTCTAAAATCAAGCTTTCCATAGCGTATTACGCTAATTGGCTTTTCTGGTGAAATTATGCTCAGCTTTTATAGTTCTGATAGTTCCAGTCTGAGAACGCATAATAATAGAGTGGGTGGCCGCCCCGCCGGAAAAATACCTTATTCCATCAAGCATTGTGCCGCTGGTTACTCCAGTTGCAGCAAACATTACATCGCCTTTTGCCATATCACTAATGCTATATTTTTGTTTTAGATCCTTTATTCCCATTCTTTTTGCGCGCTCTTTTTGGTCATCTTCATCGAAAATAAGGCGGCCGAACATTTGCCCACCACAGCACTTTAATGCAGCTGCTGCAAGTACACCTTCTGGTGCGCCACCAATTCCCATATAAATATCCACACCAGTATCCCTTGTTGTTGCTATAACGCCGGCTACGTCACCATCTGATATTAGTTGTATTCTTGCGCCGGTTTCCCTGACTTTTGCAATTAACTGCTCGTGACGTGGGCGTTTAAGAATGCAAACAAGTAAATCGCTTACATTACATTTTTTTGCTTTAGCGAGGTTGCTCAGGTTTTTTTTAGGGGTTTCGTCAAGATCAACCAGATTATTAGGCAGGCCTGCACCAATGGCTATTTTATCCATATAAACATCGGGGGCGTGTAAAAATCCGCCCTTTTCAGCGATGGCAAGAACTGCCATTGCATTTTGACCACCTGTTGCACATATGGTTGTTCCTTCAAGTGGATCAAGGGCGATATCAACCTCAGGGCCGTGGCCAGTTCCAACCTTTTCACCAATATAAAGCATTGGTGCCTTATCGCGCTCACCTTCACCAATTACAACAGTACCACTTATATCAAGACTGTTCAGGGTTTTCCTCATGGCATCAACAGCGGCTTGATCTGCGGCTTTTTCATCACCTCTACCCATCCATTTTGATGCGGCCAAGGCTGCAGCTTCTGTTACCCTTACAGCTTCCAGAGCAAGATTTCTGCCTAATGTGTAACCTTCCGATTGCCTAGCCTTCTTTTCTGCCTTCAGCATATATATCCTCTTAATTAATTTTCGAATATTCTTATCATATTAGGCTTTTCAAGTACATTTTCAATTTTGCTTATACTTTTTATAGCTTTTACAATAGCTTCCTCTGTTGAGTGATGGGTAGTAAAGACTATTTGTGCGGTTGAATCTGGTTTATGGGCTTTTTGTAGTAGGCTCTCAATTGATATCTCTGTATCTTTTAATACCGAAGTTATAGAAGCAACAACACCCGGCTTATCAGCTACGTTTAATCTTAAATAATATTTTCCTGAATATTCTGTTATCTTTCCGCTTTTTATCTTGCGTAATTTTTTTACAGGAACACCAAAAGGTTTTGAGAGTCTTCCTGAAGCCACATCTATAATATCAGCTACAACAGCAGATGCAGTTGGGTTCTGACCAGCACCAGCACCTTGAAGGAAGAGATTTCCTAAAGTATCACTGTTTATAGTTATGCCATTTAATACTCCATAAACCTCAGCAATTGAAGATAACTTTTGTACAAGGCAAGGATGAACGCGCTGTTCATAGGATGATTCATCGTTACTGATTTCACATATTCCGAGTAATTTTATGACATAACCTAATTCACTTGCGTACTCTACATCCTTAATTGTAATGTTTTTAATTCCTTCTATATAAACTCCATCAAAATTTACCGGACAGCCAAAAGCTAAGGCTGCAAGTATGGAAAGTTTATGAGCTGTATCAATACCATCAACGTCAAAGGTTGGGTCTGCCTCTGCATAACCAAGGTCTTGTGCTTCCTTTAATGCCGTCGAGAAGTCTTTATTATTATCTTTCATTGAGGTGAGTATATAATTACAGGTGCCATTCAGAATACCGGCAATGCTTTTTATCTTATTTGCTGTAAGGCTTTCCTTAACGGTTTTGATAATAGGAATACCACCAGCTACCGATGCCTCAAAGCATAAAGCGACGTTATTTTTCTCAGCAATGCCAGCAAGTTCGATACCATGCTTTGCAATAAGGGCCTTATTTGCTGTCACTACGGATTTTTTGTTTTTTAGGGCATTTTTGCATATTTCGTAAGCTACTCCATCAGCTCCCCCAACCAATTCAACCACTAAGTCGATCTCTGGATCAGAAACAAGGTGTTCCGGATTATTATACCATTGGACATTGTTTAAGTTTATTCCTCTGTCCTTATTTTTATTGCGCGCGGAAACGGCTGTAATTGATATTGGCCTGTCAGCCCTATCAGACAGAAGAGCATTTTTTTCAGAAAAAATCTTAAAAACTCCTGCTCCGACAGTACCAAGTCCTACAATTCCAATTCTTAGTGGGTTTGCTTCTTTTGACATAACTTATTTTAATTTTAACAGTGATTTTATACTTCTTGCTGCCTGCCGTATACGTTGTTTATTTTCTACTAAGGCAAATCTGACATATTGATCACCATATTCGCCAAAACCAATACCTGGAGCTACTGCTACATCTGCTTTCTGAAGAAGCAATTTTGAAAATTCCAGTGAACCCATATCTGAAAATCTTTCGGGTATAGGCGCCCAGGCAAACATTGAAGCTGTTGGGGGAGTTACATCCCATCCAGCACTTTTTAAACCATCTATAAGTATGTTGCGCCGCTCCTTGTATAATTTTCTTACCTCAGTAACACATGTTTGTGGTCCATTAAGTGCGGCTGCAGCAGCAACCTGGATAGGAGTGAATGTACCATAATCAAGATAAGATTTGATTTTAATTAAAGCCCCAACCAATGTTGGATTCCCAACAGCGAAGCCTACTCTCCAACCTGGCATGGAATAGGTTTTGCTCATTGTAGTAAATTCTATGGCTATATCTTTAGCTCCCTTTACCTGTAATACGGAAGGAGGAGGGTTATTATCAAAATATATCTCGCAATATGCTAAATCTGAAATCAGATAAATCTCATGGAACTTACAGAAATCGACAATTTCTTCATAAAATTCTAGAGTAGCTGTTTCAGTTGTTGGGTTGCATGGGTAATTAAGCACTAGCGCGATAGGCTTAGGTTTGCATTCTTTCATTGCCTTTTTTAGTTGATCAACGAGTCTTGATTTATCATCAAGAGGGTTATCCCGCTTCAGGAAGTAAGGCTCTGCTTCATTAAGTACAAAACCCCATGTATGAATGGGATAACTTGGGTTGGGAACTAAAATTCTATCTCCAGGTTTTGTTATTGCTTTTGCCAGGTTTGCTAGCCCTTCTTTAGAGCCGATAGTAACAACAACCTCTTTTTCCATATCCAGATCAACATTGAAGCGGCGCTGGTAGTAACCAACAAGCGCTTTTCTCAATCCTGGTACACCCTTTGAAGCTGAATAACGGTGTGTTTGGGGGTTATGTACTGTTTCGATAAGCTTTTCTACTATATGGGAAGGAGTTGGAGAATCTGGATTTCCCATTCCAAAATCTATTATATCTTTCCCTTCAATTCTGGCTTGGTATTTAATGGCATTAACTTCCGCAAAAACATAGGGGGGCAAACGCTTGATGCGGTAAAAGTTTTTCTGCATAAGGAAAATTACTGTCTATATATAAAGATATTCTGCTCTGCCGCAGGTGTATTATTGGTTTCTCTTCTATTGCTGTATCTTGATCTCGGAAGCACCTTAACTTCTTGTTTAGGCGCAATATATCTTAATTTATTTGCATCAAACTCTTCTTCTTTCTTTTTTTCAGGAACATCAGCGATACCAACAGTTTTTACTTCTTCTACAGGCAGGCTTTCGGATGCTTGCTCCTTAGATACAATTGTTATAGGTAGCGGCAATTCATAATTTTTTTCTTCTGGCTGCGGTTGTTTGTTTTCTTCCTTAATTATAGGCTGAGGAATTGGCATAACTACATCAACGTTAGTGGTGCTTTTTTCAAGAGCTTCTGAAGCAGCAGTATTTTTTGGATATGTAGGTAATAATGATTTAGGAAGATTATCATCCTCTGATATTTCCTTATCAAGATAGTCTTCAGCTTTTAAAGGAGGATTCTCGGTAGTTTTGTTTTCTAACGTAGCGGCAGGATAATCGCTAGAAAGTGATTTTGGAGATTCTTCTAATTCTGCTTGTCTAGCAATCTCAAAACTTTCCGATTTATTTTTTTCTGTTCTGGAAGAAACATCTTCTTCGGTTTTTCCTAATTTATTGGGAAGTGTGTAATTGTGTTCATCTTCCAGGTCTTTTTTATTATCGATCTTCAAATCTTCTGTTTTTACAATCGGCGAGATTTCAGGAAGTGACTCTGAGGTTACTTGAGGTGTTTCAACTGCTACTGAAGGCTTCTCACTAACAGGCTTATTAGTTGCTGGAGTTTCCTTAACATCAGGCTCTTCGCTTTTTACAGAAGGAAGGTTTGTCGTATTTGTATTATTATCAGCAGACTCATCACTTTCAACTACAGGAAGTTTTGCAACGCCAGAGTCATTATCAGAATTATTATATACTTTTTCCTGAGATATTGGCGGTAGGATAGAAGGATCTATTTGAGGCGGAATTACTGGAACTACAGGGTCTTTAGACATTTCCTTATGTCTGGCAACACTGTTTCTTTCTCTTACCAATTCATCAATAGATTTTTCCATGGAAGAGCGGATTATATTGTAATCGGGCTTTTCTGGTACAGCAGATAAACTAGGATACGAAGAGTTTGTTTCAGAAATTTCTGAAAGTAACTGCATTTTTACTTGTTGATTTAGAAGCGGAGGTCTTCTTTTGTCCTCATTTTCAGGCTCTCCTGGGCTTATAGATTGTTGAGGTAGTACAACTTGCGGCACCTGTATATTCTTTGGTTTTGAAGAAGTAAAAGCCTGTTCAGGAGAAACAGCAATACCTGTTTGAGATCCTGAAGGAACCTGATTTGTAATACCAGCAGGGAATGGCGGGAGTATGGTAGGATTTGGGTTTCTTAGCCTTTCTTCCTGTTGCTTGTTAATTTCTTCTTCGATACTAGAGGCTGTTTTGCCATGTGGAATAGGTACGCCTGTTCCTTTTTGGCTCATAAACCTGCCTGTGTATAACGAGCTTTCCTCTGCCCCTATAGGATTGGTTGGTTCGAACTGCGATCTGAAATCGCCAACTTCTTTTTTATAAGGGTCTCTGTCTTGTTTTATATCTGGAGGATTTGTAATTTGCCCAAAACTCATTTTTTCGTGATAGTCATTAATAGGATCACCAGGTTTTTTATATAGCGAAAATGGTTTTTCTATAGGTGGGCTGCCAGCTGTTATAAGGTTTTCTATAGGCCTTCTTTTTACCACCGTCATTTTTTTATCGCGGTCAAACAGCATCTTATAGCCGGGGATCGCCGAATAATCTATATCCGAGCATGAACTTAAAACAAGCAAGCTGCATATAGAAAAAATTAATTTTCTATAGCTATTTCCAGAATATTTTTCAGCCAGATAATTCATTGTTGTTGGTTACCATCTCCAAACACCTTATCATAAGTAGGCATTTTCTTTCCTAACTCATCAAAGTAATTTACTACTCCCGAACAACCAGTTACACTAAGCGCGACACTTGACACTATAATTATTTTTAGGAACATTTTATGCATACTTTCTCCTTAGGTTGTTTATTTATATGACACCATGGAAAAATAATTCAAGTTATATTTATTCTTTTTTAAGAACTGTTTAATTACTTTTTAGATTCATGGACCACCATAATAACTCGGAACTCAGAAAGAACTTGGCAAAGGCAGCAGAAAACGCACAGCTAGTGCTACAAGAGTTTTTAAAGAAAAATCTAAATAATTCAGATATAAACCTTACTTTACCCACAAATATAGGTTTGGCATTTTTTGAAATACTTGGAAACCTTGCTTTACACCCTGAAAAAATAATGAAGTTCCAGCTTGAGTTTTATAGGGATTATATGCGGCTTCTAAGCAATATCTCATCAAGATTTCTTGGAGAAGCACCTCAACCTATATATAGACCATTAGACAAGGATAGAAGGTTTCAGGATGAGGTTTGGAACCAAAATGCCATATTTGACTTTATAAAGCAATCATATCTACTGACAAGCAATTGGTTATTAAGGATAATTGATGATGTGGAGGGGTTAGATAAGAAGGATATGCATAAACTGGAATTTTATACAAAACAGTTTATTGATGCTATGGCACCAAGTAATTTTGCCATGACTAACCCACAAGTCATTAAAGCTACTATAGATTCAAAAGGAGAAAATCTTGTCAAGGGACTACAAAACCTTCTTAACGACCTCGAAAAAAGTAAAGATTCACTGACTATAAAACAAACAGACTCAAAAGCTTTTAAGATTGGTAATAATCTTGCGGCCACTAAAGGAAAGGTGATCTATCAAAATGATCTTATGCAACTTATACAGTATGAACCTACAACAAAGGAGGTTTATAAAATTCCTCTGCTTATAGTTCCTGCCTGGATTAATAAATTTTATATTCTTGATATGAGGCAGGATAACTCATTTGTTAAATGGTTGGTTGATCAGGGCTTCACTGTTTTTATGATTTCATGGGTTAATCCTGATGCCAAACTCGCAAAAAAAACTTTCCAAGATTATATGGAAGAAGGGCCTTTAACCGCCTTTAATGTCATTGAAGAAATAACTGGAGAGAAGGAGTGTGGAGTTATTGCCTACTGTTTAGGAGGAACATTACTCAGCGCAACACTTGCATATTTAGCCGCTAAAGGAATAAGAAAAGTAAAATCCATATCATACCTTACAACTCTTGTAGATTTTTCTGATGCTGGCGATTTAGAAGTTTTTATTGATGAAGAACAGGTAAGGGAACTCGAACAAAAAATGAGCGAGAAGGGGTACCTTGATGGTAGTAGCATGGCGCAAGTTTTTAATATGCTGCGTGCTAATGATCTTATATGGTCGTTTGTAGTTAATAACTACTTGTTAGGCAAAGAGCCATTTCCTTTTGATTTGCTTTACTGGAATTCAGATTCAACACGTATGCCCGCACTAATGCATAGTTTTTATCTTAGAAACATGTATCAGAAGAATATGCTGGTAAAACCAGGTGGGATAAAATTAAAAGATGTTCCTATAGATTTACGTAATATAACTGTGCCTACTTATATCTTATCAACAAGAGAAGATCACATAGCTCCATGGAAATCTACTTTTATTGCTACAAAATTATATAAAGGTTTAATTAAGTTTGTCCTTAGTGCATCTGGCCATGTTGCTGGGGTTATAAATCCTGCAGGTAAAAGCAAATATTCATATTGGACATATGATAATGATATAAAAGATTGGGGAAGGATGACCCCAGATGGCTGGTTCAAGGATGCAAAGGAACATCAGGGTTCATGGTGGCCTAACTGGCTTGACTGGCAAAAAAAATTCGCTGGCGCTAAGGTTGAAGCAAGAAAGCCTGGAAATTCAAAATATAAACCTATAGAAGATGCACCAGGTTCTTACGTTAAGGTTAAATATCTATGAGATTGTCACAATATTTTATTCCATTATTAAAGGAAGTTCCAAGCGAGGCACAGATAGTTTCGCACAGACTTATGTTGCGCGCTGGTTTGATAAGACAGCTTAATGCCGGGATATATAATTGGCTTCCTTTAGGCCTTAAGGTTCTAAGAAATGTAGAAAAGATAATAAGAGAGGAAATGGATAAGGTAGGATGCCTTGAAGTTCTTATGCCTTGTATCCAGCCAGCAGAATTATGGCAGGAATCAGGCCGCTATGATGCTTATGGTAAGGAAATGCTCCGCATAAAAGATAGGCATGAGAGGGAAATGCTTTACGGCCCAACCAATGAAGAAGTTATTACTGATATTTTCAGGAAAAATATAAAAAGTTATAAGGAACTTCCTAAAAACCTATACCAGATACAATGGAAATTCAGGGATGAAATAAGGCCAAGGTTTGGAGTTATGCGTGGTCGCGAATTCCTTATGAAAGATGCTTATTCGTTTGATATAGATTTTGAAGGTGCAAAAAGATCTTATGACACCATGTTTGAGACATATATAAAGATATTTAAAAGAATGGGATTAAGGGTTATCCCAGTTCAGGCAGATAGCGGCGCTATAGGCGGAAATTTAAGTCATGAATTCCAGGTTATTGCCTCAACTGGTGAAAGTGAAGTTTTCTATGATGCAAAATTAGAAAATATAATAAATAAGGATGAAATAAATATTGAAGCGTTAAAGAGTATGTATGCTGCTGCTGATGAAAAACATAATCAGGAAATATGCCCCATTCCATTAGAGCAGGTAAAGAAAACGCGCGGCATTGAAGTCGGACATGTTTTTTATTTCGGTAATAAATATACTCAGCCAATGAACACATATGTAACAAATAATAAGGGTGAACAGGTTCTTGTTGAAATGGGTTCTTATGGTATAGGTGTATCACGCCTTGTAGGTGCTATAATTGAAGCAAGCCATGATGAAGATGGAATAATTTGGCCAGAATCTGTTGCACCGTTCAGGGTTGGGATAATAAACCTCAAGGTTAATGATGAAAAATGTAAACAGGTATGTGATGAGTTGTATGCAACCATGCTTAAGAACAACATAGAAGTTTTGTACGATGACAGGGACGAAAACGCTGGCAGCAAATTTGCAACGCAGGATCTAATAGGAACCCCGCTTCATATAGTTGTTGGGCCAAAAGGAGTTGCTGCAGGTACGGTTGAAATGAAAGTGCGTGGTTCAAAGGAAAAAGTTGAGATTTCCAAAGAATCGGTTTTAGCAAAAATTTCCGGCAGCAGGGGCTAGATGTTTTCTATTTTTGAAAGGATGATTGCTTTCAGATATCTTTTTTCTCGCCGGAAGGAAAGTTTTATTTCGGTTATAGCTGGGTTCTCTCTGGTAGGCATTGCGCTGGGGGTTGCCACATTAATTGTGGTGATGGCGGTAATGAACGGCTTTAGAAAAGAGCTTATGGACCGTATTCTTGGAATAAACGCCCATGTTTATGTTTATGCAAATGAAATTCCTATAAAAGATTATGAATCTCTTACAACTGACTTCAAAAAAATAAATGGAGTGTCTTATGCCTCACCAATTGTTGAGGGGCAGGCGATGGTGGTTAATAATGGAAAATCTACCGGTGCACTTGTAAAAGGAATTAGTTTTTCTGACTTTAGGGATAGAAAAATTATATCTGGAAACATTAAATCAGGGAATATTGAAGACTTTAAGGGAATAAACGCAATTATTATAGGCTCAAAAATGGCTAAATCGTTTGGTGTTAAAGTTGGTGACAGCATCACCCTTGTTTCACCGCAATCAACCCAGACTGTCCTTGGTGCAATACCGCGGCATAAAGATTTTACCATAGTGGCTATATTTGAAATAGGTATGAGCGAGTATGATAGTGTAATAGCCTATACTCCTCTTGAAGCTGCCCAGCTTTATTTTAAATTTCCTGAATCAGTAAACCTTATTGAAATAATGGCTAATGACCCAATTGAGGCACAAAAGATAGCTGCAGATATATTTCTTAAAACAAAAGGCCGGTACCGGGTAAATGACTGGAAAATAGAGAATGGGCATTTGTTTAACGCATTGCAGGTTGAACGGAATGTAATGTTCCTTATACTTACTCTTATTATACTTGTTGCTGCCTTTAATATTATTTCAGGCATGATAATGCTAGTTAAGGATAAAACTGGGGATATAGCGATACTGCGCACCATGGGTGCCACAAAACTTTCTATAATGAAAATCTTTATTTTCTGCGGTGGCTCCATAGGGATTATTGGTACAATGACGGGTACTTTGCTTGGTCTTGCATTTGCGCTTAATATTGAAACCATCCGTCAATGGATAGAGAAGCTTTCTGGTGCTGAACTATTTTCTTCAGAAATATATTACCTCTCCACCCTTCCTGCAAAAGTTGAGATATCTGATGTATTAAGCGTTGTAATTATGTCTCTTGTACTCTCTCTACTCTCAACACTATACCCTGCACTTCGCGCTTCAAGACTTTCACCTGTAGAGGGGCTACGTTATGAGTAGTGTTCTTGAATTAAAGGGTATTAATAAATCTTACCTGCAAGGCGGAGTAAGGATAGATGTACTAAAGAATACCTCATTGCAGATTAATAAAGGTGAGGTTGTTGCCTTGCTTGGGCCTTCTGGATGTGGAAAAAGTACTTTACTCCATATTGCAGGTCTTCTTGATAAACCTAATCAGGGCAATATAAGTATTGCCGGCAAGGATGTGGTGTTTCTTTCAGATTATAATAAGACCCTGATAAGGCGGCATGATATAGGTTTTATTTATCAGTCACATCATCTTTTGCCGGAATTTACGGCGGTAGAGAATGTGGCTATGCCACTAATCATTGCTGGTCAAAAGAAATTAGAGGCAAAAAAGAAGGCAGAAGAAGCGTTAAAGATGCTCGAATTATCGCATAGGCTTAGTCATAGGCCGTCAGAGCTTTCAGGTGGAGAACAGCAGAGAGTAGCGATTGCCAGGGCAATCATCCATAACCCTAAATTACTTCTTGCGGATGAACCAACCGGAAACCTTGATCCATATACAGCAGAAGCTGTTATAAAAATATTTATTAGCCTTATCAGGGAAAAACAGCTGGCTGCGCTTATAGTAACACACAACCACGATATTGCTAAAAAAATGGATAAAGTGTTTGTATTAAATAATGGTATTGTTAATATAGCTACTCTATGAAAATAGGATTTTTAAGAGAAAGAAAACCGGGAGAATTAAGGGTAGCAGTTACCCCGGAAGCGGCTAAGAAATATATTGGCATGGGCGCGCAGGTAACAGTTGAAAGTGGGGCTGGGCTTGGTTCACAAATCTCTGACGAAAGCTATACATCAGCTGGGGTTACAATAGAAAAAGATCCAGCAAAAATAATTTCAGAAAGTGATATACTTATTAAAGTTAACGGTCCTCTAAAGAAGGGAATGAGCGATCTTGATGAAGTTCACTACTTAAAAGAAAAATCAATTTTAATTGGTCTGCTTAATCCATATGAAAATATGGAACATTTTAAAAAACTAGCTTCGCAAAAAGTAACTTCTTTTAGTTTAGAATTTGTTCCACGTATTTCCCGCGCTCAAACTATGGATGTACTTTCTTCACAAAGCAACCTGGCGGGCTACCGTGCAGTTATTGATGCAGTATATGAATTCGGTAAAGCTATACCCATGATGATGACGGCAGCAGGCACTGTTTCTCCTGCACGCATACTCATACTTGGTGCTGGTGTAGCAGGTTTGCAGGCTATTGCTACTGCTAAACGCTTAGGTGCCGTGGTTTCTGCGTTTGATGTGCGCCCTGCGGTTAAAGAACAGGTTGAAAGCTTGGGTGCCACATTCATTGAGGTTCCTGTTGATAATAAGGAATCTGGCGAAGGGAAGGGTGGTTATGCAAAAGAAATGAGCGAAGAATATAAGAAACTTCAACAGGAATTGATTCACAGCACAATTAAAAAGAATGATATTGTTATTACAACTGCACTCATCCCTGGCCGTCCAGCACCAGTTCTTGTTACTGAAGAGATGGTAAAAGATATGAAGCCAGGATCTGTTATTGTTGATCTTGCCGTTGGCTCTGGTGGCAACTGTCCACTTAGTAAGCCAGATAAGATAATCACTAAATATGGTGTTAAGATAGTGGGTTACGAGAATATGCCAAGCAGGCTGGCTGTTGATGCCTCAATGCTTTATGCCCGTAATGCCTTGAGCTTTGTTGGATTGATCATAAAAGATAAAAAAATTTCTATAAATATTGAAGATGAAATTATCAAGGGAAGTATGATAACTCATGATGGTAATATTACTAATAATACTCTAAGGGAGAAATTAGCGTGACAGATGCATCAAATATAGCGGAACAGGCAAAAAGCATTGCTGAGGCCGCTAATAAACTTGCAGAATCTGCGGCTAACTTAGTTTTAGCTGCACCTGAAAAAATGGCGGAACTTCCAGTTGAACATACGGTGGTTGATCCTTTTATTTTTGGTTTCACAGTCTTTATTCTGGCATGTTTTGTCGGTTACTATGTTGTTTGGAGCGTTACACCTGCGTTACACACACCACTTATGTCGGTAACAAACGCCATTTCTGGAATCATAATAGTAGGCGCTATAATTGCAGCTGGACCTGAGTTGTTCGATACTTCAAAGATACTTGGATTTTTTGCGGTGCTGCTTGCCAGTATAAACATATTTGGCGGCTTTATTGTAACGCAGCGGATGCTGCATATGTTTAAGAAGAAGTAGGTATGTCAGGAACATCAGCAATACTTTATCTAATAGCTTCTGTATGTTTTATACTTGCTCTTAAGGGACTTTCATCTCCTAAATCTGCAAGAAGGGGAAATATCCTTGGTATTATCGGCATGGCTATCGCTATTGGTACTACTCTGGTTCATCCCGTTGTAAGCACATATAGCCTTATAGTTGCTGGCATAATCATAGGTGGTTTGATAGGTACAATAACTGCAATAAAAATCAAAATGACGGCAATGCCTCAGCTTGTTGCTGCGTTTCACTCGCTTGTTGGTATGGCGGCTTGCCTAATTGCGGCGGCGGCGCTTTATGCTCCAGAATCATATGGAATTGGTAAAGTAGGAAGTATTAAAGTAAGTAGCCTTGTTGAAATGAGTTTAGGTGCTGTTATTGGCGCAATAACATTTTCCGGTTCTGTAATAGCATTTGCAAAATTACAAGGCATTATGAGCGGAAAGCCTATCCGTTTTAAGGGACAGCATTTTGTAAATGGTCTTATTGCTTTATCCATACTTGTCCTTGTTGCTCTATTCTGTGTTACGGAATCACATAATATATTCTGGGTAATGTTGGCATTATCATTTTTGATTGGCTTTTTGCTTATTATTCCAATCGGTGGAGCGGATATGCCGGTTGTTGTTTCAATGCTTAACTCATACTCAGGCTGGGCAGCCTCAGGCATTGGGTTTACCCTTGGCAACACGCTATTGATAATCACAGGCGCTCTGGTTGGGGCAAGCGGCGCAATCCTTAGCTACGTAATGTGTAAGGCGATGAACCGCTCAATCATAAACGTTATATTTGGGGGGTTTGGCGCAGTGGCAGAGGCAGGGAAGGGTGCTGCTGGTGCAACAGATAGAAACGTTAAGAGTGGTAGCGCTGAAGATGCAGCATTCCTAATGAAGAATGCTACATCTGTAATTATTGTTCCTGGCTATGGCATGGCAGTAGCACAGGCGCAGCATGCTGTAAAAGAAATGTCAGATGTATTACAAAAAGCAGGTGTAAAGGTGCGTTATGCTATCCATCCTGTTGCTGGGCGTATGCCTGGGCATATGAATGTGTTATTAGCTGAGGCGAAGGTTCCTTATGAAGAAGTATTAGAACTTGAAGAGATAAATAGGGATTTTGCCAATACTGATGCGGTATATGTAATAGGCGCTAATGATATTACCAATCCAGCGGCAAAAACTGATTCTGCAAGCCCTATTTTTGGTATGCCAGTTCTTGATGTCGAAAAGGCTAAAACAGTATTATTTGTTAAGCGCAGTATGGCAGCTGGCTACGCCGGCGTTGAGAATGAACTTTTCTACCGCGATAATACAATGATGCTCTTTGGTGACGCCAAAAAGATGACAGAAGACATCATCAAGGCCTTCGAGCACCTATAAGTTAATTATGATTAAAAATTTTCCTGATTACGCTTTCTTGAAAGCTTGCGGGAGCGACGAATAGCCTCAGCTTGCTCACGAACCCTCTTTTCAGATGGTTTTTCATAATGACGACGCATTTTCATTTCGCGGAAGATACCTTCGCGTTGCATTTTCTTTTTTAATATACGTAGAGCCTGCTCAACGTTATTGTCTTTAACTATAATTTGTACCAGAGTAATATCCTCCTTTGAATATTAATCACTTAAGTATTTATTAGAAGGCAGGGTTAATACCATAGTTTATTTTACATTTCCAGCACTTTTTAAGGCCTTTTAATGAAAAAACTGACGGAAAAGCAGCGGATTATTTTAGATAAGGTGTTGAAAAACAGTGTTTTTGATGGATGGACTGAAAGAACTCTTATCTTATCAGCAAAAAAGGCATCCATAGATAAAGCTGAATTATATAAACTTTTCCCTATGGGTATAGATAGTGTTGCAGAGCTGTTTTGTGAACAGAACCTTCATAATCTGGATAGTCATAAAAAAAATATCTCTAGCGAAAAAGGTCTATCAAATAAAATAGCAAAAACAATAATTCTTCACTTATCAGAAAATAATCAGCATAAAGAATCAATAAAAAAACTTATTTATTATTATACTTTGCCACAAAACTATTTCCGTGGAATAGTAAATTTATATAAATTCATTGATAAAATATGGGTTATTTCTGGTGATAGGTCTTTTGATTTTAGCTACTACACAAAGAGGGCAATTCTTGCAAATATTTATTTGCTTACAATATTATACTGGATTGAAGATACTTCTCATGATATTAGAAATACAGAAAATTTTTTACTTAGAAGGATCAAAGAGATAAGTTTTATTCCTAATATAAAATCAAAAATTCGAAATATTCTTAAAAACCCACTAATACATGTTCACAACTGAGCAAGAAAATAAATTAAATATATCTACCATTCTTGAAGATTTGCTTGAAACACACAAATCTGAAAAGATATTATTCAGGGATCTTATGCAATCGCTGCATGAGCGTGGATTTGGTTTTATAACCATAATCTTTGTTCTTCCTAACTGCATACCTCTACCAAGCCCTCCAGGATGGTCAACACTTTTTGCAGTTCCCCTGGTCTTTGTCTCCATACAAATGATGTTGGGTAGAGATACCCCATGGATACCAAAATGGCTTGGTAATAAGGTCATTAAGAAATCATCGCTTAAGTTTATGGTAGATAGTTTCTTGCCGAGATTACGTTGGATAGAAAAATTTCTAAAGCCGCGCTTATTTATTCTGACGGCTTCTTTACAGGCAGAAAAATTTCTTGGCCTGTTATATTTTCTTCTAAGTATTATTATGGCTCTTCCAATACCATTGATGAACTTTCTTCCCGGCATAACGATTTTGGTTATGTCTATTGGACTCATTACAAAAGATGGGATCATAATATTGTTGGGCTTACTGATGAGTGTTGTAGTTTTTTGCTTACTCACCGCAATGTTGATGTTTGGCCACCATGTAGTTATGAATGTTTTAGATAAGTGCTTTGAAGGCGGTACTGTAAAAGCAAGCAAATATATCGATATAATTTGTAAATTATTTTTCTAAGTTTATTTTTCAATAAAATTTATATGTCCCATTTTTCTTCCGGGTTTTATAGTGTCTTTTCCATAGATATGGATTTTGGCGTTCTTATTCTTAACGATCTTTTTCCATTTCAAGATATCATTTCCTATTAAGTTCTTCATTTTTACTTTTGATGTCTGTTTTACTGAACCTAGCGGCAGCCCGCATACAGCGCGTATAAATTGTTCAAATTGACTTGTTTTGCATGCATCCATAGTCCAGTGGCCAGAGTTATGGGGACGAGGAGCCATTTCATTAAATAAAACCTTGCCGTTCTTGAGGACAAAGAATTCAATGGCCAGAAGGCCAACAAGATCAAGTTCATTAGCTATCTTTTTTGCATATGATGCTGCAGTCATGGCTGTTTTACTAGAAATTGCTGATGGTACTGTACTTTCATCAAGAATGCCATTCTTGTGCACGTTTTCTGTAACAGGGAAAGTTGCACTCTTTCCGTTTTCAGTTCTGGCAATTATTACTGAAACTTCCTTTTGAAAAGGAACAAACTTCTCAAGTATTAATGATGATGGTTTTTTTACAGATTTCCAAATGGACTCTGCCTCTAAAACGCTGCTTATTCTATATTGTCCTTTACCATCATAGCCAAGTTCAGCAGTTTTTAATATTGCCTTTCCTATTTTTTTAAGATTTTTTTTGAGATCAGCTAAGGAGTTTATATTATAAAAATCTGCAGTAGGTATGCTTAGTTTCCTTACAAAACTTTTTTCCCTAAGCCTATTTTGTGAAATATGCAATGAATTGGCATTTGGCCTTACAATAGATACTTCTTCAAGAAATTTAAGGGTATTAAACGGAATATTTTCAAATTCAAAAGTAATTACATCAACATTCTCAGCAAAAGCCTTTAATGCTTTTCTATTACTGTATTCTGCAATAGTTGTTTTATAAGCAACGTGCGATGCGGGTGAATTTCTTTCGGGTGTGAATATATGCACCTTATATCCAAGATTAGCTGCGGCAAGAGCGGCCATTTTTCCTAACTGACC
>CAYVHI010000035.1:0-17532 GCA_964450945.1 uncultured Rickettsiales bacterium
GTGGGGCTGGAGCAGACACATTAAATGGAGGAACAGGAGATGATATAATTCTTGGCGGTCTTGACGGAGATTCTATTGACGGAGGGACAGGAAATGATTCCATATCTTCTGGAGAAGGAACAGATAGCATATTCGGAGGCGATGGAAATGATTTTATCCAGGGAGGTCTTGGGAATGACACTATAGATGCCGGCACCGGGAATGATTCTATTTTTGGACAGAAAGATACTGATATGATAAACGGCGGCACGGGCTCTGATTTTATATCAGGGGGGCTTGGAGATGATACTTTAAGCGGAGATGCTGGCAATGACATTGTAACTGGTGGAGATGGAATTGATGTATTTTCATTTGATAGGCTAGTCTCAACCGCAACTGAGTCAGACATAATTACTGATTTTAAAAATGGAACAGACAAAATACGATTATTAAATTACTCCTCTGGCCCATCTGTTTCCGTGGATGGATTTGGTAATGCCCTCTTAACTCTTGAAACCGGCCACCAGATTGTTCTTACCGGCGTTAACTCATCTCTTATAGATAACTCAGATTTTCTTTTCGAATAAAAGCTAGATTATTTTACACGCTTCATCAAAGGATAATCTTGGGCCACGTGGATAAAGCTTTTCCTTTATTCCATAGCCAAGATTGCATAAAAAATTAGATCTTATTTTTGTGCCAGTAAAAAATAATTCATCACATTTTTTTCTATCAAACCCTGACATGGGGCCAACATCCAGCCCAAGAGATCGTGCAGCAATAATAAAATACCCACCTTGTATTGAACTATTCCTGAATGCAGTTTCCTCAATATAATCTTGCTTTCCAACAAACCATGATTTTGCATCTGTATGCGGAAATAACTTTGGAAGTTTTTCATAAAACTCCATATCCTGCGCAATAATTGCAGTTACAGGAGAACTCATTGTCTTATCAATATTTCCCTCTGCCAGGCACTGTTTTAGTTTTTCCTTTTCAGTTTTTGTTTTTATAAAAACAACCCTCATCGGCATGCAATTAGCGCTTGTTGGGCCCATTTTTGAAAGATCATAAATTTCCTTTAAAACACTATCTTCTATATTCTTATCCTGCCAGCTTGAGTGGGTTCTGGCTTCCTTAAAAATTGTATTTAGGGCGTTTTCATTAAGCATATTAGTTCCTTAAATAGGTAAATTAAGGTTGTTCTATATCATAAAAAAGCTATATCAAAAACTATGATTATAAATAAAACTGATGTTAACTTTAGTTTTTTACCCCAAAACCAGAGATTGAGCCATCTGCGAATTTTCTAAACACGAAATTTCCCTGAAAAATTAAAAAGTTAGCGACAATTAAAAATTTTATGTTATAAGTTAACCTAGATTAGTGTAATAAAACTGTAAGAAAAAATTCATACAATTTTACTAAATATTAATACTTTGTTAACCATTTATGTATTAATTTGGTAGGTGTATAACTATATAAATAAAGGGTTTATATAACTATTATATATATTAGTTAATTTTTGAATATAAAGGGAGCTAACATATGTGTTACGCAATCATAGACCAAATAAAAAAAGGTTTTAAGGTATCAGCGTCCGCTGTAATCCTTTCATCTTTTATATTACTTTTGTCACTCCCTTACTCATCTAATAATGCAAATGCCATTCCGGCTTGCAATTCTGTATGCGATACTTCAAGTACAACTTTTAATGTTACCCTATGCAATGCATGTCTGTCTGGTGGCGGTAGTACTCCTCAGTGCGGCACTGGCTGTACTCCTTCAGTACATACATGGGTATATGATGATTATGGTAGTGGTGATGATTTTATGAACACCGCCACAACATTTAATGGCGGATGCTATCAAATGAGTTCTGAGCCAGGTTGGGGATCTGGAAATACTACAGCAACTGCAACATTCCAATGTTGCTCTTGCCCTTCTTTTGGCGTTGGTGGCAGCACTGGTAACTGCCCTTCAAACTGCACCTCCATTTCAGTAACCACAAACAGCACTAATATCCCTTCTAATTGTACGCCAACAAGTTTCTCTTCTACTCTTACAACTTCACCTAGCGGCACTACAAGCTCTTCTGGTTATCAAGGTAATGAATGTCCGTGTCCAATGATATCTATACCAGCAACATCTCCCACCATAGATGCTTGTTGGAGAGCTGGGCAAACAGGCACTACTCTCAGCGGAAGTCAGGCGTGCTTACAACAAAACTATCAAGCTGCTGGCGCATATTTGTATGGCCTCTGCAGTGCATATGAAGGCATACTTGCTCCACATATTCAATCTTTCGCACAATCCACTTTACCTGCAACAGCTTCTTGTGGTTCTACAAATCCAAGCCAAACATATGATTGCTGTGTCTGTTCACCACCTCCAACTGGTGGCGGCACAACTGGTGGCGGTACAACTGGCGGCGGTACAATTGGTAATCCGCCTGTACATTGCTTAGATCAGATATCAAGCATAGGTAAAGAATTTAATTTCACATCATTATTAGTAGATGATGCACATGCAACTGTTGCAGATTGTGTGGCCTGCTGCTTAGGCGCAGGTAATGCGCCTGCTCAATGCACACAGTTCTGCGGTGGTAGCTGCACTCCTGTGTGTGATACACAGAGTCCAACTTTTAATGTTGCCCTATGCCAAGCATGCATGGGTGGTGGTGGTACTTCCGGTGGTGGCACAACTGGTGGCGGTACTTCCGGTGGTGGCAACTGCCCTCCTGCAGTTTGCAGCGCTGGTTATACCCCTGGTCCTATAGAATTTGAAGGAGTATATGATCTTTATACAACAAGTTTATCCACTACAGGCACCAGCTTAATAACTAGCGCACTTAGTGCAATAACTGGCAATACATCCTCAGGGTCAACATCTTCAAGTTCAAGCAGCTCATGCTCAAGTTGTGATGTTGTGGCGACTTATGTTGGCGGCCCTAGGGATGGCAATACCGAAACTACTCGTACCGGTATATGCACTTCAGACTGCTTTGATCCTGAGTTCAATACTTCACTAACTACTACCGGTACTTCTGGCGGTCCGGTATTATCAACTACACAAGCAACTGATGCCACAACCCGTGTTGGTGGCATTACAGGCACAGGTACAGGCACTGGCTCTGCTGGCAGCACCGGTGGCGGCAGCAATTGCGGCGGCTGGAAATATACCTGTACTTATAATCCTAATCCTCTTCCTCCATGTGGTTTATGCCCTCCTGATCATGTGCCCGTGCCATATCAGTTCCAAAATGGCCAATGTGTTAGTGGTCCATGCCCAACTTATCAAGGTGGAATAGATCAAAATGCGTGTCAAACTGCAACATATAATAATCCAGGTGCATTATATGCCTGTGAATGCGGTGGCCAAAGTCCGGGCAGCGGTATTGTATGTATGCCTATAAATTACTCATGTTTCGGCAGTATGCCTTCTCCTGATGGCAATACATGCCCAGGTACTTCATTATCACCTTCCACTTATGATGTGGGTGGCACTCAATGCGCACCGGGGATGACTGATCATCCTCCTGGTCCTCAAGTAGGCGGATGCTGCTGCCCAGGTGGTGGTGGTGGTACTTCCGGTGGTGGTACTTCTGGTGGCGGTACTTCCGGTGGCGGTACTTCCGGTGGCGGTACTTCCGGTGGCGGTACTTCCGGTGGCGGCACTTCCGGTGGCGGTACTTCCGGTGGCGGCAGCGGCGGCTCATGCGGATATGATGTAACTGTTATACCAAATTGTCCTAGCCCTGGTGGAAATGGTTGTGGTCGTAACTATTTAGTCACCGCGACAGGTTCAGACCCTTCATGCCCTACAACAACCTTTACCTCTCCTTGGTTCCAAGATACTACAGCAGCACAGCCTGGAGTGGTTACCATGGATTCTGATATCAGAGCTCTGGTTAACGGTACCATAAATAGTTATTTCCGCGATGAGATGATGTATCACGATGGTGATGGATCGTGCAATTGCGGAAGCCCTGCAGGAACTGCAATGTGCGGTGTATGCGGCGGCGTTGGTGGCAGCGGCGGCTCTGGCGGCAGCGGTGGCTCTGGTGGCAGCGGCGGCTCCGGTGGTAGCGGCGGCAGCGGCGGCTCTGGTGGCAGCGGCGGCTCTGGTGGCAGCGGCGGCTCCGGTGGTTCCGGTGGTGAATGCGGCAATGGTGATATCACTATAGTTGGTATTTACACTGGTGGTGGAAGCAGTGATGGTAATTGTCAAAAAACTACTACTGCTTGTACAGACTGTATGGATTGGATGGCTAATCAACAATGCTCATCTGATGCAGACTGTAATTCTGCATGCATGTCGCCTTTTGCACAAAACGGACCAAATTTCCTTTGTGCACCACAAGCAGGAATTGATGATTGCTCAAAATTCAAGTGTGTAGGTGGTACTTGCTCATGCAGCCCATATGCATTTGGCTGTGGCAGCGGTGGCGGTGGTAATACATCCGGTTCAAGCTGCGAATCAACGTACGGTGGTTATATAACTGGCCTCGGTAGTAAACCAAGCGATAAAGAGTATGTTGATGCATGTACTAATATCTGCAACAGTAATGGTCTAACTATAGGTTTCTACAGTCTATATGATGGAGTGCTTGCAGCTGCAAATTCTCCATATTGTTATTGTGTTGAATCTAATGGCGCTAAATGCTCTACATTAGATCTATGCCAAAACTCTGCTCATCTTGGTACAGGCACTAAACCAGCTCCTGGTGCCTGCCAATGCACAGGCCTGAACTGTGAAATTAACAGTCCAGGAGGTAATGGGCCTAGAACCAGCAATGAAAAAGGTAATGGTATGTTTAGTAAAGTATTTAGTTTGATTTCACTAATCTTTGTATCTGATGCATATGCTGGTGAGTGTACCCATCCGGGAGTTCTAGGTACCGACGACTCAATTTGTCCGCATGTTAGTAAAGCTTGCGCTCTGAACATAATCCCTGGATTAGATGACGGCAAAGGTGTCTTCTATGGTACCAGATGTCGTTCGGACAATCCTCAGTCTCTTAGCCAGTTTAACCAAAGTCTTTATGATAAGTGTCCTCAGATAATCTTTGAACATCAGACCGGGTTAGGGCAGCAACATACCGGAAATTTAGAAAGAGGAGCAGTACTAAGCCTTGATGGAACAGAACTTTGTGGTTTCTGCTGTGAGAATCAAATAATAGATTATAACAGCCCTCCATATAGCGGTTATTTAACCGGTAGCGGTAGTACTGGTGGTGTAAAACCTTCTCCATCTGGCTCTGGTACAGGTACAGGAACTGGAAGTAGCTGCATTCCTCAATTTTCACCAGATACTGGGGGTAAATGCCCTCCGGTAAGTGATGTATGTACTGATAGCAGGCCTAATTACATAAACTTCGGCCCCCCTGTAACGGGCACAGGTAGGTTCCTTGGTGTTTATAATTCAAACCACACATGCCCAGCAGATCCTAAAGATAATTGTAATTTATGTACTCAACAAGGTGCAGCTGTAGAATCTGGTTGTGGTTATTGTTGCGATACCGAACCTGCTTACCACGGCAATTGGTGCACTGGCACTGGCACTGGCACTGGTGGATCTAGTGACATCTGCAGTGTTGTAGGTCAGCAATTCAGCCAAGCCTTCCTTACAGAAGGTCCTAACGGCACTAAGACCTCTTTTTATGGAACTCAGTTCTGTCAATGTCTGAAGGCCAACAATCTAACTTATGACCAAGTGACATATATAGATTCTATTCCAGGCAGTCCAACTAATGGCCAGGAAGTGACAGCTCAAGAACCAAGCTGCGAAAGCACAAATCCTGTTGATGGCGGCAGGACATGCTATGTATATGATGCAAACTTGAATACCCCAATGGTATTCCCTCCAGTAGGTGATCCTTTAGGTACATATACATGCACAACTACTAACCCTAATGAATTTGCTGCAGGTAGAGAATCTCTAGGTTGGTGCGGCGGCTCTGGTGGCAGCGGCGGCTCTGGTGGCAGCGGCGGCTCTGGCGGCAGCGGTGGCTCTGGTGGCAGCGGCGGCTCTGGTGGCAGCGGTGGCTCTGGTGGCAGCGGCGGCTCTGGTGGCAGCGGCGGCTCTGGTGGCAGCGGCGGCTCTGGTGGCAGCGGCGGCTCTGGTGGCAGAGGTGGCTCTGGTGGCAGCGGTGGTGAAGGTGGCTCTGGCGGTGCCGGCGGTAAGTTTGGCGGCGGCGGTGGTGGTGACCCTATATCAACAGCGATAATAAACTGCGCAAGCCTTTCTACACCTGAAGTAGTAAGTCAGTTAGGTTTCAGCTTAGTAGGAAAGGTTGGCCTGAACCCAGAACTAGCAAAAATTGCTAAAGTAAATCTTAGCATGGATAACGTTGAGGTTCCAAGCCTGAACAGAAATCAGAATGCTATAACTTTCGGTCTGGCTTCAAGGCAAAGCGCTGATGATATGCCAATAGGTGATCTAAATTCTAAACTTGGTGGTATGCGCCTGCTTTGCTTGGATAACCCAAGTAGCAGCCTCAAGAAGTTCACCGTCCTAGTATCTGGTGAAAATAAATTAGGGGATATACCTCTGGTAATTTCTTCTAATCTTCCTCAATTGGAAGTTGACGTCTCCAACAATGCAACTCCTCAAACATCGGTTATAGTTGCTAATGGTAACGTATCACTTGGTATGGGAAGAAAACCTGATAATAATGTTACTGCGCTCAGTAACTTTGAATTGGGTAATGATGGAGTTGTAAGGCTGCTTGATTCAAATCGTAAGGTCGTAATAGGATTCAAGAGTATCCCTGTCGATACAAAAGCTTTAGGTCTGGCCCGCACTTCAAGGCCTGGTCAAGGCTCTAGCGATGCGTTACCTGCAAAAATATCTATACGGGTATTTGATATCAAAATACCTCAAGATAAATCTACAGATACCATGTTTATCGTAGCTTCTCAGGAAGCAAAAGGGCCAATGAACTGGGGCGATCTGGATGATCCAAGGTGGCCTAAGATTTACGGTAAGGATGTTCCTATGGGTAGTATGAGCATGACTGTATCTAACGCTGAGCTACAGGCTGCCGCAGATAAAGGTGTCTCTGCTCTGGGTAAGTTTATCGGTCAATTCAATCCAGAAGGTCTGGCTAAGAAGAAGAATGATGCTATGCAGGCTAAGATTGATGAATGGAACGCTAACCTTGCTAAATTAAAGCAGCAAGCCCAATAAGTAAGTCTTGATAAATAAGTAGAAAAGCCCGCTTTTTAGCGGGCTTTTTTATTTTCCTTATATTTCAATATTTAACAAAAGTTTAATAAATCATTAACCTGCTTATGGTATAATTTGTTTGATTTTCAATTGTGTTTAAGATGTAGGATATGTTTTTCAAATGTACTAGGCCCATACTACTTCTTCTGGCTTTTGCTGGGGTATTCGGCTGTTCTAGAGGTACTGATAAACCAGATATAAAAGCAACACCTGATACAAAGATCACTGCAACTGCAGATACGAGTTCTACAACCAAAAAAACCACTCCCAAAGATTCTACTAAAAAAGATGATCCTATAGTCATTCCTCCTGATGAAGCACCAAAACTTGATGATCCTGATGCTAAAAAGGCTCCAGTGCCTAAAAAAGCAGATGATCCTATAATCATCCCTCCTGATGAAGCACCAAAGCTTGATGATCCTGATGCTAAAAAAGTCCCAATGCCTAAGAAAGTGGATGATCCTAAGGCAGAGAAACTGGAAGAAGAAAAACCAGCACCTTTCGTAGTTCCGGAAGGTTTTGCAAAAATTATAGTTGATAAAAAATTAGATGCTGAAGATGCTAAAACAAAATTTCCTATAACAATAGATAAGAATGGCGGATTCATTAGAACCGACCCAACTATTACAAAGATTGAAATTGGTAAAGATTATATAAAGATATATCCATCTGGCCAAACTAGGGAATTCCAACCTGGCAGGCTGAAAGGATTTTATGATGAAATTCCTAAAAGTGATAAACGTCAAGTTGCAATTGCCTTGATTGAGGGGACAGAATACATATCTCCTGAAAAAGATAAGAATATGAATGTAGAAGGTGCCTATGAATATGGCATAAATCAGTTTACAAAAGGTCCTATAAAGTTGACGGGAGAAAAGTCTTCTATAAGGCATATGCCTACAGTGGCATCAGCTATAGAACTTACCAACCCAGGTAAGGCAACTTTGCCTAAAGTAGATGGAGTAAAAATGGTACCGGTAGTAAAAACAGTACCCGTACAAGTTATAGTCAGGTACAACTATAATCCCAGAGCAATTCCACCTTTACAACCAGTTTTTAGACAAGTAGGAACTCAAAAAGTTGTTGTCATGGAGCCAAAGGTTGATCCTAAGGGTTATAAGGTAACTCCTGGTTCATATGTAGCTCCGGAATATAAACTAACTATAAAGCCTTTAGTTGCTGGAGCTGATGCTGCTGACCCAGCGTCTGACAGAAAATTTATCAAAAATGCAAAAATAGAGAAGGATGGTGATGATAAAAAACTAACTATGGGTAGCGGACTTATAATTCTTGTTGGACCAGATGCGGATGGGGCAAAGCTTAATATGCCTTATGCAGGTGCTGCCGTGGCATTAGGCAGAACATCTACCGGCCCAGTACCAACATCTAAAATAAGTGACAGTATCGGTGCTATAAGTAAGGCCCTAGATGAGCTAGGGGATAGCCCTTTACTCAATATAAGCAATGATGGAAAAACCCCAGCATCACAATACCCAGCTGAAGTTACAAAAGGTCTTGATAAAGCTTTTAGAGAATATCCATCTTACCTGATAAATACAAAATCCATAGGCAGAAGTAGATAACTAATCTAGATACTCATATCCCGGAAGGGTTATGAATTCTTCAAACTCCTCTTTCAGGGCTATTTTCTCAATAACTTTCGAGGCAAGCTTATAGTTGCCTTGATTAAATGGCTTTTCACCTATTTCCTGTTTTATCTTTTCAAGCTCCTCATCCCTTATTTGCTTGAAAAGCTCTGGCGTAATCACTCTACCATCTGAGAGTTTGGCTTTATGCTTCACCCATTGCCAAACCTGAGTTCTGGCTATTTCAGCAGTTGCGGCATCTTCCATCAGATTAAATATTGGCACGCACCCTACCCCGCCCAGCCATGATTCCATATATCTAATCGATACACTTATATTATTTCTAAGTCCCGCTTCAGTTATTTCACCTTCAGGAACTTTAAGTATATCGGCCGCAGTAATATTTACATCTTCCCTTAAATTATTTAGCTGGTTTGGGGTTGGCATATATTTATCAAAAACTTCCATAGCCACAGGAATAAGCCCTGGGTGGGCAACCCACGTGCCATCATGCCCATCCTTTGCCTCCCTCTCCTTATCAGCTCTTACATTTGCTATAGCCTTATCATTTGCTTCCTTATCAGTTTTTATAGGTATGAAAGCAGCCATTCCGCCCATAGCAAAGGCTCCACGTTTGTGGCAGGTTTTAATAAGCAAGAGAGAGTAAGAGCGCAAGAAGTGTGTTGTCATTGTAACCTTTGCTCTATCCGGAAGAACAAATTTGGGGTCATGCGAGAATTTCTTTATAAAGCTGAAAATATAATCCCACCTGCCACAATTTAATCCTACAACATAATCACGAAGTTCATGTAGGATTTCTTCCATTTCAAAGGCAGCCATTATAGTTTCAATGAGAACCGTTGCCTTTATAGTGCCCTTATTAAGGTTAAATTTCTTTTCGGTATAATCAAATATATCAGCCCAAAGCCTTGCTTCTTGGTGGCTTTCCAGCTTAGGTATGTAAAAGTAAGGGCCAGAGTCTTTTTTCAGCAAACTCTTATGGTTATGGAAAAAGAATAAGCCAAAATCAAAGAAGGCACCATATATGGATTTACCGTTAATCAAAAAATGCTTTTCTTTAAGGTGCCATCCTCTTGGCCTTACAACAAGGGTAGCAAGCTTATCATTTAGTTTATAGTACTTACCCTCAGGGCTGCGGTAAGTTATTGTGCCGTCAATTGCATCTTTTAGATTAATCTGCCCTTGTATGGTATTATCCCATGAAGGAGCATGTGAATCCTCAAAATCGGCCATGTAAACTTTTGCACCAGAGTTAAGTGCATTTATTATCATTTTTCGGTCAACCGGCCCTGTTATCTCAACTCTTCTATCTTGAAGATCCTTAGGTATATGGCCAATTTTCCACGCAGATTCCCTTATGTTTTTTGTTTCAGGAAGGAAATCCAGCATTTTGCCATTCCTCAGCTCTTGCTGGCGTTTTTTTCTGGTTTCAAGAAGCTGCTCTACCCTTGAAGAGAAATGCTCTGATAATTCTGTTACAAAATCGCAAGCTTCCTCTGTAAGGATGTTTGCAAACTCAGGAGTTACCTTTGCTTCAATTATATACTTATCTTTTCCTTGTTTTGCTGTGTTTGTAAAAGACATCTCTTCCTCAATATATAATTTATTAATAAAAATTAATAATTAGCTACAATAATACATTTTTCCATTTTTACCAGACGTTATTATCCCGCGGCTGTTTTTTACTTATTTTATTTGGTTCTGCCTTGATTTTCTGCTTAATATCTTCGCTGGCAATGCCACCTATAAACTTTATGGCTTCTATCCTATCTTCAATAGGGGGGTGTGTAGCAAAAATGCCAAAAAAACCCGGAGGATTCTCAATAAACATCTGCGATACTTCTTCTGGCATTCCCTCAATCTTTGCATTTCCTGATATTTTCTGTAATGCATTTATCATCCCATGCGGATTTTTTGTAAGCTCTACCGCTCCTGCATCAGCTAAATATTCACGTTTTCTTGATATAGCAAACCTTAGAATTACTGCCAGCATATAGCCAAGCATCAGCACCAGCCATGCAATTAGTATTGGCAAACCATTTCCTCTTCCCCTACCTCTAAAACTTAATCTTCCGTACCTTAAGCTACGGAATATAAACTCGGAAAGAAAACTGAATATTCCCACAAAAACTGCACAAACTATCAATAACCTCACATCTCGGTTCATAATATGAGTAAGTTCATGAGCTATAACGGACTCAAGTTCCTGCCTGTCTAACGTATCTATCAACCCTCGCGTTAATGTTATAGTATATGTTTTATCATTTATACCGCTTGCAAATGCATTTAGTGCCGGATGTTCAATAATGCATAACTTTGGCATTGCCAGACCTCTTGATATGCATAAATTCTCAAGAAGATTATATATTTCTGGTGCTTCCTGTCTGGTAACTGGCTTTGCCCCTGTTGTTTTGTTTATAATTGCCTGATGAGAGAAAAAAGCAAAAATAAACCAACCACCTACTGCTACTAAAACAATATGCCAGTAATCTTTTATTGCCCTTAGGCCTGCATCATTAGCGATAATTAAATGTTCAGGTATAAGCTGTGGTGAGTTTATAGAAAAAAAGCCAAATACTGCAAATAAAAGCCATACCAAAAAATATACCAGTATTGGAAAGGCAAGCAGCAGTATTATTGATTTTATATTATTATTCCAAATATAGGTCTTCAGGCCAATGGACGTCGTAACCATCTAGAAACTTACTTTTGCTGGCTGATCGATTTTTTTCTTTTCTTCTTCTGAAACTTCAAAAAGCCTTTCTTCACTGAAGCCTAGTTTTCCTGCAAATAACACTGCAGGGAATTGTCTTACCATGGTATTGTATTCTGCCGTAGCATTGTTAAAGAAGCGCCTTGCTGCCGCAACTTTATTTTCTATATCAGATAACTCCGCCTGCAATTTTCCAAAATTCTCATTAGCCTTAAGGTCTGGGTAATTTTCTGCAACAGCCAGAAGGTTCATTAAAGCTCGATTAAGACCAGTTTCTGCCTCAATCTTATCGTTAACACCTTGAGCTCCCATAGCTTTAGACCTTGCATTAGTCACCTGCTCAAATAAGCTTTTCTCATGGGCGGCATACCCTTTTACTGTCTCAACAAGATTTGGAATCAGGTCATACCTTAGCTTAAGTTGCACCTCAATATCAGCAAAGGCGTTGCCTCTGGTTTGCCTTAAAGCCACAAGCCGGTTATAAACAACCACTACATAAAGGCCGGCTAATAGCGAAACTATAAAAATATAAAATAATGCATCCATTTTTTTCTCTTAGGTTCTTGAAATTCTAGAAAATATAATGCAGGATAGCGCGTATTTTTATTTAAGCAAATAGTTTTTGGGGTTTAGAATGGATATATTTGATGAAGTAAGAGATGATTTAAAAAATGAAAATTTAGTAAAGCTGGCTAAAAAATATGGAAAACATCTTATCTTCACATTCTTCGCTATACTTGTTGTCGTTTCATATAACGTCGCAAGTAAATCTTTACTGCAAAAGAAAATTGAAAAAGCGGGAGAATCATATTTTAATGCTTTTGACCTTATAAGAAATCAGAAAGCTAGCGAGGCAGACCTTATATTATCTGATATTTCCAGCAGTGGGCCTGATGGTTATAAAGAACTAGCTTTACTGGCTAAAGCAAGAATGTCCATAGAGAAAGGTGATTCCAAAGCCGCAATCCCTGCACTGGAAAGCCTCTCAAAAATCTCTAAAGATAAAGCAATTAGAGACCTTGCGGACCTAAGCCTGATTCATATTAATATGGAAAATAATACTTTGGATAATAATGTGGCAGAGAAGAAATTTTCAGATCTTACTGATAAAAATGATCCTTGGTACTACTTCGCTATGGAATTAAAGGGTTTATGGCTCATAAAGAATAATAAAATTGATGAAGGAAAAAAGATTTTTAACCTTATCAAATCAGATTTTAATGCTCCTGCTAACCTTCGTAACCGCGCAGAAAAATTAGCAAATGCCTATTAGATTCATATATTTATTTTTAATTTTCATCATCTCTGGATGCAGCATGATGCCATCATGGATGGGCACTTCAGAAGAGGAAAAGCTGCCTGGTGAGCGCATTGCTGCCATTGTCAGAAAAAATAACTTACAGCCAAACAATGATTTTAGGATAAGTGTATCCCTGCCAGAACAAAGAATAAACCATTTATATACTGAAGATTCAAGGGATGCAAACCACCCTTCCCTGCCAGAAAAAACTTCATTGTCTCAGGAATTTTACATTGGAACCTCTATTCCTGATGGCTACAGGCTACCAGTAGCGCCAATAATAGCGGCTGGTAAGATTTTTACTATTGACGGGGAAGGTCTGTTAAGTGCTTATGATCTGAATAACCCTGAAAATCCTATATGGACAAAAAAAACTCTTTCCGACAGGCGTTATTTCCTTAGCGGTGGAATTAATTTTTATTTTGGAAAACTTTATGTAACCACAGCAGAAGGCAATGTTATCTGTCTGGCAGCAGATTCGGGTGAAGAGATATGGAAAAAGTTTTTCAATACACCACTAAGGTCAGCTCCATCTGTAAAAAACAATATTGTAGTTTTTTCAAATATACAGAATGAGGCTTATGGCCTTGATGCCGAAACTGGTACCACACTATGGACTTATGCAGGTGTTGTTGAAGAAGCAGGAGTATTTGGAAGCGCCGCCCCTCTTACTACAGAAAATTTTGCATTTATTCCTCTTTCATCAGGAGAGGTTTTTGCCCTTGACCTAAAATCTGGACAACCCGTGTGGACAGATTCGTTAGTCACAAAAATTAAGGCAGGAACAGGGGGCTTCTCTATTTCTGATATCAACGCCACCCCGGTTCAATATAAAAACACTATAATATTTGGCAGCAGCCAAAATATATTAACAGCAAAAGAGGTTTCTTCAGGAAGGGATGTGTGGGAAAAAAATATTTCTATATTGAAAACTCCATGGATTTCGGGTGATTTCATATATCTGATAACCACACAGGATGAACTTCTCTGCATATATGCCCCTGATGGGCGCATAAAATGGATTTCACAATTACCTCAATTTGAAAATGAGGAAGATAAGAAGGGCAAAATTTCATATACCTCCCCAGTATTAGCTGGCAATAGGCTGATTGTTGCTTCTTCCAATGGAAAATTGATGGAAATATCCCCATTTGATGGTAATATCACTTCAAAGAAGTCCATATCAGAAGATATTTTCCTAAGGCCGGCAGTGGCAAATAACTCTTTGTTCTTATTGGATAATTCCGGCAAACTATACATTTACAAATAACCAAAGTGCCTAGTAGGGCCATATGTTCACCATTGTAATAGTTGGCAAACCAAATGTTGGTAAATCAACAATTTTTAACAGGCTTGTAGGAAGGAAGATTGCTATAGTTGATGATCAGCCTGGAGTAACCAGGGACGCAATTGAATCTCATGGAAAGCTTGGATCATTTATATTTAAAATTATCGATACTGCCGGATATGTAAAAAATAAGCCTACACCTATTGAGGCTGATGCCATAAAGCGTATGCAGAAGGTTGTTGAGGATGCAGATCTAGTTTTATATGTCACTGAGCCAAAATCAGATATTTCACTAGAAAAAGATTTTACCAAGTGGCTGCATAAGGCTGGAAAACCTGTAATTCCCGTTATAAATAAAAGCGAGGGAAAATCTGCTGGAGAAAATATTCATGAAGTTACTTCTTTGGGTTTCGGTGAGCCGGTAACTATATCAGCAGAACATAATTTGGGAATGGCAGATCTATATGAAGCCATAAAACCTTACTATAGAGAATCAAAAGAAGAATCTTCTGATCATGACCTGCGTATCTCTATAGTTGGAAGGCCAAATGTTGGAAAATCAACATTATTTAATGCAATTGCCGGAAAAAATATAATGATTACCAGCGATATTGCCGGGACAACACGCGATGCAATAACTTTATCATGCAATTTTGAAGGAAATAACTTTCTTCTAGAAGATACAGCAGGGCTTAGAAAGAAAACCAATGTTATAGAGAAGGTTGAAAAACAGTCAGTAGTTCATACATTAAGGTCTATAAGATTTGCTAATGTTGTAATATTGGTTGTTGATGCCACGCAAGGGCTGGAAAAGCAGGATCTTAATATAGCCAGTCAAGTTGTTGAAGAAGGGCGCGCGCTGGTAATAGCAGTGAATAAGTGGGATTTAGTAACAGACCAGAGTAGAACAAAAGATGATATTAAGGACAAACTTGAGGTGTCATTAGGACAGGTAAAAAACCTGCCACTTATTTTTATATCTGCAAAAGCGGCAAAAAATATAGATAAACTAATAGGAGCTTGTTTTGAGATTTTCAGAATATGGCAGGCAGAGATTAGCACAGGAAAATTAAATTCATGGCTAAAATCAGCTCTTGAAAGAAACCCTCCTCCCCTATCTTCCGGACGAAGAATAAAGCTAAGATACATGACTCAGATAGCTAAGAAACCGCCAAAGTTCCTTATATTTGCCAATAATATAAAGAATCTTCCGGAGAGTTATGAAAGGTATTTAATCAATTCTCTTCAAGATGCTTTCGGGCTTAATGGTATTCCTATAAGATTATCCTTAAGGAAGAGTAAGAATCCTTATGATAACAGCAATGAATAGACATGGTTTTTTCTAAATAATGATACCTCATAGCCTTAAAAATAGAGAAAATAATGATAAAAAATCTTGGGGATTTTTAATTCGTCTTTTTATTCTTTTGGTACTACTTGCCATTTCCTTCTCTTTTTATCAAAACAAAAAGGCAGCCCATAAAAACACATTTTATAAAGTGAAAAATTCTACATCAGGCAATTTTCTCGCTGCACGCTACGCCCTTAGAAACAACGATTTTGAGAACTCATATGATTATATCAAGGATTCCTTGCGTAAAGACCCTGATAATCTTGAGTTTTTAAATAAGGGTATGCATATTTTAATAAATCTTGGCCAGACAGATGAGGCAAAGAATTTAGCAGAAAGAGTCATTACCATAGATCCCGAAGATGTGTTTGCACCATTATTTCTGGCTTTGACAGAAATAAAGAAAGAAAACTTTCGTAAAGCAGAAAATATACTGATACCTGTAGTCAAAAAAAACCCTCAGATCTCCAATATTCAGATACTGGCTGCCCACCTGGTGCTTGTATGGCTTAATGTAGAAAATAATAATTATTCAAATGCTATATTAAAATTGGAAAAAATGGAGGATAAATCCTTCACTTATTTCATACATTATCAAACAGCCCTTATTTCAGGACTTGTTGGCCAGAATGATAGGGCCTTAAAGGAATTTTCCTTCCTTACTAAAGATGGAACTCCAAAGTCATACAGACTTATGCAAGCAAGCCTTAATTTTTTTGATAAAAATAATAAGAAAGAATTGGCAGATCAGCTTTATAAAAGCTATATAAATGAAAATGCTATACTTGCTGAAAATGTTTTAATTCCACGTCAGTCTGAACCTATTATCTCTAACTCAAGAGATGGTATCGCTGAACTTTTAGGTGAATTGGGATCATTCCTCTATAATAACGATTTAGATAACGATGCCCTGGAATATCTGCAATTAGCCGTATATATACGAAACGATTTATCACATGCTCAATATTTAATCGGCAATATCCTTTCAGATATCGGAAAATATAAAAAAGCCAATTCAATATTCGAGAAAATTGATCCCAGCTCTCCTTTTAACTGGAAGGGTCGTATAAATACCGCAAAGAATCTTTATGCAATAGGTGAGGAAAACCAGGCAAAAACCATGTTACTTTCAATGGCAGAGGAATATTCTAGAAGTTATGAAGCCCTCCTTTTGTTGGCAGAGATAGCAGTAGAAGAAAAGAAATTTGAACAGGCAATAAAATATTATACTAAAATTATTGACCGTATTGAATCCCCCAAAAAAGAACACTGGTTTATATATTACTATCGTGGTGTAAGCTATGAGCAATCATCAAAATGGGAGAAGGCAGAGAGTGATTTTTTTAAGGCGCTTGAATTATCTCCTGATAACCCGGAAATACTTAATTATCTGGCATACAGCTGGCTAAATCAGGATAAAAATATTAATAAGGCAATGGAGATGCTTGAAATATCTATAAAACAAGAACCTGAAAAACCCCATATTATAGATAGTTATGGTTGGGCCTTATATAAACTGGAAAAATATCAAGAAGCCCTAAAATATATTGAAAAAGCTGTCATCATGCTTCCGAGTGATCCTATAATTAACGACCACCTTGGAGATGTCTATTGGCAATTAGGTAGAAGGAATGAAGCTATATTCCAGTGGAAAAAAGCTCTTAACCTGAAACCGGAAATAGAAGATATAATAAGTATAAAAAGAAAGATTTCTGAGGGTATACCGACATCGAAGAATGAAAAAACTAAAGAAAACAGCACACGCAAAAATTAACCTTTACCTTCATGTATTAAGTAAAATGCCTGATGGTTACCACAAACTGGATAGTCTGGTTGCTTTTACAGAAATCGGAGATGTTATTAGCATAAATCCAGCAAAAATCATAAAAATAGCTGTTTCTGGCCCTTTTAGAAAAGAAATAAAAGGAGAAAATCTAATTTATACAGCCATCAAAAAGATAATTCCGCACATAAATATTGGTAATATAGGTTGTCATATAAAATTAGAAAAAAATATTCCCGTTTCCTCAGGAATGGGAGGGGGATCTTCAGATGTAGCAACTG
>CAYVHI010000036.1:0-16775 GCA_964450945.1 uncultured Rickettsiales bacterium
GAAGATGCTGACCTTGGAATAAGGCTTGCAGAGAGTGGCTATAAAACTACCATGGTTGATTCATATACACTGGAAGAATCACCGGTAAAACTTGGTGCCTGGCTTAAACAAAGGTCAAGATGGATAAAAGGCTATATCCAGACTTATTTCGTTCATATGAGGAAGCCAATGTCGCTTTTATATTCTTTAGGATTTAGGGGATTTTTCGGTTTCCAGTTTTTTGTCGGCGCACCTGCAGTAGTGTTCCTTACTATTCCTTTCATGTTCCTGGCTTCGGGATTATTTGTAGTTAAGGATTATGGGCTGCCACCTATTTTCATGTATACGGCTTTCGGTAATTTAGGTTTTGGATTTGCCCTGCAGCTATCTATTGCCCTGATAGTTTTGATTGCAAACAGGTGGTGGAAGATGACTCCATATACATTATTATTCCCATTCTATTGGGTGCTACATAGCATAGCTAGTTTTAGGGCTGTATGGGAATTGATAAAAAGACCGCATTACTGGGAGAAGACCGAACACGGCGTAAGCAAAATGCTGGGGTAAAGTCTACTAGGTTTGTCATCTAATATATATAAATTTTAAACTTCCGGTACTCATGTACCTTTATGTACACTGCGTTCCGGCTTTTAAAATTTATATATTACCTGATAAAACCTAGCGACTTTCTTTCTAAGAGGTGTTAGCCCTGGCGCGCTTTGAAGCGTGGGTTGGTTTTATTTATAACGTAAATACGGCCTTTACGGCGTACCACGCGGCAATTCTTATCGCGTGCTTTTGCTGATTTAAGTGAACTAACAACTTTCATAAAATTCCTATATTCGAAAAAGAGCGGGAAAACTAGACAATAACATGAACTATGTCAAGTTTTATCTATCAATAAAAAGCAATATCCTTTATTTATCAATGGGTTATTAACGAACAAAAATATGGACTTCGTTATTTATAACTTCATTTGACCCCTTATAGTTTATTTTTATACGGTCACTAGGAAGGCCAATAGTGGAGATGCTCTCCATTATTTTCTTACCGTTCTCAAGCGCAACCCGCTTGCTTTCAGTATCCTTACTTTCGCTGCCTGTGGAAGGGATAAGGGATTCAACCTCAAAATTAGCAGATGGTTTTATCTCAAGGGCTTTCTTTATAACGTTATAAAGTGAAGCATGATAATAAACTGAAGGCTGGTTAAACCTGATGACCATTAAAGGATCGCTTGAAGAAAACTGTGCCGGTTGAAAAGTGTTCTGCGGCATTACAGGAGGAGGAGTAAATGAAGGGGAGGGGGTGGTAGCTGCAACTGCTGGCCTTGTTTGCTGCTGTTTTTTATTTTTGTACTGAAGGCTTAGCGGAAGATCATGTCTGGTATTAGAAGCAACCTGAATAGATGGCTTATTGTTTAGAAGAAAATTTGACTGGTAATGATAGCCTTCCTCATCCTTATCTGCAGCGAAGGCCAAACCTATGGTTGAAGCGGAAAGCATTAATGAAATCAGCACAACTTTTTTCTTCATTGATATCCCCTATGTTTAATGTAAATTGCGTCTAGTAAAACGTTTTTTAAAAATTTTGCAAGCAATAACTGTGAATGTAATAAAACTGTAACATATGAACCAGACAGTAAGGCCAGAATTAAGCAAGACAGTGCTTTCCGTGCAGGAGATTGGCAAGGAAGGTGAGGGGGTTGCAAACCACGAAAACAAAAGGATATTTTTGCCTTTTGCTCTGCCTGGTGATGTGGTTGAAGCAAAACTGCCAAAGCTGAAGAAAAAGTTCTTCTCAACTGTTAACTATGAATTTATTGAACAGAAGCACAGAAGAAGCAAAAATACATGTAAGCATTATTATAATTGTGGCGGCTGCCGTATGCAGCACTTTGAACCGGAAGATTATAGTCATTTCAAACAGGATAAGTTCGAGCGGGCAGTAAAACGTGCCGGATATGAAATAGAATTCCTGCCGGTGATAGAAGTTGGGCCAAAAAGCAGGAGAAGGGCAACATTCCATTTCAATGCAAAAGAAGGAACTATAGGTTTCTATAAAATGGAGACATATAGCGTGGTGGATATGCAGGAATGTTTTCTGCTTACACCTGAATTCTTTGCCCTTGTATCGCCACTCCGTGAAGTTTTAAAAGAAATGCAGTCACCGCCGTACCAGGCTTTCGTTACCATGGCAGATACGGGAGCCGATATACTGGTTTATGGGTTTCTTCCTCCAACAGTAAAAGATACCGAAACACTTTCCTCCTTTGCCGAAAAACATGATGCGGCAAGGCTTGCATGGAAGCAGAAGGCAAACCTGATACCTATAGTTGCAAGGAAGGAAGTGGCAATGCGTTTCGGTAAGGTTATGGTGACTTTGCCGGAGGAAAGCTTCCTGCAGCCAAGCAGTAAAGGGCAGGAAATTCTGGTTAATGAAGTTATAAAAGGCCTGGAGGAAACAAAACACGCGGTTGACCTTTTCTGTGGCTGCGGAACATATACATTCCCTTTGGCAGAACATATGAAAGTGCATGGCGCGGAGATTGGTGTGGGCATGATAAATTCACTTAATAAAGCTGTGGCAGAGAATGGGCTTTCCGGCAGGGTCACTGTTGAAAAAAGAAACCTTTTTCATAAACCCCTTGATGCTGAAGAGCTTAATAAATTTGATGGTGCGGTTATAAACCCGCCGCGCTCCGGCGCACTTGAACAATCGGAAAAACTTGCTCAAAGTAATATAAGGAGGATTGTTATGGTTTCCTGTAACCCTGACAGCTTTTCACGCGATGCAAAAATATTGAACGAAGGTGGCTACAAACTAAAAAGAGCGGTTGGTATAGACCAGTTCTACCGCAGCCCGCACCTAGAGATTGTTGGAGTTTTTACTAAGTGAAAGTAATAAAAGCAGAAAATAAAAAACTTGTTATCGGTGAGATGCCTATACCTCAGATTTCAGCATTCCAGGTTTTGATAAAAGTACATGCAGCCGGGCTTAACCGTGCTGATGTTTTCCAGAAAGAAGGAACTTATAATCCGCCACTAGGGTGCACAGACATAATCGGCCTTGAAGTTGCGGGTACTATAGAGAAAATCGGCAATGCGGTAAGAGGAGTAAAGGAAGGTGATAAAGTATGCGCAATAGTTCCTGGCGGAGGTTATGCCGAATATGTTGCTGCCGATGAAGAGGCAGTGCTGCCTCTGCCGAAAGGATATGATTTTGTGAAAGCCGCGGCACTGCCGGAAACCCTGTTTACCGTATGGCATGCACTATATAACAAAGCCAAGCTCAAAGCAGGAGAGACAATACTGGTACACGGCGGCGCCAGCGGTATTGGTACAACAGCGATCCAACTGGCAAAAGTTTTCGGCAGCAAGGTTATTTCCACTGCAGGCACAGATGAAAAATGTGCATTCATAAAAAAACTTGGGGCTGATGTTGCCATCAATTACAAGAAAGAAGATTTCGTGCAGATAGCAAAAGCAAACACGGAAGGCAAGGGGGTGAACGTGGTGCTGGATATAGTAGGTGGCGGTTACTTCCAGAAGAATTTTTCATCCCTGGCTTTCGGCGGCAGGCTTGTTATTCTGGCCTTCCTTGAAGGAAACCATGCAGATGTGAATTTTGCACCACTGCTTATGAAAGAGCTCACAATATATTCATTCCGCATGCGCGGACAACTACATGACTTGGTAAGAAAAATCACCGACGAGCTGAGAAGCAAAGTCTGGCCGCTGATAGAATCAGGAAAAATCTCACCCGTTATTGATAATGTATTCCCGTTCGAAAAGGCAGAAGAGGCGCAGCAAAGGATGAAGCAGTTTGGCCATACCGGAAAGATCGTTTTGAAAGTGATTTAATTCTTGGTGCCTGAAAGGGTAATGATTTCAAATGTGCCAGGAATCTCACCTTTTTCATTGCCAAAAAGCTCCATATATTTCTTTTCCACCAGATTGAAAAAATCTCTCCCTGGATATTTTCTATTGCGTTTAATGAGCGCATTTGTTTCACCCATGCCTCGCAAATCCTTAAGTAACGGCATCAGCCCTTTGTAAAGAACTGTTATGGTTTCCGTGTCAGCAACTGGCATGGCAAATTTTGTCCGCTGAAGAAGGCCTGCTGCATCACGCGCATCGGCAAAAGGTGAGATGCGCGGTGAAGTGCCGCCTGAAAGTTTTATCTCCACCTCTATCATGGCGGTGCGAAGCTCATTCAGTGTTCCTCCACCAAGCATAGAGGCTAGCAACAAGCCATCTTTCCTTAAAATATCATGCAGCTGGATGAGGCAGCCCGGAAGATCATTAACCCAATGCAGGTTTAGCAGGCTGATTATAAGATCAGAACTTTCCGGTTTAATATCTATTATTTCACCATCACCTGAAAAGTTCGCTGATTTTATTTTTTTAATACCGAATTTATTTTCTATTTTTTGCGATATGAAATTTACGCGCGGCTCAAACTCAAGCATATCCGGGAATGATTTAGTAAGGCCTTCCATATGGTGAAGAAGACGTGTGGAAGCCTCCTCAAATAGGAAACCATGTTTCTTCATATCCGCACGCGCAAAATGGCGGCGCTTCAATCCGCGGTCAAAAATGACCATTTCATTATTTGCGCCCAAAGAGCTTTTCAATATCGTTGAGTTTGAGTTCGACATATGTTGGCCGCCCGTGGTTGCATTGGCCTGTGTGAGGAATTGATTCCATCTCACGCAGCAGGAAATTCATTTCAGGTATGGTGAGTTTACGCCCGGCGCGTATGCTGCCGTGGCAGGCGATGGTGCCGCATATATGTTCTACCGCACCGCTTAAAGATAAAGGCTCACCTGTTTCATTTAAATCATCAGCCAGATCTTTCACCAATGATTTTACTTCAACATCCTGTAATATCGCCGGCACTTCACGCACTACTAGTGCCCTATCACCTAATTTTTCCATAAGAAGACCATAAGCAGCAAGCTCCGGCATTTTTTCTTCAAGCTGAAGGATTTCGGAAGGCTCCATCTCTATCATTTCTGGGATTAGAAGTTTTTGTGTCTGCACACTTTCAGAAGCAAGTGCAACTTTCATCTTTTCATATACTATGCGTTCATGAGCAGCGTGCTGATCAACAATGACGATGCCATTTTTTGTCTGGGCAACGATATAGGTTTCATGCAATTGGCAGCGTGCGGCGCCAAGCGGAAATGCGGATTCTTCCTCAGTTAGTTCTTCAACGGGGATTATCTCCGCAACCGGCGCACCACTGAATAACTCCGAAGGGCGTGAAAAATTCATCGGTCCCTGGAACTGGCGAAGTTTTTCAGCCATGGCGGGTGATGAAGTTTGAGAGCTATAACCACCAAAAAAACGGGCAGCCTGCATATTGCTGGCAAGCTGGCTTATCGCTTGTTCGGAAACAGTTGTGGAAGCCTTGAACCCAGCAGCGGCTAATGCATGCTTTAAAGCTGAAACAATTAAATGCCGCACTGTGCCGCTTTCACGGAAACGTACCTCTGCCTTTGCCGGGTGAACATTCACATCCACCTCTTCTGGCGGAACATTTAAGAAAAGAGCAACAACTGGGTGGCGGTCATAACTCAGGAAATCCTGGTAAGCCGCACGTATTGCCCCAAGAAAAAGTTTATCACGCACCGGGCGGTTATTTACGAATATATACTGTGATGCGGAAGTGCCCTTATTAAAAGTGGGCAACCCGGCAAACCCTGTTATGGCGATACCTTCACGCTCTGCATCTAGCGGAATGGCATTCTCAGAAAATTCGCGACCGACAATATCTGTTATGCGTTTTAGCCTAGCATCCAACATATCGCCCTGTGCATTGGTGAATCTAAGCAATGGCCTGTTATTGGAGATGAGGGAGAATGCAACATCCGGATGGGCCATGGCAAGGCGGTTTACTATTTCAACAACATGCTGCGTTTCAGTTTTTTCTGATTTCAAGAATTTCAGGCGGGCAGGGGTGGCAAAGAACAGATCACGTATCTCGACAACAGTTCCTTCCTTCAACGAAGAAGGTTTTGCCGCAAGTTTGGCGCCGCCTTCAATATTTATTTCCCACGCTTCTTCCTCGCCACGCGCGCGGCTTGAGATTTTCATACGGCTGATGGAGCCTATGGAAGGAAGTGCTTCACCCCGGAAACCGAAGTGATTAATGTGCAAAAGATCATCTTCAGGAAGTTTGGATGTGGCGTGGCGTTCCACTGAAAGTTCAAGATCAGCCTTGTTCATACCATAACCGTTATCAGTGATGGAAATATAATTCCTGCCGCCATTTTCTATAGCTATGGTTACCGAAGTTGCTTCTGCATCAAGCGCATTCTCAACCAGCTCTTTTACGGCAGAAGCCGGGCGTTCAATCACCTCTCCCGCTGCAATGCGGTTGATGGTGTTGGTTGGCAATACGCGAATAACCATTACATTTTTCCTAAAATTGAGCGTGCGATAACTTTGCCTTCCTCTACGGCAGGCTGATCAAACGGGTTTATATTCAGGATAAGGCCGGTGAGCATGGTTTCAACGTAAAAATGCATGAGAAGCGCGCCGAGAACCTTCTCATCAAGTTTTTCGAGCATTATGGTGCGCACCGGCAGTTTATGACGGAGAAGGGTTTTATAAGTTGCCTCCTGCTCTGCCTGCATTATATCTCCCACCGTTTTATCTTTTATGTAGGAAAGCTCTTTATTTTTTATTAATGAGGAATTGATTCTTTTACCTTTATTTTTCTGGTTGAGCATTATTAGAGTAAAGAATTTATCTTCAGGCCCTGCAAGATAAAGCTGAAGCTGGCTGTGTTGATCAACCGCGCCCATGGCCTTAACGGGAGTGCTGCCGAAACCATCTTTCCCCAGACTTTCCGACCATATCTGGCAATAGAGGTCAGCCAAGCTGCTCAAGCGATCAACATATGGCATTATTACGTTTATGTTTATACCCTTTTCCATCATACAGACGTTCAATGCAGCGCCAATTATACTTTCATTTTCGGCTACTTCCTTCGCGCCCTTTCTTATCTGCCATATATCAAGGCCGGCGAGTGCTGCTGGCAGAAGGCCAACATTGGTAAATGCAGAAAAACGGCCGCCAACTTTCGGATCATGATCTAAAACATCTATATCCCAATCATTTGCCAGTTGGCGCAGGTGATTCTTCCCCGGTTCCGTAATCACTGCAAACTGCTTCTTTACCGCTTTCTTTCCCAGCTTTTTATTTACAAAATCAAGGCACGCGAGGAATTGGGTGAGTGTTTCAAGGGTTCCGCCTGATTTGCTGATGGTAAGAAAAAAAGTTTTTTCCAGGTTTATTGAATCAAGCAGACAATCAATTGTGTGAGGATCAACATTATCGAGGAAGATGAGGTGAGGGGATTTATTAATGCATTCAAGGTTGGCAAGAGCCTTGCCGCAAAGGCTTGAGCCGCCAATACCCGATATTATAACATGCTTATATGATTTTCTTATTTTTTTAGCTAAAGAATCTATCTCCTTAAGATCCTTTTTTTCATTCACCACCTCAAAGAAACGTAAATTACGCTTCTTTAAATCAACCATGGCTTCTTTTGCTTTCTTAAGAGCATGGCTATAGGTTTTGCCGGAAATACCGTTCTTGCCTGCTGCTTTATTAAAGCAATGATCTGTTATCTGTTTGTAAAGCATGGCCTTAATCCTTCTTTAGGCTGGCATACTAGGCGCTGTTTTTAAAATATTCAATCATTGCGTTGTTAACAAAAAAACTTTTTCCACTAGGAGCAAGGCGCAAAGCAATGTAGTTCAATTGGTTAAGCCTTGCAACGAAGTGGCAAAGCTTTTTTGCACAACCCGTAGGGAAAGATGCTTTTTTATGAATAAAAACAAAAAATTCTCTTATGTATATCCTGATACATCCTCCAATTTTGTTGTTTATATTCATAAAAAATTCTTCTTTCGCAATTAGTTGAATATTTTAAAAACAGGGCCTAGGGTTTAAAAGGGTTTTGTTCAACCCCCACTACAACTATCAGCAGATTATCTGGGTTAAACAGCTTTCTGGCTGCTGCATCCACCTGTTCAAGATTTACCGATTCTATGTATTTATTCCGTCTATCCAGATAATCTTTACCCAGGTTATCAAGCTGCATGATATTTAAGAAATTGGATAACTTATCATTTGAATCAAAAGCAATAGCAAATGAACCCTTAAGGTAACGCTTGGCTTTTTCCAATTCTTCCTTCCGTACCCCGCGCGCCTGCATATTCTTCATGATGTCCTTTATGAGGCTGATTGAGTCACTGATCTTTTCTTTGCGTGTGGCGATGCTGCCCTGGAAAAAACCTGCGTGATTTAATGTTTCAAGATTTGTATCAACAGAATAGGCAAGGCCGCGTTTTTCACGAATCTCATTCATAAGGCGCGATTCAAATCCCCCGCCACCGAAAATATAATTTAATATAAAGGCGGGAAAAAAATCAGGATCATTGCGTTTTACACCATAAGTGCCGAACACAGCATAGGCTTGCGGTACATCAAAAGCCATATAGCCAGATTTGCGGCTTGTAAAATTGCCCTTAGTATCTTTTATTTTTCCTTTCCATGTTGGTTTTTCCTCAAGGCCTGAAAAACTATTATCAATAAGTTCTCTAAGCTCTTTTGCAGAAACGTTACCGGCTGCGCTTATAACTATATTTGATTTTGTAAAATTATTTTTTGCATATTCAATCAAGTCCTTACGGGTTATACGACGTAAGGTATTATTATTACCTAATATATCCTTGCTGTATGGGTGGCCGGCAAAGGCGGTTTTTAACCATTTTTCCTCAGCTATGCTTTCAGGACTTTCCAGCTTTCTTTCAATGATATTTAGAATCTGGTTCTTGACCGTTTCTGTTGATTCATTTTCAAATTGAGGTTCTTTCAAGGCAAGAGCGAGTAACTTCAATGCATCAGGAAGGTTTTTGCTTAATGTTTTAAGTGTGATGGTAAAATGATCGCGATAACTAAAGAATGAAATATTTATGGCTTTCTGCTGCAGGATGTTACGGTAAGTTATCCCATCCATATCACCGGCGCCTTCGTTAAGCATACCGGCAACAAGAGTTGCAAGACCTTCCTTGCCTGCTGGGTCATAAGCACTTCCTGCATTACGGAATGATATGGTCATTGAAACAATCGGAAGGTTGTTATCTTCAACATACCATACCTTAAAATTTCCAGGTGTTACTGTTTCTTTAACTTCCGCCGCAAGGCCGGAAAAAGGGAAAAATATTATAATAAATATAAGAAAATATTTTTTCATGGCAGTAGCAGCCCGGTTACTGAATAGTTGCTATCCAGCACTTTTTGTGCAGAATTCCTAACATCATCCGCTGTAACTTTTTCCACATTATCTGACCAATCTTCTATATATGAGAGAGGAATATCAAGCACGACTGCCTTGCCAGCTATGAAGCCCATGCCCTTGATCCCATCGCGCGCGAAGAGGGCTTCTGCCTTTATGGTTTCCTTTACCCGGCCAAGTTCCTCTTCGGTAATCCCTTCATCAATTATATTTTTGATTTCTTTTTCAACCAGGTCTTCTATCTGGTTTATATCAGCCCCAATGGAGGGTGAGATTGAAATGCCAAAATCAGCATCCCCAAGTGATGACTCATCGTAATGTGAGGTGACTGCTGCAGCAATCTTGTTTTCTATAACTAAAGAGCGATAAAGCCTGCTGGTATCAGTTTCTCCAAGAATATGTGAAAGAACTATAAGGGCAAAAACATCTTCCAGTTTTGCTGTTTTTATACTGGGGGCGCGATAAATCCTGACCCATTCAGGTTTTCTGACCTTCTCATCGCTTTTGGTTATACTGTGCTTGATTATCGGCCCTGGTTTTCCAAAGTTTCTTTTAACTACGTCACCAGAACTGATTTTTCCATAATGCTTTTCAGCCATTTTATAGACTTCATCTGGATAAACATCTCCTGATACGACAAGCACTGCATTATTTGGAGTATAATTTGTGTGATAGAAATTCATGGCATCTTCCAGCGTGAGTTTTTCTATATCATCCCTATGGCCAATAACTGGTTCGCCATAACGGTGGCCAGGAAAAAGCAGAGCCTTAACATCCTCTGTCATTTGCGAGTATGGGCTGTTTTCTATGCTTGTACGGCGCTCTTCCAACACAACCTGTAATTCATTCTCCGCATCTTTTTTATCAATGGAAAGATTTTCCATCCTATCTGCTTCCATCTCCATAACCATTTCCAGATGCTCTTTCGCAATAACCTGGAAATAGGTTGTATAATCATAAGATGTCATGGCGTTATCATAGCCGCCATATTCCGCTATTCTGCTTGAAAATTCACCAGGCATGGTTGTTTTTGTGCCCTTGAACATCAAATGCTCTAGATAGTGCGCGACGCCGGTTTTTCCTTTCGGCTCATCTATGGCGCCCGCCTTATACCACACCATATGGGTTACAGCCGGAACCTTATGATTTGGTATCACAAGCACTTCCATACCATTACTTAATGTGAAAGTTTTGCCTAATACATCAGCATATGCAGATGTAAAGCATAGAGTAAGAATTATTATAAATATGAACTTATACACGATCTAGAAAACGCTTTTCTTGACTTTCTTGGTGGGCGTTTCGCCGGAAGTTGGCGGTAGATCAGCCTTATCATTTTCTTCTAGGCGTTCTTTTTCTTTTGAGGCATCAACCACAGGTTCATCAGAGCTTTGAATGCTATCAAACATTGATTCAAAATAGCCCTTCTCTTCTTCCTCTGATTCTTTCACTTGACTTTCCTGCTCCAGAACCTGGCGTATTGAAGAGTTGCCGGCATCTGCACCAACTTTTTCCAGGAGTTTGGCATCAGCACTGGTTTTTCCAGCCCTTTTATTTTTAGTATTAAAGATATTATCTGAAGAAGAAGCCCCAGAATTGAAAACGGCCGATTTTGCATCCTGGGTTATATCATTTCCGTTTTGTTCATAGACATCTTGAGGTGCGCGCAGTGAGAAATCAGGCGGCACGCTTAAAGGAGGGCGCGAAATTACCATGAACTCATCAGGCGATTTTTTGCTGATTCCAAGCGAACGCTTTACTTCACCGCCAGAACATGAAGCAAGGAACGAAACCGCAAGAAATGTAACTATTATTTTTCTCATGACAGCTTTTTATCCTTTTCTTTGTTACCAATCAAGATGGATATAATAAGTAGCCCTGCACCGATGGAAATTGCTGCATCTGCAATATTGAATGCCGGCCAGTGATAACCCATTATATGAAAATCAAGAAAATCAACAACCGCCTGAAACCTGAGCCTATCTATAAGATTGCCGACAGCACCGCCTATGATAAGGCCAAGGCTTAGTACCTGCAGGCTGTTTTCCGGCTTTTGCAGCCAGAATATAAGAAAAATAACTATTAAAACCGCAATGGCGGAGAATATGTAATGACTGTAGGAAACATCATTGAACATGCCAAAACTTATACCTTTGTTCCAAACCATTACCAGATTAAAGAACGATGTTATTTCAATAACCTGCCTGGCGGAAAGGTTTACTACCTCAAGCAGGAAAACCTTACTTATCTGATCAAGCAAAAATACTACCAGGGCCACGCCAAGGCCTTTCTTTATCGAATCATTTATTTCAAAATTCATGAAATTTCCTTAGCTTTCCTTACATCTTTATTTATTTGTATTTTTAATTCTTCTACATCTTTGAATTTTTGCTCCGGACGCAGGAAATGTTTTAGCTGCACTTCTATTTTTTTTCCATATATATCTTGATTGAAATTGAATATGTGTGCCTCCAGCACCTCCTTTTTTATCGAAAAGGTTGGGTTTATGCCTATGTTGGCAACTCCTGGATAATCCTTGCCATCAAGAACGGTTACGCATGTATATACGCCATAAGCTGGCCTTATATATTCTTTAAGTGCCAGATTCGCAGTTGCAAAACCAAGTTTTGCACCGCGCTTTTCACCGGAAATCACTTTTCCTCTTATAGAAAACGGACGGCCGAGAAGTTTCTCAGCAGTTTCCATATCGCCTTTCCTGACAGCTTCTCTTATGCGGGTGGAAGAAAAACGGGTGCCGTTATCCTCCACTTGCGCAATCTCTGTAAAGCCAAAGTTATACTGGGCGGCCATCTTTCTTAAATATTCGGGGTTTCCTTCACGATTATGGCCGAAAATAAAATCATGCCCGATGACAACGTGTCTAACCGAAAGGGCGCCCACCAGAATATCCTTAACAAAATTCTCTGCTGTCATTTTTGAGAATACTTCCGAAAATTTTATGCAAAAAAGATTATCTATACCATAAGCCTTGAGCAATTCCGCTTTATGGACAAACGGCGTTATGCGCGAAGGCGTTTTATCTTGCTTAAGAATCTTTAACGGGTGGGGTTCAAAGGTTATTATGCCTGAGGGCAGGTTCTGCTGCGTGGAGAAGTTTTTCACCTGGTCAAGTATATAGCCGTGACCTTTGTGTATTCCATCAAAGTTACCCAGTGTTACTACACTATTCTTTGCTTCTTGCGGACAGTTACTGTAATCTCTTATAATTCTCATAAATGTTACTAAACTAATTAAAATTTGTTTATTACTTCGTCTTATTTCGGCTCGGTTTGCTCATGTATGTTTTAATACACTCCGCCACCTTGCCTCATAATCCTTGTACTAAACAAATTTTAATTAGTTTTTAATTTTTAATTTTAGTATAAATAAACTAGGTTATATAAAATTGCATCATGTCTTTATCTAAATCCGTATTTACCATTGGTTTTCTAACGATTCTTTCCCGTATGGCTGGTTATGTGCGGGATATGTTCATTGCCGCAACCATGGGCGCTGGCCCGCTTACAGATGCATTTCTGGTTGCATTTCGCCTGCCGAATTTCTTCCGCCGCCTGTTTGCTGAAGGTGCTTTCAATGCTTCTTTCGTGCCGCTTTTTTCTCATATAATGGCCGAAGACGGAAAAGTTAAAGCTCAGCAGTTCCTGAGCCAGGTAATGTCCATAATGATAATCGGGCTTTTCATACTTACCATAATATTCCAGATTTTCATGCCGTTCATAATGTATGGGTTTGCACCAGGGTTTGCCAAGAACCCTGAACAGTTCGACCTTACGGTTTACCTTACCCGCATAACATTTCCTTATCTGCTTTTTATATCCTTGGTTTCACTTTTTGGAGGAGTGCTGAACACACTTGGCAAATTTGCCGCCGCCGCTGCTTCGCCCATATTATTAAATATATGCCTTATTATTGGATTGTTTGCTTTCCGCTCTTTTACTGAAACAGATGCGCATGCGCTTTCTTACGGTGTTGCCCTTGCAGGTGTGGTGCAGGCGGTGTTTTTATACTTTTCACTAAGGAATAACGGCTTTTTCCCTAAAATGGTGAAGTTGCAGCTATCACCGGATGTAAAAAAACTACTTAAGCTGATGGTTCCGGGAACCATAGGTGCGGGCATAGTACAGATAAATCTTTGGATAGGCACCATAATAGCCACCCTTGTTCCTAACGCAGTTTCGTATCTTTATTATGCTGACCGCATTAGCCAGTTGCCGCTTGCGGTTATCGGCACGGCAGTAGGTACCGCTCTGCTGCCAATGCTTGCACGCCAATTCAAAGAAAATAAACATAAGGAGGCACTTGCCACCCAGAACCGCGCCATGGAGATAGCAATGTTCTTTACCATCCCCGCGGCGGCGGCACTTTTCATAATTGCTTATCCTGTGGTTTCGGTATTATTCGAACGGGGTAAATTCACTCACGAAGAAGGTGTGATGACGGCATATGCGCTTGCCGCATATGCTACAGGTTTGCCGGCATTTGTGCTGCTGAAAATACTGGTAGCACCTTTCTTTGCCGAGCAGGATACCAGAACGCCGGTTATCTATTCTGCAGTTAGCGTTGTTACAAATATAGTGTTCAATATAGCTTTTGTTTTCATGTTCATGTATATCGGCATTCCTGCACATATCGGCATTGCCCTTGGCACAAGCCTTTCATCCTGGATAAATGTCGTTATGCTTATTCTAAAGTTGCGTAGCAAAAAAAATATGCGTACCGATAAATTATTCATGATCCGTATGAGAGGGATGATAGTTTCTGCTGCCTTAATGTCTTTCGTTCTTTATTTTGGCAATATGTATGTTACCGGCCTTGGCCAGAAAGAAGGGGAGCTGCAAAGCCTTGTATCACTGGCGATAACAATAATTGCAGGCGGCGGCACTTATTTTATCGCTGCCCACCTCACAAAAGCTTTCGACCTTGAGGAAATAATAAACATTCTGAGAAGAAGAAAAAAGAAAGCCTAGGCTTTCAAAAGTAACGCCAGCATTATCAGGCCAACCACTATCCTGTACCAGCCGAAAATGCTGAAGTCATGTTTTTTGATATAGCGCAGAAACGATTTTACTACCAGAAGCGCAGTTATAAATGAAGTAACAAGCCCTATCAAAAGAAGTATCAAAGTATCATGGTTTATCTGATCAAAATTCTTGTAAATATCATATGCTGCGGCACCGCCGATTGTTGGTATGGCAAGAAAGAATGAGAACTCTGCGGCTACCCTTCTGGTTGTGCCAAGCAGGCGCGCGCTGATTATTGTTGCGCCGGAACGGGAAACTCCAGGGATCATGGCAAGGCATTGCAGTAAGCCAATTAGGAATATTTTCCGGTAAGGAATTTTTTCTACTGAGAAATATTTGGCTTTAACTTCAATTTTCTCAGCAAATATGATTATCACACCACCAACAATAAGCGCGATGGAAACCACATAAGGTGAAAAGAGTATAATTTTTATTACATCATGGAATAACAGGCCTAAAACAACGGCAGGTATGAATGCCAATACTATATTGTAGATGAATTTGCGGGCCTGGCGGTCTGAAGCTACGTGGGTGGCAACAAAATAAAATTTCTTGGCATAGAGTATGCAGATGGCAAAAATCGCCCCGGCCTGAATGGCAAATTCAAAGAAATCTGTCGATTCAACATTAAAACCTATAAGGTTTTCAGTGAGTATCAAATGGCCGGTGGAAGAAACCGGCAGGAATTCGGTAAGACCTTCAACAACTCCCATTATTGCAGCTTTTAAATATAAGATAAAGTTTTCCATTTATTTTTCCTAAAAAGTTTTCTTAGGATAATATTTCCTTTAGCCAAAAGGAAGCTGTTTGCAAAAAGATAAGAAAAATTATATAGTTTTTTTAATTTTTACGGAGATAAAAATGAAAAAGAAAACACTCAAGCAGATTCTTATAGGTGCGGCGGTTGTTCTTGCTGTCCTTATAGCAGTTGTTGCAAAGCAACCGGAAGAATTTAATATAACCCGCTCAATAACTATTTCTGCCCCTGCTGGTAAAATATTTGTTCAGGTAAATAATTTGAAGAACTGGAATTCATGGTCGCCATGGGCAAAGCTTGATCCAGAACAAAAAATTGATTTTGAAGGTCCAAGAGCTGGTAAAGGCGCAAAGATGAGCTGGGATGGCAACATGGATGTAGGAAAAGGCAGTATGACTATTACCGAAAGCCGCCCTAACAACAGGATAAAATTCCAACTTGATTTTGAAAAACCTCTGGCAGGAACAAGCGAAGCTGAATTCAAATTCAAGGAAAAGGGCAGAAATACTGAGGTTACTTGGTCGATAACGGGTAAAAAGAACTTCATCGCCAAGGCAATTGGTCTTGTTATGAACTGTGATAAAATGGTTGGTGAGCAGTTTGAACAGGGACTTAATAATCTGAAAGGGATTTCAGAAAAATAAAAGTGGAGTTAATGATTAATATTTAGGTTCTATTGTAGAGTGGTGCCTCTGGTCGGACTCGAACCGACACGGATATCACTACCCATCGGATTTTGAGTCCGACGCGTCTACCAATTCCACCACAGAGGCACTTTTTGGAAAGCAGAGGATACATAAGGCAGAATAATTTTAAAGTTTTTAATAAAAATAAAAAAAAGGAGCGGGTTTTACCCCGCTCCCCTACCTTTAGAGCTATTCTTTAAGAACTTGCTCCAAGGTATCGATGTTGATCATCAGGAGCTCCATCCTCTCCCTGTCCGTGAGAGAATAGTCCTTGATCTTCTTAATCTGGGCGATGTGGCTGAGGGCTAAATCAATCCGTGCCTTCAACTGCAACCGCTCGATCCTTAGATCCGTTTCCCTTTGAAGTCCTTCATTGATAATCTTAGTAAGATCATCAGCTGGGCTCCATGGTTTTCCTTCGGGCATAGCTTCTCCTTTTCTTTTGAGAATAACAACCCTTTTGGAAATTATTTATCTATGCTGAACCGCGGTTTTCAAGTGCTTAAGCCAAGGAACATCCCGTAATTTCCTTGTAAAGTCTTGAAAAAGCCAGCGGGCTTTTTAGCACGTTGCCCACAGGTGGGTTAGTGCAGGGAGGTTGTATGTTCTTCCAGGCTTTGCCTGCTTGCAAATCCTTAACCCCGGAAACCATACAATCCATTGAAATGAGCCTTGTTTATACCATTAAACTATTAAGCAATTATTACATAAGGCTCTTTTTTTGTTACAAATATATTAAATTTACTGTAAAATAACCTTCTGTTTTATAGGGAGGATTCATGGCAATACCAGTTACGGTTGCATATGGTGACGGCATCGGCCCGGAAATCATGGAAGCAACGCTTTCTATCTTAAAAGCCGCAAAAGCGGATATCAAACCGGAAATCATAGAAGTTGGGAAAAAACTTTACGACAAGGGGCACACCACAGGAATTGCTCCTGAAGCGTGGGATTCCATCCGCAAAAATAAAGTTATACTTAAAGCGCCAATCACCACCC
>CAYVHI010000037.1:0-15838 GCA_964450945.1 uncultured Rickettsiales bacterium
GACAAAAAATATTCAAACCTCTTGCATGTTTATGGCGGTAAAATAACCACTCACCGTAAACTTGCAGAAACTGCCATGTCAAAAATGGGCTATCACAGCAAAGCATGGACAAAGCATTCTACCCTGCCAGGTGGGGATTTTAAGAACGGGAATTTCAAGAATTTTCATAATAACCTGAAAGAATTAATGCCATGGCTGCCAGCAGATCTGCTCTTTCGTTACGCCAGAAATTATGGAACAAACATTGAAAGAATTATTGGTAAAGCAAAAGACCTTAAAGATTTAGGCCAGAACCTAGGTGATAATATTTATGAAGCGGAATTGGATTACTTAATACGTTTCGAATGGGCGCATACCGTTGAGGATGTTCTATTGCGGCGCACCAAAATGCACCTTCACGTTTCTCCAGAAACACGCAATAACCTGCAACAATGGCTGGAAAAGAACGCCAGCACCTAAAATCACTGAAAAAATGTAACAATTGTTTAATTTTTTTCTTGTGGAGAAGTTAACATTCTTAGTGTATTATATGGATGTTTATAAAAACATTTTTCCCTTTTATTATCAATATGTTAGTTGAAGCAACAGAATTTGAGGTGAGAGTCGCAGAACTCAAAAAACGCATCCTGGAAGGGAAAGAGCGCTGCATAGCTAGTGGCGAGAAAATATTCGGCCCGGAATACAGCGAAAAATATCAGCTAGAACCCATTCAATAAATAATAATCAATCTTCTTCTTTTGAATATCCCGCCTTATTGCGCCCTATCATTTCCTTATGTGATTTGATAGCCAGAAGATCATGCTTCCTGCGGGCTTCTGCCCTTTCTTTTTCAAGCAGGGCCTGAGCTTTCAGATCAGGAATCTTCCTTCCCCATATAACATTATGAACATTATTCACCAGTTTTAGGTCAAGGAAAAGATATGTAAGTCTGAAAAACTGCCCCACAACTTCACGCACTGAATATATAAATTTTTCCATTTTAGGCAGGCGGATCATTTGCTCTGTAAGCATTTCACGAATTGGCCCCGGAATCAATTGCCCAACTTTATAGCCAATTACAGGCAGTATAGGCTTTTTCTTCTTATATTTCTTGAGTGCGGCCTCACTCATGGCTGCCAGCTCTTCAATTTTCTGTTTTGGAATATTGTTAATTGGAGAAGGGATTTTTTTAAGCTCTTCAATTAAATCAGTAGCCTTAGTAAAAACCTTCCTCATTGCTGCCTCAACCTCAGCAGCATCACTAGGTTTCACGTTAAGGCCTGATTCAACATAATCCAGGTATTTCTCACTTACTATGTCTGTTGATTCTTCAATCTGCTTTATAAGCGGTTCAGCAATCTCCACTTCCAGTTCGGGGTCTTCCGCATCTTTGCGTTCAACGGCTTTCAGAACATCTTCCGCCAGATCATATATATCCATGATCTCGTTATGTATCTCTTCCAGTTCTGACTTCTTCAATATCATTATTTCATTACCGCACTAAAGCTATAAAAATACAGGATAAATATTAATATAAAGTTAATGAAAAATATTAATTATTGCTCTATACACCTATATTCCAAAATAATACATGCAATTTAGTTGTAAATAGCATAATTATTAATCATTTATTAATATATTACACATAAACTCTAAATGTTAATTTATAATGAAAAATATTACTGAAAAAATGACAAGAAGAGTAAAAAAGCACAGAGACCCATCTTATATACCTGTTCTTGAGTTTGGTGCCGGATCAATGCGGGCTGTTGATGAAGCATTGAAGATTTACAGGGCAGAAAATCTGCTAAAACTTCAGGACGATATTGGTAAAGAGAAATTTTTTACAACCCATAAAATTTTTACTACCGACCCTACTGCAACATTTCCAGGCTGCAGCCAACACATTATGATTTTCTCAAACCTCACGGGGGAAAAGCAAATACCACACATTCACCCTGGCACAGTTGAAGGTTCACAGTGGCGAATACTTCTTGCAATCAGCAATGAGCCAATAGTTGCGTCACAGAAAATAGCAAAAAAAGGCCGTACTGAAATTATAGGCCGCACAAGAATACCAAGATACCAGCTTTCATTTTATATTGTAGATGGCAATAAAACACACTGGTTTGGTTTTGATACTTCCAGCTCAGGGGTTGACCCTGATGCAATTGCAGTTGTTGCATCCCACCATTTGATAGACCCTGTATCTACAGGTAGAGATCCAATGCGTGAAAACACAAAACTAGCTACCGATGGAAAGAAGAGATTCCGTGAGCTTATTGATGAAATACCAAGAAAGGGAATAAAATCAGACTTCGATAAACCCGCTGATATCACCCAAATAATGGAAACCGCGTTCGAAATAATGTGGAAAAAAGCCTATATTGCATATGATGATAATGCAAAACCTACTTATAAAGGCTGCGTTAAACTTGCTGAGGTAATGGGTGAATCTATTCTTGAGCGCTTTGGGAGAGATTCGGTTACCATGCTAAAGAAAGATGTTGATTGGATGCTTCGCTAATCCTTTACTTTCTTAAGTCCTTCTTGCCTTTTTTAAAATTACCTTATAGATGATTCTCCATAAATCAAGATGGAGAATATATATGTTTCAAGAATTCAAGGCTTTCATTTCGCGCGGCAATGTTATTGATCTTGCCGTTGGTATAATCATGGGTGCCGCGTTCACCGGCATCGTCAATTCGCTTGTGGCTGATGTCATCATGCCGCCGATTGGCTGGATAGCTGGCAATCTTGATTTCTCTAATCTTTTTATAGCCCTTTCTGATGGAGAGTTTGCATCACTGAAAGCAGCCAAGGATGCGGGCGCAGCTACCATTAATTACGGCGTTTTCCTTAACACGATAATAAACTTCCTTATCGTTTCTTTTGCTATCTTCATTCTGGTAAAGCAAGTAAACAAGCTGCAGAAAAAACAAGATGCAAAAGCTGCGGCAACACCATCAAAATCAGAAATTCTGCTGGAAGAAATCCGTGACATTCTAAAGAAAAAATAGACCGGATTTTTTCGCAGAAATATGCCAGAAAGAGTATATCTCAGACAGCCGGAAATGGCTGATTAATTGTATTTTTACTAAAATTTTAACTAAATTTTTAGCATTTTTTTCTTCTAACTTATTGATATTCCTAGATTTATTTTTTATAAAAATGGTGGTAAATGGGGGGCAAAAACAGTATACTCACCTTCCCTTCAAAACCAAAAGGAGTTATTTGTTATGAAGAAACTTTGTACTATTTTGTTAACTACTGCTTTCCTTTTGCCACAGGCAGTCGGCGCTGAGGAAAGTGATAAAAACGCTAATGACTATTACGGAGCCAGCATGAACTATAGCCAGAATGATTATAGGTCTGCTCCTGTTTATAAACCAAGCGGCAGAAAAAAAAGCTACACTTACCCCGAAAATACCAACTGGGTAAATAACTATGAATACAGCAATAATAATTGGATGACCCTAAACCGCGGTCAATAAAAAGCAGTAAGCTGCTGCAAAGATGTTAAAATAAAAACATCATATTTTTTAAATAAAATTAGCTTATTTCAAACAAAAACTGGTTTTTTAATATTTCAGGTGCTATATAAGGCCCCCTTACACACCAGGTATATTGCGGGGCCGTAGCTCAGCTGGATAGAGCGGCAGTTTCCTAAACTGTAGGTCGGAGGTTCGACTCCTCTCGGTCCCGCCATACTTTACAGTCAGGCAGTTTTGCCAGTTCATTAAACGGTACACGTAAGGAATACTCTAGTTTTAAGCCGTTCATCCGTAAGTTCGTAAGCACAAGGCTGATAAGTTTACGTTTTTTTGCCGTATCCGAACGCTCAAATAACTCATAAGCCCTGGAAGTAAGTTCCAGCAATGATGATAAGGTTAAATAGAATGTTTCATCGGCGTTGGTATGCGCTTTCAACCGCTCTAAAATATCCCGCTGCTTTTCTTTAAGTTCATACACTTTTCTGTCATACATATCCTGGGTAATACTCTTACTGATGAGCAGGTCTAGAACATTATCCAGCTTATCCTGAATGTCTTTACTCTGCTTTGTCAGGCTATCAATAATTGATTTCTGGTATTCCTGCTGGCTTTGCTGGGTCTGTTTCAGGTAAACCTTTATCTGTTCAACCAGGTTATGAGGTGTATGGATGGCCTTAAAGACCTCTTTTATCTGTTCCACGGCTGTTTCTTCCCTTACGGCAAAGCAATCACAAGCACCCCTTGCTTTTGTTGGCCTCAGGTATGTGTATTTACCCTTCTTGGTATCACTGGAATAGGTACAGCCGCATTTTGCACATCGGATAAGCCCTCTAAATACAAATTCCTTCTTGCCATATTTGAATGGCTTTCTTTTATTTTCTGCCATCACGGCTTGGCATTGGTAATATAACTGCTCATCAATCAAGGTCGGATACCTGTGAGAGTGTTCCTTACCTCTATAAGTCATTATTCCGCAATAGAATTTATCCTTAATGATTTGATGGATATGTGACCTTTGTAGCTTGCTGGTTTTCTTATTCTTGTTACGTAAACCACATTTATCAGCCATAGCAACTAAATCGCCCAGTGTATAAGCACCTGTGGCATATTCAACAAACAGCTTTTTAACCAGGAAGCACCTGCTCTGGTCTAGGATAATGTCTGATTGAACACCTGGCTGTTTAGGCACGTTTATATAACCAATGGGAGCCATAGAAGGGTATTCGCCCTGTTTAATCTTATAATCAATGCTGCGCTTAACATTATCTTTCATGGAATTGATATAACTTTCGGCAAGCATGATGCCGAATTGCAGAAACATTTTCTGGAATGAATTGGAGCTTTTATTGATTACCGAGTTTTCGCCAACAAAATGCAGTTCACAGATTTCTTTTTCAACCATATCAAGGATTCTTGGATAATCCCTGAAATTCCTCATCAACCTATCTATCTTATCAATTACTATTGCTACAGTTTCCTTGTTTTCCTTTGCTGTTTGGGCAACAAAGTCCAGCATTTCATTAAACTGCTTCCTATCGCCTTGTGTGGAACTTTCGGTAACCTCATAATCTTTAATTATTGTTAACTGTTTTGAGAGGCAGTATTGCCGCAGTTTTGCTGTCTGGGCGTTTATGGAATAACCTTCTTCCTGGTCTTTGCTTGATACCCTGGAAAAAATAATAGCTTCCATTATGCCCCTACTCTGTTTTCAATATGTTTATATGGTTTTATCTTATTAACCTTGCTGGCTATCTTGCGCTTGGCTTCCCTGGTGTCATAGAGGTTTTGTAACCGAAGAAAATACCCTTCTGAAAGCCCAAAGAACTTACAAAGCCTTAAATCAGTATCGGCTGTAATATCCCTTGTGCCGTTCACTATGGCATGGATGCGATTAGAAGGCACGCCAATGGCCTTGCCAAGAGCGTTCTGGCTCATGTCTATTTCATCCAGGAACTCGGTTTTGAGAATATCGCCTGGGTGTGGGTTTTTTAATTTGTTACTCATGTTACAACTTTCCTTTTATTACGATTTTAGTGGTAATCAATAATCTCAACTTCTTCTATCTCGCCATCATTCCAAACAAAACAGATACGCCACTGGTCATTTATCCTTATACTCATCTGCCCTTTCCTGCTTCCTGATAACCTTTCTAGCCTATTGCCAGGCGGATTTTTCAGGTCATCAAGGATGTTAGCAGCATCAAGCATAGAGAGCTTCTTTAACGCCCTGTTCTGTATATCAGAAGGAAACTTCTTAGATTTTTCTAGATTCCAAATCTTTTCCGTTTCCCTGCAATTAAATGACTTAATCATAATATACCATTATACGTTATACGTATCAAGTAAAATTATCATGCGACTGATTCTTCAACTAATTTACGCTCATTTTCAGTAAGTCCAAAGGCTTGATAAGCAAGTTCATCTAGCTGGATATTTAAGGATTTTATCCGAACCTCAAGATTTTTATTCGGTTTTTCCATGAGAGCCTTCATTAATTCCGTTATTTCTTCTACCTTGTCAGAAATTTTATGGTTTAGGCTCTTATCAAGAGCCATTGGAAATTGAGCCAGTTCATTAACCTTAAACTGAGGAAACAAACCTCTTTGCAGCTTTTGATAAGTATGGTTAAACCAAAAACTCATTAATTTTGAATTTAGCAAACCAAGAATAGGAATAACGTCATCACTTTTTGTAGGTTTAACAATCATTATATTTATATCATTGATGTAGTTATCGGAAGTAGCACAAGCATGAATTGAGTAAGGTGGCTTAGCAGGAATCTGTCTTACTAAAATTCTCTTTCCTTCAAAAAGCTCTTTATCTCTTGGCGCCGCTAAATTTGAGCCATATTTTAGCCACTGACCTGACCAAAATAACTTATACCTTATTACATCTTTGCCATCTAAATACGGACGAGAAGTTTGGTCAGCTTGATTTTGGGTATGGTAAACTCTTCTATCTTTCATTTCTTTTGTTTGCTCAGGTTTACCTTTGCCAACTTCATAGGCTTTAAGGCCGGATTTTACTATTGCAAAATTCTTTAACCTTGGAAACTTATTCATCTTATCAAGAATGCCTGCATATTTGCTATCATTTACTGTAAAACTTATAACTTCTGACTGTAGAAGATTTTTTGCCAGTTCTTCTTTGGCTAACTTTATTTCTTCCGGCACAGAAGAAGTGTATAGCTTGATTTTTGATGGCTTTGTGTTTTCAAAAATAATTGTTGCTGTATCTACATTCGCACCATCAAAAACCTTGTATCCATATTTCAGAATTGCCAAGTTACCAGTTGCTGATAAGAGGTAATCCCTGAATCTTTTAAGCGTTCCAATAGTCAACCAGTTGTTAGGTGTAATAAATCCGAACCAACCTGCTTTTTTAAGCAGCTTAATTCCATGCTCTATAAACATAGTATAAGTATTTAGCTGGTAATTCTGTTCTTTATACTTATTGTAAAAATAATTTTTTTCATGTTCTTTGAAGTTTTCTCCGCGGGCAAATACATAGGGAGGATTTCCAATAACAACATCAAACCCTTCTTGTTTGAAAATTCCTGGAAATGCCTCTTTCCAGTCAAATACATTTATTCTGTAAAGGTCGTCATCAGTTAACTCTGGCAATTCCGGCTGGGCATAAAAATCACTTTCTATTAAACTGTTTCCACATTTTATGTTGCTTCCCAAATCAGGCAAGGCACGCTCATGGAATAGTTTGAACTGATTATTGATGCTTTCACTATTTTCGCCTTCAAGAACTTTCAAAAGCAGAGAAAGTTTTGTTACCTCAACCGCCTGGCTATCAATATCCACGCCGTAAATGTTATTCAGCAAGATTCTTTTGCGTTCATGCGTAGTCAAACGCCAGTCGTCATGTTGTGTCTGGTGTAATTGTTTCTTGAATTTAGTTATGCCACCATTTTTCAGGTAATAATTTAAGTGCCAATCCAACAAGTGCTGGTAGGCTACAATTAGAAATGAGCCTGAGCCACAGGCAGGGTCAACAATGCTCAGTTTTTCAACTTGTTTGGGGTTTTTATTCTCTAGTAATTTATCAACAGTGTTTTTAACTATGTATTGAACTATGTATGTGGGCGTATAAAAAACACCCCCTGCTTTCTTAACTTCTGGCTTTTCCTCAATTTTAACATTTTTGCCTTCAATATGAATGACTTTTCCTAAGAAGCGTTCATACACCTGTCCTAGAATATCTGCCGGAATAACTGAAAATTCATAGGGATTCGGAAAATAAAGGCTTTCCAAAATATGCCTTAAAGGAACATCATCAATTATGAGCTTTGGGGTAAGTAAATCACAATGAGAAGCGTAGTTCTTTTCTTTTTCATTAAAATGGAAAAGACCTGAGTTATATTTATCATCAGCTTGTTGAAATAAATCTACCAGCTTTTTATATATATCATTCTTACTGTTTTTTACTTTCTCAAGCCTACCATAGACTTCTATTCCCCTGTCTTCGCAAATTCTTAGAAAGATAATGCGGTCTATGGTCATCTGAACTGCATAGTTCAGTTCACGAGGGCTAATATCATTGTTCTTTAATATATTGCTTGCAAGGCTCTGCCTCCATTGCTCAATCTCATTAAGAAACTCATCATCTACTTCAGCCGTTCCACGCTTCTTTTTAGAAGCAAAGCGGTCAAAAGACCCTTTGAGTATAGCCTCTTTTGAAAAGAGGCCAGAAATCTCATCCCATTTTTCAATGTATTCTTGGTATGTATAAAAATTGATTCTACCCTTGCTGGCAGGGTCACTTTCTGATGGTTTTATTGTGCAATCATAAACGGCAAATTCTTCAAAATCAGTGAGAATGCTTACCGGAAGTTTTCCGCTCCAACCATAGCGCCGTAGCTGGAAAGCTGGTTTAGGGTCTTGTTTAACTGAAACAGAAGGAGGTTTTGCTTCCACAAAGAATTTACGCATTCCACCTATACGAAAAGAATAGTCTGGAGCTTTATTTTTACCATCAACGTTTACCTTGTCTTCATGGATAACATCCCTATATGCCTCTGCAAAGCCATGCTCATTATCAATATCCCACCCTAATGCCTTGAAGAATGGGTCAATAAAATCTCGTCTTACAGGTGTTTCAGTATAACTTTTGGAACGATAGGTATCTTTCTGCTCTTCAAAGCGCTGAACAAGTTGTTTTATAATATCAGGCACTGGCATGGGTCATTATATCCTATAATCCGCAAGTTTTACCGGAACAAATTTTTTTAGGTCTGTTTCCAGTTTTTTTACCGCCATAAACTTTTGATTTTGTGGCAGCTTTAAGTTTTGTAATTCTTTTTTCAATCTTTGCCAAGTTCTATTGCTGGAATGCTTATCAAGCAAAGCCCGCAAGCCTCTTATGCCAACTGAATCTATAAGGTTAAGGGCAGCCATGTTTTGCAGGATTTTTGCTGGCTTGGCTTTTTTGCCTGTGGCCTGCTCTATGGCCTGATAAATATCTTCCGGCTTGCCGTTAGGTACTGCAAACAGCATATTTTCAGATATTTCCTGCCAAAAATAATTAAGTATTTTTTGCGATATTTCGGAACTGAATAAATTACCAAAGGTAAGGTTTACATTAATATCCAGTTTACTTAACAGTGATTTGATTTTTTGCCGATTGCCAAGCCTTACTTCCATCCTGATTACATCAAGATGCTTTGGGTATTTTCCGGCACTGAATAAATCGGCCTGAGTGTAATAATCTTTCTCTATAGCCCTTTTCTCGCTGATTTTTGCCTGCTGCATATCCTTCATCTTGTCATAAAAAATGACCTCGTAGCTGTTGGCATGGTAGCGTATTGCCATACCTTCATTGCGGTAATCAGTCTTTCCCAAATCCAGCTTCTTATTCAGGTTAATCTTGCTCAGTTCATTGATAATCATTGAGCTGCGGGAATAGTCAGTTAATGGTACATTTTTTGAGTAGTGAACGGCTGAAATCTGCGCTTCACACATTCTTTCATAATCAGTATAAACACCCATTTTACTGAGAATATCTATTAGCTTGTCAGTTATTTCATTAAAGTCATTGTCAGTTAATTCGTCAAAGTTATTGCCAAAAATCAGCTTGGGAGCAGAAAACTCAATTTTTAGTGTAACTGTAAAACCGCTTTGCCTTGTCATCCTTTTTGTCAGAGTAAGCCTAGGCTTGTAAAAGCCATTATTCATGTCGGTTTTTGTTGGATTCTGATAACAGTTGAAATTTGCCCTGGCACCCAGCCTGTAATAAGGTTTTTCATACAGACCTTGAGCAGAAGGGCTGAATCTCTCATAGTCAGTTATCTGAAACTGCCTGCTATCAAGAATGATTGCCATAGTATCCAACATCATTTACCTTGCTCATTACATCTTGAAGTTTATTTATAACCGCTATTTCTATGGCCTGTCCCAACTCCCTGCTGACAGGATGGAATATATTAAATTCTTTATTTCCCTGCTTGGTAGGGTAGGTTATTCGGTAGCCTTCCGAGTTCAGCTTTTTGTGAATTGCGATTGAGCCAAGATAAAGCTGGTTGTTTAGTACCAGGCTGGCAAAGGCAATTATGCCGTTATTAGGCTTTATGAATGAAATCTGCACTTCTGTTATTTTCATTACTTTTCTTCTTATTTTCTTGGTCAATTTCTATAAGCAACTCAAAGAATCCAACCAGATTATTCTTGGCCTCAGAAAGCTCATCACGGGATAATGCACCGCCATAGAGCTTCTGAATTTCCTGTTCCAATTTGTCTGATTCGTTCTGCATGGCTGGCATTCTATTATTAAAATTGCCTGGCCGTCCCGTCAGTGGGGTAAATATGGGGTGCGAATGGGGTATAAAGTGGGTATTAGCCCTTTATTGACTTTATAAACTTTATTGTGTTCTTTGTTGTTTCCATGAATGCTTTTGCATTGCCTTTGAAACCAAGCCTTTCAGCTATCTTTGCTGGCTTATAATTACTACTTATATTCAGCTCTTTCTTGATATTATCCAAGTTGAAGGTTTTTCCTGGGTTTCCATACAGGTAATCAAATATCCTGCCTATGGCTGAACTTTCCTGTGGCTCTGATAAAATCTTTCTGCTACCAGCAGAATTTATAAGCATTATTTTTCTTCCTTCGCACCTTATTTCTGCTGTTACCTTATTTTCTTTAAGACTTTTTCCAGCTAAAGCCGCTATTTTTATTGGTTCAGATTTGAAATGCAGCTTGTTGGATACTGAAACTAAATGCCTTATATGAAGAGAGGGAACTTTATAATCTTGGCTACTCTCATCAGTTACAAGTATTACTGGCAAGGATGATGCTTTTATTTGCGGATTTTCCAATATGACATTAGCGTCCTGCCAGTTAATACCTCTGGCAAGGAAAATATCAACAGGCTCTTGCCAGCTAACAGGTTTTGGTAAAAGCCATAGTCTTTCCTGTATGATTTCTTTTGGGTTGTCTGGTGTTTCAAAATAATTTGTGATTGTGTTGGCAAGGTTTTTTAAGGAAAATTTCCATCTTCTCAGCTTATTAAAATCAATATGCACCAGCCCTATATCATTTCTTTTATCACAAGAAACCACAGCCTTCTTTGGTTCAGGGAAATGTACATCCATAGTGCAGGCCATTTCGCAGCCATCGCATTCCACAGTGCTTGATGGTTCGTATTCAGTAATAAGTCCGGCAGAAATAAGGAGGTCTAGTAATTTTCTATCAATATGCAGTAAATCTTTTGATTCAACAGCATCATGCTTGTTTTCATACCAACTGAGTATTTCAAGGAAATGTTCGTTTATGCTCGGTTCAGACAACTGCCGCAGGGACTTTTTCATTCTGCACCTCTATTCCTGAATCAAGTAGCATCTTACGTAAAATTAAGTCATCCCCATCATATTTTAGTGAACAGGAATTAGGGTAGGTTATATCAAAATTTCTTACTCTCTGGCCTTTTCTATTATTGGCGTGCATAATTGCTTGTATCCCAACCTGAGTTACTATCGCATAAGGAACAATAGCAGGGTTTAGCTTTTCCTTCATAAGCTCATAAACAGCATTGAAATTATTGGAAACATCAGCCTCAAGAATAATTTTATCCTTGCTACCAAGCAGGGAAAGTTTGATTTTCTTTACCTTTAATGACTTGATGCCAGAATCAGGCTGATATGCAAAATTATATGTTGAGGCACTTCTGAACGGCTTTAATTCATATACAGGCTTATTTTCCTCTGGCAGTTTATCAATGCCAAGCATGACCTGGGCAAAGATTTTCTGCAATTCCTTGCATGATTTTGCATCACCCTCAAAATAAGTATCTAGGCTGCCTTCCTTGCTATTATATACGAATACAACCTCAAAGGCCGGACTATATGAGCGTTTTTTTCTTTCGCCCTTTACCCACTCAATCTCATTTCTTGAATAATCTTCTGGCTCGGCATAAAAATAATGAAAATTATCCCTTACGTAATAATCAATTTCGCAGGAATGCCCACGCCCTTCCTTGCTTTTGAAATAATCTCTCAGTCCATCAGAAAGGGGGCTTCTTAGATTATCAAAATTAATACTAAATTTGGGGAGGTTTATTATTTTGCGCCAGTAACGGCTGGAAAGATTATCAATTCTTGAGAAAATCAGGGAGGTTTGGAAAATACCTTTATGCTCTAGGAAAGTGGAAAATGATTTGTCATAAAATCCATTCAGCTTATCAAAGACTGGTTCAAGCTCCTTTCCACTCAGCCTGGCAACATCCAAGATAATTTTTATTCCGCCTTCATAGGAAAGAGAATATATATCCTGGAAATCATTATTTATTTTCTGTCTGATTTCCTCTGATAACTCACTGATAAAATTAAAGATTGGTTCAATTTTTGTTTCCTTGATTTTTGAAAAGTCAAGATTGTGGGCAATTCCGTTTTCCGAAAGATAGGTTTCTATATGCTTGTTATCGGCATTCCTTAAAAACCCTTTCAGGGAGTATTGTTTTGGCATAATTTACATCCTTCATTACGTTAGAAAGTTCAAATATAACAACTACTTATAGTATATATACGCAGCCAAACTATGCTTTATATAGTAGCAAGTTTCTAATTTTCAAGGGGTATGGGAAATTTTTTGGGGAAGACAATAGAAGCGGCCTCGTTTGGAACAGAGAAAAACCTCATTAGTGTTATAAAATTTCAGTGGGCATAAATAAAATTATGGTTCTTAAAGCTGGTATAAACTAGAACTATATCTTTACAGTGTTCGGTTCGTAACCTATCAATTACGTCCCGCCATTTATTTTACTGTTATTTGATAACAGGAATCTTTCCTTATTTTTTATTACAGATATAATGAAAAATAAAATTAACCTGGGTTCTAATAAGTGTCTAAAAACACCACGCTGATTTTTCCATCTTCTATTTCTGCATCACTCAGTTTCAGCCACAAAGCCAGAAGCCGCGGCGATAAGGTTATTGCCGCCTCTTCCGTAAAATCAGATGAAACTTCAAAATTATATGATAAATGGGTTTTCCTTCCCTCAATTTATGAAAAGAATTTCACCGAAGAATTCATAAAGACAATAAGAAAACATAAGGTAACCGATTTTTTTACTCCACACGCATTGGTTTACAGCACTGTAAAAAAAATAATTAATGAAAATGACCTTGATATAAAAATTGCCGATAGCTCACCAATTGAGTTATTGAATAATGAATACAGGCAACTTATAAAGCGGGCTGAAGATGTAAATGGTTATATCTCTGCAATTAACCATAAATCAAAAGTTGCAGTAGAATATATAGCCTCAATACTTCATCATGCCGGCCAGATTTATGGCCAGACTAATGAAACAAAAATTGCTACTATAATTGCCTTGATGAGCATTGCACCTAAGGGTGATGTGATAGAAATAGGCTCTGCCTGGGGCAGAAGCGCATTTGTATTATCCGCACTTGCCGCTCATTACAAAATCGGTAATGTGTTATGTATAGACCCGTGGGATGCAGCTATTGCAAGCCAGAAAAACTCGCCTGTTGATCTTGAAAGCGTTAATCAGAATCTCGATTGGGAGCTTATGTTCAAGATCTTTAAAATAAATATGCTGGGAGTTGCAAAGAAAAATTTGAATTATGTAAGGGCAACCTCCGAGAAAGCAGAAAAGGAATACAAAAACTCTAGGAATGTTGAAAGTAAGGAATTTGGCAAAACAGTGCTGAAGGGAAAAATTTCTGTTATCCATATTGATGGTAATCATGATTATAAGGAAGTAAGTAAGGATTACAGGATATGGCGTAAATATATGGTTCCTGGCAGCTGGCTGATACTTGATGATTATGTGTGGGAACATGGCAGCGGCCCTCAAAGAACAGGGGATGAACTAATTAAGAATGAATATGCTTCAATTAAAACATGTTTTACCGCAGGGAAAGCCCTGTTTGTAAATTTTAAGGAAATAGCATGGGCAAAAAAATAGGTGGTTTCTTTCCTCTTGCTGAGCCGAAAACAAAATCGGCAGAAAATATTCTTTCGTTATGGGATATTCCTGAGTATCACCACGCTTTCTTTTTTAATGCAAGAAGCGCGCTCAATTATTTATTAAAGCTAAAAAAACCTGAAATACTCTGGCTTCCAGCATATAGCTGTACATCCATAACTGAGGCAATTGCTGGCACAAATACAAAGATAAGATATTTTCCTTTAAATAAAAAACTTTCACCAGACTGCGCATATTTAAAAAAGAATGTAAAATCAGGCGATGCCGTACTTGCCATAGATTATTTCGGCATGAATCCTGAAAAGGATTTTTTAAAACTTGTAGCTTCCATGCCAAAAATAGTCTGGGTTGAAGATAGGGCGCAAGGATTCATGCCTGCCAAAAAATCCTGGGGAGATTATATTATCTATTCACCACGCAAGTTAATAGGTGTTCAGGATGGCGGAATCCTTGTAAGCAAAAAGGGTAAGTTGCCGGGCATAAAAAATAATCCCAAAAATAAGCCTGGCTTTATATCTCCCGCCATGCTCCGGTATAAAGACAAGGGAGAAAGAAATAATTCAGTCTGGTATAAAGCAAATATAGCTTTTGAAAAATCCATGAATGTATCGCCCACACCAATAACAAAGCTAAGTTATGATATACTAAAAAATACAGACCCGCGTCCGCTAATGAAAAAGCGGGCTAGCAATTATAAGGTTCTTATGAAGGAACTTGGTAATATATCTTTTCTAAAGAACAGGAAAATTGATTTTGTTCCATTTGGTTTTCCAATTAAGGTTAAGGATAGGAAGAAGGTTGCTTCATATCTTCACAAAAATAATATTTTTGCAGCCCACCACTGGCCGGAACTTCCCTCCCCCACTTCTTTCAGGTTTGAGCATGATTTTGCTGATAACATAATTACTCTTCCATGTGATCATCGTTATAATTCCGAAGATATGAAAATGATTATAAAACTTGTGAAAGAAGCACTGAAATGACCCATCCATATGCTTCATCCGTTTATGCAAATTCTTTTGGTTCCGGGTATGAACCTATAAATATGGAGAAGGCCGGGTTTTATGTGCTGAAAAGAAAAATACCAGGAACGGAATATTATGATGCAATGGGCTGTTATCCGCTAACTATATTTGAGAACGGCGTAGATATAGAGAAAGATTTAAAAAATCTTAAGTCACATAAAATTATTTCCCTGGTGGGCGTGACAGATGCTTTTTTCTGCCCAGAGCAGGAATCACTTAAGAAACAATTTGATCATGTGATGCCTTTCAAGGAGCATTTCATAAATGATCTGGGTATAGAATCAGAATATAGCAAGCATCATCGTTACGAGGTCAGGAAAGCCCAGAAACTCTGTAAGACAAAAATCATCGAGCTTTCAGATTATATTAAGGAATGGTACCAGCTCTATAAAATGCTAATTGAAAAACATTCCATTAAGGGAATACAGGCTTTCACAGAAAATTATTTTTCTGAGATTGCAAAGCTAAAGCCCATAACGGTTGCCGCGTTCATAAATGATGAGCTGGTATCAGCGCATATCTGGTTTGAGTATAAAGGCTATGTATACAGCCATCTTGCTGCCTCCAGTGAGGCCGGATATAAATCCAGCGCCTCTTATGCAATTTATGATTACAGCCTGAAGATGTTCAGGGAAAAAGGCTTTAAATCAGTAGATATTGGTGCTGGTGCGGGAGTAAGCGATTCTTCTTCCGGCCTTACTTTCTTAAAAAAAGGTTTCGGCAATAAAAGCATCATGTGCTACATTTATGGCAAAATTATTGATAAGGAAATTTACGAAAAACTAAGTAAAGGAAAGTCTTCTTCTTATTTTCCAGAGTATAGGGCGCCCTGATATGAAAAAGAGAAAATATATTTCGATTTTCATTTTCTTCACCGAGTTGCTGTCG
>CAYVHI010000038.1:0-2246 GCA_964450945.1 uncultured Rickettsiales bacterium
CGGGTCGTAAATTTGTAGTATTGCAATTTTATACAATAGTAGTGCTGGTCATAAATGCTTCTTTTGCAGACTTAAGCTGGCTCAAATTAAATGGAGTTTCTTTTACCTTTATTTTATTTTTCTTAGCCAAATTCAAAACCACATCCCTGGTAACTCCACCTAATATATTATAGTTTGCAGGGTGGGTGATAATAGTATTATTTTGATCAATAATATAAGTATTAGAAGAACTCCCCTCTGTAACTATATTATCCTTTGTATATAACCAAGCTTCTTTAGCCTTTTGCTTTACCGCCTGTTGTTTTGCAAGAATATTAGGTAATAAGGATATAGATTTTATATCTTTCCTCCCCCACCTTATATCTTCATGGGTTATAACTTTTACGCCATCCTCCAGTTCATTATTTTTCGGCTTTGCCCATGGAGATAGCGTCATAACTACTGATGGCCTTATTCCGCTAGGAAAGCTGTGGTTACGTTTGGCAATTCCTCTTGTCACCTGAAGATAGAGTATACAGTCTTTAGCATTATTAAGTCTTATAAGCTCATTGGTAAGTGACAGAATTGTTTTCTGGGTTAGATTAAAATTTATTTCTAATGCATCTAAAGATCTCTTGAGACGCAAATAGTGTAATTTGAAATCAATAAATTTTTTATTATTTATCGCCACGACTTCATATATACCATCAGCAAACTGATAGCCCCTGTCTTCAATATGTGTAGTAGCTAGTGGATGATTTATAAAACTTGGGGGGTTAACACCATCATCAATATAAGTTATGCGGCTATAACTCAATGAATATGGCAACTGCATAAGTTATGCGGCATCCGTTTTTTCTTCTGCAGCCGCGTAAGACCCTATGTTTAATGATCTTAGCTTTCTATGGAGTGCCGATCTTTCCATACCAATAAATGATGATGTTCTTGAAATATTGCCACCAAATCTATTGACTTGAGCCATTAGATACTGGCGCTCAAATAACTCCCTTGCTTCACGTAGCGGCATAGACATTATATCAGTATTAAGTTCTGGGCTTATTGCAGCTGGGGTAGATGAAAAGATTTCTACTGGCAGCATATTTGATTTAATTTCATTACCAGCATCGCTATTTGTCATTATAAGCAGCCATTCAATAACATTCTTTAGCTGCCTTACGTTACCTGGCCAATCATATGACTGCATAGCAGCAATAGCATCTTCTAATAATACTTTCTGAGGTAAACCTGAATTTTCTGCAAATTGTTTAAGGAAAAATTCGCTAAGAACAGGAATATCTTCCCTTCTTTCGCTTAAGGATGGAACCTTTAATGGCACTACATTAAGCCTATAAAATAAATCTTCACGAAACTTGCCAGCCTTTATTTCTGCTCTTATTTCTTTATTAGAAGCAGCAATTACTCTAAAGTTAGACTCTATTTTCCTATTGCCACCAACCCTTTCAAAAGTCTGGTCTTGGAGCACTTTAAGTAACTTTCCCTGAATACTCAAAGGAATATCTGTAACTTCATCAATAAATAAAGTTCCTCCATGCACCTTTTCAAAAACGCCAATTTTTCTTGGGCCACTGTTTATATCGGTACTTTCTTCTGTTCCAAATAATTCAACCTCCATCAACTCCGGAGATATACTGGCAGGATTAAATAAAACAAAAGGAGAGTTCTTCCGTAAAGATTTTTCATGAATCTGGCGGGCAACAACTTCCTTACCCACACCTGCAGGCCCGGTAATAAACACTCTGCTGCTTGTTGAAGAAACTTTATCAATTGCATTCATAAGCACATTAACGGCCTGTGATTTTCCAATTAACACATTATCAGAGCTTACTCTAATTTTTAATTCGGCATTTTCTTGTTGAAGTTTGTTAACTTCCAAAGCTCTTTTTACAATTAGAAGAAGCCTATCTTCCTTGAAGGGCTTTTCTATATAATCATAAGCACCAATCTTTATAGAGTTAACAGCAGTTTCAATATTTCCATGCCCGCTGATCATTATTACCGGAACTTGTGGATACTTACGTTTTACTGTTTCTAAAATCCCTAGCCCATCTAGCGGGCTATCTTTAAGCCATATATCAAGAATTATGAGTGATGGGATCCTTTCAGCTATGGCCTCAAACGCAGATTCACTATTATGTGCCAATCTAGTATTATATTTTTCATCTTTTAAAGTATCAGAGATAAGTTCTCTGATATCTTTTTCATCATCAACAATCAATATATCAGAATGCTTTTGAGTATCTTTCATA
>CAYVHI010000038.1:2256-10422 GCA_964450945.1 uncultured Rickettsiales bacterium
CATAATTAAATATCGCTTAAATTTATTCTCAATTCAAACCACTTATATTTTAAGTAGCACTTCTAGCCGGAAAATGCAAGAAAACACAAGCACCAACTTGCATATTTTGGAAAACCAACTTTCCTTGATGATCATCCATGATTTTCTTTACAATTGCCAAGCCAAGCCCAGTACCTTTTTCTCTAGTAGTTACATATGGTTCCGTAAGTCTATCAATTAAATCTGATGGAAATCCGGGGCCATTATCACAAATGGAAATTATGCACTCCGAATCAACAAAATTAACTTTAATATCAATTTGTTTGTTTTTTATATCATTTGAAGTTTCATTCAATGCCTCAGATGCATTCTTTAGTATATTAGCTGCAGCTTGAGAAACTTGTCGCCGATCAGAATAAACAATAACAGGCGTATTAGGTATATCTAAATTATATGTTATGTTTGAATTTACATTTCTTTGAGAAAAGACAGCATCTTTCACTATTTGGCAAATATCGTTATTCTCAAACGATGGTGCTGGCATCCTTGCAAATTCTGCAAATTCTTCAACCATTTTACCAATATCTCTGACATGGGAAATTATGGTGTCTATATACTTGTTAAAAGTTTCCGGTTGTGTTGATACCTCGTTTGAATATTTCTTACGCAAACGTTCTGCCGAAAGATGAATTGGGGTAAGTGGATTCTTAATTTCATGAGCTATTCTTCTTGCAACATCTGACCAAGCCTTATTTCTTTCTGCCTGTTTCATCTCTGTTATATTATCAAAGGTTATTATATAGCTGCCTATAGCATTATTTTGTTCCTGAACAGCAACGCGAACAAGAAATATAAACTTATTCTTATCTCTTATGAAATTGACTTCACCTTGGGTTATTTTTTCTTTTAATGCCTCAGCTCTCTGCATTAACTCTTTAATTTCCGGGAAGAAAACCGTATAATTTTCGTTATACAGTTTTTCTGAAGTCATAGAAAGCATTTGCATTGCAGATCTGTTGATAATTGTAAGTGCTTTATTTTTATCGAGCACAATTACTCCAGCAGATACATTAAGTAGTACAGCCTCAATGAACCTTCTTCTTTCTTCAATTTGCTTATTAACTTCCATTAATTGGTTTCTTTGCTTCTCAAGCTGATCCGTCATAAGATTGAAGGCTTTGCCAAGAGTCGCAATTTCATCATTCTCAGGACCGCCCTCAACACGAGCCTTCAAATCTCCGGCCTTAACTTTCTCCGTGGCTTTTACAAGCATACTAATTGGTCCAACAAATTCTCCGGCTATAACCATGCCAAACCATATTGCAGCGAGCAAAATTAGTATCGCCACACCAATAAACACCATATAAAACTTAATTTGCAGGCCAGAAATATCAGCTTTTAACCTTTTATATTCATTTACAGATCCCTTTGTTCTTTCAGTGTGGTTTATAATTTTGCTATCTACATATCTCCCTACAAGAAGATAGGTATCAAAAGTATTATCAATCTTTATAAGCGCCCTCACCCTATCATCGCTTTTGTCTTTTATGATTACAACATCCCCACTATTTGCCTTTTCAAATATTTCCGGTGTAATATCCTGAAGCTCAAAGATTAATGAAAAACTTAGGCTGCTCCTTGCAATAACATTATTCTGATTCTTGTATTTTCTGAAGACTACTGCTTCATCAAGAGAACGTAGTGCCGCTTGACCATTTACTATCTTATTAAATTTTTTAATATCTGTATTTATTAGGTATGATTCCCTGCTCAGGTCATTAGACATGGCCAATATATCAGCCCTTATCATATTTTTATGTTCACTTAGGTAAGCATCTGCAACCGCAACTGATTCCTCAAGAGCTGTACTCACACGCTGGTTAAACCATGATTGAATGCCAAAATTAAAGAACAACACAGAAAAGCTGGTTATTACGATCGTAGGCACAACAGACATCAAACTAAACATTAATATTATTGTTATCTGAAGTCTTGAGCCTATAGATCCTCTTATCTTATCTAGCCACAGCTTTATAAGTTTTACGGTAATAATGGTAGCTAGTGAAAGAAGAAGAACAAGGTTAATAAGTATAAGATTAACAACATCTTTGGGATCAGGACCAAATGGGTTGGTATTTTTGGCAATAGAAATGTATGTAGCAATGCCAGATGCTATAGAGGCAACTATCAGCGTTATTGCCAATTTGTGGGATAGCTTTACTCTATCTGCCCATACAAAAAAATGGGACAAAGGTTTTCTATAGGATGAACCCATCATATTTCTGAAAATTAAATAACTAAAAGTTTAATGTCTTTTAGTTCTTGCTTTAATTCCTTTGTGCTGCAGAATCTTCTTACGCAAGGTATTTCTATTAATACCAAGAATATGTGCCGCTTTAATCTGATTTCCACATGTAGCAGCTAAAGTTTCGTTAATAAGCGTCTTTTCTATATCATCTATTACATCTTTATAAAGATTGGATGGCATTGCATCTTTCATATGTTCTGAAAAATATTGTTTCAGATGTCTCTCCATAATTTTATTTAGGCTTGGATATTCAGAGAATGCTTTATTTTGTTTTATAGTCATACCAATTTCTTTAAATTCTGTAATAAAAGAAAATTATTTATAGCAACAGTTTTCTAAGAAGCAAGCTAAAGCTAATGAAAAATTATAGATTGATTTTCTTCATTAGGTTTATCAGTTAAATTGAACTGTAATTCGGCAAGCCTAGCATATAATCCACTCTTCTGGACTATTAGTTCATCATGTTTGCCATGCTGAACAATTTTGCCATTCTCCAGAACAATAATCCTGTCTGATTTTAATACTGTAGAAAAACGATGAGCTATGACTATAGTTGTACATCTGGCCATCAGTTTTTCAAGCGCAATTTGAATTAATTTTTCGCTCTCAGCATCAAGTGAGTTCGTTGCCTCATCAAGCAACAGTATCTTCGGCTCATGTAATAATGCCCTGGCTATTACAATTCTCTGCTTTTCTCCTCCTGATAACCTTACTCCCTTTTCACCTAAATTAGTATAAAATCCGTTTGGCAACTTCTCGATAAAATCATGCGCAAACGCTGCTTTTGCTGCTTTTACGACCTCTTCTTCAGTAGCACTTTCCTTACTGTATCTTATATTTTCAATAACATTTGCTGAAAATATTATTGGTTCTTGAGGTACTACTGCAAAGCAATTCCTCAGTTCATTCAAATCTAGTTTCTCAATTGGAATATTATCTAATAAAATCTTACCACTTGTAGTGTCATAAAAACGAAGAGCAAGATTAAAAATTGTACTCTTCCCTGCTCCAGATAGCCCCACTATAGCTATTCTCTCACCTGGTTTTACTGAAAAAGAGACGGAGTCTAGCGCAGGTCTATCTTTACGCGATGGATAGTAGAATGTAACCTTATCAAAAGAAATTTCTCCATTAATTGGCATGTTTAATTTCTGTGGATATGAAGGAGATACCACATCTGATTCAGTAAGCAGGATATCAACCAAACCGTCTGCCGCTCCGGCTGCACGCTGTAAATCTCCAAAAACCTCGCTTATTGCGCCTATAGAACCAGAAACCATTATTGCATAAAATATAAAAGCAGAAAGGGCGCCCGCTGAAAGCTCCCCCCGCAAGACATTATGCCCTCCAATCCATAGAACTATGGCCGTGGAACTAAATGTAAGGATAATTACAATAGCAGTTAAAAGAGCTCTTTTCTTAACCCTCTGCTGTGATATAGATAAAATATCATTAATTAAGTTAGAAAAATTATTTTCTTCAAATTTTTCCTTTGAATATGATTGTACGGTTTTTATTGCAGAAATGGTTTCTTCTATGTGGGATGATAATATCCCTACTTTATCCTGTGATAATGCCGAAAGTTTTCTTACTCTTCTTCCCAAAGTAATTATTGGAATAACCACTAAAGGTACAATAAAACTTACAATAAGCGAAAGCTTTGGGCTTGTTATTATAAGCATCGCCAAGCTTCCCGCTAAAATAAGTATATTCCTTATGACAAGGGCAAAACTACTTCCGATAACAACTTGAATTAATGTTGTATCAGTAATTATCCTGGAAAGAATTTTTCCACTCCCGAATGTTTCAAAGAAACTTAAAGATAATTTTAGTATATGCCTGTAAATATCTTTACGGACATCAGCAATAACTAAATCTCCAAATTTTGTTACCAGATAATATCTGAAATATGTAGCTACAGATAAAATAACCGTAACAGTAAGGAGAATAAATAAAGCCTGATCTAGCAGGTCTTTGCTTTCCTTACTAAAACCATCATCAATCAAGTGTTTTACTATTATCCCAAGACTTAATACAGATGTTGATGTGAATAATAAAGAAATAAGAATGCCAATTATGTAAATTTTATATGGTTTTAGATATTTTAGGAAATATCCAAGCTTGATATACCTGTTTGATTTTTTATCCATTTATCCCTTTTTTATGTATTGCTCTAATTCAGAACAAACCATTTCGTCAAATACTTTATTACCAGAACTTACCCATTTATGACTATTTTCCTCATAAAAGAAATGGTGGGCACCACTAATAGGGGAAGATACCCATATTTGCCTAGTTGGTTCATGTTTATTTATTACATATTGCTTAGTGCTAGGAAGTTTTATATGTAGTATACCGTTAAGCAGATCAACTTCCAGATCTCCGTTATTATCCACCTTCTCAAGGTAGTCATATAATGAAGATATGGTTTTATCTGCGATTTTGTGAAATTCTGAGTTAATCATAATTATTGCATTAGAATGTCTTTTTATTAAATGTCAAAAAAAAATTTCAATATAAAAAAGAAATATAAAACACTTTTCAAGCGCCTAGATGTTATAAAAAGTTACTTAGGTGCTCGTTTTCAGAAAGATAGTGAGATTTCATTAACTTACTTCATTTTCAGGTGGATATTCATCCTAGGTATTTGGGGATGTATCAGCATAGTATTACTTATTGCATTCTATTCTCTGGATTTACCAAGTACAAGCAAGCTTACAGAACACAATAAAATGCCTAATATAAAAATTGTTAATGAAAAAAGTGAACTTGTAGCAAACTATGGAGAATATTATGGTTCTTACCTCGAATATGAAAGTTTCCCTCCAGATCTAATTCAGGCAGTCCTCGCTACAGAAGATAGGAGGTTTTTTGAACATTTTGGCATAGATTTATGGGGTTTATTTAGGGCCACTCTAGTCAATATAAGGGCTGGAAAAGTAGTCCAGGGTGGAAGCACGATTACCCAGCAGCTTGCAAAAATTGCATTCCTAACACCTGAACGGGCACTAAAAAGAAAAATACAGGAAATGATACTTGCTCTGTGGTTTGAAGCCAAGTTTACAAAAAAAGAAATACTTACAATGTATTTAAACAGGGTTTATCTCGGCGGGGGTAATTTCGGTGTAGATTCAGCAGCCAGAAGTTATTTTGGTAAAAGTGCAAGAAATCTTACATTAAGTGAATCTGCGGTAATTGCAGGTCTTTTAAGAGCACCATCACGTTATTCACCTACAAGCAATCCTACCCTGTCTGCAAAAAGAGCCAGCCAAGTACTTGTAAACATGGCAGATGCTGGCTTTATAAGCCTTGAAACAGCAGTAAAGGCAGAAAAGGAGTTACATATAGAAAATAAAAAACCATATCATGGTAATTTATATTTTACCGACTGGGTAGTTGAGCAATTACCAGAATACATAGGTAACGTATCATCAGATATAACTGTTGTTACAACCATAAATCTTGAATTACAGAAAAATGCTGAGGAAGCTGTAAATAAAGTATTGGCAGAAAGCTTGGATTTAAATGTATCTCAGGCAGCTCTGCTTTCTGTTGCAAATGATGGGCGCATATTGGCAATGGTGGGAGGAAAAAATTATAAATCAAGCCAATTCAACCGGGTAACCCAAGCAATGCGCCAGCCAGGCTCTGCATTTAAGTTATTTGTTTATCTGGCAGCTTTTGAAAAAGGCTATTCACCAGATTCTGAAATGGAGGATAAACCGGTAGAATTTGGCAATTGGGCACCAGAGAACTACAAAGAAGAATATCATGGAGTTATGAATTTCAGTGAAGCCTTTGCACGTTCAATTAATAGTATTGCCGTTCAATTAGGTTATGAAATTGGCGTTGAAAGTGTTGTAGAGATGGCCCAAAGACTAGGTATTACATCAAAACTAATGGCTATTCCAAGCGCAGTTCTTGGAACCAATGAAGTAACGTTACTTGAAATGGTGCAGGCATACAATGTTATGTCTAACGACGGCTACCTTATTAAAGTTTATGGAATAAAGCAGGTTACTGACGCAGATGGTAATGTTTTATATGAAAGGCAGCAAGAATCTCCAGAGCCTGTAGTTGATATAAATGTTGTACGGTCAATGAATTCAATGCTGATAGATGTGGTCGAACATGGTACGGCAAGATACGCAAAGCTTGACCGTCCAGCAGGGGGAAAAACAGGAACAACACAAGAATATCGTGATGCATGGTTTATAGGCTTCACCCCCCAAATAACAACAGGCGTTTGGGCCGGTAACGATAATTATACTCCGACAAAGGAAGTAACTGGCGGAAAAGTGCCTGCAAATATATGGAAAGAGTACATGACCGCCGCACACGAAGGGTTACCAGTGCTTGAAATCCCAACAAGCTCTATAAGTATGTTAAGTCCTTTCAATTATATGCGATATATGAGGTCAAATGATGATTTCCAACGCTTACCTGTAGATACGGGTCCATCATTCCTAGAAAAGATATTCGGCGGTAAAAAGAAAGATAATGAAAATACTCAAGACCAGCCCAATCATGATAACTCTAAGATAAAATATGAATATCCGACCCCAAGAAATTGATATACAACAATTTTATTCTATTAATGCATCAAGGTAAATAGCGCTTGATTTTTTCTGTAGAACGTTTATAAAAGCTGCTCTTTTTCAGGTGGTTCTGGCCAAACGGCATGCCTGCCCACCAATAATTTACTTTTAAGAGGATATTGAAATGCCAAAGTTAAAAACCAAAAGTGGTGTCAAAAAGCGCTTTAAACTTACCGCAAACGGCAAAGTTAAGGCAACCCAGTCTGGTAAGCGCCACAACATGACAAAAAGACCAAAATCGCAAATTCGCAATAACAGGGGAACAACAGTTCTTAATGATTCTGACACAAGAATTGTTAAGCTTTACACCCCATATGGTTTAAAATAAGAGGTTCATCATGGCTCGTGTTAAAAGAGGTGAGCAAATAAGAGCTCGTCATAAAAAAGTCCTGAAACAAGTAAAGGGTTTCCGTGGTCGCGCCAAAAACTGCTACAGGGTTGGTATAGAGAAGCTTGAAAAAGGTTTACGCTACTCATACAAACATCGTCGTACAAAAAAGCGTGATTTTAGAGCACTATGGATACAACGCATAAATGCAGCAACTAGAGAAAGTGGCCTCATTTATTCTCAATTCATTAAAGGTCTGAAGCTCGCTGGTATTCAGGTTGATAGGAAAGTACTTGCGGATATCGCTGTAAGGGAACCAGAAAGTTTCAAAGTGTTTGTTTCAGATGCAAAAAAAGCTTTGGAACAAGGCAAAAAGTAATTTTTTAGGCTTTATTTTTTTCCGCAATTTATTAGATACAAATCTAATCTACCTTTTTGCTGGGTGCATTTTTTTATCTATATTTATCAAAATTATCCTTAATGCCTGGATAACCGAGGATGCCTACATTTGTTATCGGGTCATAGATAATTTTGTAAACGGATTTGGGTTAAGGTGGAATATTGATGAAAGAGTTCAGGTCTTTACAAACCCTCTCTGGACTCTAATCCACATACCGTTCTATTATTTTACTAGAGAAACTTACTTTACATCACTGGCTATATGCATAATATTTTCTGGCCGCGCTGTATTATTCCTGATACAAAAATACTATAAAGAACCCCTCATATTACTTTTATCAATCTTCCTACCCATAATATTTTCAAGACCATTCATGGATTTTGCAACATCAGGGCTGGAAAACCCTTTAGTTTTCTTCTTTATAGGACTCTATTCGTTATATTTCATGGAAGAGGACAAAAAAAAACGTAAAATTTGCTGGAAAAGACTACCAATAATAGCAAGCCTATGCTGCATTACTCGATTAGATACAATATTTCTATTTATCCCCTCC
>CAYVHI010000038.1:10432-15637 GCA_964450945.1 uncultured Rickettsiales bacterium
TATTGTCACATACATTAAAAAAGACAACAAACTAAGATTCTCAAATATACTAAAGGATTATTGGCCAATAATTATATGGATTGCCTTCAGCCTAATCTATTACGGTTTCATTTTTCCTAATACAAAATATGCAAAAATAAACACTGGAATACCATTCTTATCAGCTATTTATCAGGGCCTAACTTACGCAAAAGACCTTATAATGTATCACACCTCTACTGCGCTTATTATAACCGTAGCAATAATAATTTTTGTAAGGCTTGCGTTCATAATATCATTAAATGCTATGACTGAAATGAATTTCAGGATATTTGCTTTAGGAGTGGGATTAATTCTTTATATTATTTATATCATATCTGTGGGTGGTGATTTCATGAGTGGAAGATTTTGGACGTATCCTTTCTTTCTATCCGTTATAATTATTGCTGAATACCTTAAAAACACACCCTTAGAGGAAAGAAAAATAAAATATGGATTTTTCTTGTTTTCTCTAATCCTGTGTTTATCTACGAGATTTATAATAAAGGATGACCTTATTTTACTTCCTGCACCAATGGCAATAAGGTCAACCGGTATTGCCGACGAGAAACTTTTCTATAGAAACCATAACACCCTGGATAAAGTAATCGAGAATGGGTACACAAACACTCATCCATGGCTTGATATTGGAAAAAGGCATTGGAGAAACTCCATTATTAATAAAAGATCAGGTATAAAATATGTTACTATAGCTCACACTATTGGAATGATCGGTTTTACATCAGGGCCAGATGTTATTATTATAGATCGTCTTGCACTTTCTGACCCCATCCTTGCAAGGCTTCCTATAGAAAGCACAGAAAAAGCTAGAATAGGACACTTTGAAAGAAGCGTGCCAGAAGGATATATATACGCCAGGGAAACTGGATCTTTAGAAAAGATGGAAAAAAACATTGCAGAATACTATAAAGCCATAAGAATAATTACATCTGATAACTTATTTAATTTTAAAAGAATTCTTACTATTATAAAATTTAATTTTGGCTATTATGATTACTACTTGAAGAACTATCTTATAAAAACAAAAGCAAAATTTGCATGAGCGAAAATCTTGAAAAAATCAAATTAGAGGCTATTGAAAAGATAAATAATTCCAAGAACTTGCATGATTTGGAACAGAACAAGGTATTCTATCTTGGCAAAAATGGCTTTATTGCTGAGAAAATGAAGCTCCTCTCAACTATGTCCATAGAAGAAAAGAAGAGTTTTGGAAGCATGATTAATGCGATTAAGCAGGAAATAACCTCTCAACTAGAGCAAAAAACAAAGGAAATCGAGAATAGGGATATAAGTGACCGTTTATCAAAGGAATCTATTGATATTAGCCTGCCAGTAAGGCCTGAAACACAAGGAAAGATACACCCTATTTCCTATGTAATTGAAGAGGTAACTAATATATTCTCATCAATGGGTTTCTCTGTAGCAGAAGGACCAGATGTAGAAAACGATCATAATAATTTTACTGCCCTTAATATTCCAGAGGATCACCCTGCCCGCCAGATGCACGACACTTTCTATGTAAAAAAGAAAGAATCAGGCAAAAATCTTCTACTCAGGACACATACTTCTTCTGTACAAATAAGAACAATGAGCAGCGGCAAGCCGCCTTTCAAATTTATAGCCCCTGGAAGAACTTATCGTTCTGACTCTGATATGACTCACTCCCCCATGTTCCATCAAATAGAAGCTTTCTATGTAGATAAAAACGTGAATATGGGAAATCTAAAATATTGTATAAACGAATTTCTAAAGAAATTCTTCGGCCTTGATAATGTTCCAATGCGTTTCAGAGCAAGCTTTTTTCCTTTTACAGAGCCTTCAGCAGAGGTTGATATTGGCTGCACCAGGTCTGCTGATAAAATTAAAATAGGCGAAGGTAGTGATTGGCTTGAGATTATGGGTTGCGGCATGATTCATCCCAATGTCCTTAAAAACTGCAATATAAACCCCGAAGAATATAGTGGTTTTGCATTGGGAATGGGAGTTGAAAGAATAGCAATGTTAAAATATGGGATACCAGACCTCAGAACATTCTTTGAATCAGATGTTAGATGGCTAAAACATTATGGTTTTTCTTTCCTTGATAACTCAAACTTAACAAGTAGTGGGTTTTAGCAATGAAGTTTACTTTATCATGGTTAAAGGATCATTTAGATACCAATGCTTCTTTGGAAGAGATATCGAGGGTATTAAGCAATATAGGATTAGAGGTTGAAAAATTAGAGAATCCGGGAGAAAAGCTTGAGGCATTCAGTGTCGCTGAAATCGTAAGCGCCAGCCAGCATCCTAATGCAGATAAACTAAAAGTTTGCACTGTTAATACTGGTAAAGAAAGCCTTCAGATAGTCTGCGGTGCAGCAAACGCACGGGCAGGCATAAAAGTTGTTCTTGCGCCCATCGGTTCAAAAATACCCTCAAATGGAATGGAGATAAAAAAAGCAGCCATAAGAGGTGTTGAAAGCAATGGAATGCTGTGTTCTGCTACAGAACTAGCAATCGGCGATGAATCAAATGGGATAATAGAGCTGCCGCAGAATATGAAAATTGGTGAAAAATTTGCTAAAGCTGCAAATCTGGATGATCCAATATTTGAAATAGCTATTACCCCCAATAGAGGTGACTGTCTTGGTGTTAGAGGTATAGCAAGGGATTTAGCATCTGCTGGCCTTGGAAAATTAAAAAAATTAGAAATTAAGGAAATTAAAGGAAACTATAAATCTTCAATTGATGTTTTGATTGACGATAAGAAATCATGCCCGGTTTTCATAGGCAGATATATTAAAAATGTTAAAAATACGGATAGCCCAGAATGGATGCAGAATAGGTTAAAAGCCATAGGGCTTAGGCCAATATCTGCACTTGTTGATATAACAAATTACATTGCTTATGAATTTGCAAGGCCGCTGCACGTTTATGATGCAAACAAGCTTAACGGCAATCTTTCTGTCAGAAAAGCCAGAAATGGCGAAAAAATAGCCACCCTTAATGATAAAGAATATTCGCTAAGTGGCGAAATAAGCATAGTCTCAGATACCAAGAATCCTGTTGCAGTAGCTGGAGTTATTGGCGAAAAAAACTCAGGATGCAGCGAAAAAACAGTTGATGTATTCCTAGAAGTTGCATTGTTCGAGCCCTCATCTGTAGCAGTAAATGGGAGAACATTATTGATTGATTCTGATTCAAGATATCGCTTTGAAAGAAGCATTGATTCCGCTTTCATGATTGATGCCGCCCATCTGACAACAAAAATGATTATGGATATATGCGGGGGCGAACCAAGTGAACTTGTGATTTCTGGTAAAATACCAGAAAAAGAAAGATATATAGAATTCAATTCCCAGAAAGTAAAATCTCTAGGCGGCCTGGAAATTGCAAATGCAAAGGTTTCTTCAATACTTGAGAGTCTGGGCTTTGAATTAAAGGAAAACAAAGGCGCATTTACGGCAAAAGTGCCTTCTTGGAGAAATGATATAAGCCAGGAGAATGATCTTGTTGAAGAAGTTCTACGTATTTATGGGTATGATAACATACCGTTACAACCCACCAATAATACATTATTTGCTAAATCTGTTCTTACGGCGGAACAAAGTCAACTATCTAAAATAAGGAAAAATCTGGCTTCAAGGCAGATGTTGGAAATTACAAGCTTTTCGTTCATGGATTCAAGAAAAGTTTCATTATTCCATGATATTGATGAAGATCTTAAGCTCCTTAACCCTATAAGCAGTGAACTTGATATATTAAGATCTACAATCATTCCAAACTTACTTGATAGCGTAAAGAATAATTCAAATAGAGGCTATGAAAATATTGCATTATTTGAAATAGGCCCAGTGTTTATTAACCAGGAAAATATACAGAACACAAGAATATCCGGGATAAGAAGTGGCCTATTCCTTGAAAAAAATGCACATGAAAACTCAAGATCAGTTGATTTTTTTGATGTTAAGGCCGATGTTCTATCATGCCTAACATCAATAAACCCAGAAAGCATTAACTATACCAGGAATGTACCTAAGTGGTATCACCCTGGAAAATCAGCCTGTATGCAGCTTGGCAAGAAATTATTGGCTTATGCTGGAGAAATACATCCGCAAATATTGAAGGAATTCGATATAGAAACAAACGTTGCGGTTTTTGAAATATTTGCAGAAAATCTTCCTGTAGATAAAAATAAGGCAAAAGCAAAATTCGATATATCAAACTATCAGGCTGTCGTTAGGGATTTTGCTTTCATCATAGACGACAAAATAACATCAAGTGAGCTTATAAAGACTATATCGGTTGTAAATAATGATCTTATAACAAACATTAATATTTTTGATGTTTATAAAGGCAAAGGTATTCCTGAAAATAAAAAGTCTATAGCATTTTCAGTAAGAATTCAGCCAAAAGATCATACAATGAGCCAAGCTGAAATAGATGATATAAGTAAAAAAATCATTAATGAAGTACAGTCAAAACTGGGTGGAACTATAAGAAATTAGGAAATCTCTATAACCCTATCCCTACTCCTCTGTAAAGTGCTGTGGTTTTTAATAAGGTAATCTATGGCTTTCCTGAAGAATGCTTGATTACCGGAGTTAAATATTCTTGATTCCAACTTCTCATAGAAAATTCTTGATTTCATTTTATTGAAAAACTCCTTATCTTCAATCAGCCTTATAGATATATCTACATATTCTTCATCTGTCTTTGCAATCAGCTCTGAAAGGTCTATATTTTCAAGAATTTTTGAGGCAACCAGGTTATAAGATTTTTTTCCCATCAAAGTTACAACTGGTTTATTACAATATAACATATCTATTATCCTGTTATATCCACCAAAAGGGAATGAATCTAAAGCAAAATCACATTTTTCAATAATTCTCATATAATCTTCAAATTTTAAATTGGAATATGTCACCACTTCGCATCCCTGCTTTCCAAGCAACTCCTTCAATTCTAAGCTAAGTGGAATATATGAAAATTTATGAGAGTGAATTCCAAGAAAGTGAAAAACCGTGTTTTTTCTTCCTTCAGATATTTTCTTTAAATTTAATAAATGAAAATAATTTATTTTATTACTTCCCCAATTACATAATATATGGGTCTTATCATCATCTTTCTGATAATTTCTGATTTTATAATTACTGCTAACTGGCTCCATTCCAAGTCCTGGAATCA
>CAYVHI010000039.1:0-15122 GCA_964450945.1 uncultured Rickettsiales bacterium
TCAACAGCGCCAACCGATACGCCATTCTCTGGCGCATTCAAACCGCGAAAAAAGCACCTGCTTTGCCGCAAGTTTCTTATAGAAAGAAAACTTGATGACTCAATAGAAAATGGGGTTAAACAGGTAATCGTTATGGGTGGTGGTTTTGATACACTTTCATTAAGGATGGCAAAGAAATATAACGATGTAAATTTTTTCGAGATTGACCTGCCTAATACCCAAAATAGAAAAATAGAGGTATTAAAAGAGATTGATTACTTGGTGCCGCAAAACTGTCATTTCATAAATGCAGATTTATCTCAAACAAAACTGGAAAAAGTTCTTGCTGACAAGAATACATTCGACGCCAGCCTGCCAACATTGGTAATATTAGAAGGTGTTCTCATGTATCTTAGTGAAACAGAAGTAAAAAACCTTTTTAAGGATTTATATGCCCTGTTGAAAAATCAGCTTATGGTAATTTTTGGCGCAATGGTTATTTCTGATGATGAAACCAAATATTCGGTAAAAATGATTAATTCCATTCTCGGCAGGCTTGGGGAGGGTACAAAATGGTATTGCCCAAGCGAAAAAATGCCGAAATTTATGGAAAATTTGGGTTATGAGCTGAAAGAGTGGCTTCCATACAAAAAAATACAGGCTTTTTATCGTACTGAAAATGAAGTTAAAAACGTTCCTGAGGAAGATGAGAACTACTATTTTGTTGTAAAAATGCCACAAGGGGCAACAAACATACCGATTAATAAAACACCTTTTATCTCCGTTAAGCTCTGATTAACCAACACATGTTATTTTTAGTCCTCGGGTTTTAGGGAGGCCTATATGAAGAAACTATTATTTTCTATACTACTTGGCGTTTTTGTTCTGCCGGTAAGTGCATTTTCACAAGAAGAGCAGGAAAGTGTTGATTCACTTTCTTCTTTGGCAAGCCTTGGTAACATAGTTACCTCGGTATCAAAAAAGCCTGAGGATTCTTTCAGGTCGCCCGCTGCCATATACGTAATCACAAATGAAGATATAAAGCTTTCTGGTGCAACCCATGTTGCAGAAGTTCTGCGTGGCGTTCCAGGCATGAATGTTGCGCGTTTTGATTCCAGCAATTGGGCAATTTCTTCCAGGGGATTTAATGGGTTCTTTTCAAACAAGATGCTTGTCCTTGTTGATGGAAGAACTATATACACCCCTCTTTTCTCGGGCGTTTACTGGGATATACAGAATATGCCGCTTGAAGATATCGAGCGTATTGAAATCATACGTGGCCCTGGCGCTACACTCTGGGGCGCAAACGCTGTTAACGGTGTAATCAACATTATTACAAAGGGTGCATCTGAAACCCAAGGGTTCTATGGCAGCACAATTGCCGGGAATATGGACCGTTCAATTACAGACCTGCGTTATGGCAGTAAAATAAAAGATGATATTTTTTACCGTACATATGCAAAATATGAGAGCCGTGTTGCAACAGAAACCTTAGAAGGGCTTAATGGCGGCAACTCATGGGATAATGCTAAAGGTGGCTTCCGTTCTGATTGGAGCCCAACAGCAACAAGCAAGGCAACCGTTCAAGGCGATGCATATAATGCGAATATAAATCTGGATTTATTTCCTCCTTCTTTAACTTCGCCTACAGGCCTTGGTTTTGTGAAAGACCATATTCGTTCCAAAGGAGCAAATATACTTGGCAGGTGGCAGGAAAAGCATAATGATTCCATACAATCAACCTTTCAGGCTTATATTGATTATCAAAGTCCTGATTATTCTGCATTACAGCAAGATATTTATACCTTCGATATTGATTATCAGAACAACTGGAAAATAAACAAAATACACGATGTTACATGGGGTGCTGGTGTGCGTTATATACGCTCTGATCTTGATGGTTCTTCCGAAATTTCGGTAGCAAGACCAAGAGATAATCTTTCAATTTTTAATACATTCATTCAAGACCAGATAGCCTTGATAAATGATGAACTATACCTTACAGTTGGTTCAAAGTTTGAACATAATACATTTACAGGTTTTGAGGTTGAACCAAGCGCAAGAATTGCTTGGTCACCAACCAATAACCAAACTTTATGGGCGGCTGTCTCTCATGCGGTAAGGACTCCAAGTATACAGGAAGAAGCGCTTACACTTAATGTTCTTGCTTTTCCGCCAGACACTCTTGTTCAGCAACAATTTAACCGTAATTTGGATTCAGAAGAGTTGAATGCATATGAACTTGGTTACAGGGTAAGGCCAACTCAAAAAATTTCTATAGATAGTACAGTATTTTATAATGATTATAAAAACCTTACAACATTTGAACCTGCTGACCCGCTAATTACACCAGATGCGGTTATATTACCGTTTGTTGTATCAAATCTTGGGGAAGGTCATGCATATGGTTTTGAAACAAGTGCAATATGGGATATAACATCGCGCTGGAACCTGAAAGCAAATTACAGTTACATAAATCTTTTACTTGAGCAGGATTCAACAAGCCTTGATCCTGTTTTTCAGGATGGTGAAGATAAAGTTCCTCATCACCAATTTTCTCTGCGTTCACAGTTATTCCTGCCATATGATACACAGATGATTAATTCGGTTTATTATGTTGATGACCTACAAATTTTCAATGTTGAAGATTATGTGAGGTTTGATTCACAGCTTATATGGCAGGCGACGCCAAGCATGGAAATATCGCTGGTTGGACAGAATCTGTTTGATAATGCCCATTCAGAATTTGGTGCTCCTTTAGACGGAGTACAAAATGAAATTCCCCGTGCTTATTACGCAAAGGTTACATATAGATATTAGGCGCAGAGAATTAGATGAAATATCACTTTTTCATAAAAAGGCGATTGCGGTTTTTTGCTGTAATTATTCTTTGTGTATCAATAATGGGATATACGAGAGGTTATTCGCAAGAGGTTACGGCTGAAAAAGTCAGGGCTCAATACATCCTAAAATTGAAGTCATTCATTAGGGTTGGTGGCCGGCCAGTAAAGAAGATATGTTATTACGAGAAAGCAGGGGTTCCGGAAGACGAAAGTACCGGGCAGCTGGCAGCAAAATATGCCAAAGGTGTTACCGTAAAATCATATAGGTCAATAGGTGATTTTTCCGGGTGTGATATATTTTATATACCTGCATCTGAAGATGCTAACATATCAGAAATTCTGGCAAACCTTTCAAACTCTGAGACTCTTACTATAAGCGCTGCAAAAAGATTTATTTACCGTGGTGGTATGATAGGGTTTGTGATAGATGACCAGGACAGGGTTAAGATGGAAGTGAATTTGAAGAATGCTAAGCAGAAGAATATTTCTATCAGGGCGGAAGTTCTGGAATTAATGATTAACGTGGTTAACTAATCAAACTTAAAATCATTACGTGGGGAGAGAAGAATTTTTGATCCTGGATCATTAGGGGTTGAATAAAAACCTTTCATATCACCAGATATTAAATGCATTTTTATATTTTCGTATTCAGGGCGCATTGAAATATCAATATCCTTATATCTATGTCCTATTAAATTAAAGCCAGCATATATTTGCATGTAAAGGCGTGTGCGTATGGCATCCCCAATACCAAACATATAACGGACTCGATATTCTATGCAGCGATCAAGAACGGAACGAAACATTTTTCTGGTTATATCTCCACCACGTAATTCCGGATCTATGACAATACGGTTAAATTCAGTATAAGAATATTTATCAAGCTCAAGTCTTGGTATATGTTCTCTTAGAGAAAAAAAGTTTTTTCCTGAGGGGTCTAAGATATCCTCTTCAAGATCAAGCACTACCGGGTGCTGAGGGGTTGATATGCGAAGGCAGGCACCGCCGTAAACTCGATTGCCATCATGCAGGATGAGCATTTGGTCATCAGGGTCATTTTCATAATTTTCTGCGTTTGCGTTATTGAATATACGAAAGCCGACAAAGCGCGGGTCGATTTTATATAATCTTTCGCGCAAGTCTTTATATTCGGCAATCAGATCCTTATTGCGCGTAAATTGAAATTTTAGTGGATTCTTGATATTTTCCAAAAAAAATTCACTTGGAGATTCCTGCTTTATTCTAGGCTCCATAACTCCTCGTTTAACGCAGAAATATAGCATAATCCAATCGAATTAGCAACTTTTCACGAAAAACATAAGTTTTTTGCCTAATTTATTTTTAAAATGAAAAGCTATTGAATTACAACAAATTTATATTATGTTATCAGACTTAATAAGAGTCATACGAAATAAATGTTCCAAAATATCACAGATAAATTAGGGAAATTCTTTGCCTGGGTGCTCATCTGCCTTGTTGCATTCAGCTTCATAATATGGGGAATAGGGGATGTATTTAAGAGTAGCGGGGGTGATTACGCCGCAATGGTAGGTAATAAAAAGATCTCCATACAGGAATTCCGGGAAGCAACGCAAAAACAGGCTGCCCAGCTACGTAATATATTGAAAGATAATCAAATTTCAGAAGAAATGACAAAAGAGCTTGAGAATGCAACCCTTAATGGGCTTATAAGGGAGAAACTGCTCGCCTCTGAACTGGAAGATCAAAATATTTTGATAGGAGATAGCCAGGTTGCAAAGATTATTTATTCTGAACCATCTTTTAAAGATGACGCTGGCAATTTTCAACCTTCTGCCTTTAGGGATTTCTTAAACCGTATTGGCAAGTCTGAAACTGATTATATGAGAGCGGTGAAGTTTGAAATGGCTGCAAATGCCTTGCTTCCGTCAATAGTTGGTATTGATCTGGTTCCTTCTGCGTTGATTAAATCCATTTATATGTATAACAATGAGCAAAGGGTAATCAGCTATATAGTTGTATCCAGTGAAAATATAAAAGCAATTCCTGCTGCAACAGATGCAGAACTTGGCCAGTTTTATGAAAAGAACCGCAATTTATTTTCTGTTCCTGAACAAAGGGACGTAACCTACCTTGAGATAAGTAAGGATACTGTAAAGCCCGGAGTTATAACTGAGGAGCAGGTTAGGGCTGAGTATGAAAAGCAGAAGAAATCTTATGTAAAGCAGGAAATACGGACATTTGAGCAGTTGTTTTTTGATAATGAGGAAGAAGCAAAGAAAATCTCTGAAAAATTAAAAGCAGAAAAGGATTTCAAGAAATTTGAAAGAAATGGCCAGTACACAGTACTCGAGAAAGTTAAAAAATCAGACCTTCCTCCAGAGCTGGCAAATTCAGGCTTCTCGTTAGGAAATAACCAGATCAGCCAGCCTTTTAAGTCAAGCCTTGGCTGGCACATACTGAAAGTAATAGATGTAAAGGAAGTGGATTTCCCTTCATATGAAGCGTTAAAAACAGAAATCCGCAATGATTTGAAGGAAAAGAATGATTCTGAATATCTATATAATACCGGAACAAAAATTGAAGATGAGCTAGCGGCAGGAACTACCTTCGAAGAGATTTCAAAGCAATTCAATATACCTTTAAAAAGAGTTAGTGGAATTGTAAAAGGAAAAAATCCTGGTAGTGGTATAGAATCAGCAGATGAGTTTATTTCTGCAACTTTTGCAACCGAACTTAATTCAGATTCTGGTATCCGGACTACAAAGGATAATAAGGGGTTCGTACTGCGCGTAGATAGCTTAAAACCTCTTCGCATAAGGGCAATAGATGAAGTAAGGGGTCTGGTTGAACAAGCATGGAAAGAAGAAAAAAGAGATGAAATGACCAAGAAAATTGCTGAAGGAATCAAAGAAGAAGCTAAGGATAGGTCAAATTTTGAACAAACAGCCAAAAAAGAAGGATTTAATACTAAAAATACACCTTCTATCAAGCGTGATCAGGCTGTAAGCGGTTTGCCAAGGGCATTCGTTGAGGCCATGTTTGCTAATGGAAAGGAAGGAATAGTGGGCCCTTTCCCTGATAATTCAGGAAATTATATTGTTGGTGTGGTGGAAAAGGTTATAAAACCTGAATTTGATAAGGCTGATAAGGATTCCTTGCAGGTAATAAAACAGAACCTTGAGAAAGAGTACAGGGAAGACCTTTATGAACAATATTTCAACTACCTTAAATCAAAGTATTCCGTTCGCCTTGGAAATGTTGTAGAATCCACCCCTTAAATAATTAAGAATATGGTTGGCTGGTGCAGATATTTCCTAGTTTTAATGAGTTCAAGAAACTTTATTCCAAAGGTGGGTTGCAGCTTGTCTGGAAGGTACTTCCGGCTGACCTGAAAACGCCTGTTGCTGCTATGCTGCAGCTTATGGCCGATTCTTCATATCATTTTCTGCTTGAATCAGTTGAGGGCGGTGCAAACCGTGGCCGCTATTCTATTATCGGGCTTGACCCAGACCTGGTGTTTACCTGTAGGGATGGCAAGGCTGAAATAAATAAGCATGCTGATATCCACCCGCATGATTTTACCAGTGAGAAGGGGAAGGTTTTTGATGTTTTAAGGAAGGTAATCAAAGAATCTCAGTTTACAATTCCTGATAAGCTGCCGCCGATGGCTTCTGGTCTGTTTGGCTATATGTCTTACGATATGGTTAGGTTGATGGAGGAAATAGGCAATACAAACAAGCCTGATAATATTAATATTCCTGATTCAACTTTTATCCGCCCACAGGTATTGGTTATTTTCGATTCAGTGAAGGATGAGATTTATATAACTGTGTTGGTAAAACCTGGCGCCGAGAAAAATGCTGAAGTAGCTTTTGAAGCCGCAAAAAAGAAAATTGCAACCATTGTTGAAAAACTTTCTCGCAGCGCCAAGACAAACTATGAAGGCTTTGAAAAGGAAACTAAAGAAGATTTTGAATGGAAGGGTTTTGAGGCTGCTTATAAAGAAAATGTCAGTAAAGCCAAAGAATATATATTGGCTGGGGATATATTCCAGGTGGTGCTTTCAGAGCGCTATTCAAGAAAGTTTGAGTATAATGCATTTTCGTTATATAGGGCGCTCAGAAACCTTAATCCATCCCCTTATTTATTTTTCCTGGAGTTTAATGATTTTTCTCTAGTTGGCTCCAGCCCTGAGATACTTGTTAAGGTAAAGGATGGAACGGTTACCATCCGCCCGATTGCAGGCACCAGGCCGCGCGGTAAAAACGCTGAAGAAGATTTGGCTTTGGAAAAAGATTTGCTGGAAGATCAGAAAGAAATTGCTGAACATCTTATGTTACTTGATTTGGGCAGGAACGATGTTGGCCGTGTTGCAGAAATAGGTACAGTACAGGTAACCGAAAAGATGACTATTGAAAGATATTCACATGTTATGCATATAGTTTCCAACGTTGAGGGAAAACTTAAAAAAGATGTAGATAACATAAGCGCGCTTATTGCAGGTTTTCCTGCCGGGACTGTATCCGGTGCGCCGAAGATAAGGGCAATGCAGATTATTGAAGAACTGGAAAGCAAGAAACGTTCTTTCTATGGCGGCTGCATAGGTTATTTTTCTGCCAATGGTTCCATGGATACATGCATTGCGCTGCGTACTGCACTTGTGGAGGATAAGACGCTACATATACAAGCAGGGGCAGGGATTGTGGCAGACAGTGACCCTGACAGTGAATGTAAGGAAATTTATAATAAGGCGCGCTCACTTATGGTAGCCGCCAATAGTGCGATTAAATACAATTGATTTATGATATTACTGATCGATAATTATGATAGCTTTACCTATAACCTCCTGCACTATCTGGGGCAGCTGGGGGCAAAGGTAGAGGTTGAAAGGAACGATGCGCTGACGGTTGAAGAAGTTCTAAAGAAAAAACCTAAAGCGATAGTTATTTCTCCTGGCCCATGTGATCCTGATAAGGCCGGAATATGTCTGGATTTAATTAAAGCTGCTGCGGGGAAAATTCCTATTCTTGGAGTTTGTTTGGGGCATCAGGCAATTGCGCAGGCATTCGGTGGCCAGATAGTGCGCGCGCCAAAACCAATGCACGGAAAGGTTAGTAAGATAAAGCACACTGGAAAAGGTGTGTTTAAGGGAATACCGGATAATTTCACCGCAACCAGATATCACTCACTGGTGGCTGATAAAAAAACATTTCCTGATGTTCTTGAGGTAACTGCCACCAGTGATGATGGTGTAATCATGGGGTTGATGCATAAGAAGTATAATATACAGGGTGTGCAGTTCCATCCGGAAAGCATTCTCTCCGAACATGGGCATAAGCTGCTTAAGAATTTTTTGGATAGTTTATGAATGAGATTAAAAGATTTATTGAGCAGATTTCTGAAGGAAAGCATCTTGATGTTGATGAAGCCGGCAGGGCTTTTCAGATAATCATGTCTGGTGGGGCAACGCCGCCGCAGATTGCGGCAGTTCTCATGGGGCTGAAGAAGAACGGCGAAACATCCGAAGAAATAACCGGCGCAGTAAGAGCAGTAAGAGCAAAAGCAATAAAGGTAAAGGCGCCGGAAAACGCTATTGATACATGTGGTACAGGTGGTGATGGTGCGGGTACTCTTAATGTTTCAACTGCGGTTGCATTAGTGGTGGCAGGCTGTGGTGTGCCGGTGGCTAAGCATGGTAATAGATCTGTCTCATCACGCTCAGGCTCTGCTGATGTATTAAAAGAACTACACGTTAATATAGAAATGAAAAAAGAAACAGCGGAGAAATGTTTGGAGGAAGCGGGCATGTGTTTTTTACTGGCACCAAAATATCACCCCGGTATGCGCCATGTTGGGCCGGTTCGTGCCGAGCTTGGTGTGCGTACGATATTTAATATATTAGGGCCCCTCTGTAATCCGGCGCAAACTAAATACCAGGTAGTTGGTGTTTATTCTGAAAAACTTCTGCTGCCAATCGCAAATGTATTGAAGAATATTGGCCTGAAAACTGCGTGGGTAGTTTATGGAAGCGATGGTTTGGATGAAATTTCAATTGCTGCCCCAACAAAAGTTGTAGAACTGAAAGACGGCAATATAAAAGATTTTGAAGTATACCCTGAAGAAGCTGGGCTTGCCAGCCAGCCACTTAAAGAAATTGTTGGCGAAGATGCCATATATAATGCAAGAAAGATAAAGGAATTACTCAAGGGTAATCATGGTGCATACCGGGATATAGTGCTGCTTAACTCAGCGGCAGCCCTTGTTGTTTCCGGAAAAGCAAAGGACCTTAAGGAGGGCGTTGCTCTTGCGGCTGAATCTATTGATTCAAAAAAAGCAGCAAAAGTTTTAGAGAGAATGGTGGAGATTTCAAACTCTGAATTGATAGAAGCGGAAGCTGATGAGTGATACCTTAAAAAAGATATGCATAGATAAACTTGAGCATATAAAAAATCAGAAGAGTAAGAAACCGGAGGCAGAACTTATAAAACTTCTTGCCAAGACTAGGCCTGTCAGAAAATTTAAGGAAAGTTTGGAGAAGAAGGATATCGGGCTGATTGCTGAAGTAAAAAAAGCATCCCCCAGCAAAGGTGTTATTAGGGAAGATTTTGACCCTGTCAAAATCGCTATGGCTTATGAGCGGGGTGGAGCGGCATGCATATCAGTTCTTACTGATGAAAAGTATTTTCAAGGGCGGGACGAATATCTTACCGCCGTACGTGAATCAGTTTTGCTGCCCGTATTAAGGAAAGATTTCATGCTTGATGAATATCAGGTTATAGAGGCAAGGGTTCTGGGTGCCGATTGTATACTTCTTATCATGGCGGCTCTGACAGATGACCAGGCACAAAAACTGGAAGCAAAAGCACATGAACTTGGTATGGATGTTTTAGTAGAAGTACATGATAAAAATGAACTTAAACGGGCATTAAAACTTAAGAGTAAATTGATAGGAATTAATAACCGGAATTTAAAGACTTTATCTGTTGATATCTCTCTTACCGAGCAGTTATTGCCACTTATCCCCAGAGGTTATCACGCAGTTTGCGAGAGTGGAATAAATGATAATAAAGATATTTTAAGATTCAGTAAGTTAGGAGTAAAATCTTATCTTGTAGGTGAATCGCTTATGCGCCAGAAAGATGTAGAAAAAGCAACAAAGTCGTTATTAGGAAAAATCACTTAGTTTCAATATCTTAAAATTAGTTTTGCTTTTGCTGGTAATTTATGAGATAACACTTACTTCGCCAGATACTTTTTATACATGGTTATATTAAGTGGGCGTTAAAAGCTTTTTTGAAGATATTGATTTCAAAAAAAGCAAACTTTGAAGTTTTTAGGCTTGGACGTGTTCGTGACAAATCAAATAAATATAAATTACGCACTCTTTATGAGGATGCTTAACATTTTGTTCAGCTGCCAACCCTTTAACTCATCCCCAAAAGCAAAAAATAATTATATTTTACAAGGCTTTGGATTAACAAAAACAATCAAACAAATTAAAGAAGAATTTAGGAGACTATATGTCAAAGCGTATTCTTATAGATGCAGTGCATCCCGAGGAAGTCCGGGTAGTTGTTACGGAAGATTCCGGGCTACATGATTTCGAATTTGAGACCTCTACAAAAAAGCAGATAAAGGGAAACATATATCTGGCAAAGGTTACAAGGGTGGAACCATCTTTGCAGGCTGCCTTTGTCGAATATGGCGGCAACAAGCAAGGATTTCTGCCTTTTTCTGAAATTCACCCTGATTATTACCAGATCCCGGTATCTGACAAGGAAGATAATGCTTCCGAAGTAAAGGCTGAAAATCTTGCTGAAGATGAAGAAGCAAGAGTTGCAAATGATAATGCATCAGTAGGCGAAGAAGCGGAACAATCAGGTTCTGATATTGATGAAGTCGGTGAAGAATCTGATGTTGCTGCAAAAAGGCCAAATCTCTACAGGCGTTATAAAATTCAGGAAGTGGTAAAGCGCGGGCAGGTTCTGCTTGTGCAGGTTATGAAAGAAGAAAGAGGTAACAAGGGAGCTTCCCTTACAACTTATCTTTCGCTTCCTGGCCGTTATTCTGTATTCATGCCAAACTCTGAAAGGCAAGGCGGGGTATCGCGTCGGATAGGTGATATTGAAACAAGGAGAAGGTTGAAAGCCATAATCGATGAACTGGAAGTTTCTGAGGGAACAAGCGTTATAATCCGCACAGCCGGTTCTTTTGCATCCCGTGAGGAAATCAGAAGGGATTATGATTATTTGAGCCGTACATGGGAAGATATAAAGAAAATGACAGTATCTTCTTCGGCCCCAACAATGATCTATGAAGAAGGCAATATAATAAAGCGCACCATGCGAGACCTTTTTGATAATACCATTGATGAGATAGTGATTCAGGGTGAAGAAGCCTACGAACAAGCTAAGGAAGTCCTGAAAATGCTTTCCGGGGCTCAATCAGCAAAACTGAAACTCCATAATGAAAGCATTCCAATATTCTGGCATTACCAGGTGGAAGATGAGCTGGCAAAACTTTTTGATAATAAGGCTTACCTGAAATCAGGCGGTTATATTGTTATAAACAGCACAGAAGCACTTGTTGCCATAGATGTTAACTCCGGTAAATCAACCCGCGAGAGGAATGTTGAAGAAACTGCAACAAAAACAAACCTTGAAGCGGCTTACGAAATCGCAAGGCAGCTAAGGCTACGCGACTTAGCCGGGCTTATTGTTATCGATTTCATAGATATGATGGATTCCAGGAACAGGCGTTCAGTTGAAAGGGCTTTGAAAGATGCGCTTTCAGCAGACCGCGCAAAAATCCAGGTTGGTCGTATTAGCCCGTTTGGGTTGCTTGAAATGTCACGCCAGCGTCTGCATTCAAGCCTTGTTGAATCAAACATGGTTGCGTGCACAACCTGCCAGGGTACAGGGATTATAAGGTCTCCAGAATCAACAGCGATGGGAATAATACGCGCGATAAACAGTGAAGCAGATAAAGGAAATGTAAGCAAAATCATAGTTAATTCGCCTATGGAAGTTGCTTTCTATCTTCTTAACAAAAAGCGCCAGGATATAGCTCTTATTGAGGAACGCTGTGATGTTAAGGTGGTTATAGAGGGTAATGAAACTCTTAAGGGCCAGGATTATTTCATTAAGTCTGAGCAGGACCCATCGCGCGAAGCATCTGAAAGCAGGCGTAACAGAAAAAAGAAATTTATCTCTGAACCTTCATCAGAAGATAATTATGAAAATCCAAGAGATGCTGCGCCGGAAGAAGAATTTAACGGCAATATATATAAGATTGATTCCGGGCGTGATGATAACAGGGAAGAGCGTGGTAGAGGTGGAAGACACCGTCGTCGTGGTAGGTTTGAAGGCCGCAGACGCAAGCACTTTTCCAAAGGTTATGAAGGAAGGGATGATAGAGGCGGTGATGATAGGAAAGGCCGTGGTGGTGGCAGGTGGCACAACAGACACCATGATCATGATAGAAAGCATGGGCATGGCCGTGGTGAATCTAATTTTAATGAAACTTCATCACAATCAATTACTAATCCGGCGATTGCAGATAAGGCGGTAAAAAGACAAACGGAATCGAAGTTAAAGAATCTTTGGAGAAAGATTACTGAATAGTGTTTAGAGCAAAGGACATACGTAATTTTATCTTTATTGCGCCGATTGTCAGTGCAGCGGCCTTATTATCCGCATATACTGCAGAATATGGCTTTGGCCTTAAGCCGTGCCACTTATGCCTTTATCAGAGAATTCCCTATGCGGTGATTATAGCTGTTTCTCTTTTAGGTGTAATTTGGATAAAATTGTCCGGCAAAAATCTCTTCAAGAAAAACTTCCTTACTTTTACGGCGGCTGTCTTTGCTACAATTTTTTTTGCTGAATCCATACTTGCTGTTTACCATGCAGGAGTGGAGTGGAATTGGTTTGAAGGCCCGGATTGCGCTAGTTTGGGCAATGCCAGCAGTATAGAGGAAATGCGTAAAATCATAAGTGAAGCTCCGCTTGTTTCATGCAGGGACGCAGCATTTGTATTCATGGGATTATCAATGGCCGGCTGGAATGCATTATTTTCAGGCGCATTGGCAGTATTTTATTGCTGGTATTTCTTAAGGATAAAAAAGTATGGGCGCTAAAAAAAAACCGCATGAAAAAATTCCGGTTGAAGCCATGATCCGGGTTGACCATGCTGGTGAATATGGCGCAACACGTATATATGCAGGCCAGCTTGCTGTGCTGAATAAAAAGCCCTCAGCTAAAATAATAAGGCATATGGCTGAACAAGAAAAAGAACACCTTGATACGTTTAATAAGCTGGTAGCAGAAAAAAATGTCCGTCCAACTGTTCTTATGCCGGTGTGGCATGTAGCAGGCTATCTGCTTGGCGCAGGAACGGCGCTTCTAGGTGAAAAGGCAGCCATGGCTTGCACTGTGGCAGTGGAAGAAGTTATAGATGAACATTATAAACAGCAGATGGATGATCTTGAAAATGAAGAGCCGGAGCTGAAAAAAATCATAAAGAAATTCAGGGATGATGAAATAGAACATAAGAATATTGGTATAGAGCAGGGTGCAGAAGAGGCGCCAGCTTATCCAATACTAAAGGAAACAGTAAAGTTGGCAAGCAGGCTTGCCATATGGCTTTCCACGAGAGTTTAACATATTAATAAATAGCAATATTTTATACTAATCTTGTAATAAAAACTTAACAAAAGTTGTTTTTACTTCTTCTTCTTTTTCCAATAAAGTTACAATAGTTTTTGTTCTGACCGGTCAACTGGATTGATTTTATTTTCTAGTTTCCGTGTGGAGCTAGAGTCAATCAAGTTGACTGGCCAAAACTTCTGAAAGGCAGGTGAACGTATGCTGATCGCGTACGTTCCAATGACCGTAGGCGGCTCTCTTCGCTACTACGGTAGCGACGAGGCGGAGTTTCAGGAGATTTACCGCATCCGCGGTATTCTCCCGCTCCACCAGACGTTCCACGCGTTCAAGGCGTCCGAATTCGGTGGTTTCGACGAAGAAACCCTCCGAACCAGAGCGACCAAGTTCAACACGCTACAGGAATTCAAGGACTACATGTACTTACACTTTGGCGTGAAGTGAAAAAATGGCAAGGACGCCGCTTCAAACCCAGCTTTAGCTGGGTTTGTTGTTTTAAAATTACGCGATTCCTATTTTTTTAATTCAAGCAAGATTATTTTTGTAGAATTATAAATTCTTTCACTGACTTTTTCAAATTCTTCAGGGATTTCCAGCTCTTCCTTTTTTGAAATTTCAACTACAACTATAGCTCCCTTCTCAAGCCACCCTCCTTTTACAAGGCTTTTTAAGCCTTTTGGTGCAAGGCCACTTTCATATGGGGGGTCAAGGAATGCAAGTTTGCAAGGCTTTATTGCTGGAGGAATGCGGGTTGAATCGCTGCGGATGAATGAAGCATTTTTCATCTCGCCAAACTTTTCTACATTCTTTCTGGTTATATCAACTGCCCGCTGATTCTCATCAACGAATGTAACATGTGCTGCCCCACGGGAAAACGCCTCCAGGCCGAGAGCACCGGTTCCACAGAATATATCAACAATGCGGCTGCCGATAATAGGGCTGTTTTCTCCGTAAAACCTGCCGTGGGTAAGGATATTAAAAACTGCCCCACGGGTTCTTCCTGAAGTAGGCCTTATGTCTTTTCCAGGTAGGGATTCAATATTCCGGCCTTTATGTTTTCCGGCAATTATCTTCATCATAAAATATCACCAAGTTTTTTCTTGAATTCTTTTTCGAGAACTTCAACTGCCTCAAGAGGTTTTAAGTTGCCAAGGCTGAATGGGCCGTAATCAGTACGAATCAGCCGCGTTACTTCCAGATCAATGTGTTTGCAGATTTTTCTTATTTCACGGTTCTTGCCTTCGGTTATCCAAAAATCCAGCCAGAAATTATGTGATTTATCTCTATAAAGAGGTTTATCGCTGGAGAAATTAGCTTTTATCGAACCATACTTCACGCCCTTTATAGTAACACCCTTTTCCAAATCACTTAAGGTTTTTGTTTCAGGCACTGGCCCGAACGCCCTTACCCTATATTTCCGTATAAGTTTATTTTTCGGCAACTCAAGCTTTCTTGCCATTTCCCCATCATTGGTAAGAAGAATCAGCCCCTCGGTATTAAGGTCGAGCCTGCCAACAGAAACCACTCGTGGCAGAGTTTTTGGCAAGATTTCAAAAAGAGTTTTTCTCCCTTGCGGGTCTTTATGGGTGGTTATTACACCCCTGCCATCATTGCCTTCTCAGCCATCTGGCTACTGAATGGTGTCCATAAGCCT
>CAYVHI010000040.1:0-14576 GCA_964450945.1 uncultured Rickettsiales bacterium
ACACGCGTTAAGAAGCAGATGGAAAAAACCCAGCGCGAGTACTATCTGAATGAGTAGTTAAAGGCCATACAGAAAGAACTTGGCGAAGGAGAGGATGGTAAGGATGAACTTACCGAGCTGGAAGAAAAAATAGCCAAGACAAAACTCTCCAAGGAAGCGCGCGAGAAAGCAACAGCAGAACTTAAGAAACTGCGTCACATGAGCCCGATGTCTGCTGAGGCAACGGTTGTCAGGAACTATCTTGACTGGCTGACAAATATTCCTTGGCAAAAAAGAACCAAGCTGAAACATGATTTAAAAGCCGCAGAGAAAATACTTAATGAAGATCATTATGGTTTAGAAAAAGTCAAAGAAAGAATTTTAGAATATCTGGCAGTGCAGCAACGTACAAAAGAACTGAAAGGACAGATTCTATGCCTGGTTGGCCCTCCCGGTGTTGGTAAGACATCCCTTGCTAAATCGATAGCCAAGGCCACGGGGCGGAATTTTGTGCGTGTATCACTCGGCGGAATTCGTGATGAAGCAGAGATAAGAGGGCACAGGAGAACATATATAGGTTCAATGCCTGGCAAGATAATTCAATCAATGAAAAAGGCAAAATCATCAAACCCGCTATTCCTTCTTGATGAGATCGACAAGATGGGAAGTGATTTCAGGGGTGACCCGGCATCTGCATTGCTTGAAGTTCTTGATCCAGAGCAGAATGTTAATTTCGGTGACCACTACATGGAAGTTGATTATGACCTCTCTGACGTAATGTTTGTTACCACCGCGAATACAACCCATATGCCGCGGCCACTTCTGGACAGGATGGAAATAATAAACATCCCTGGCTATACGGAAGATGAGAAAGTTGAAATCGCCAAACGCCACTTGATAGAGAAGCAAAGAAAGGCACACGGCCTCAAGAAAGAAGAGTGGAATGTATCTGATGATTCTCTGCGTGCAGTTATACGCAGTTATACCCGCGAATCAGGCGTAAGGAATCTTGAACGTGAAATAGCAAAACTGGCACGTAAAGTTACTAAGGATATTTTATTGACCGGCGCAAAAACTGTAAAAGTTGTACCGAAGATCGTTAAAAAATATCTTGGTGTTGAACGCTTCAGTTATGGCGAGAAAGAAAAAGAAAACCATGTTGGTGTTACTACCGGCCTTGCATATACAGATACCGGCGGTGATCTCTTGGTTATCGAATCGGTTACAATTCCAGGCAAAGGCAAGATAACCATTACAGGAAAACTTGGTGATGTGATGCAGGAATCAGTTCAGGCAGCATGGAGCTATGTGCGCTCACGTGCGCTTGATTTCGGTATCAACCCTGAGAAGCTGCAAAAGATTGATATACACGTGCACGTTCCTGAGGGCGCTATCCCGAAAGATGGCCCATCTGCAGGTATTGCAATATCTACATCGATTGTTTCAGTGCTTACCGGAATTCCAGTTAAGAACACAGTTGCCATGACAGGTGAGATTACGCTACGTGGAATGGTGCTGCCGATCGGGGGCTTACGTGAAAAACTTCTTGCGGCACTGCGCGGCGGAATCAAAACAGTTCTCATTCCGAAAAAGAATGTGAAAGATCTTGCAGAAATTCCTGAGAATGCCAAGAAAGGGCTTGAAATAATTCCGGTAGAGATGTTGGATGAAGTTCTAAAATCAGCACTGACTGAGAAGTTGAAGCCTATCAACCCGGATGATCTTAAGCAGGAAATTGCAAAGATTAAACCTGATGATATAGAAGGTGTTATCACTCATTAAGCTTTTTATATTTAATCTACCTTCCTATTTTATATAAAATCACTTACCTCTTAGAACCATTGATTCTAGCCGATTTGCCATAGATAAAAGAATAGCTTTTCAGGAAAATAAATAAAATTTTTTAGATAAAATTTTATTTAAATCGCAGAAGTCCTTGTTTTTCTTGATTTTTAGCACGTAAGATTGCCTATTTTTTAGGCAGAAAACAGCCATTTTTTGCATGTAAAGCAAATTTTTTTTACGTTTTCCGCCATTTTTTAAAAGATTTCGCTTGCAACTTGTTTTCTAAGGTGCTTTCTTAGCTCCCACGGCTTCTAAAAAAAGCCCAGTTTTTTTTAACATTAAACACATAACCAAAAGAGGTATAACGTGAATAAGAACGATCTCATTGATGAAGTTGCGAAGAAAGCATCTCTTACCAAAGCTGATTCTGCAAAAGCAGTTGACGCTGTATTCAAATCAATCTCTGCTGCTCTTTCTAAAGGTCAGCAAGTTCGTCTGGTAAACTTCGGTACATTCCTTGTTGCTCGTCGTAAAGCTACAGAAGGCCGTAACCCACGCACTGGTAAGCCAATCAAAATCCCGGCTTCTAAACAACCTAAATTCAGAGCTGGTAAAGTTCTTAAGAAAGCTGTTAACAAGTAATAATTTGTTGATAGAAAGATAAATAAAGGAAGCGTGGAAATTTCCACGCTTCTTTTTTTTGTAATTAAGGGGATGTAAATGGCATTTAACCTAAGTGGCACACTTATTGAGGGCGCAAGAATAGTAGTGCAAGATGAAGATGGTTATATTGCGCGCGGTAGTTTGATACTTTATGGGGTAAGTGAAGATACGAAAGGAGCTTTTGAGGCCTTAAGGGCTATAGCCGAAGGCAGAATAAATACAGAAGAAGAGATAAAAAATGCCATCTCCCAGATAAGGCATGGTGCAAGGGATGATGGGAGAATAAGAAGGTTTGTAAATGAGAACAGGGATGAATTGGATAAAATATCCCCACCCCACCCATCGTTACTGAAGGCTGTATTGGGCTCTATATACAGAAAATGCAGGGGTGGCAGGGGATATTGAAATTTTAAACTTGCAGTTTTCCTTATATTTTTATATTCATAAGCCTACCAAAACCCTTAGGCCTCGCAAGAAGCCTGGTTTTTCTAACTTAAACATCTAACAAAAGAGGTATAACGTGAATAAGAACGATCTTATCGATGAAGTTGCAAAGAAAGCATCTCTTACCAAAGCTGATTCTGCTAGAGCAGTTGATGCAATCTTCAAATCAATAACCAACGCTCTTTCTAAAGGCCAAGAAGTTCGCCTTGTAAATTTCGGTACATTCCTTGTTGCTCGTCGTAAAGCTACAGAAGGCCGTAACCCACGCACTGGCAAGCCAATCAAAATCCCGGCTTCTAAGCGTCCTAAATTCAGAGCTGGTAAAGTTCTTAAGAAAGCTGTTAACAAGTAATATTGTTTAGCTTAAGTAAATAGAAATGGCCCTGGTAGATTCCCGGGCCTTTTTTATTTTAAACTTGCAGTTTGCCTGATATTTTACTATCTATGTGCCCTCTTCAGTATCAATGGGGGTGATTAGCTCAGCTGGTTAGAGCATCTCGTTTACACCGAGAGGGTCTGCGGTTCGAATCCGTAATCACCCACCATACACATCACTGTATAAAATATTACGTCATTCATGATTGCGATGGCTTTGAACATCGCTGGTTTCTTTTATAAAACCTTTCCAAGAGCCATGATCAGTTTTTCCTGCCTTGGTAAGAACGTTCGTAGTCAGCTCGATTATTTTCCTGCGGGGCCCCGGTTCATCTTTTATGCCGTGCTCTGCATCCCTTCTTCCGTTGATAACATCAATTTGATCAAGAATTGCGAAATGAACAGTTGTTGAAAAAGGGGGCATATCAGGGTCCAGCGGCAATTTCATAATCTTATTGTGTGTTCCGAGATAGGTTTCCTGAAACCCTTCATTAAAAGCTTTTTTGTAAGCTTCATGCCAATGGAAGAAAGAATAACTTGCTAGTTTGTCTTGTGCATCCTTGTCATTCCTTAAGCCTTCCGGTCCCATTAAAAAGAAAATATCCGGAGTTCTTGTAATTATGGTTCCCCATTGTCTTCCTATTTCTTTTGCCTCATCAATCAGTTCATAGTGGCAATCAAAGCTTAAGCCTTCCTCACGATCATATCTAAGCCCACTTTTTAGAGATCTGAGGTATTTATCAAGTAGTGATGCTTTTGTATCTTCCACTTTCTTTTTCTCATCGCCATATTCAGTGTAAGAACCTCTATCTAAGACGCATTTTTTTATCAGCCTTGAAAGTTCCCAGCAGGCGGCAAAAAATTCATCTGGATATTGTTGTTTTTCAAGAAATTCTGTTCTTAAAGCTTTTGCACGTTCGGCATCTTCATCGAATTTTTTATTACGGCGACTTAATTGGTTATAAGCAAACCTATCTAAATCAGCGCGAGGCATAGTCTCATATTTAGTGCCACGCATATTAACAAGAAAGTCCTCTACAATATCTGGCAGTTCCTTTCTTAGTTCTTCATCTGTTTGAGGTATAAAGAAATTCTCGCCAAAGAGGATTATTGATAAGGCATTAAGGCTAATGGGGGTGTTTGTGGCTTGGCCAATTTCAATAGCTACAGGCCTGTAAGGTATTTTTATTCTGTTTTTTTTGTTAGCTTCATCAAAACTTTCTTCCTGAAGCTTTACGACAGATTTCAATGTTCTTACAATATTAACAAAGCAATCTATTATAGAAGGTACATCATTAAAATTAAAAGTTCTAGTGCTTGCCAGATCACCCAATAACTCAAACTTTTCCTTACTATTCCGTGAAACTGCAATAGGGTTACAAATTACATTAAAATCTTCCGGGCTATCCTTTCTTGGTAATATGGCTACAGGCATTCCATAGAGTTTCATAGATACAAATCCATTATCTGAAATTTATCTTGCTTTTCTGCTTTGGGCTCTATTGATCTTTTTAGCAAATTTTTTGCCTGCGGTTTTTGCTTCTTTTGTTTTCTGGTCAGGCTCTTCACCATCAAAAAGTTTCCAGCCGGCGGTTATTAATTTATCTTTATCTACAACTACCGTATTTGCCATTGATTTACATATATCCCAGAATATTTTCATTTTCTTTCTATCTGCTGGTTTTGACCTATCAGGCCATGCATCGTTGAGTTTATAGGTAAGCACCATGTTTATATGTGCCTGGGTTCGCAGGTATTCTGCTTCAACGCTTTCATTAGGTACTAGGAGATTCTTTTTCCCTTGTATATTTACAGCAAACTGATCAATTACTACAGGCAGGCCGTTTGGGAACCCTTCTGTTTTTATTGGAATATAGCCTATATTACATGGCTTATTGCCATAAGAACTAAGTATTGTAAGGTAATCATCTTCAAATTCAATTCCTTCAAGCCTTAATCCTCGGTAAAATTCAAACAATACACCGCCGCTTTGAAATTTTAAAAATGGTTTAAGTGCCCGGTTATCCCCGAAATCAGGCGATTTCGAGAAAGCACCTTTTGTTGCTGTAAGCATGGTTAGTTTTAGTATTACCGCGCAATCATCAAAGAATGTCAGATAGCTGTTTTCTGTTTCATCTATACCGCGTAAAAACTCATCTTCTCTTGGTTTACGAACACCAAGATTATTGAATATATAGCTTAAATCAGCCCTATCAAAGAGCGTTTCACTTGATAATTTTTTTCTTCCTGCCGGCATATTATTAATGTTTTTCAGGTAAAAAACCCCCTTGATAATACATCAGAAATACATAAAAAACCAGCAAACCTATAACTACTTGCCATATCATTAATGGTAGGGTATAAGGGGCGCCTCTTACCTTTATAAGGGGGTGTAGCTCAGCTGGTTAGAGCGCCTGCCTGTCACGCAGGAGGCCGCGGGTTCAAGTCCCGTCACTCCCGCCATTTTCTATAAAAATCTTTAATCTCAAAATCTTAATATTTTATTAATAAAATATTGTTATGCTTTAGGGCGTTATGTCGGAGTCTAACAGCCATATTATAGCCCTTGTAGGGGGTGGTCTTGCAAATACCTCAACTCTATATGAGTTGATAAAAGATATTCAATTTAATATGCATAAAATCAGATTATGCCCGAAAATCAAAATTTTCGACATACGTAAAGATTTCTTTGCGGGAGGTGAGGCTTATGCCGGCAGCGGGCCAGAAATGATCTTTACCAATACCTTTGACGTAAAGGAAATAAAGGAAAAAGTAAAATCAGGAGAACTGCTGCATGACCTTGCAAAATGGCTTGAAGATAATAAAGAACGCTATATCTCCAAACTAAAAGTTTTAGGTAATGATAAGGTGAATAAATGGCTTAGTGATAATGAAAAGAAACTTGCAAACAATGAATTTGAGAAAATACATTTTCCGAGGGTTGTGCTTTCATGGTTCATAAGTGAGACGCTATATAATACCCTAGAAAAAGCAAAGAGTTTAGGGGTGGATGTAGAGTTGGTGGAAGGCAAGGTAACTGATATATACAGGGATGAAGAAAGGATTGGTCTCTCGCTTTCCAAAGGCGCTTATAAAATTAAGGTAACAAAGGATTTAAATGGAGATATATCTTTTAGTGAAGAAGCTCCATTTGAAGAAAATGACATAAAAGCTAATGATGTGGTGATAGCAACCGGACTGCCGCCAAGGAAACAATTTAAGGGACTTGAATTATCAGACAGGTATTTTGATACACAAACTACACAGGAAGGTGATTTACGCCCACGGCATGAACTGTTAGTTGAGCAGATTCTAGCACTGTATGAAAGGAAGAAGGAACCAGTGAGGATTGGCTCAATAGGATTAGGACCTAGCTTTTTAGATGTGGTTATGCTGCTTGATAAGAAGGAACTTGAAGGTAAATTCATACTTACTGGTTATTCAAAAACCGGGATGATGCGGCATAATTCAGCCGATAAGGCTGAAAGTACCGATTATAAACCTAAATTCCTTGGCAGGATTGAGGGTGAAAAGTTTATTGCCTACAGGTTTTCTGAGGAGGATAAGTTTTTTGCTGCCCTCGATAATGAACTTGAGCAGGCAGTGAAAGAAGGTTTTGGACCAAGAGATGTTGAATATATCACCAAGCTTTATCTTGAAACAATAAAAGGTAAAACGATTGAAAGAGATAAGCCTAATTTTTCTTACAATCCAGATTTATACAGAGTTGTTGTTGAGAAGGAGAGGGGTAGGGTGAAACTAAGGAATCACTTAAAACTTGTTGACCCAAATACATCAGAGACAGCAGAGAAGATGATGGAAGCGGGAAGGGTAAAATCTATAGTAAGCTATCTTGAATATGGCGATATAGAATTGAGTGATACTGGTACTTTTGTTGTCACAGCTTTGGGTAATAGGCAAGAGTTTGATATGATGATAAATTGTTCCCCAAGGCTTAGATTAAGAGATGCGCCTGTTGTTGATATATGCATAAAGAAAGGGTTTATAGACATAAAAAGCAATAATGGTATCGATTTTGTAGTAATTGATAGTCAGAACCGCAGTTCTGAAGGTATTTACTTAGGTGGGGCAACAGCTGTTAACTATGAAAGGGATGGGGAAGTAATTACAGGTGATGTTGGTGTAGGAGCGATTATGAGGCACGCAAAAAGAATATCTAGGGGTATAACAGAAGAAATACAAATTAAGCCAAGAAGTCAAAACTATGCAGATAAAACTAAAATATAAACAGTTATTGCCCAATCGCCTGATTCCATGTTAGCTTGAATAAATGAACACACCGAAAGACGATATATTCCAGAACTTTTTTGATGTCTGGCAGAAGCAGCTTGAGACGGGCATGAAAGACCCGGAACTTGTGGGTAATATGCTGAAGTTTATGCAGAATATGCAGCAACAGTTTATCGCCGGGCAGCAGATGTTCGAGGAAACTATTGCAAAATCTACCGGAAAGGCCGATAATTCCGGCCTAAAATCAGGAAATCCTTATGATTATGAATGGTTCAGGAGTTCATTCGGGCCAGGGGCACTTTCCCGCTCCGGCGCCACTGCCAATCTATCTCCAGATGGAGATGATGCGGTCGCTCAGCTCGCTCGCCGCCTGGCAGCTCTGGAAAAAAGGATTGCTGCACTGGAATCCAGAACTAAAGGAAGCGGCAAAACCGGTGGAGGAAAGAAAGCCGGAAAGTCTAGAACATCTGGACATGGAAGCGCTAAACGCCGCGCAAAAAAGGCTGGTTGATTTCTTTAAAGGGCTTGTTACCTACCATACCTACCCGCTTATACAGGAAAGAGATGAAAAACCGATCCTGTGGCAGCAGGGAACTACACGCGTACTTGATTATGCTGACCAAAACTGTGATGCAAAAAAGCCTGTAATACTATTCATTCCATCCCTTATTAATAAAGCTTATATCCTAGACCTTACCGAGGAGCGGAGCATCCTGAAGTATATGGCGAAGGAAGGGTTCCACCCAATGCTTGCAGATTGGCAGGAGCCAGGAAAGGAAGAATATGATTTCGGCATTGAGGATTATGTTGAAAGGCTTGAAACTGCGATAACGGATATAAAAAGAAAAACGAACAAGAGGGTCGTTCTGGCAGGATACTGCATGGGTGGGTTGATGGCTCTTGCACTTACGCAGATTATGAAAAACAATATTGATGGCCTCATCCTCCTTGCCACCCCATGGGATTTCCATAGCAAAGATACAGAAAGGCTGAAGTTATACCCTGAGCATAGCGAGATAATCAGCCAGATGATAAGTGCCACCCCACTGATGCATAAACATCTGGTGCAGACAATATTCTATTCTCTGCACCCATTTTCCGTTCATGATAAATTCCGCAACTTTGCAGCACTTGATGTGACAAGCAAGGAAGCCGAAGAATTCGTGCATATCGAGAACTGGCTTAATGATGGCGTTGCCCTTACCAGGAAAGTTGCACTGGAATGCCTTATAGACTGGGTGCAGCATAACCTTTCCATGAAAAATGAATGGCAGACGAAAAACAAAAAAATAAAACCATCAACAATCAAAATCCCGACATTCATAGCCATACCGCAGAATGATAAGATTGTGCCGCCATTATGTGCAGAACCTTTGGTGCAAATGATAAAAGGTTCAACAGTTATAAGGCCGGAAACAGGGCATATAGGGATGGTAGTAGGGAAGAAATCAAAAAAACAACTATGGCAACCGCTTGTCAAATGGCTTAATAGAATATAGAACGTCTGTGTTAAAGAGGTCTTTATGAAAAACATAGTAATCGTATCAGCGGCAAGAACGCCGATTGGGAATTTCTTAGGTTCTGTAGCCGGGCTGCCAGCGCATAAGCTTGGTGAAGTAGCCATTCGTGAAGCATTAAAACGTGCGAAAGTTGATGGCAAAGAAGTTTCTGAAGTGATACTTGGGCAGGTTTTAACTGCGGCTGCCGGCATGAATCCGGCAAGGCAAGCATCTATCGCAGCAGGTATCCCAAAAGAAATACCGGCATGGCTTATTAACCAGGTTTGCGGTTCGGGACTCCGCTCCGTTTGCCTTGGCGCTCAGGCGATTTCAAATGGTGACAGTTCCATTGTTGTAGCTGGCGGGCAGGAATCGATGAGCCAATCCCCGCATGCGGTGAATTTACGCGGCGGCATAAAAATGGGCGACGGCAAAATGGTTGATACCATGATAAATGATGGGCTTACCGATGTGTTCAACCAGTATCACATGGGCATCACGGCGGAGAATGTTGCCAAGAAACACCAGATAACCCGCGATATGCAGGATGCTTTTGCAGTAAGTTCCCAGAATAAGGCTGAAGCGGCGCAAAAGGCAGGCAAATTCAAAGATGAAATCGTGCCTGTAGTTATTCAGGATAAAAAAGGCGACAAAACTTTTGAGGCAGATGAATTCCCGCGCCACGGCACAACAATTGATGTGCTTGCAAAACTTCGCCCTGCATTTGCCAAGGATGGAACGGTGACAGCCGGAAATGCATCAGGCATAAATGATGGCGCAGCGGCTGTGGTGCTGATGACAGAAGAAGAGGCAAAGAAGCGTGGACTTACACCTTTAGCACGAATAGCATCGTGGGCGCATGCCGGTGTGGAACCGGAAATAATGGGTACCGGGCCGATTCCAGCTACCAGAAAAGCTTTAGAAAAGGCTGGTTGGAAAGTTTCCGACCTTGACCTTATTGAAGCTAACGAAGCATTCGCTGCACAGGCTATTGCTGTGAATAAAGAACTTGGATGGGATATAAATAAAGTGAATGTTAATGGCGGTGCGATTGCAATCGGCCACCCGATTGGTGCTTCAGGTGCGCGCATACTTGTTACACTGCTTCATGAAATGCAGAAACGGAACTCTAAGAAAGGTCTCGCTACACTTTGCATTGGCGGAGGCATGGGCGTTGCTATGTGCGTGGAGAGATAAAATGAAAAAATATTTGATACTGGCTGTTGTTATTTTTTTGGGTTACACAGCATTGGCGCTTGATGAAAGTCCTTACCGAAACATGGCCCAGCGGAAAGAAATCATGGATAAAGTAAAAGCTGAAGGTGGAGGGCGGTCTTGTGATGGGGCAGATATGGATGATCCAAAAGAAATCCGTGTTATTTACCCTGGTATGGCTGTTACCATGGATCACTCCGAAGAAAGGCTGAACGTGGAAGTGGATAACGAAGGGCATTACATAAAATCATATTGTGGATGATGGAGAATAATTAATGACAAGAGTTGTATTGGTAACAGGTGGGACAAGAGGAATTGGTGAAGCTATTTCAGTGGCGTTCAAAAAGAAAGGCTATAAGGTGGCGGCCAATTATGCCACGCGTGATTCTGTGGCGCAGGAATTCAATGGCAGGACGAATATACCAGTCTACAAATGGAATGTTGCCGATTCTGATGAATGTCATAATGGGGTGAAACAGGTTGAGAAGGATCTTGGTGGGTCGGTGGAAATACTTGTTAATAACGCAGGCATCACGCGTGATGGCTTCATGCATAAAATGAATCCTAAAGACTGGAGCGATGTTATCGCAACCAACCTGACTTCATGTTTTAATATGTCGCACTCGGTTATTGCTGGTATGCGTGAAAGGAAATGGGGAAGGATAATAAATATCAGCTCTATCAATGCTCAATCCGGCCAGATGGGGCAGACAAACTATTCGGCCGCAAAAGCAGGCATATTTGGGTTTACCAAAGCTCTGGCAAGAGAAGCTGCAGCCAAAGGCATTACGGTCAACTGTATTGCCCCAGGTTATGTTGATACCGATATGGTGCATGCAGTGCCTGAGCCAGTGCTGAAAGCTATTGTAGCTCAGATTCCGGTGGGAAGGCTTGGAAAACCTGAAGAGATTGCTCATTGCGCTCTTTTCCTGGCTTCTGATGAATCAAGCTTTATTACTGGGGAAACGCTTTCGGTCAACGGCGGCCACCACATGGAGTAAAAATCATTCTGTCTTTGCATTTTTGCGTCGCTTTACATCTTCGCATCCTCACCTACTATTTTGTACGCTCCGGTGCTTATCAGTAAAGCTTCTAAAACTGCGTTGCCATAATGATTTTTTAGTTAAATACTTGATTTTTACGCTATACCAATTACAAATAACATCCCACTATCAAGAGGGGCCGGGTAGCAAAGTGGTAATGCCGAGGTCTGCAAAACCTCCATGCGGCGGTTCGATTCCGCCTCCGGCCTCCAAAGATAACGCTTTCGCGTTGCGGCGGTTCGATTTAGCGAACCTTGCGGTTTCGCCTCCGGCCTCCATAATCTTTTCATCTGGACTTTGCATCTAGCTCGTATTTTTAAGCTTCCTGTGCTCACGTATCTTTTAATACGCTGCGCTCCGGTTCTTAAAAACACTTCGCTATCTGCTAAAGCCAAATGAAAAGAGCTGGTAACAAAACGCAATAACAATTGCAAAAATCTTCCTAATAATTTAAGTACTTAAGGATGAAAAATTTATTCAGGGCAGCAATACTGATTGTGGTGGCTTTAGCCTCGACTAATTCTTTTGCCCAATTCCTGACTAAAAAAACGCAAGTCGATTTTAAATATCCGCTTATCAATGCAGCAGATTCAAACAATATTGCCGTACTTAGTTCACTCCTTTCTTCCGGCAATGACCCGAATGTGGAAACCGAATTCGGCGTAACCGCATTGATGCGTGCGGCGCTAAAGGGTAATAAGGAAATAGTTAGCATGCTGCTTGAGGCAAAAGCTAACGTGAATACGCAGGATGCCGGAGGTGCAACAGCGTTACATTTTGCCGCCCGCCAGGGCCATACAGAAATAGTTAACATGCTGATAAAAAAGGGTGCAAAGGTTAGCGCAATGGATAATGAAGGGTGGACGCCGCTAATGCGCGCTGTTACATCAAAAAAATCTGAGATTGTCCAAGCTCTTATTGATGCAGGGGCAAATGTAAACGCAAAAAATGAAGCAGGAGAAACCGCCCTTCTTCATGCTTCCCAATCCGGCAACCTCAAGATAGTTCAGATGTTGATGGAGAAGGGCGCCGCAACTAATGTGAAGAATGTTTATGGCAATACCCCAGCTTCTATAGCAGAGCGTGCACGAAATGAATCAATAAAAGAAGCACTTACACATACGCCGTTAGTACCGGTTATGCCGGTTGCGCCTTCATATGAGGAAGAGGAAGTGGCATCTGCCAGCAATGAACCTATGCAGGAGGAGGAAGTGGCTCCGCCGGTAGAAAAGAAAAAGGCAAAAGCCAAAAAAGTAAAACCAAAAGCCAAAAGTGCAAAGGCAATACCTGAAGCGGATAAGAAAGATGACAGTAAGGCAGACAATAAAGTTGAACCAGCAGCAGAAAAGAAAATTTATTTCCTGGCGCAATTTGGTGAGTTTAATTCCGAACAGGATGCTAAGAATTTCATGAATACGACAATTGCTGAAAATGCCTCACAATTTGTGAATATGAAAACATTTGTGGCAAAACAGACCGTTGGTGAGGCTGAGACATTCAAAGTGCGCACTGGGTTATTTTCAGATAAACAGGCGGCAGTGACATGGTGCACGGATATGAGGATGAAGAACCTGCAATGCTTTGTAGTTGAAACAAACAAACTTCCACAGGAAATATCACCTGCAAAAGAAAAGAAGCCTAGTAAGAAGAAGCCAGAAAAGAAGAAAGTTAAAAAGCAGAAAAAGGTAGATGAAGGAAGCGCCGAAGCACAGGATATTCCAAAGAAAAAACCTGCAGGCATGAAAAAACCCAAGAAAAAAACTACAGGCACAATAATGAAAATAGAGCAGGATAATATAGAGGATCTGCCATGGGTAATTGCGGATGAAAAGAAAGAGAAGGAAAAAGGCTCTAAGGGAGATTTGACAGAAAGAGATACTGAATCATCTTCAATACCTACAGGAGATTATGCAAAGGTAAAGCCTGCAACGGCAGAGCAAAGCAAAAAGATGGAAGAAAAAGAAAATTATTTATCAAAATCAGATGAAGGCAAGGCTGATAGCATAAAAGTAATGAAAAAAATGGAAGATGCCGCAAAACTTCCTGCAAGCATAGCCTGGAGAGAGAGGACGAAATCTGGTGGCTCAAAAGTGGAAGTTGCCGAGGCTATACGTGTTCCGGTGACCGAGCAGCCTTCACTTGCCGGCAGTGCAAAAGAAGGCACTATAGTTCCTGACAAGATTTTTCTTCCAAGCGCAAGTGACAGTGGCGAAGGCATATGGCTTGAAATAGGAACTTTCACAAGCGAACAGAAAGCCAGTGAATATGCGGATAATTTACGTGAAAGACTTAACCGTCCTTTAAGATATAGGACAATTACCCCTCTTGCACTTAAGGGCAGCGTATCTGTCCGTATAGGAGTTCTTGAAAGTAATGAAGAGGCAGAAAAATTATGTGAGGAGGCGCGTGGTGATGATTATTCCTGCTCGCTGGTGAATGAAACGACATCTTCATCGCTATTCGGCGATGCAGGTAATAAAGAAGGTTATAACCGCCGCAGGCCGGAAGCTACAAAACCATATGAACCGGCAAATATATATATGAAAAACCGCATGCTGTTCTGGGCTCACCTTGGCAGTTACTACAGCGCTAGCGAAGCGGAAGAAAAATGGAAGCTTCTAAAATCAATACATAAGACCGAACTTGGCAAGCTTGATAAAAACATAGCCGCACCAAAGTACGGAAGTAATGCCAAAGAAATCTTCCGCCTAAGGGCAGGACCTTTCGGAAGCCGTGAGCAGGCAGAAAAATTATGTGAAAAACTGACTAAGAAATTTGTAGGTTGCTATGCCGTCAGTGATTAGACTGGTTATTATTGCGATTACACTATGTTTACTTATTTACAGCAACGCCTATGCCGCCGGCTGGGAGAATGTTACATGGTATGGTTTCTTTAAGGGTGTTTTTCTTGATATACCTGGCACCTTCATAAGAGAAAAACTTTATCTCTGGTTTGGTATCAATATCAGCCTGGGAAGGGCGCAGCTTTTTGTATATATTTTCTATCTTGCCATTACTGTTTGGCTTTTTATCATAAAGAAAGATATGCCAAGGCAGACCGCAGAAAGAGAAGTTGCGCTGATGGTTTTCTCGGTAAGCCTGTTTCTTGATGCTATAATACTTTTGGCTGCAATAGCCTCAATAACTTAAAAATAATCGTTAAAACACTTAAATAGCTGTTTTATAGTTATTTTCATTAAGAACAATTTGCTTGAAAAATTATATCCAGTGTTGATAATGGGCGCCTCTTACATGAGTTTTCCAGTCTTTGTTCCCCGGTAGCTCAGTGGTAGAGCAACCGGCTGTTAACCGGTTGGTCGCT
>CAYVHI010000041.1:0-3365 GCA_964450945.1 uncultured Rickettsiales bacterium
GAATTCCAACATCCTTAAATTGTCTAACTATATCAGTGATTAATTCTTTATTATTCATTGGTTAACCGTTTGTTAATAACTTTCATATATTATTTATGGTAGGAGAATCTCTATTATAAATGTCTTATGTTAAGCTTAGAAGAATTAATTGAAAAAATAAAAGCGGATAAAGCCCCAATTAATATAGCCATGTTAAGAGATGCTCTTAGTGACCATGGATTTCAAGAAGAAGCTCATGGCAGAACTTTAAATCACGCTTTTAGACATGAAACACAGCAATTCGCCGGTGAGGGTATCCCCCTTACTCCTATATTTAAACATAAAAAACATATAACAAACGGCCGAGGTGGATTTGTGCTTACACCAGAAGGAAAAAAACTTTTAATTTCCGCTCTGGAAGCGGCATTAGCGCTAGAAGTAAAAATTAATCCGACTGATGATACCGAAAGTAAAGGGCATTTAGATGGCGGTTTAACAAGAGGCCCCATAAAAGATCTTCTTGATGGCACCCCACCACCTACAGTTAACGGCACCGGAAAACTTGGAAAATAATTCATTCAGTTTCTGCTGACAGTTTCTCTGCCTCATCTGCATGGATTAACGCTTCAATCATTTCTTCCAGGTCACCTTCAATAAAATCATTAATGCTATGGACCGTCATGCCGATCCTGTGATCGGTAACGCGGCTTTGAGGGAAGTTATAAGTACGAATGCGTTCCGATCTATCACCAGTGCCAACCTGGCCTTTTCTTTGTGCGGCACGCTCATTAGCAATCTTTTCTCGTTCTGCTTCATATAAACGCGCACGGAGAATTTTTAATGCTTTCGCTTTATTTTTATGTTGTGATTTTTCATCCTGCTGGGAAACCGTAATGCCGGTTGGAATATGCACAATGCGCACGGCGCTATCTGTCGTATTAACTGATTGCCCACCCGGGCCGGAAGCACGGAACACATCAATACGCAAATCTTTTTCTTCAATCTTCACATCAACTTCCTCTGCTTCAGGCAGCACGGCTACTGTTGATGTTGAAGTGTGAACACGGCCGCTGGTTTCAGTATCCGGAACCCTTTGTACACGATGCACACCCGATTCAAATTTAAGTTTGGAGAATACGCCCGTTCCCGTTACTTCGGCGGTTGCTTCCTTATAGCCACCAAGACCGGTATCAGAGATGGAAAGTATTTCAAATTTCCAGCCTTTGCTTTCTGCATATTTTTGATACATGCGGAAAAGCATGGCGGCAAAAAGCGCGGCTTCTTCACCCCCTGCGCCAGCGCGTACTTCAAGTATGGCGTTCTTTTCATCTGCGGCATCTTTCGGTAGCAGGGAAATTTTTAATACCCGCTCTAGATCCGGCAGTATGGCTTTTACTTCAAGCATTTCCTGCTCCGCCATATCGCGCATTTCTTTATCAAGTGAGGTATCCTTCAGCAGCTCCTCTGCATCGGCAAGCTGCTTCTTTGCCTGCTCATACTTATGTATATTCTCAACAACCGGAGTGAGATCAGAATACTCCTTGGATATCTTGCCGAAATCCTTATCAGGATTCGCCATTTTCCTTTCGAGCTCTGCGTGCTTATTCACCAGCTCTTTTAATCTATTCCCAAATGCCATGCTATTCTTCTGTTTGAGGTAATAATGTCTGCAGCAAGTGGTGCATTTCTACTTCCTGCTGCTCTGATGTGCGTAGGTTTTTAATCAAAACTTTATTATTTGCAACTTCATTTTCCATAATAATTACTGCGAAAGTAGAGTCAAATTTCTTTGATGCTTTCTCTAAACCCTTGCCAAGTTTGCTTTCCACCAGAACTTCCACGCATCTTTTATTCTTGCGTAAATCCGCAGCAACACGGAATGCTTCCTGTGATGCTTTCTGGTTTTCAGATGTTATGATTGTTATAGGTTTTTTTTCTGGAATTTCAGATTTCATTAGTAACATTAAACGTTCAAGCCCTGCTGCAAAACCTATTGCCGGAGTATCTGGCCCACCCATGGATTTTACAAGAGAATCATATCTTCCACCAGCAAGAACAGTGTTTTGAGCTCCCATTTCAGCATCATGAGAAATAAATTCAAATACAGTTTGGGAGTAATAATCAAGGCCGCGTACAATCTTTTCATTTACCTTATATTCAATGCATGAATCTTTCAGCATTGCGCAAAGTGCATCAAAATATTTTATGGAAGCATCTGTATAATGCTTGCGTGCAGAAGGTGCTCCTGAAACGATTTTTCTATCGCCTTCATCTTTTGAATCAAGGATACGGAGTGGGTTTGCGGCGAGCCTTTTTTTGCTATCCTCAGAAAGATCCTTCTCATATTTACTGAAATAGCTTACCAGCGCCTCGCGGTATTTTTTACGGCTTTCTTCATCACCTAATGAATTTATCTCAAGAACTATATTTTTAAGATGAAGGTTGGAGAGAATATCAGATGCAAGCTTTATAAGCTCAAAATCTGAAGCAACTCCCTTGGCACCGAACCACTCGAAATTCACCTGGTGGAACTGGCGCTGGCGGCCTTTTTGCGGACGTTCATACCTAAACAGTGGCCCGTAGGAAAAAAACTTTAGAGGCAAATGCTGCTGGAGGCCATTTGAGATGAACGCGCGGGCAATACCGGCGGTAAATTCCGGCCTAAGGGTTATGCTCTCCCCGCCCCTATCTTCAAATGTATACATTTCCTTGTTAACAACATCAGATGTTTCGCCCAGTGTTCTTTTAAAAACCTCGGTGAATTCAAAAATCGGCGTATGCATTTCACGGAAGCCATATAACTCACCAACTGAGCGTGCGGTATCCACTACGTGGCGGAATTTTTCTGCCTCCTTAAAGAACAAATCATGTGTGCCGCGCACCGGCTGTAATTTCTGGCTCATTTTATTTACGCAGCATCCTTTTTATCTTTTTGTTCAATTTCTTTAGCACGTTGTTCGATAAGTTCAACCAGGTGTCCAACTAATTCTTCGCTTTTTATTTTATGATGTGGCTGACCGTTGAAATATACTAGGTGGGTGCCGTTGCCGCCGCCTGTAAGGCCTATCTGTGTATGCGCCGCTTCGCCCGGGCCGTTCACCACACAGCCTATAACTGAGACCGTCATCGGGGTTTTTATATGCTCGATACGCTTTTCCAGTTCTTCCACTGTTTTAATCACTTCAAACTGCTGGCGCGCGCATGATGGGCAGGAAATTATATTCACGCCACGATGGCGCAGCCCTAAAGATTTCAATATCTCAAACCCAACTTTTACTTCCTCTTTTGGGTGGGCGGAAAGTGAAACGCGAACAGTATCGCCAATACCAGCCCATAGCAGCATGCCCAAGCCAATGGAAGATTTTACAGTTCCACTAACCATCCCC
>CAYVHI010000041.1:3375-13902 GCA_964450945.1 uncultured Rickettsiales bacterium
CATCCCCCCAGCTTCGGTGATACCAATATGAAGTGGATAATCACAGGCAGAGGCAAGCTGCTGGTATGCTGCAACCGCCAAAAACACATCTGATGCCTTAACGCTTATCTTGAATTCCCTAAAATCATTATCTTCTAATATTTTTGCGTGGTTAAGAGCGCTTTCGACCATCGCTTCCGGGCATGGTTCCCCATATTTTTCTAGTAATTCTTTTTCTAGAGAGCCTGCATTAACGCCAATCCTCATGGAGCAGCCATAATCCTTAGCGGCTTTCACAACTTCTTTCACCCGTTCATCAGAGCCGATATTTCCTGGGTTTATGCGCAAACATGCAGCACCGGCCTTTGCAGCCTCTATTGCACGCTTATAATGAAAATGAACATCGGCAACCACAGGCACATTCACTGCCTTAACAATTTTTGCAAGGGCTGCTGTTGATGCTTCGTCAGGAACGGAAACACGCACTATATCAACACCCGCATCTTCACATTCCTTTATCTGGCGGATGGTACCCTCTACATCAGACGTAAGGGTGTTGGTCATGGTTTGCACGGCAATAGGTGAACAGCCGCCAACCGGCACATTGCCAACCATTATTCTCCGGCTTTCTCTCCGGTATATTTGTCTATAAGGTCTTACTTCCATTATTTTTCTTTCTCTAATCTTCTGATTTCTTCCAAAATCATTTCGGTTTTGGCTTTCTGGTAATCACGGTTATCAGATGAATTCTCTAATAACTTCTTGCTTCCATACCATACAATATAAAGCGATATGCTAAGGAGAAGTGAAAACAGAATAGTCATGCCACTTGGCTTAACTTCAAGGCTGTAAGGATCGCCCTGTAAAAATTTTATTTCCTTTCTGGTAAGCTCTGCACTTGCTTCTTTCAGGTCTTCCAGTAGTTCGCGGCTAGCTAAACCTAGCATTTCTGAATAATTTTTCAAGTACCCCATACAATATATTGAACCAGGAAGGTCTGAAAATCTACCATCTTCCATGGCGCGAATATAGGCAGGCCTTATATTAAGCTTTCTAGCCACGTCTGAAATCTTCATCTCCCGCTTTTCACGGGATTGTTTCAGTAACCCCCCTATATCTGAACAAGTTTTTGCCATTATTTCTGGTTATTCTTCATTCTGTTTTCAAGTTCATCATAAACCTGTTTTAGGGTAACCCCCCTTTCCGCAAGCAATATAAGCAGGTGAAACATAAGATCTGCTGTTTCTTCAACCAGCCTTGTCTTGCTTTCAGCAAGGGCGGCAACAACAGTCTCAACAGCCTCTTCGCCCATTTTCTGAGCTATTTTTTCTCTTCCTTTGGAAAAAATCTTCGCAACATAAGAAACATTTTTATCTGCATCCTTGCGCCTTTCTATAACCTCATAAAGATCTTCTAAAACATCACTCATTTATATCCTCACTGGAATGTTTGCTTGCTTAAGGTGTGATTTTACCTGATTTATGGAAAAATTGCCAAAGTGAAATATTGATGCGGCAAGAAGTGCACTGGCATGACCTTTCTTAACACCCTCCACAAAATGCTCCAACTCGCCAACACCCCCTGAAGCTATTACAGGAATCCTCACAGAATCAGCAATGGCGCTTGTTAGTTCAATATCAAAGCCTTTTTTTGTACCATCCCTATCCATCGAGGTCAGAAGAATCTCGCCCGCACCCAGAGATTCCGCCTTTTTTGCCCAAAGAATTGCATCCATCCCTGTAGCTTTGCTTCCGCCATGTGTGAACACCTCAAACTTTCCTGAAGGCACTTTCTTCGCATCTATTGCAACGACTATGCATTGGGAACCAAATTTTTTTGCTCCATTCTTTATTAATTCAGAGTTGGAAATAGCAGCAGAATTTATGGAAACTTTATCTGCCCCTGAGAGTAATAATTTCCTAATATCATCAACTGTCCTTACACCGCCACCCACAGTAAGAGGCATGAAGCACTGTTCTGCCACTGCTTTTACAACCTCGTGCATTGTATCCCTGCCTTCCTGGGATGCAGAAATATCAAGAAAACAGAGCTCATCTGCCCCCTGTTGTTGGTATATTTTTGCCTGTTCCACAGGGTCGCCAGCATCAACAAGGTTAACAAAATTCACCCCCTTGACCACCCGGCCATCCTTAACATCAAGACATGGAATTATTCTTACTTTTAACATATTAGGCACTGTTGTTATATTATTAGGCTGCGTATTTTTTCTTTATGAACTGCTGCAATTCATCATGCGTCTTAACCAAATTAGGCAAAGACTTATGACGTAGTAATATCCAGTTAAACAGGTAGAACGCATTATAAACTTCCTCAATCTGCTTAAAGATTTCACCACGCTCTGCGTTTGGATTTTCATTTTTTACCATATCAATAATTTCTTTTACAGAACGTTTACCATCCAAATATTTAAAGATAGCCCCGGTGTATTTTCCTGGGATAACTTTTATTTCCGCAGGAGGACGAGAAATATTAACAGGTTCATTTGCATATTTGAAGGCATTGGCAACTTGCTGATATAGATTATCCTGATAAAAAAATGATGAGAAAAACGGAACATTATCACCATCCCTTATTGATGGAAGTTTTTTCTCTCTCTTGGAAACATAGAATGTATGTTTTTTAAGGTTACTGCCTAAAAGTTCTGCAATTGCCTGTCTTTCCTTTAGAGAAAAATCCTTTATCCTGCCAAGAAGTTCCTGGTTCTGAATGTAATGTGAGGGGTTATATAAAAGTTTTTCGCCACCATTCTGTTCCATAAAAGTTATAAATTTAAGCCCGCAGTTTTCCACCCAATCATAAACTTCCGGAACTGTATAAGGTTTATCCTGGGAATGTAAAAAAAGATCATAAAACCCGGCATCGCCAAAATGAGTTATCTCATCCTCATATGTTTTTTCATCCCTTTTTACCCAGTTAAAGGTCGGCAGGCTATAATAGACATTCTTTGTGTTATCAACTCTCTGCTGGTCATCAGTTTCATTTTTATTTATAAGACGCATCAGATCCTGCATGAAATATGTTGGCATCCTGCCGTATTTTGCATACACCATTATGCCTATGGCACCATCATCATCCAAGACATCCTTAAGTGCCACCAATCCTTCATCAGGACTCTTCAGGTGATGTAAAACGCCGCTACAATTTATATAGTCAAACTTCCCAAGACCAAGTTTTGGCAATTCCAATATGGAATTATGGACAAATTTCACTTTATGCAGAAGATCTCTCATTTCAAGACGTCTCTTTGCCGCTTCAATAGATGATGAGCTCATATCAAGATGCATGATTTCTGCATCTACATCCCTTAATTGTTCGGCAAGATAAACTGTTGCGTCCCCAGTGCCGCCGCCTGCGACTAGCGCACGGAAGTTTCTTGAAAAATCTTTTTTACCTTCAAAGCAGAAGAAATTTAATAAATCCAATGAATCATAAAATGAGCGCCAGAGCCTTACTTTCTCTTCCTCCGGTGGCCTTGGTGGATAAGGATAGTTCTCATACTGCTTCCTTACTTCTTTCAGATATTTTGCATTTTCAATACTCATGCAACTTCACTCTCATTAAAAAGCCTTTGCATATCCGCTCTTGACTTAAATATTGCGGGAGATGTTTTATCTCTCAAAATCATCCAGTTAAAAGTGTTCAACATTTTATATATCCTCTTAAAATCCTCATAAACTGCATCTCTGCTGATTTTATTTCCTGCAAACTTCTCATCAGAAATTACTGAATCAATAATTTCATTTGTTGTCCTTTTTCCATCGAGATATTTTAATATTTCAACAGTAAATTCCTTTTTTGTTAATTGCACTTTTACATTGCCATTTTCTATTATGTAATCAGTATTACCTTCATCGCTGAAGAATATGTACATCTTTTTTCCAACATTATCCTCATTCAATGCCGAAGAGAAAAAGGGGATATTATCAAGATTATCTATGCTGGGGGCTTCCCTTGCAACAGGGGATACATAAAAACTGTGCTTATAGAATTTTCCGGTAATTATTTCTGCTGCAGCTTGTCTTTCCCTTAAACTCATCTTATCAAACTGCGCCTTAAGTTCAGGGTCTTTTATGTAATATGAAGGATCATAGAACATCTTGTGCAGGCCATTCAGTTCGTTGAATGAAATAAGATTAAGCCCATACTTTTCAACCCATTCATAAATCTCAGACACAGTATATGCTCTGTCCTGAGAATGCAGCAGAAGATCATATATTCCAATATCTCCAAACAACTCTATATCCCCGCGAAAAGTTTTTTCATTAGCCTTGAACCAGTTGCCTTCAGGCAGTTTTGCAATAACTTTCTTCGTCAGCTCTACTTTCTTTCTTGCATCTTTTACGTCGCTGTTTATAAGCCGCATTAGCTGCTGCATCTCATAGACACCTGTACGGCCATATTTACCATAAACCATAAGCGCCATTACCCCATCATCCTTTAGGGCAGAGCGAAGTGATTTTAACCCATCTTCCGGACTTTCAAGATGATGCAGAACACCTGAACAATTTATATAATCAAATTTGCCAAGGTTAAGTTTTGGAATATCAAGAAGTGATGCGTGGATAAATTTTATATTTTTATGAAGCCTTCTTATTTCAATCCTTCTCTTGGCGATTGCCATGGAAGCGGTACTTATATCCAGATAAATAATTTCTGCATCAGTATCCCTTAGTTGCTCTGCAAGAAACGTTGAAGAATCGCCAGTTCCACCGCCCGCGATAAGCACCCTGAAATTGTCATAAAAATTCTTTTTGCCGCTGAAACATGTGAAGTTTACAAGATCAAGTGAATCAAGCGTAGTATTTATAAGCCTATTTTTTTCAAGTTCAGGATTGCGGTAAGGATATGGATAATTTTCATACTGGTTCCTTACTTCTTCAAGATAGTTTTTTTCTTTAGCATCTTTATTCATTCAAGAATCTGCCTTGCTTCTTTTATGTTTACCTTACCATCATATATGGCCCTGCCACATATAACACCTATTACACCAAGATCTTCAACTTTTTTCAGCTCTTCCAGATCTTGGTGAGAAGAGATACCTCCTGAGGCAATTATCGGTATTCTTGTAGTTGCGGTAATTTTCTTAATGCCCTCTATGTTTGGACCCTGCATCATACCATCCTTGGATATGTCGGTATATATTACTGCCGCCACTCCTGCATCTTTGAATTTAGCAAGCAGATCTTCTACTTTCATATCGGATTCTTCTGCCCAGCCGTTCACCGCTACCATGCCATCTTTTGCATCAATCCCTACCACTATCTTGCCAGGATATTTTCTACAGGCTTCTTTTACCAATTCAGGATTTTTTAACGCTGCAGTTCCTAGCACCACACGTGAAATTCCGGCTTTGAGCCAGTATTCTATAGTATCAATATCCCTTATTCCTCCACCAAGCTGCAACTTAACATTTACTGATTTTATTATAGAGATAACAGCTTCAGAATTAACAGGTTTGCCTGAAAACGCACCGTTAAGATCAACAATATGAATCCATTCGGCACCTTCCGCCGCAAAGGATTTTGCCTGCTGGGCCGGTATATCAGCAAAGACAGTTGCCCTTTGCATATCACCCTGCAGGAGACGAACGCATTTTCCATCTTTTATATCTATTGCAGGAAATAAAATCATAGGCTTAAGAAATTCCCAATTATCTTTAAACCAGCATCCTGGCTTTTCTCCGGGTGGAACTGCACACCCATGATGTTATTTTTTGTTACTGCTGCAGTAATTTCGCCACCATATTCCACAGTTGCAGCTATATCTTTATTATCACTGCATATAACCTGATAGGAGTGAACAAAATATAGGTGCTCACCATCTTTTATATCCTTAAAAAGTTTGCTGTTATTTATTTTTATATTATTCCAGCCCATGTGCGGAACTTTCAGTTTTTTATCTTCAGGATTTATAATTCTTACTTCACCTTTAATCCAGCCTAAACCATCATGGACACCATCTTCATAGCCTTTTTCTGCCAGAAGCTGCATTCCTACGCATATACCAAGGAATGGCTTATTTTTAGCTAAAACTTCTTCCTTCATGGTATCTATCATCCCTGAAAGTTTTTTTAGGCCGGCCATGCAGTCAGAAAAAGCTCCAACACCTGGTAGAACTATGTGAGTGGCCTTTTTTATATCGGCAGGATTGCTGGTAACGACAACATTTTTTGATACTTTTTCAAAAGCTTTTGCTGCCGAACGCAAATTGCCTGATCCATAATCAATAATAGCTAATGACATAAAATTTTAATTAAACAGTATTGTCTAGGCGTATGCAGAAAGTTTTTGTGTACGCCTTTTGCTGCTGCCAATTTTTATAAAATATTTTTCCTGCGCTTCCAAAAGGCTATTTGCAATAACAACCTCCTGCAATTTATAACTTCGCTTCTCCAAGGCCCTGCATTGCCAGTCAGCGGAACATAACCCTACATAAAAGGAAAACCCGAGCTGGATTATGGATATTTGCTCATATGAGAGCATCCCTGCCTTTGCAAAGAAAGCCATAATAAAGTTACCTGCCACATAAACTATAGCAACCCACCAGACACGCCTGTAAATTGCCCATACAAAAGGTATAATTAGGGCAAACCAGGAAAATCCTTCCTCCACAAATTCAACGTTTTCAGGAAATTCCGGTGTTTCCGGCTTTCCGTAAACATTAAATATCTTAGCCTTTTTTCCGGCGGCAATCATAGGCTGCCTTTGGTTGAAGGAACCTGATCTTTGCTTCTTGGTTCAATAGCGATAGCCGCTTTTAGCGATCTTGCCAGCGCCTTATAGCATGATTCGACTATGTGGTGGTTATTGGTGCCATAAAGTGTTTCAACGTGGAGCGTAATACCAGCATGCTGGGAAAACGCGCCAAACCATTCTTTGAATAATTCAGTATCCATTTCACCCAGCTTGTCGCGGGTGAAGTTAACCTTCCATATAAGGTATGGCCTGCCGGAAATATCCAGCGCCACGCGGCTTAATGTTTCATCCATAGGGGCATAGGCTGAGCCATAGCGGGTAATTCCTTTTCTTTCCCCAAGGGCCTTGGCTATTGCCTCGCCAACCGTGATGCCAACATCTTCAGTTGTGTGGTGGAAATCAATATGCAGGTCTCCTTCCGCCTGAATAGTAATATCAATCAGGCTGTGGCGGGATAGCTGCTCCATCATGTGGTCAAGGAAGCCTATACCGGTTTTAATTTTATATGTGCCTGTTCCATCAAGATTAACCTCAACTTTAATCTTTGTTTCTTTTGTAGAACGCTCAACACTTGCTTTACGCATAATATTTCCTTAAATAACTATACTCGGGTCTTGAAAACAGATAATTACGACCTAAATAACTTATAAGATTTTATGGAACATAGCAATTCAAACATATGGTACGGCACAACGATTTTATCCGTCCGCAAGAACGGCAAAGTGGTGGTGGCTGGGGATGGGCAGGTATCTCTTGGCTCAACCGTAATCAAATCTACCGCCAATAAAATAAGAAAACTGGCAGATGGCAGCATAATTGCCGGGTTTGCCGGCGCAACGGCTGATGCTTTCGCGTTATTTGAACGCTTAGAGGCAAAACTGGAAAAACACCCTAAACAGCTGGCAAGAGCATGCGTAGAACTGGCAAAAGACTGGCGTACCGACCGTTTTTTACGCCGCTTGGAGGCCATGATGATAGTGGTTGATAAGGATACTTCACTGGTTTTAACCGGCACGGGGGATGTGCTCGAGCCGGAAGGCGGCATAATTGGCATCGGTTCAGGCGGTAATTACGCCCTTTCTGCTGCCCGCGCACTTATTGATACTGATTTAAGCGCAGAAGAGATTGTTAAAAAATCCATGAAAATCGCCGCTGACATCTGCGTTTATACCAATGAAAATATAACTATAGAAAAATTATAAATGTCAAACCTAACACCAAAACAAATCGTAACAGAGTTAGACCGTTTTATCGTCGGGCAGGATAAAGCCAAGAAGGCCGTGGCTATTGCCCTCAGGAACCGTTTCCGCCGCATGAATGTGGAAGAGCCACTCCGCGAAGAAATAATGCCAAAAAATATATTAATGATCGGGCCAACCGGCGTGGGCAAAACAGAAATCGCCCGCCGTCTGGCAAAAATCGCCAACGCTCCTTTCATAAAAGTTGAGGCTACAAAATTCACCGAAGTCGGCTATGTGGGGCGGGATGTTGATTCCATAATCCGTGACCTTATTGAAGTTGCCGTGATAATGGTGCGTGAGCAGCTGCGTAAAAGCGTTAAGGAAAAAGCGGAAGCCAATGCCGAAGAAAGGGTTATAGATGCGCTTGTGGGCAAAACCGCAACCCCTGATACTCGCCAAAAATTCAGGAAGATGCTGCGTGAAGGCGAGCTTGGAAACAAGGAAATCGAAGTTGAAGTCAATGATACTTCAAATGCAGGCATGCCAACATTCGATATCCCCGGAATGCCTGGCAGCCAGGTTGGTATGATTAACCTTAACGATATGCTTGGCAAAGCCCTTGGCATGGGAAAAACCAGGACACGTAAAATGACTGTTAATGAATCTTATGAAACATTGATTGCCGAAGAGAGTGATAAACTTTTAGATCAGGATATGGTAGTGCGCGAAGCTATAAAAGTTACTGAGAATAATGGCATAGTTTTTATTGATGAGATAGATAAAATCAGCACAAGAAGCGAAGTTCGCGGCGGTGAAGTAAGCCGTGAAGGTGTTCAGCGTGACCTGCTGCCTTTAATTGAAGGAACCTCAGTTTCAACCAAATATGGCACTGTAAAAACCGACCACATATTATTCATAGCATCTGGTGCTTTCCATATGGCAAAACCATCTGACCTGCTGCCTGAACTACAAGGCCGCCTGCCAATCCGTGTAGAGCTGGAAGCACTTACCAAAGATGATATGGTTCGTATTTTAAGCGAGCCTGAGGCTTGCCTTGTAAAACAATATACAGCTCTCCTTGCCACAGAAAAAGTTATGCTTAATTTTACTAAAGAAGGTATAAATGAAATTGCATCACTTGCCACCGAAGTAAACAAAAACGTAGAAAACATTGGTGCGCGCCGCTTACACACATTAATGGAAAAATTATTAGAAGAAGTAAGCTTCAATGCCAGTGAACAAGCGGGAACCAAAGTGGAAATAAATGATGGTTATGTTAAGAAAAATCTTGGCGATATAACAAAGCAGTCTGACCTTACAAAGTTTATCTTGTAATTATTTTTTACCTTTCTTCTTCGCGTCTTTGTTATCTTCTTTCTTATCTTTCTTGTTGCGTGGGTCAAAAGGCTCTTGTTTTGGAACAGGAATTGGCGGTATCAGACGGGAAGTAAAAAACTTATCTTCATAATATTTTATCTTCTTTGATCTTATTGGAGGCGTAGCTTCTATAAGCAGTATCTGCTCATCACGCGGCAATCCTATAACCTCCTGCGGGAGAAGCAGAGCTCTTTGTGTTTCAGAAATAGTCTGAGAACGTGATTTAGGATTAAGGTCAAGAAATGTTGGTGTATTTTTTGATACCTGTTTTACAGTTTTATTACCTATAAGTTTTGATATCAGCTCTGCTGTCTCCACGTTGTTGGCAGCAAAGGTAATGCGGTAAGTTGAGTTGGAAAGGAATGAGTTCATTCCTGATTCTTCATAAATTGCCTTTAGCTGCTCAGTATCCTGAATAATCAGGAAAAGTCTTACTTTATAACCACGAAAATAGGCTATACCGTTACGTATCTGCTCCATATCGCCCAAGGTTGGAAACTCATCAAGAAGGAACATAACCCCATATTTCTCTTCCGGCCTCGGCATGTGTTTTGTAAGAATCTGCGATGCCTGCTGATAGAAGATCTGCATCAGGGGCTTCAAGCGTTCTATGTTATCAGGAGTCAGACCTACATAGACCGTGTGCGGTTCAACCTTCCATTTATTTATATCAAAATCACTCTTTGCGGTTGCAGCATCAATCAGCGGGTTTGCCCAGAGTTCAAGAGATGAGTTCAGCGTTGAAACAACGCCGGATCTTTCCTTATCTGCTTTTTGTAGAAACGAGGCGATGTTCATATACGCAACCGGATGGATCTGTTTGCCGATAGTATCAAGCACAACAGCAAGATTATAAACCACATCATCACTGCGGAGAGTTCTTACAACCTCACCAAATGACTTTACCTTCTCTGGCACCGCAAGAAGATAAAGCACAACACCAAGGAACAAGCTGCGAGCTTCGTTTTGCCAAAATTCCTGTTCAGGCAATATTAGGTTGGCAATCTTTTGTACGTCATCCACCATCTGGCCTGGTTTTGGGCTTACCCAATCTATCGGGTTATAGCAGTGGGTTATCCCATCAGGAGATGCGGCATTCCATAAATAGACCTTCTGACCCATTTTTTTACGGTAGCCGCTGGTGAGCTCATAGTTCTCAAGTTTTATATCATGAACGCATATTGAATCTTTCCAGTAAAGCAGGTTCGGAATTACAAACCCCACACCTTTACCGGATCCGGTAGGTGCGAACAGTAATGCATGTTGAAAGCCAT
>CAYVHI010000042.1:0-13810 GCA_964450945.1 uncultured Rickettsiales bacterium
GCGGGCGAAGGGATTCGAACCCTCGACATCAACCTTGGCAAGGTTGCACTCTACCCCTGAGTTACGCCCGCATATATATGCCTAAACTTGTTAGGGTACTGGATAATAGGAAAGAATATTTATTTTGCAAGTATCTTTTTCTATGGATATAACTTGCCACATGCAGCAAAACTCTACAAAAAAAGAAATAGACAAAAAATTACTTGAGATATTGGTGTGCCCACTTACAAAATCAGCGCTAATATATGATAGAGAAAACAATGAGCTTATAAGCAAGGCGGCCGGGCTTGCATACCCCATTATAGATGGTATTCCGGTAATGCTTATTGATGAGGCCAGGAAAATAGATAGTTAGCCTTTCTTTTTTAACTTAGGCTGATATCCCCACTCACCCATTGCATGTTTCATAAGAAACTTCTTAACTGTAGACATCCTGTTTACTGCCGCAACTCCCAGGTTACGTGCTACTTTTATAGGAATAACATTATTTGAGAACAATCTTGTTATTCCATCAGTTACAGCCATCATAAGGAAATTATCTGGGCGTACCCGTCTTTGGTATGCTTCCAATAAATTATCATTACCGATATCAAGACCAAGATCTGCATTTTCCTCTAAAAGCTCGGCAAGAATTGCAACATCCCTGATGCCAAGATTAAACCCCTGCCCGGCCACCGGGTGGATTGCATGGGCTGCATCACCAATCAGCGCAAGTCTCTTGCTATAATATGTTTTTGCAAATGATAGCGAGAGTGGGTAGCTGAAACGTGGTTCAACAACTTCAATCTTTCCCAGGTAATCACCTATCCTGTTTTTAACCTGCTCAGTAAAATCTTCATTATTTAAATTCATATATTTAGAGGCAAGCTCTCTTTTTTCTACCCAAACAAGTGAGGAGTGGAACCCACCAATCATAGGTAAGATAGCAAACGGGCCTGTTGGCAGGAAACGTTCCCTTGCCTCTGCATTATGATTCTTTTCATGCTTTACGGTACAAACAATGCCATCCTGATTATAATCAGTAAAAAATGTTTTTATTCCTGCCTGCTTTGCAATTTTCGAGTTTTTGCCATCCGCAGCAACAACCAACTTTGCCTGTATTTTCTTATCATTATCCAGCTCAACTGTTGTATAATTTGAATCATATTGAATGCTTTTTACTTTGGCAGGAGATATGATTTTTATATTTTTAAATGCAGAAATGTGCTTAAGCATAGCCTCTCTTATGAACCTGTTTTCAATTATATATCCCATAGGTTCATCACCAATTAGATCATGTTCATAATCAAGGAAGATTAGTGACTTTGCTTCAGTTATTCTTATATCAAATATCGGTTGGGCATTAGGCTCCATTAATTTCCATACGCCACAGTGTAAAAAAACATCTTTTGAATGTTTTGTGATGGCGCTCACTCTGCCATCAAATGTCTTTGAGGTAACTTTTTTAAGGTCTGTTGATTCAATAACGGCGATATCAAAATCGGTATGGGCAAGCGCTGCCGCCATGCTCAAACCAGCCATACCACCGCCGATAATTATTATTGAATTTGAAATTCTCATTTATTTAAGATTTGTAAATAAAATGAGGAATAATTGAAAAAAAATATATTAACAAGTTTTATATTTATACATCCCGTGCAGATCCTCTTGATCTCTTGGGTGCAGGTGTATCATCTGAAGGAGGAGAATTACCAGATAATGTCCCTCTGCCAGTTTCCCTTGCTTCCCTTTCTAAATCACCACTTACTACCCTATTTCTTCCTTCCCCACCTTTCTCTTTCGTAGCTCCCGGCTGCCAATCATCTGCCATCATTCCGTTTAGACCAAGCCTATTTTTCTCCTTAGTCATTATATTCCCTAATCTTTGTTCTTCTTTAACTTTGTCATCAACACCAACCAACTTGCAAGTTATATCCCCTGCAAAATCAATCGCACTAACTACAAAATTAAAAACACCCCATTTATCTCCCTTACCTACAAGACCAACTATTTTAAGTTTTTTATAAGTCCAGTTAGCAGCATTCTCAAATCCTAGTCTTATTTTTTCAGCTCTGTCTGCTTCCGCGTGAATATCAATATATTCATCGAGACCCTTCCTAAAATTTACTAGTTCACGGGTTCTATTATCTACAGTTATTCCTACTTCCTTTCCATCTCTTGTGGCTATCTTTACTTCGTCAAACTTCCCGCCCAGAATGGCAGCTTTTTGCTCATCGGTAAATTCTTCAAGCCTGAGTCCTGGGTTTTTAGCTTTTGTTGTCTCCACCACCCGCCTAAGTATATCTGCCCCAGCATTATTGTAGATATTGGCATATCCCTTCATCAAATCTGGGGAAGCTATCCTGCTGGCCCCGCCGCCTTTTCTTTTTTCTACTGGGGCTTTACCACCACCAGGTTTATCATGTTTTGCAGCATCCGCTAATTCCTCAATACTCGGAGTCAGGGCCGAATCTACTGCATTTCCATTTTCGCCATCAAACATAACTATATCCTTAAACTAAGGTTTTATAATATTTTAATTTTACAAGTCTTTTATTAAACAAATATGACAGAATGTAAAGCTTACCAGCTATTCTCGCCTTCAGGGTTTGGACTTCCTGATGGCGCTCCAGCTGCACCAGCAGCAGGCTTTTGAGCTCCTCCTCCTGCATTTGCATTCAGGTCTTTATATGCCTCATCCATTGCATAAACACATAATTCTTCAAAGGAAACATTGTTTTCTTTAGCTAATTTCAATAACTTGGCAAAGCTATCCATAACTGATTGCGGAACAGAGCCCCCCCTTTCCTTGGAAAGCCAGGCTGACTGATTTTGCAAGGGGTGGTTTCCATCTTTTGGCTCACCTATATAAAAATCAAAATTTGCTTTCTGGCCGCCAAAATCACATGGTATCGAGAATTTCTTCATAAGCTTAATTATATATAAAATAAGGGAAAAATAAAGAAATTATAGAGAAGATAGGCTAAAAAACAGAAAAGCCATGTTTTTCAAAAGTCTTTTTTGCAGTTTCAGACTTTAAGAATTCCAGGAACATCCTTGCTTCCTCCATATTCTCCCCAGCTACAACTGCCGCCTGATAAACTATGTTTTCATGCAGATTTTCCGGTATAGAAGATATAATTTTCACTTCAGGATTTAAAAATGCATCACTAAAATAGGTAATACCAGCAGATTCTCCCTTAGATATCAGGTATAATGCATTGGTAGAGTCTGTAGCCCTTAGTGTCATTGGATTGATTTTTTCCCAGTATCCAAGCTTTTCTAATGCTTCCTTTGTATAAAACCCTAAAGGGTCTTCTTCATGGTCAGCAATAACAAGTATTACTTTCTCATTGATATTCTTAAGTGCTTTTTCTATAGGAACTTCTTCTTTTACATTCCTGCCTATGTAGTTCTGCGAATCAGAAACAAGAACAAGGCTGTTCTTTGCAAGGTTGGTGATTGTATAAACATCAAGCAATCCTTTTTGTTTTAAATCACTTATCCATTTACTTTGTTCTGAAATAAAAATATCTGAGTTCTCGCCTTCAGATACTCTTCTGCTAAGTTCGGAAGGAGAATCATAGGAAGCACTTATCGTCATTTCATTGTCTTTTACATATTCTCTTATCAATTCAGTCAGAACTTCCGTCAGGCTGGAGGAAGACATAACCGCAATAGATTTTTCACTTACATAGTTTTGTGCAAGGGCGTGCACCGGAAACAACAATAATAAAGAAAGAATAATATTAAACTTTTTTATCTTATTCATTTGCTTCTTTATATAATACATCGGGGGATACTTTTACTTTTTTTGTTATCTCAACGCCCTTTTCTGTAACTTCATAAAAAAAACATGTTTCTCTGCCGGTATGGCAGGCAACTCCACTCTGGTCCACAAGAGCAAGAATCGTATCCTTGTCACAATCTATAATAATTTTTTTCAGGTGTTGTACTTGTCCTGAAGTCTCACCTTTTCTCCATAAACTCTTTCTTGAGCGAGACCAGTAATAAACATCCCCGGTCTCAATGGTTTTTTGCAAAGCATCCTTGTTCATCCATGCAAGCATCAGCACTTCACCGGAATCATATTGCTGCGAGATAACTGGAATCAGGCCATTTACATCAAAATTAAGCTGGTCCAGAAAATCATCCGCACTTTCTATATTTTCCGAGAGAACCATACAACCCTGCCTATTATTTTTATCTCACCTAAACTTCTCTTGTATTGTGGATATTGAGGATTATCAGAGATTATTCTTACCAGTCCTGTGTCCGGCATTGTTTCTAATCTTTTTACCACAAGGCCTATGCCATCAAAAAGAACGAATATACCGGGAGGAGAAGCATAATTCTGCCGTATATCCACCAAGACATTATCTCCATCCCACAATGTTGGATACATGCTATCTCCGGTAACAGAAATTATACGCAGGTCATTTGGCGATGCATTAAGGACATTCTTTATCCATGATTTTTCAAAATAAAAATATTTATCTGATTCTTTTTCATCATTTACTATGGTTCCACCACCGGCAGAAGCCTCAATCTGCAGAGAGGCAATAGAAACAAGTTGTGAAGTATCTTCGCGCTTAGTTGTCTCTAAGGCCTTTTTTTCATCGCCGAGCAGGTATAGAACATTAACTCCTAAAACATCTGCTATGGCAGAAAGCTTTTTTGTTGTTGGGTTTTCTGATTTTCCGCTTAATATATCATATACAAAGGATCTTCCTACGTTTGCTCTCTCAGCAAGTTCCCTCGCATTGATCCCCACGCGGTCCATTTCGGTCTTAAGTCTTTTAATAATTATATTATTAGAATTGCTGTTACTCATATTTTTATTTAAGATTAAACATATTCATTTTTTATTTATTAACAGATATGTCAAAAAATACAATTGATGAAATTAATATAGCAGAACTGCTTTGTACAAAACTCTGCCATGATCTGGCTGGGCCTGTAACCGGCTTGTGCAATGGTACAGAACTTCTGGAAGAAAATCAGCAAGAAATGCTTGAGTCGGCAATAAAACTTATATCTTCAAGCTCTAAAGAAGCCATGAACCGCCTTAAAATGCTAAGATTGGCATACGGTTCAGCAGTTGATGGAGATATGGAAAATAAGGAATTCATGGAAGTTGTAAGTTCATATTTTAGTGGATCAAAAATCTCTATTGAATGGGTTGCTGGTTCAAAAGATGTTGGTCTCCTTGATAGAAAGAAAGCAAAATTACTTGCAAATCTAACATTAACAGTTTCATCACTTCTGGCTTTTGGTGGCATAATGAAGATAACTTGTGGAAGCGAAGATTTTTCTTTTAATGCCCATGCAGAACGCATGAAAAATGATGAAATATTTGAAAGCCTTTTTATAAAAAACTCTTCTCCTGAAACCATAGATACAAAAAATATTGGTGTGTTTTATTCCTGGAAGCTTGCAAAAAATATGAGTGTTACGTTTGATAATAAAAAAGAAGGTAATCTGATTTTATTATCAGGACGCTTTCAATAAAACCGAAAATAAAGTATTAGACAAAAACCAAATGAATGTGGTAAAACATTGTAAATCATAAGTTTATTATATAGGGTCAGCTTTATGGATGAACTAGTCGGCGAGTTTTTGACGGAGACGAATGAAAGTCTATCTGTGCTTGACTTAGAACTGGTTAAATTAGAGCAAGATCCTAATAACAAAGAAATAATAAGCAGTATTTTTCGTGTAATGCATACCATCAAGGGAACTTGTGGTTTCCTTGGGCTGCCAAGGCTTGAAAAGGTTGCCCATGCTTCTGAGAACGTGCTTGGCAAACTTCGTGACGGCACCTTTTTGGCTGACCAAAGTGTTGTTTCTCTTATATTAGAATCAATTGACCGCATTAAACAAATAATTGGCGATCTTGAAAAAACAGGCGCTGAGCCGGCAGGGGATGATACCGATTTGAAGAACAGGCTTAATGCTCTTGCAGAGGGTGGTGCCGCCCCTGCAGCAGCTGCCCCAGCTGCCACCACTACTGCTTCTCCTGCACCAACTGCAGCAACTCAAGAACAACCTGCTCCTGCCACTCCAATATCGCCACCACCCTTAGCAGCAGATAAACCTGCTGATATCGTTCCTGCAGCAGCCATTTCACAAGAAGCAAAAACAGAGGCTATAAATCAAGGATTAAAAGCCGCAGATAATGTAAAGGGCGATGCAGGTGGTGGTTCAGCAGCAAATCAATCTATACGTATTAACCTGAACGTACTTGAAGATTTGATGCAGAAGGCAAGTGAACTTGTCTTGGTCAGAAATCAGCTCGTTCAGATAACAAGAAAAATTAACGATACGGAGCTTGCAACTCCTTTACAGAAACTAAGCCATATAACCACCGATCTTCAGGAAGGTGTAATGAAAACAAGGATGCAGCCTATAGGAGCTGCATGGCAGAAATTTCCTCGTCTCATAAGAGATCTTTCAGTTGAGCTTAAGAAGAAAATAGAATTAAAGATGATAGGCGAAGAAACCGAAATGGATCGTCAACTTCTTGAGATGGTAAAAGATCCCCTTACACATATGGTGCGAAATTCTGTAGATCACGGTCTAGAACCTCCGGAAGACAGGAAGGCAGCAGGTAAACCTGAAACTGGAACTGTTACACTAAGCGCCACTCATGAAAGTGGCCATATCATGATAAAAATCATAGATGATGGCCGTGGCCTTCCTATAGAAAAAATAAAAAAGAAGGCCGTACAAAACGGTCTGGTTACCGAACAGGAACTGGCTAAACTATCGGACAGCCAGATTTATCAATATATATTTAAGCCCGGATTCTCCACTGCAGAAAAAGTAACCTCCGTATCAGGTCGTGGTGTAGGCATGGATGTTGTAAAAACCAACATAGAAAAAATAGGCGGAACTGTAGAACTAAGTTCTGTAGTTGGAAAAGGTTCAACCTTCACTATAAAAATTCCTCTCACTCTCGCTATAATCTCCGCTCTCATTGTGGAATCAAAAAAAGAAAAATTTGCCATACCACAAATAAGGGTAAATGAGATTGTAAGAATCGGAACTTCTGATAAAAGCTTAGACAATAACGTAAAACTTGATACCTTAAACAATATACCGGTTTTAAGGTTAAGAGGAAAGCTGCTTTCCTTAATTTCTCTATCTAAAGTTCTTGGTCTTGATAAAACAGAAAGCGGTATAGATACCAAAAAAAGTAATTACATAGTTATCTGCGAAGTTGGTTCTCAATCATTTGGTTTGATAGTCGACAAAGTCTTCCATACCGAAGAAATAGTTGTAAAGCCAGTATCTCCGCCTGTTCAGAAAATAGAGGTGTATTCTGGCAATACAATTCTAGGTGACGGGAGCGTTATAATGATACTTGATGCAAATGGTATATTAAAATCTATTGGAAACGTCTCTCTCGAGTCAAAAGATTCATTATCTGATGCTGATAGCAGCAAAGGAAAAGGTGAACAAAAGGTTACTTTCCTGGTATTTAATGCATGGACAAAGTCACCCCAATGTATTCCTTTAGAACTGGTATCACGCATAGAAGAGTTAGATTTATCAAAGGCTGAGTGGTCTGGAGACCATAAAGTTATGCAATATCGAGATGATTTGATGCGCCTTACCTGCTTTGATACATCAAAGCCTATACCAGAAAATGGCGTGCATACAGTAATAGTTTTTTCCGATGAGGGAAAAATTTTAGGGCTTATAGTAGAAAATATTATTGATATAGCAGAGGAAGAAATTAGTTCAAAACAGGTTTCAGGGGATGCCGGTTTCCTTGGCAGCATAGTAATAAAAGAAAGAACAACAGATTTAATAGATATAAGCTATCTATTCACTAAATGTTTTGGTGATTATTTAGCAAATAAAAATACCGAAAAAGAAAAATCAGACTCAAATCAGAAACAGGTGCTTTTAATTGATGACAGCCCGTTTTTCAGAAAATTTATGAAACCATTGTTAATGGCTAATAATTATAACGTTACCACATCTGACAGTGCAATCAAGGCACTTGAACTGTTAAATAACCCAAGCACAAAATATGATGTGGTGGTTACTGATATAGATATGCCCGGCATGAATGGTATTGAATTTACCAAAAAGTTCAAGTCTGACCAGCGCTTTGCTGGCATTCCAGTTATCGCACTTACTTCTTATTCGAGCGAAGATTTGGCATCTAACTCCAAAGATGTAAATTTTGATGGTTATATCTCAAAAGCAAATAGGAACTCTCTTTCTCAAAAAATTTCAGAGATATTAAAATAATATGGCAACAGCACTGGCAAAATTAGGTTTAAGAGCTCCTACACCAAACGATCAGTTGAAAGAGTTTGTTACGGTAAAAATTGATAACCAGCTATTCGGTTTTCCTGTGGATTACGTACAGGATGTTTTTAAGCCTCAGAAAATTACAAAAATTCCACTTACTTCCGAAGAAATTGCCGGATGCCTGAATTTAAGGGGACGTATAGTGACGGTTATTGATATGCGCATAGCTCTCGGCCTCAAACCTACAGACCTTTCTGGCAACCTAATAAGTGTGGTGGTAGAACATAAGGGAGAATTATATAGTCTGCTTGTTGATTCCGTTGGCGATGTTATGAAGTTATATTCATCAATGCTTGAAAACACACCAGCCAACGTACCTCAAAAGTGGAGTGCTGTTTCTTCCGGGGTTTACCAGCTTGAAAAAGGACTTCTTGTAATTGTAAACATAGATTTATTGCTTAACTTTAAATAGGGATATTGACGAAATGAAATCTTGCCTACTTGTTGATGATTCAAAAGTAGTTAGAAGCTTCTCAAAGAAAATTTTGGAAGAGTTTTCTTTTTCTATAGATGAAGCCGCAGACGGCTTGGAAGCACTTAATAAATGTAAAGTAAAAATGCCGGATTTTATACTTCTTGATTGGAACATGCCTGTCATGACAGGAATTGAATTCTTAAGAGAACTAAGAAAAACCCAAGAAGGCCAGAAACCAGTTGTTATCTTTTGCACAACAGAAGCTGAACTGAGTAAAATTACAAACGCTCTGAAAGAAGGCGCAAATGAGTACATAATGAAACCATTTGATGCTGATATACTAAAAAGCAAACTTTCGCAGGTAGGAATAATCTAAAAATGAATATCCCCACTAATGACACAAAAAAAATAAATGTCTTAGTGATAGATGACTCTGCTGTTATTAGAGGAATAGAAACAAGAATATTGGAAGGTGAGCCTGACATAAAGGTTATAGCTTCAGCAAATAACGGCAAGGTAGCCATTGATGTTTTAAAGAATCTTATAGATAAAAAAACACCACCTCATGTAATAACACTAGATATTGAAATGCCAGAAATGGATGGAATAACTGCCATTCCTCATTTGGTTTCTCTTTCTCCAAAATCAAAAATAATAATGGTTTCCACCCTTACACAAAGAAATGCAGAAATAAGCCTGAAAGCAATGTCTTTAGGGGCAACAGATTACATTCCAAAACCAACATCTTCAGAAGGCTTATCCTCAGATACTTTCAAAAGAGACTTAGTTGATAAGGTCAGGGCACTCGGTAATGCAATAATTAATCTCCAGCCTGCAATAAATGCAGCAACAGCCACTGCAAAAGTTTCTTCAGCCTATACGCTACGCAAAGTTCCAATAACTTTTACAAAAGTTGGAGCTCTCGCTATAGGAAGTTCAACTGGCGGGCCACAGGCACTCTTAAAATTCTTTAACCAGGTAAAAGGCAAACTCCCTAATATACCTATCTTCCTTACACAGCATATGCCTCCTATTTTTACCCAATATTTAGCAAAGCAGATTGCTGAATCCACTGGCCTTAAATGCATAGAGGCCCAAGATAACCAAAAAGTTGAATCAGGTTGTATATATGTAGCACCTGGCGATTTCCATATGAATATCGTTAGAAATGGCAATGACTTATTAATAAAACTTACTAAAGAACCGCCAGAGCATTTCTGCCGCCCTTCTGTAAACCCCATGCTTAGAAGCCTTGTTGATCTATATGGAAATCAATTAGCAGTAATAATCTTTACTGGCATGGGCGCTGATGGATCAGAGGGATCTAAAGCTGCTACAGATAAGGGAGGTATAGTCATTGCTCAGGATGAAGCCACAAGCGTTGTTTGGGGTATGCCAGGTGCTGTTACTAAGAATGGTCTTTGTAGTTATGTAGAGCCTATTGATAATATTGGAAATCGTTTTTTAGATATATGTAATGGAAAATTTTAATGTCGGCTCTTGCTCCTGAGGATTTTAGCTATCTTAGCGGCCTTATTAAAGATAAGTCCGGGATAGTTATAAATGAAGATAAAATATATCTCCTTGAATCAAGGCTGCTTCCCTTATTGCGCAAATATAACCTTTCAAATTTAAGTGAGTTGGCAAAATATACAAAAGAAAAGAACGATGAAAGAATAACAAAGGGAATCATTGATCTAATGACCACCAATGAAACCTATTTCTTCAGGGATGGTAAGCCTTTTGAGCAATTCAGAAATGTAATAATTCCTTATTTAATAAATAAATTTCCAGATAAAAAAAAGTTGCGGATTTTAAGCCTTGCCTGTTCCTCTGGTCAAGAGCCTTATTCCCTAGCTATGTGCTTGCTTGAAGAAAAAGCTAAAACTGCAGGTAAGCAATTTGAGATTGCCGGCCTCGATTTATCAGATATCATTCTTGATAAAGCAAAATCTGGAACATACTCTCAATTTGAAGTACAGCGGGGCCTTCCTATTACCTTACTGGTAAAGTACTTTACTCAGGATGGAGAGAAATGGAAGGTAAAGGATGATGTAAAATCCATGGTAAAGTTTCATCAGCATAATGCCATGGAAGATATGACAAAATTTGGTGAGTTTGATTTTGTTTTATGTCGTAATGTACTTATATATTTCGATCAGGACACAAAAGCAAAGATACTCGATAATATAGCAAAAATATTAGCTAAGAATTCAATTGTTATGGTTGGTAGTACGGAAAGCATATATGGTGTCAGCGAAAAATTCATACCATTCCAGATAAATGGAGAAACTCAAAGAGCTATATATTCATTAAAATCTATTTAAGTTTATTTTTTAGGATATCATTTACAATGGCTGGGTTTGCCTTTCCTTGACTCAGCTTCATAACCTGACCCACAAAGAAACCAAAAAGCTTATCCTTGCCTGATTTATATTCGGCAACTTTATCTGGGTTCTGGCTCAAAACATCATCAATTATCTTTTCTATAGCGCCTGTATCTGTAACTTGCTTCAACCCCTTTTCTTCAACTATTGAAAGCGCGTCTTTGCCAGTTTCAAACATTATATCAAATACATCTTTTGCAATTTTACCTGATATTGTGTTGTTGTTTATTAGCTCAAGCAAACCGCAAAGTTTTTCTGCAGAGACAGGAGAGTTTTCGATACTTATCTCCGCCTTATTAAGCCTTCCGAATAATTCTGCAGTAACCCAGTTTGCTGATTGTTTAGGGTCATTTTTTGCAGCAACCTTCTCGAAATACTCGGTAGTAGCTCGATCAGCTATAAGAAGGTCAGCGTCATAGGCTGAAAGTTTCATTTTATTTATATACCTGTTTTTTTTCTCATCTGGCAATTCTGGCAGGCTCTTCTTTATGTTATCCACATATTCCTGAGTAAACACCAGGGGGTAAAGATCAGGATCTGGAAAATACCTATAATCATGAGCGTCTTCTTTGCTACGCATTGTACGCGTTTCATTATTATCAGGGTCATATAACCTTGTTTCCTGATCGATCTTACCGCCACTTTCAATAATATCTATTTGCCTTCTTGCCTCATGCTCAATTGCATTGATTATATGCCTTATGGAGTTAATGTTCTTGATTTCACATCTGGTTCCAAGCGGACCACCAGGCTTCCTCACAGATACGTTTGCATCACAACGCAGACTGCCCTTTTCCATATCTCCATCACAGCTTTCAACATAACGGAGTAGCATGCGCATCTTTTTCATATACTCGCCAGCTTCTTCAGAAGTCCGTAAATCAGGCTCGGAAACAATTTCCATAAGTGCTATTCCAGAACGGTTCAGGTCAATGAATGTACTATCCGGGCTTTGGTCATGCAGGCTTTTTCCGGCATCCTGTTCAAGGTGAAGTCTGGTTATGCCGATTTCTCTAGCTGAACCATCAGGCATATCAAGAATTATCTTACCCTTGCCAACTATAGGGTTCTTGAATTGTGAAATCTGATAACCCTGAGGAAGATCAGGATAAAAATAATTTTTTCTGTCAAATACCGATCTTAGGTTTATTTGCGCTTTTAGTGCCAAACCTGTCTTTACCGCCTGTTCAACGCACACTTCATTCAATACCGGAAGCATTCCCGGCATCGCTGCATCAATTAATGATACTTGAGTATTTGGGTCTGAACCGAAATCTGTAGCAGCTCCAGAAAATAATTTTGATTTTGATTTTACTTGGGCATGCACCTCAAGCCCAATAACCATTTCCCAATCGCCGGTTTTTCCTTTAAGTAAAGTCATACTGGCTTACCCTTAAAGTCTGCGGCTTCTTCCAAAACACCAGCAACACGGAATAATGTTTCTTCATCAAAATGCCTGCCCATAAGTTGTAATCCCAGCGGCAGTCCTTCTGAAGAAAGCCCAGCAGGAACTGAGATAGCAGGAATTTCTGCTAAATTTGCAGTCACTGTAAAAACGTCATTCAAATACATTTCCACTGGATCAGAAGGTTTTTCATCAAGTGCAAAAGCGGCAGAAGGGGTTGTTGGGGCAAGTATTACATCCACTTTCTTATACGCCTCACTGAAATCATTCTTTATGAGTTTCTTAACCTTCTGCGCTTTTGTGTAATATGCATCATAATAGCCGGCAGAAAGCACATAAGTACCAATCATTATCCTGCGCTTAACTTCCGCGCCAAACCCATGCCCTCTTGTTTTGTTATACATATCATCAATAGAGGTAAACTTATTATCTTTGGCCCGGAAACCATAACGCACGCCATCAAACCTTGCCAGGTTTGATGAAGCTTCAGCCGGTGCGATAATATAATAAACAGGCAGCGCATATTTGGCGTGCGGCAGGTTTACTTCAATAATTTCTGCACCTGCGCTCTTAAGCCATTCTGCACCCTTTTCCCAAAGTGCCTTTATTTCTGTACTCAAACCTTTTAAATCATACTCTTTAGGAATGCCTACTTTTAATCCCTTAATATTTCCTGTTATGGCCTTTTCATAATTAGGAACAGGCTTGTTCTCAGAAGTTGAGTCTTTTGGATCAAAACCGGAAATAGCCTCCAGCATGATTGCAGCATCACGGACAGTTCTTGTTATAGGGCCGGCCTGGTCAAGCGAGCTTGCGAATGCAATCATTCCAAAGCGTGAGCATCTTCCGTAAGTAGGTTTTATTCCAACCGTTCCTGTAAACGAAGCCGGTTGACGTATTGATCCTCCGGTATCACTACCCAGAGCACCAGCGCATATCCTGGCTGCAACCGCCGCAGAAGAACCACCTGATGAACCACCTGGGGTAAGTTGTTTTCCATCTTTCCGTTTCCATGGGTTTATTGCCGGACCATAGCAGCTTGTGGCGTTTGTTGAACCCATGGCAAATTCATCCATATTGGTTTTACCAAGCATAACAGCACCTGAAGCAAATAGCTTCTCAGTTACCGTTGATTCATATGGTGGCTTAAACCCTGTAAGTATCTTAGAGCAAGAACTGCTTATAACCCCGTTTGTGCAGAACAGGTCTTTAACTCCAACAGGAATTCCCTCCATTATACCGCCTTTACCATTTGCAATATTCTCATCAGCTTTTTTAGCCATCTTGAGTAGATCG
>CAYVHI010000043.1:0-13626 GCA_964450945.1 uncultured Rickettsiales bacterium
CCAGAATTCAGGACTTCCTTTACCGCTACCCATACGCACATCAGCTGGCTTTTTTGATACAGGAGTATCAGGGAAAATGCGTATCCACAACCTACCCGCACGCTTCATATGGCGGGAGATTGTCTTACGTGCAGCTTCGATCTGGCGCGCAGTAACGCGTTCAGCAGCCTGCGCTTTTAAACCATAAGCACCGAAAGTAAGCTGAGAGCCACCCTTGGCATTTCCATGGATTCTGCCTTTATGCGCCTTACGGAATTTTGTTTTCTTCGGTTGTAACATATTTCACTCTATTCAGTTTTTGTCATTGTGCCTGACATACGTTTTTCATGCGCCAATGGATCGTTAGAACTTGTTTCACCTTTAAACACCCACACTTTCACGCCAATAGCGCCATAGGTTGTTTCAGCTCTCGCTGTGCCGTAATCAATATCGGCACGCAGTGTATGAAGAGGAACGCGACCTTCGCGGTACCATTCCATACGGGCGATTTCAGAACCACCAAGACGGCCAGAGCAGTTGATACGTATACCAAGTGCGCCAAGACGAAGTGTGGTTTGCACAGCGCGCTTCATAGCTTTCCTGAATGCCACACGGCGTTCAAGCTGCTGAGCAATACCTTCAGCAATCAATGTTGCATCAAGTTCAGGCTTCCTTACTTCAACTATGTTAAGATGAACTTCATCTTCAGTAAGTTTAGCAAGGTTATTCTTAATCTTCTCAATATCAGCACCTTTCTTACCGATGATTATGCCTGGGCGTGAAGTATAAATGGTAACACGCGCTTTCTTTGCAGGGCGCTCGATAACGATTCTGCTGATACCGGCATTCTCAATCTTGGTTTTCAGGTAGCGGCGGATTTTAACATCTTCATGCAGTTTCTTTGCATAACTTGCACCTTCTTCAAACCAGCGTGAATCCCATGTACGGTTTATATTTACACGAAGACCAATTGGATTAACTTTCTGACCCATAATTTTTCCTTATCCTATTCTGATTCTTTCTTTTCACGCACAGTGATAAAAAGGTGGCTGAACGGCTTTTTAATACCGGCAGCACGGCCTCTTGCACGCGCATGAAAACGTTTCATTACAAAGCTTTTACCCACATGTGCTTCGGATACGTATAAACGATCCACATCCAGGTTATGGTTATTCTCTGCATTAGCCACAGCTGATTGCAGCGTCTTCTTAACATCTTTCGCAATACGCTTTTGCATGAATGTAAGCTGGATTAATGCATCCTTAACATCCATACCACGGATCAGGCCAGCCACAAGGCCAAGCTTGCGTGGGCTTATGCGCGCTGAACGTAGCATAGCTGTTGCTTCGTTCTCTGCTGCTCTTCTTGCTGTTGCTTTTTTACCCATAAATATCTCTTTAAAAATCCTTAAGCTGCGTTTTCTTCTGTTTTCTTGTCTGTGCCGCCGTGCGCAATGAACTGACGGGTAGGCGCAAATTCACCAAGTTTATGGCCAACCATATCTTCCTTCACCAGTACAGGAATAAACTTCTTGCCGTTATAAACGCCAAAAGTTATCCCTACAAACTGAGGAATAATTGTAGAGCGGCGGCTCCAGGTTTTTATGATCTGGTTTTTTCCAGACTTCTGAGAGTCTTCCGCTTTCTTAATCAAATATCCGTCTACAAACGGGCCTTTCCAAACTGAACGCGACATATTATCTACTCACTTTTTTGTTTTGCATATCTGCGGCTTACAATAAATTTGTTAGTCGCTTTATTCTGTCTTGTACGCTTACCTTTTGTGCGTTTACCCCAAGGTGTCATCGGGTGTTTACCACCGTTGGTACGACCGCCCATTGGGTGATCAACCGGGTTACGCGCAATACCGCGGGAGCAAGGCCTTTGGCCCAACCAACGCATACGTCCTGCTTTAGCGTATACAACGTTTTGGTGATCAGGGTTTGATACCGCACCAATGGTTGCCATACATTCACCAGGAACAACCCTCACTTCACCAGAACGCAGGCGAAGAAGAGCAAAACCGCCGTCCTTACCAACAAGCTGAACATAACTTCCAGCGGAACGTGCAAGCTGACCGCCTTTCTTAGGGCGCATTTCAACGTTGTGCACTATAGTGCCGACCGGGATATTTGCAAGCGGCATTGCGTTGCCTGGTTTAATATCTACTTTTTCGCCGGAAATAACTTTATCACCCTCTTTGATTCTTTGTGGAGCAAGAATGTAAGAAAGCTCGCCATCTTCGTATTTTATCAAAGCAATATAAGCTGTCCTGTTTGGATCATATTCCAGACGCTCAACAGTAGCTGATACATCAAACTTCTTACGTTTAAAATCTACTTTACGGTAAAGGCGTTTATGACCGCCGCCACGGTGACGTGAAGAAATATGGCCATAGTTATCGCGGCCAGCACTTTCGCTTATACCTTGAACCAGAGACTTTTCTGGCTTGCCTTTCCACAAACCAGTCCTGTCCACCAGAACCAGCTGACGGGTAGATTTTGTGGTTGGATTAAAACTTTTCAGTGCCATTTTTCTCTCCTTATACTCCGGCCATCACGTCGATTTTTTCATTCTTAGCGAGTGAAACAACCGCCTTTTTGTAGCCGGAACGTTCGCCCAGCCTGCCACGAAATACTTTTTTCTTACCTTTAATATTTAGCGTATTAACAGATGTAACCTTCACACCGAATAATGCTTCAATAGCTTCTTTTATTTGTGGTTTCGTAGCATTTCCGGCAACTTCGAAAACAACCTTGCTTTGTTCAGAAGCAGAGGTGGATTTCTCAGTAATCAAAGGTGAACGAATCACCTGATAAAAAACTTCTTTTTCTTCAGTAGTAACCGTTTTTTTATCGGCTTTCTCTTTTTTAGAAGCTTTCATCGCCGTTTCTTTTTCTGCTTTTTTTCTAAGAGCCATATTCCTTATTTCAACCTCTCTTCAAGGTGTTTCACCGCATCTTGGGTTACGAGAACGACTTCATGACGAATGATGTCATAAACGTTAGCGCCAACACTTGGCAGTACATCAATTTTCTTCAGGTTGCTGATTGCTTTAGCAAAATTTTCATCAACCTTAGGGCCATCAATAACCAGAACTGATTTTGCATTGAATGCTGCAAAATTCTTAGCAAGATCTTTCGCTTTTGCACCTTTTGCAACTTTTGCATTTTCAATGATAGCAAGTTTACCATCAGCAACTTTTGCAGAGAGTGCAGTTTTTAAACCAAGCTTGCGGAATTTTTTGTTCAGAGCGTAACCATGGTCACGAACCACAGGTCCGAAAATCACAGCACCGCCACGGAACTGAGGCGAACGAAGCGAACCTTGACGAGCGCGGCCTGTACCTTTTTGTGCCCAAGGCTTCTTGGTTGTACCACTCACATCCCCGATCTCTTTTGTCTTATGTGTGCCGGAACGTGCTTTTGAACGCTGCCATTCAATAACGCGTTGCAAAATATCCTTACGCACCGGCAAGCCGAAAATTTTAGCGTCCAGCTGGATTTCACCAACCTTCTTATTTTCTAATGTAATAACTTCTGCTTTCATGGCTAGTTACCTTTGTTTTCTTCTGTTGCAGCAGACTTTTCTGCTTCAGCTTCTGCAGGTTTTGCTTCAGCTTTTGCTGCCTTTAATGCAGCAGGGAAAGGAGCTTCTTTTGGAAGTTTCTTTTTTACTGCATCTTTGATTAATACGTAGCTGTTTTCCGATCCAGGAACTGCCCCTTCTATGAAGATAAAACCCTTCTCAACATCAGTTTCAACAACCTTTAAATTCTGCTGGGTAACACGCTCTGTACCAAGGTGACCAGCCATTTTCTTGCCCTTGAATACACGGCCTGGGTCTTGCCTTTGCCCGGTAGAACCATGCGCACGGTGGGAAACAGATACGCCGTGAGAGGCCTCTAAACCATGGAAGTTCCAGCGTTTCATAACACCCTGGAAACCTTTACCTTTTGTAGAGCCAGTAACATCAACAAACTGGCCTTTTACAAAATGATTTACAGTAATTTCTGAACCTGGCTCAAGCAAGCCATCCTCAGAAACCCTGAATTCAACCAATTTTGATTTAGGTTCAATTTTAACTTTGGCAAAATTTGAACGTTGTGGTTTAGAAACATTCTTTATTTTACGTTTGCCAACGCCTATCTGAACGGCATCATAGCCATCTTTAGCTTTGGTTCTTTTTGTTATAACTTGGCAGTTTTCAACCTGCAGCAATGTGACAGGAATATTGATACCGTTATCTGTATAGATACGGGTCATTCCCAGTTTTTTTGCTATCAGTCCTGTTCTTTTTTTAGCTGCTGTCATAAAAATTCTCTAATTATTTTCTGCCACAACCTGAATTTTTACCGCAACGCCTGCAGCAAGATCCAGTTTTGAAAGCGCTTCGATTGTTTGCGGAGTAGACTCTTCAATATCAATCAGGCGCTTATAGGTTCTGATTTCGAACTGCTCGCGTGATTTTTTATCAATCACCGGCGAGCGGTTCACTGTAAATCTTTCTATGCGCATAGGAAGAGGTATTGGCCCAAGAGCACGCGCACCAGTTCTTTTAACTGTGCTTACGATCTCACGGGCAGATTGATCCAGAACCCTGTGATCAAATGCCTTTAACCTTATGCGAATTTTTTGGCTCATATAAATTGATTTCCTAAATTACTTAACAATCTTTGTTACCACGCCAGCGCCGACAGTTCTGCCGCCTTCACGGATAGCGAAGCGCAAACCTTCGTCCATCGCGATCGGGCTGATCAGCGATACGGTCAGCTTGGTGTTATCGCCAGGCATAACCATTTCAGTGCCGCTAGGCAGCTGGATAGTACCGGTTACGTCTGTGGTTCTGAAATAAAACTGTGGACGGTAATTGCCGAAAAACGCTGTATGGCGGCCACCTTCTTCCTTGGTCAGGATATATACTTCACATTCAAAATCTGTGTGCGGAGTAATGGCACCTGGCTTAGAAAGAACTTGTCCACGCTCAACTTCCTCACGCTTCGTACCGCGCAGAAGAATACCAACGTTATCGCCGGCCTGGCCTTCATCAAGCAATTTACGGAACATTTCAACGCCGGTGCAAACTGTTTTCTGGGTTGGTTTTAAGCCAACGATCTCGATTTCTTCACCAACTTTCACGATACCACGCTCAACACGGCCAGTAACTACTGTACCACGGCCAGAAATCGAGAACACGTCTTCAATCGGCATCAGGAATGGTTTATCAATATCACGCTTAGGCTGTGGAATGTAACGGTCAACTTCAGCCATCAGCTTTAAGATTGCCTGTTCGCCAAGCTCAGGGTTCTTATCTTCTAATGCGCAAAGGGCAGAACCACGAACGATAGGAATCTCATCGCCAGGGAACTTATATGATTTAAGAAGATCACGGATCTCCATCTCAACAAGGTCAACCAGCTCAGGGTCAGCCATATCCATCTTATTTAAGAATACTACCAGCGCAGGAACACCAACCTGGCGCGCAAGCAGAATGTGCTCACGTGTCTGTGGCATCGGGCCATCAGCTGCTGATACAACAAGTATAGCGCCATCCATCTGAGCAGCACCAGTGATCATGTTTTTCACATAGTCAGCGTGGCCTGGGCAGTCAACGTGCGCATAGTGCCTGTTGTCTGTCTCGTATTCAACGTGTGCTGTAGATATAGTAATACCGCGCGCTTTCTCTTCCGGCGCCTTGTCAATCTGGTCATATGCCATAAATTGCGCCTTGCCTTGCTTAGCAAGTGTCTTCGTAATCGCCGCCGTCAGCGATGTCTTTCCGTGGTCAACGTGTCCAATAGTTCCTATGTTCACATGCGGCTTACTACGGTTAAATTTCTCTTTAGTCATGGCTTATAACCCTCTTGTTAACTATGTCAAAAAAACAAAATTCTAAAAAACTGCCCCGGTCTAACAAAGTTAGATGGAGCGGGTGAAGGGAATCGAACCCTCGCAACCAGCTTGGAAGGCTGGGGCTCTACCACTGAGCTACACCCGCCCGAAACTAAAAGCTTGCTGCTCCCTTCGGCCTGATTTGCAAGGGCATTTTTATACACCTATTGCAGTCAAGGGCGCTCCTTTTACACCAAGTTTTTTGAAATGACAACAGGAAAGTGAAAAATTTTATAACTTAAGTAATTACGGGGTAAAAAAACCCCCTTTACGCGAGAGCGGTTGAGCCGTAACGCTCAGAGCGAGCCGGAAAAATATAAAATCCCCTTTAAAAGGCGAAAGCCGCCCCCCAGGTGGATGGGGTGCGGCTTTGCTTAGTTTACCGGAGAGGTGTCATCGGCTGCGTGATGAGAGGTGCTACCGACCCTCTCAAAGCGCTCTTGCCGTGAATCAGCTCATCGAACTTCCGTAGGTCATCGGCCATACGGAATTCACGGAAGTAGGTGGTTGTGAATTGGGAGAACTCTCCCTTCTTCAGACTCACATACACCATCAAGCCTTGGTCGGGTTTGAGAGTATATGTTGTCTCCTTGGCCTCAGCCCTCATGGCTACTTGAAGGAAGTCTACAGGTTTGCTGCTTTCGTTCAGTAGCAGCACCTTCCATTCCCCCTCCGGGACAATGATGTCTGTAAGACCAGGAACCTTGAAGACCCGGTCCGCCACCTTCAGCCTTTGGAGCTTGACATTTTCTGCCTCTTTCTCCATCAGCGCCGCGACGAATTTATCTCTTAGTTTCGTCACTGCCTCTTGCGCTGCTTCATGCAGCTCGGCTGTTGCGGTTGCATGGATGACCTTGAGGTTTTTGACTTTTGTCTCAGCCTCGGCTTCGGCAGCAGCTGCTGCCTTGATGTTCACCTCTGCTGCGCTGCTTTTTACAGCCAGCGCCATGATGAACATGCCTGCTATCAGGCAGATTGCGACCAGTAGGACGATCTCGAACTTCTTCATCTGAATCTCGATCTAGAGCCTGGGCGATTTTTAGTTTGCGATGCAAACAACGGGGGCACTTATCAACTTCCACCGGCATCTTGCCAAGTTAATCGTGCATAGGAAATTCATCCATGAGAACCGGGGAGTATACAGAATAATTGTTACAATATTATGAAAAATATGAATTTTTTGCTAATTACCTTTAAAACGACAAAGCTGCCCTGGCGGGGGCAGCTTGTTTATTTAGTTATCATCCTCCTTATTATTACCCGGGGGGATGAGAATGTAGAGACGCTGGGACTGACCGAGTAACGAAAGGTTAATCGGCTTACCCTCGCCAGCCCCCAGTTTGACCTTCCCGGTCATCTGGAGTCCGGACTGGTTATCATAAAGCATAACCTCAGTGCTGACAGCTTCCTTGCCGTCATTCTTGAGGTAGATGGAGGTTTCGATCCCTCCATAGGTTTGGTTATACTTGCTTTCGATAAAGCCTCCCTGCACATAGATGGCGTTAGGCGCTTCCTGCACCGGCCAGCCGAAGCCTCCGGAAACCTTGATGGAAACGACCTTGTCACCGCTCATCAGCGTGAGATTCCGGCGCTTCTCGGCCTCAATCTTACGCTTCTCGACGAACTGCTTGATGTCAGAGTCCTGCTTGCTCTTCTGCTCCTTGTTCTCTGCTGCCTCCTTCTTTCCCATGATGCTGTAATGCACCACGGCGAAGATGAGGAGAACGAAAGCCACCAAACCCACCTCGATCCAGGGAAAAGTCTTGCGCGTACCCATCTTGAACTAATCCTTCTTCCAGAACTGTTCTTGATCTCACTCGAAAGACAACGGGAGGGCATAGTCTTTCCCCGCCAGGAAAAACCGCCCTATACGAACTATATTATCTGGCATAGCCAGGTAATTAGCGAAACTAACCTTTCATTATATGCGTGGAAAATGGCCGAAATTGTGAATTTTTTGTGAATATTGGTGTTTTTTAATGTTTTTATAGGCTTTAAAACGACTGAGGGGGGTGGCTTAGGCCGCCTCCCCCCTCGTTTTCGTTGTCGTCCGTGACCTCACTTACGTGGGTCATGGACTACTCCTCACCGTTCGCAGTGTACCACTTGGGGTACTTCCCGTGGATGCGGCGGTACACTTCCGCAATCCTGTCGAACGGCCCCTGCTTCATGACCAGCCTGTGGTGGTAGTCCCGGTCGGACTCCCCACGCCGCTGATCCCACTCGCTACCGCCTTCGTTGTCCGCGCGGTCGTTGTGGGGGACGTACGTTCCGGCACCGGTGCCATTGTGCGTGGCGGCGGTGCCGTTACCCCACGCCCAACCATAGCCGATCAGCCACAGAACGCGCCACATTATACACCTCCTTCTTGAAGTGTTACCAGCCTTTCACCCTTATATATAGGGGTTACTTAGCGGCTGGCGTGGCATTGTTTAGGGGAAATTCTTTAAGCCTCCCCTTTAGGCTTTTTTAACCACATCCTTGTGGGTTGCTGTTAAAAAAAACGCCAAAAATCCATTCTCAATATAAAACAAAATTATTAAACAAATATGAAACAATGAGTGATTTTTAACATATTGATTAATAAGGATATATTTTTTATATAAAAATGCCTTTATTTCATATGTTTGTCACAATTTACATGTAAACTCCGGGGTGCAATTGCCATCCGGCTTGCCTGAAACTCTACTTCACACTTGCGTAGAGATTCAGCCCAAACTCACAAACTGCCAAACATGTCTGGCAGGAGGTGTAAAATCAGCAAGTGGACCACCTTTGGGGCAGGGATGCTCGTCGCGGCAATGGTTTTTGTCGCGACCGACCACCACAAGAACAGTGGAGGTCTCGCCAGGACGGTGGTCCAGACCCTTCGTAGCCACTCGTACACGGATGTGTTCGATGTGGTTACCAGCCAGATGTCCGCCCTCGTGGCTTGGGGGACGCTGGTGGTTATCGGGGTCGGTGCCGCGCTGAAGAAAGTGCGCGGCTAGTTAGCTGTGAAAGCCAAAGTGGAAACTAAGTCCAACGCCCCCTACCTAACGGTACGTGGGGCGTTGGCATTTTAAATCCCATCTAATCGATTATTTCTTACGTTGCAGGGCTTCCAGCAGTCTTGGCTCATAGCCGGATCTTCTGGCATAATCTTCCAGATGTGCTTTAACACCATCCCTAACCATTTGTTCAAGGACTGTACCACCCAGCATTTTATCTCTTTTTAATAACTCGGCCTCTATTACTTTACCAAGCTCCCTCATTATTATCTCATTTGCCTTTTCCCTCACATCATCATGGTATGATGGAGTGCCATCAACCTTTGAATCTTCAAATGAAAGGTTTGAAAATAGCGAATCCGCAAGGAAATCTTTAGGGGTAGATTGTCTCTGAACACGAATTGCATCAAAAATCTGCCGCTCAACCACTTTAGTATGTTCTTGAACGATCCTGTCATCTTTTGTTTGATAAACCATCATGTTTATCCACGGTGCCTGCAAAAACATTGGTATACGGGCAACAATTTGGTCACCTATACCTTTGCCTGCGGCTGTTGAATCAAGATGGTCAAACAAACTTTTTTTTGCCCGCATGGCTTTGGAAATATTATCAATGAGGTCGGTATATTTCAGGCCATTCTTGCGAAAATCCTTCTCATCATCAGCCACTTCCACCAGTTCAACAAATTTTGCAATAACCTCTTTTTCAATACTTCTTATTCTTGTTGAAAGTTCTGCCCTGTCTGGAAACCTTTTATCAGGTAAGGTTTTCCTATTTGCCCAATTCCTCATTTCAGCCATATATGCGGTGTAGGCAAAACCTTTCAGGGATGAAGTCCCAATACCGTCTGTAAGTTGCTCAAAATTCATAAATTAACCTTATAGGCAGAAAAATAGCAGAATATGGTTAATTTTAGGTTAACTATGTATGGGGTTATATACTTACCATTCATCCGGGTTTTGCGGCCTCGGTTTTCTTTCTTCTGCTGGTTTTAGGGTTTCTGGCGGCGGTTCTGGTTTATTTTTTACTTCTACTTTTATTTCCGCATCATTATTTTTTTGAACATTTTCTTTCAAAAATACTTCCCTTCCTTCATTGGCGGCCATAGCTTTTCCAAGCCTGCTTTCCAGCGGAATAAGTATTTCGCTGCTGCATTCTTTGCACACATCTTTTTTTCCGGTCATCCGCCAGAATATATAGGGCAGGCCAAGCGGAAAAATGCACCACATTGCAAATTCAATATTCTTGCTGCCGCGCTTTTTCTTTCCCGGCTCACCAATGTATTTACAGTTAGGGCAGATGTATTCCATTGCATTAGCTTATCATAAGTGCTTAGAATAATAGTAGAGTAAAAAAGAGAGGTGTTATGAAATACATAGTTGAGAGCAATAAATCTGTGGAGCAGGCGGTAAAAGACCTGCAGGAATCCGTGCAGCGCAATAAATTCGGCGTCCTTCATATACATAACCTTAAGGAAACTCTTAAGAAAAAAGGTGTGGATTTTCCTAATGATTGCCAGATTCTTGAAATCTGTAATCCACAAAAAGCAAAAGAAGTTTTAACTGAGGATATGGAAATGAACATGGCGCTGCCCTGCCGTGTTTCAGTTTATACTGATGGCGGCAAGACCAAGATAGGTATGATAAAGCCAGCTGCCATGCTGAAATCCCTTTCCGGCTCTTCTGCCCTTGCCAAAGTCGCTGAGGATGTTGAGGCCAGCATCATAAAAATGATCGATGAGGCAAAATAGTCGAAGGTATAAGAATTAAATCGTTATGAATAATCAGGAAAAATAAGTATTTAAAACTAGAATTAATGCCTATCTATTTCTTTTTTTATTGTCTCTTTCCTTGCGCTTTCTTTCTCTGGCAGCATTTTTTAATCTTCTTTCTTCTTCCCGCCTTTTTTGTTCTTGCTCTCTTTTTTCTTTTTGCAAATCTATTTCTCTATCAGAAACTAAAATCACATTTGTTTGAAGTTGTAAAAATTGATTAGTGTTATTGGTGCCTCTTTCAACATTATAAACACTAACCTTTTTATTTGTTATCTCCCTCAAGATTTCGACTAACTGGTCTGTATTTGGAGAATCTAAAGTTCCCATATTTCCCAAGAAGAAACCTGCTGCTTTTGAATTGGTAAAGCCTATAAGTATTTCCCCATCATCTTTTATCATTAACTTGCTTGCTTCAATTATTTCTCTCCATTCTCTAATGCTAACAGGAAATGCTGGGCTGTTAATTCCCATGATTGTCACCAAATCATAGCTCTTACGAAGATTTTCCTTCTCTGGTGCAGTACTTAGTTGCTGAACTGTTCCGCTAAAAACTTCAAGGCCTGGAATCTGGCCCTCTATTTTTGGGTCACAAACCGTGACTATTGCTCCCTTTTCTTTCCAAATAAGTGGGCCTGATCCCGCTTCATGGCCTGAACCAACATCAAGCACCATCTTTCCTGCAATTGTTACATTGAATATTTCAAATGCACTCAGTGAATCTCTGGCATAGTGCTTAAATTTTGAGAAATTTGGTATCATTGTTTTTAGTTTACAGAAAATTAGTTAATATCTAATTAAAATTCACAACTCATTAAAACACTATTTATCAATTCCTTAGTCGTTAGCGATTTATTAATAAATCTATCTTATACTTAGCAAGGATAAATCCTAATGGAGACTAAAATGAAAGACGATAAAGGCGCAAACGGCACAGATATAGGTGCAGAGTTACTTGGAAAAACCAAAGGATTAGGTTTAGATTACGAAACACTGTCAGCATTAAGAACTGGCCGCAGTAGGCCAGATAGATCACCTGCAAATCTTGTTGCATTAAGCCATGACCATTCTGATAGAGCTAGTGTCTTTCTAACAGGCATTGATGATATTGATACAAAAAAACTTGTAGGAAAGTTAAAGGATAAACTTTTAAACAAGCCTGGCTCAGGCAAGGAAATTCTTGCACTTGATAAAGCCTTGAAAGCCGCGGAAGGGTTGGCAAATGGCTCTATAAGCCAGGCATCACTTCCAAAAGGTGCCATGGAATCACTTATAATGCTTACCTTGCTTCCAAAAACCATAGCTAAACTAATAGATATGGCTGATGAGGTGAAAAACACCGAAGGTCTTAAGGGTGATTTGGAAAAAATTCTAGGAGCTTTTAAGCATTCAAAGATCGAAGTTTCACTTAGGAATGATATTGGCACCGCCGTTACAGCATATGAGAGAAGCTGTGAATCAGGCGCTAAGAAATAACTGATAAAATGGTGGAGGGAGAAGGATTTGAACCTTCGAACTCATAAAGAGGGCAGATTTACAGTCTGCTGCCATTGACCGCTCGGCCATCCCTCCACAAGGGATCATATATAACCACTATGAAGTTCTGGCCAAAGAGCGGTCAAATTATTTAATCTTTGAGCTAAAAGCTCACGGGCCGCTCGGCCATCCCTCCACAAGGGATATAAACCTAGACTATAGCAAACATAGCCTATATAAGGAGCCGTGTTTGTAATTTATTAAGGCAGCCATGTCAATTCACAATAATAAAAAAGATAGAAGGGAAAAGCCATCAGGAAACCAGAATGTCTGGATATATGGCAGACACGCGGCTGATGCAGCGCTTAATAACCCTGCCCGTAAAATCTTACGCATAGTTGCCACCCAAAACATGCTTGCCGAATGGCCGGAGCTTAATAAGAAAAAAATCCCTATCGAGACAAAAGATATAAAGGCTATGGACTTGATGTTTTCCGGCGCCACCCATCAGGGCATTGCCCTGGAAGCAAGGCAGCTGCCTGATGTTGCTATTGAAGATATTTTTGAAGGCTTGAATGAAATAAAACGCGTAATAGTTCTAGATCAGGTGACAGACCCGCATAATGTGGGGGCAATACTGCGCTCCGCTGCTGCGTTTAATGTCGGCGCCGTGATAATGACAAAGGATAATTCACCTTCAGAAAGTACCGCGCTTGCTAAAGCCGCATCTGGTGCATTGGAAGTTGTGCCACTCGTGAAAGTCACCAATCTTGCTGCCGCCATGAAAACCCTGAAAGAAAAAGATTTCTGGTGTGTGGGGCTTGCCGGAGATGCCAAAACCGAAATTTCTAAAATGCCGGATTATGATAAAGTTGCCCTGATTTTTGGCGCCGAAGGTGTCGGGCTTCGAAGACTAACCGCTGAAAACTGTGACCTGCTTGTGAAACTGCCAATTTCTGATAAAGTTGAAAGCCTGAACGTTTCCAACGCCGCAGCTATCGCACTTTATCAGCTTTCGTTATGAAAATATAAAGTCGCTGGCAGAAAGCTCAGAAGCAGATATGCCTGTAAGCTCGATTATAGTGCTAGCACTTACGTTTATAGTAGCATGGCCAGAAACTGCTGAAATAGCTTGAAGTATATTACTTTGGTTAAGGCTGGTTCCAACCAGATGTATGCGGTCAATTCCAAGTTCAAAATCAGTTATAGTATCAGTGCCTGTATCAGCTCCAAATACAAAAACATCTGCGCCAACGCCGCTAGTTAGGGTATCATTTCCTTTATCACCGTAAATGAAATCATTCCCTTCACCACCTGAAACCTGGTCATCATCCTGGCCGCCGTGAACGGTATCATTTCCTTTACCACCATAAACACTATCATGGCCTTTACTTCCACCCATTTGATCATCATCTCTACCGCCGCGCACATTATCATCATCCATTCCGCCATAGACTGTATCACGCCCTGCTCCCCCCTGAAGGGTATCCCTTCCCTGGTTCCCCTGAATCGAATCATC
>CAYVHI010000044.1:0-12529 GCA_964450945.1 uncultured Rickettsiales bacterium
GTGAAGTCGTAACAAGGTAGCCGTAGGGGAACCTGCGGCTGGATTACCTCCTTTCAAGATTTATTTAATGTCTGCTCACGCGGACACTGTAAATCATAGAAAATAAAAGATGCGCTGCCGTCCTCATTTCCTGTTCATTCACAAAGTAAGAATATAAAAGAGCCCGTGGAGAAATCCGACGGGCTCTTTTGTTTTATTCCTCTAATTTTATTTTCTATTCCTTAAAAAAATGGTATTGAGGAAAATTATGAAGTTAAATAAAGCCCAAATTAACCTAACAAAAGAAGATGTCATATCTTTATGTGACGCAGCAGAGTTAGCTTGGAAAAAAGCTTCTCCTAGAGCAAGAAAAGTTAGCTTTTTATGGCGCAAAAAAAGATATATTTCCCGCTGCACTAACTTCAGAATGTTAGTGCATACTTCGACAGGCGAACCTGTTGCATGTAGATGGCCATAATAATTTATTGTCATTCCCGCGCAGGCGGGAATCTCTTATGCAGCATCTTAACATAACCAGATAAATGCTGTATAAAAAATCATGGAACAGCTTATTATTGCAATTTATAAATTTCTTTCTTCCACCCCAGTAAATTTTTGGTTCTGGTTACTTTGGGTCGTACCCCCAGTGTTGGTGCTATGTATAGGCCCAGAAAAGAGCTATAAGCTACGTGTTGGAAGGCTTATCCTTGCCATTGGATTAAGCTACGTATTTCTCAACCTAAGTATAGGTACGGAATATGATCATGCATGGAAAGCATATTACAAATGCCAAGAAAACAGCATTCACAGAGAAATGAGCCCCGAAATGCAGGCAGAATGCGGCCCTATCCTTGAAGAACGCAATGATACAAGAGCACTATTTGCTTTCATGTTTGGTTATATCTTAACCGCAGGTTACGTGGGCTTCTGGGAATTAATTTGGAGAATATGGTATCGAAAAAAAATAAAATCACTGGGTAAAAAATATAAAGGCAGATGGTTGAGTAATACAACAATAGGCATCTTTTTGTTATGGATGCTGTGTTTTCTTGGCCTTGTCATAACATTAATAATATTTTCTATTACTCATTCTTAACCGTTGCATTAAATTTTGTCTGCCATTGATCTTGAATTGGGTACACAAACAGGTCTGGAAACTTATCAACGAAATTCTGTGCTTCTTGACGACTATAACCTCTGTATCGCTGTAAAAATTCTACAACACTAGCTGGGTCTTCAAATTTATCTGTGTAATCATAAGTAATAGTACCAGAAATAATCTGAAATTTATTTTCTTCCCTTACTTCTCCACTAAAAATCCCACTAACTTTAGAATTCCTAAGAACGTACCTTATATCCTGAAAGTCATATGTGCTGTTAAAACTATACGTAAAACTGCCAAAGTGTTTCTTAGCTTCACCTATTATCTGCTGGTTTACTCTTCGGTATATTCCTGGCAATCCATCATCTTTTGAAATAGCATGGTTTGCGTAATAATTGATAACATCAGCTAAATAACCGGTTTCTTGAAGTGTCACCGGTTTTTTCCCAAATACCGCATGGAAAATAAAATGTGTATTACTCCATTTATCAGAATTATCATTTACTGCAGAAATCAAGTATTGATTTGCTGTTTGTTCACCTTCTACTGGCTCAGCCCAGCAGCGGCAGCCATATTCTTCACCCGGGTGGCCGGTTTCGGGAGGGCTATCCCAGCTAAATATTTTGCCGTTATTGGCAGCGTGTGAGCCCCTCACCTTATCATCCTCACGCGTCCGCCATATGTAATGTGTTGTCGGGTGTTCTTCTTTCAGCAAAATATCCAGTGGCGTACCGCGCCTCAGATACTCTCTGAATGCTTTTTTGTATTTTGGTGTATTGATATCCATATGTATTCTCCAAAAACATATGGTATAATCACTTCTAAGAACCCGGAAGGGTCAAAAATTATGAAATATGCATTGATAATTATAGGCCTTATTTTTCTGTCGCTTCCAGCGCTCGCACAAGAAGAAAATTTTACGGAAACGATTGATTACGCTTCACTTCCTGAAGATATAAAACAGTTCATAGAGCGTGAGAGTAATTGCCATGTTTCATCAGACCAGGCTTTGACTTCAGAACAGTATGAGAGTTTTGAGAATTTATATAAATGTAAAAGGCTTTGCTGCACCCGCAATAAACTTCTTGATAGATACAAAGGCGATAGCGAAAAAATAAAAGTTATCAAAGATTATAATTCATCATTGTGGAAACAGGATTTAAGTTTTAATTACATGAATGAATGTTCCTGCCCTCCGCTTAACCAACCACAACAATAATGACTACCCTTTAAAAGTCGAAACCCCGGCATCTGCCAGGGCTTCTATGTGTCTAATAATAAAAAATCACTGCTTGATGAAGGTCAGCCAGCGGCTGAACCCGAGGCGCTCTTCCGGCTGGGTGATCTCCACCTCCACGGTCGCCTTGCCGGCAACCGGAATCGTGTCGCTGCGGAGCAGCAGTCGCGCCGCGATCCACTGCTGGTTCGTCACCCGGACCTTGAGCGGCAGCTCGGCGGTGTGGAAAACATTCCACCCGTCGAAGCTAACCAGCCCGTCCATCTCGAACGTGAGGCCATCCAGCTCGAACATCGTCACCCTCCGCTTCCAGAGACATGACCAGTTGGCAAAACCCAACTCTAACTCCAACGTGGAGCCAGAAATAAGGCTTAACCCACAGGTCGGAACAAAATGCTGCTTACTACCAAATAATGGCGGGCATATAAAGTTAAGGTTTTGTGAAGATTTAAACAAAAACTATTATATTTCAATTGTTTGTTGTTGTTTAAAAACAACAAACCCAGCCAAAGGCTGGGCTGGGCTTGTTGTGGCATCTTTGCCGTTACTTCACGCCGAAGCAGTCGAACATGAACTGCTTGAATTCGGCCAGAGTGTTGAACTTGTGGCCACGCCTGATCTCGTCCTCACTGAGTGCCGGCATATCTGCCGCCTTCCATGCGTGGAACGACTGCAGGAGCGGGAGAACCGCACGGATGCGGTAAATCTCTTCCCATTCCGCTTCGCTGCTACCGTAGTAGGTCAGCGATCCCCCCACACTCATCGGGATGTAGACGATCAGCGCCGGAGCGGACATAAACTACCTCCTAGGGTAGTTTGCGACTCAGTCAGTTGTCATTGACTCTAATCCCCAACACAGGGCAGAAATCAACGCCCACTGAAAGGTCTAGGATAGTAACTAATTAATTATACCCTTGATTTATTGCCTAGATATTACATTTTCGAAAATAAAATTACTTATATTTCAGTTGCTTACTAATTTACCATAAAATTCCTACGCTTCTCAAATAGCTCAAGGCCATAATCATACAATTCACGATCATACTCGGTAATTTTATTAAGTATTTTTAGAGATTTTGGTGAAATTTCCTCATCCCATCCTCTCCGCTCAACCGCCATATTCTTATTGGGAATTTTTTTAGGTTTTCGCCAGCAAAAAGTGTTGCACAACAATTCCACAGATTTTGAGAATCTCTCTGTGATTCCAAGAAAATCTATGGCATGCAATCGGAGTTTTGCAAGCTCAAGATATTCCCTATCTATTTTTCTTGGTATCTGTAGTATCATTGGCGTGGTGAAGTTTCTTACATTAAAATTTCCAGCAATCCATTTTACCTCATAATCCCGCAGCCAATCCTGGACTTTTCGATCTTTTATAAGATCATCCAATGAGGTGTTTTTTAAATCACGTTGCTTTCTCAGCCAGAAATCACCTCTCCTGGTATTTTTTATATGACGCAGGTTTGAGATTGACCTTTTTATCGGATCACGCAACATCAAGAGCATCCGTGGTCGCACTATAAATTTCTCTAACATACTATAGGAGTAGTGCCCACGCACTAACCTGTACCTGCTCAATTTTTCGTCGCTTACTTTCACCGCATCCCGCATTAAGAAAAGATCTAAGATTTCTTCCTTAATAAAATTTCTCTCTATAATCTCATTAAGAGATGTCCCGGCAGTTTTGGGGATATGCAGGAATAGAAATCTTTCTTGTACTGACATATTCTCATACCTTTTTTTAATTGTTATGAAACTGTTTCAGTAGGAAATGCTCTGAATTCCTAATTATTTTAATATAGACGCGTTAGAAAAAAATTTCCAGCTTTAATTTAGATTTTTTTCTTTTTTATCTCTTTCTGCGGCATTTTATTGATTACTTTTGCTCCACGTGGAACATCTTTTATAATGGTTGCCCCAGCACCAATTACTGCATCAGCACCAACTTTTACCGGCGCAACAAGGGCAGTGTTTGAACCTATAAAAGCCCTATCACCAATTGTTGTCTTATGTTTCTTTTTTCCGTCGTAATTACATGTGATTGTTCCTGCGCCTATGTTTGCATCCTTGCCAACTTCTGAATCACCAACATAACTCAAGTGATTCACCTTACTTCCCTTCCCTATCTTAGATTTTTTGATTTCAACGAAATTACCTATATGTACGTCTTCGGAAAGTTCAGCCCCTGGGCGAAGCCTTGCGTATGGCCCAACAATACAATTTTTACTTATCTTAGCTCCAGCTATATGGCTGAAGCTCTTTATTTCTACGTTATCCGAAATCTCCACACCTTTGCCAAATGTAACAAATGGGTGAACTATAACATCCTTGCCAATGCGAGTATCATAACTGAAGAAAACTGTATCTGGGTCAACAAGGGTAACTCCCATATGCTGCATGGCGGTTTGCCGCAAGCGGGATTGCACAACAAACTCCGCAACCGCCAGGTGGCCACGGGAATTTATACCCATAACCTCTTCTTCCTCAACGCGTATGGTGCTGCAAGTATGTCCCATATCACGCGCTATGCTAACAATATCTGTAAGGTAATATTCCTTTTTAAGGTTTCGGTTATCTATAGCTTTTATAAGTTTTGGCAGCAATTCGCCTTTAACTGCCATTACACCGGAATTACATAAATTTATTTTTCTCTCCTCTGGAGTGGCATCTTTATATTCAATTATCCCCTCTAGCTCACCACGGTTATTAACAAGTAAACGGCCATATTCTGCTGGATCTGGGGATGTGAATCCAAGCACAACAACAGCTGGCTTCATTGATGAATTCACCAGATCAATCATATTTTTTATGGTGCGTTCGGAGATTAGCGGGGTATCACCATACATAACCATCACCACACCTTTAAATCCCTTTAGTTTTGGCAGCGCGGATTTTACTGCATCGCCTGTGCCAAGCTGCTTTTTCTGTATAGCAAATTCAACTCGTTCATATTGGCTGGTAACCGCTTTTTCAACTTCCTGCATATCATCCGCAATAACGGTTACGATTTTAGATGGCTTAAGGTGGCTTACAGTATCCACCACATAATTCACCATCGGCCTGCCGGCTATTTCATGTAACACCTTGTGTTTATTGGATTTCATGCGGGTACCCTTCCCGGCGGCTAAGATAATGGCGGCAAACTTTGACATAGCTTAAATACTCTCCTAGAATCGTTATAAATTATAGCAAATCACAGAAAAATACCAGAGCGTTTATGCTTGCTTATATAATTCTATCATCAATCCTTATAATTGCACTTTCAGGTGCAGCTGCTTATTTTTATAAACAGGCTGGTGAGAAACAAAAACTTGAGGCTGAAGTTCATTTCCTAAATGAAAAAATAAGGGAGCAGGAAAAGCAGAAAACTGAGAATATAGAAATTACCAAAGAGCTTGTAAAAACAGGAGCTCTTGAAGCCGCCACAACACTTTCCAATAAACTTCTTGATGACCATAAACGTGAAAGTGAGCGTGCCAAAAAAGAATCTGAAGAAGCAATCAAGAAAACAACTGAAGAATTAAGCAAAAGTTTCAGTGAGATTTATAAAAACATAAATATCCTGAATGAAAAGGTTGAGACAGTAGATGTTATTCGTCGTTCTCTGCTTACTCCATCAGGCGCTGGGCTCATTGCAGAACTTACCCTTGAGAACATATTCAAAGCCTCAAACCTCTCTGAGCTAGATTATAAACTGCAATATGTGATTAATGATGGAGAAAAAACCTTCCGCCCTGATGCTATAGTTTTCCTTACAAATGATGATGTGTTGATTGTAGATAGTAAATCATCTTCTATATTTATAGAGCTGGATAATCAATCAGAAGATGCTTCTGAGAAAGATCTTCTGCAGCGTCTGAAAGCAAGTATGTCACGCCATTTGAAGGAACTTGCAGATAAGAAATATACTGAAAGTTTAAAGAATGCGCTTTCTAAAATCCATGGCCAGAAAATCAATAACGTAATAACTGCCATGTTCATTCCTTCTGATATTGCGTGGAATAAAGTTCGTGAGGCAGATCCTGTATTCTTTGAGAACGCCATAAAACAGCAGGTATTCCCGTGCGGTCCTACTGGCCTTACCAACATTCTTATAAACTCACGGTTTGCCTTGATGCGTGAACGGCAAAACCGCAATTACGACCATATAATTGATAAAATCAGAAAAATGATAGGGCAAATGGCTGATTTATACGAATCCGCTAGAAAGGTCGGCAGCGGCATTGATATGGCTGCACGGCATTATGAAGATTTTGCTAATCGCTTTAACAAGCAATTTTTAAATGAGGCGCGCGATATAAGTGATAGCATCAGCCTGCCAGCTAAATTTCCTGAGCAGAATCTTTCTCCTATAGCAAAAAAATCCCAGCTTATTGAAGGAAAAGCTGAAGAAATAAAAGAACTGGAAAAAACCAATTAATTACTGCGCGGTCCAGCCGCCGTCGACTGAAACAGTCGTACCGGTTATGGAGCGGGCAGAATCACTGCACAGATAAACCACCAGACCACCGATTTCTTCAGTTGTTGCAAAACGAAGTGATGGTTGTTTTTCAGCCAGCAGATCATGCTCCGCTTTCTTTACATCAATGCCTCCCTGCTTTGCCTTATCATCAATCTGCTTTTGCACCAGAGGCGTTAAAACCCAGCCAGGGCAGATAGCATTACAGGTAATGTTCTTGGTTGCATTCTCAAGCGCCACAACCTTTGTCAGTCCAACAATGCCGTGCTTTGCCGCCACATATGCTGATTTATTTTTAGATGCCACCAAACCGTGTGCCGATGCAATATTTATGATACGGCCATAATCATTTTTCTGCATCACAGGTAATGCATATTTTATTGCATAGAAAGCTGATGAGAGGTTAGTTGCCAGCACTGCTTCCCACTTATCCAATGGAAATTCTTCAACTGCCGAAACATACTGTATACCTGCGTTATTAACCAGGATATCAATTTTATCAAATGCCTTTAGGGCATCTTTCACCATCTTTTCAATTTTATCTGGCTTGGTAACATCTGCATCGGAATACCCAGCCTTTACCTTGAATTCACTTTCAATGCTGGTGCGGATTTTTTCAATTTCATTTTTATCACCAAAACCGTTCAGCATTATATTACAGCCTTGCTTGGCTAGTGTTCTTGCAATTCCTAAACCAATCCCGCTTGTTGAGCCTGTTACTATTGCAACTTTGTTCTTCAATGCCATAAAACCTCTTAAGCCTTAATCATTGTTTTGATTTTTTGCAGAGCTTCTCCGGCCTTGCTGGTATCAGAACCGCCGGCCTGTGCCATATCCGGCCTGCCGCCGCCGCCTTTGCCACCAACAACTTCAGCGCCGGCACGCACCAAATCTACAGCGTTGATCTTTGCAGTCAAATCTCCGGTAACCCCAACCACCAATGATACTTTTCCTTCAAAAGTTGAAATTACTGCAATCACACCAGAGCTAATCTGTTTTTTAATATCATCTACTAAAGATTTTATATCTTTTGGGGGAATATCAAGGTTTTTGCCAACAAATTTAATGCCATTTATTTCTTCAATCTGGTTATTGGAGTTTGCAGCACCGCCACCCATGGCCGCAGCTTTTCTTGCTTCTGCCAATTCTTTTTCAAGCTGTCTTCTTTCTTCAACAAGTTTTTCTATTCTGCTTTCTACTTCATCAGCACTGGACTTTAATTTACTGGCTATCACTAATATTTTATTTTCCTGCTCTTCGGCATATTTTACAGCCTCTTCACCGGTAAGTGCTTCAATACGCCTTACTCCAGCTGCAACAGCGCTCTCAGAAACAATCTTAAAAAAGCCTATATCCCCTGCTCTTTTAACGTGGGTACCCCCGCATAATTCTATAGAATAATCTGGCTTTTGCCCACCTTCGTCATGAATATCATGGCGCACTTTTTCTAAGCCCATGCTTACCACGCGCACCTCATCAGCATATTTTTCGCCAAAAAGCGCCATCGCCCCACTTTTTATTGCATCTTCAGAGCGCATAAGTTTGGTCATAACCTTTGTGTTCTGCCTGATTATTCGGTTAACTTCATTTTCGATTTTTATAATTTCTTCACGGGCTATTGCTTTAGGGTGGCTTATATCAAACCTGAGTTTATCCTCTGCTACTAGCGAACCTTTCTGGGTGATATGTGTTCCAAGAATTCTTCTTAAAACCGAGTGCAGGATATGAGTTGCGGAATGGTTAGCACGCAATTTTGAACGCCTTGCATGGTCAACTTTTAATGTAACAATATCTTCTCTTTTTAAACTACCACTTATAATCTTTCCAAAATGTACATGAAGGTCCGCAAATTTTCTTGTATCCACCACCTTAATCTGCAATCCTTTGCTATTTGATATTGCCCCTGTATCACCAATCTGGCCGCCTGATTCAGCATAGAAAGCGGTCTGGTTTGTAATGATGGAAACTTCATCTCCTGCTGCTGTAGAATTTATTACTTCCCCATTTTTTACAATTGCCAAAACTCTTCCTTCAGCTGATTCAAGGTCATATCCTAAAAACTCTGTTATTCCGTGTTGTTCGCGAAGCGAAAACCAGATTTTATCAGTAGCCTTCTCACCAGAACCAGCCCAGGCAGCACGTGCCTTTTCTTTCTGCTGCTGCATGGCACGGTTGAACCCTTCTTGATCAACGCCAATGCCTTTGCCACGCATGATATCTTCTGTAAGGTCAACCGGAAAACCATAGGTGTCATATAGCTTGAATGCTGTTTCGCCCTTAAGCATTCCACCTTTTTTAATTCCTGCCGTTTCTTCCTCAAGAAGTTTAAGGCCACGCTCAAGTGTTTCTTTGAATTTCTCTTCTTCCTGTTTTAGCGTTTCAACTATTGAACTTTGTGCCCTGTAAAGCTCCTGATACTGCTTGCCCATCAACTCAATAAGCGTTGGCACAAGCTTATACATCAATGGTTCCTTGCAACCTAACTGATGAGCATGTCGCATAGCACGGCGCATTATGCGGCGCAGAACATATCCCCTGCCCTCATTAGAGGGCAGCACTCCATCAGCAATCAAGAAACAGGATGAACGTAAGTGATCAGCAATAATCCTGTGTGAAACAATACTGCCTTTGTTTCCTGAAACTTCCTTTGAAGCACTTATTAATTTCTTAAATAAATCTATACTGTAATTATCATGTACACCCTGTAGAACGGCAGAGATTCTCTCTAAACCCATACCGGTATCAATGCTTGGCTTAGGCAGATTTATGCGTTTACCATCTTCCAATTGTTCATATTGCATGAAGACAAGATTCCATATTTCAATAAACCTGTCTCCATCAGCATCAGCACTTCCGGGCGGGCCGCCTGGGATTTCCTTTCCGTGATCATAAAATATCTCAGAACACGGGCCACACGGGCCGGTATCTCCCATTGCCCAAAAATTATCATTAGTTGGAATTCTGATTATTTTATTTTCAGGTAAGCCTGAGATTTTCTTCCAGAGATTAAAAGCTTCATCATCTGTGTGATATACTGTTGTTAGCAGTTTTTCTTTTGGAATTTTTACTTCTTTGGTAAGGAATTTCCAAGCCAGTTCTATTGCATTTTCTTTAAAATAATCACCAAACGAGAAGTTGCCAAGCATTTCAAAGAAAGTATGGTGACGTGCGGTGTAGCCAACATTATCAAGGTCATTATGCTTGCCGCCTGCGCGCACACATTTTTGGGAAGTGGCGGCCCTTTTTACATCAGATTTTTCAACGCCGGTGAAAATATTTTTGAACTGCACCATCCCCGCATTAGTGAACATCAGTGTAGGGTCATTATGAGGAACAAGTGAGCCTGAAGGCAGCACTTCATGATTCTCTTTCCCGAAAAAATCAAGAAAGCTCTGCCTTATGTCATTTACGCTCTTCATAGTCCCTTACGTTGGTATTAATCAGCCAGAGCTTCTTCTGTTGAAGCTTCAGCGATCATCCCAACGCCAGCAATTTTAGCTGCACTTTCACGGATCTGTGCTTCAATTTTTGCAGCAACTTTTGGATTGTCTTTTAGATATTTTCTGGTGTTTTCTTTACCCTGACCAATACGTTCGCCATCATAAGAGAACCAAGCACCGGATTTTTCAACTATGCCTGCCTTGATACCAAGATCAATAAGTTCACCGGCTTTAGAAATACCTTCACCGTATAGAATATCTGCTTCAACCACCTTGAATGGAGGGGCAACTTTGTTCTTAACAACTTTCATGCGAATCTGGTTACCAACAATCTCTTCTTTATCTTTTAGTGAACCGATCCTTCTTATATCTATACGTACAGAAGCATAGAATTTAAGCGCATTACCGCCAGTTGTTGTTTCAGGGTTACCGAACATAACACCAATTTTACTGCGGATCTGGTTGATGAAAATAACTATACAGTTTGTTTTAGATATTGAAGCCGTAAGCTTGCGCAGGGCTTGGCTCATAAGGCGTGCTTGCAAGCCCATGTGGGAATCACCCATCTCGCCTTCAAGTTCTGCTCTTGGAACAAGGGCCGCAACACTATCTATAACTAGAACATCAACACCACCAGAACGCACAAGGGTATCAGCTATTTCCAGCGCTTGTTCGCCCGTATCAGGTTGAGAAATAAGCAGGTCTTTAACATTTACCCCTAATTTTTGAGCATAGACAGGGTCAAGAGCGTGTTCGGCATCAATAAATGCACAATTGCCGCCTATTTTTTGTGCTTCATGCACTATATGTAGGGCCAGAGTGGTTTTTCCTGAGCTTTCAGGACCATAAATCTCAATAACACGGCCGCGCGGAACACCACCAACCCCTAAAGCAAGGTCAAGGCCCAGCGAACCTGTTGATATTACGTCGATTTGTACTGCTTCCTTCTGTCCAAGTTTCATTACAGAACCTTTACCGAAAGCTTTTTCTATCTGACTGATTGCTGTTTCTAAGGCCTTGTTTTTATCCATAAAATCCCCTATTTCCTTGTTATTTAGCTATTTGAAACCTTTATTAATGAAGGTATAATAGTAGGTAGTACGGAAAAGTAAATATGGATAACAAATTAGTTAGTTTTGATTCACAAAAGTGGCTGAATGACTCCGGAGATGCCGGACCTCCAGATCCACCATTTTTGCCTGTTGAATTCCCAGAAAAACATATAAAAAAAGAAATATATCAATCATATAGGGTGTATAAAAACGAGAAAGAATTCGTAACTGTAGAAGCGCAGACAGCTTCACAAGCTATCGAACTAAGTAAAGTTGAAAAACCTTATAAAGTAATAAAGTCAGATTGTGCATTGGGAACTATCTTGGAAGAAAGTGTAATTGCAAAAGAAGGTACTAATAACCCAGCTTTACAACAAACCTCTGCAGCATCTGATGTTTCCACTCCTGCAACATCAGCAGAACCGATTCAAACAGCACAAACTCCTACACCTGAAGTACCACCAGTATCGCCGACTTAACGCTCCCTATCTCTGGTTAGTAATGAAGGTCTTGTATAATCTTTAAATACTTCATTACGTATTTCACGGTTCTTTTCTTTTATAGCAGCAAACAAGTCCATTGCTTCCCGTGGGTTCTGAAAATGCAACCCATAAATATTAGTGCCAGGCATTTTTACATTTAGAGGTTTTGGCTCAGAAAATCCATTACGCATGGAATTTAAAGCCTTTTTAACATCATCTGATTTGCTGGTATGATCCATATCATAAGTAATGACAAATTCTGGTTTTTGTGGAGCCTTGTGTTTTACCACCACTAATTTCAAGCCCTTTTGATCTCTCTTAGCTAGAGCCTCAATTGATTCATCAAAAGGAGCAAAATTTCTCAGGGATTTACCCATATCATCAAGCTTCATACCAAGTTTTTCAGCCACCACCTCTTTCATTCTCCTCGAGCTAGTTGCTTCTTTAGTGGCCTTTCCAGGCTCAGATATCCTGTATGATGAATATTTTTCAAATTTCCTGGTGGGAATCCCTGCAATGTTTATTTTAGGCGGCTCCTCACCTTTCACAGAGGAGCCTGCTGGAGCTTTCTCAGTCACAGGAATAGGTTTTTCTTTCAAAACAGCAGCCTTTTGAATATCACCAGGCTTTTTTTCTAAAGTAGGCTTTACTAATTTTTGCACCGGTTTTTCTTCAACTCTATCAGACTGAGGTATAACCTTAGGGCGTAGCTGTTTTTGAGATTCACGAGGTTGAAAAGCTGAAAGATCAATTTTCGGCAATGGAGGAAATTGTTTAG
>CAYVHI010000045.1:0-12224 GCA_964450945.1 uncultured Rickettsiales bacterium
CTGGCGGTATGGGCACATATTCCCCGGCGCCGATAGTGACAAAAGATGTTGATGAAAAGGTGATGAAAAAAATCATCATCCCGACAATCAAAGGAATGGAAAAAGAAGGAAAACCATTCAAGGGATTTTTATTTGCCGGACTGATGATAAAAGACGGCGAACCTAAACTTATTGAATTCAACATTAGGTTTGGTGACCCGGAAGCACAAAGCCTGATGCTGCGCCTTGAATCTGATTTGGTTGAATTATTGTTTGCTGCTGCTGATGGAAAAATTACCGGCCATTCCGTGAAGCTCTCAGATAAATCAGCAATGTGTGTGGTGATGGCAGCAAATGGATATCCCGGTGATTATAAGAAGGGTACAGAGATAAAGAATTTGGATAAGGCTGCCACTGTTCCTGGTGCGGTTATATTCCATGCGGGAACTAAGAAAGAAGGTGAAAAAATACTGGCGAATGGCGGGCGGGTGCTTGGTGTTTCCGCGGTTGCCGATACACTTGCAACCGCCAAGGAAATTGCTTATAAAGCTGTTGATTTAATTGATTGGAAAGATGGTTTTTGCCGCCGTGATATCGGCTGGCGGGCCATAGGCGAAGCTCAAACAGCAAAGGTAAAAAAAGCATGAAGACATATAGGAAGGTATTGTGGGGAGTGGTTCTTATAGGATTTGCGTTCAGCTACTATGTGACCCACTATGTTCAAGCAATAAAAATAGCGGACACAGGAACAATAACAGATAGCGGCGAAGCAGAGATCGGCGGTGATTTTACACTCACTGACCAGAATGGAAAGCAAGTTAGCAATAAAGATTTTTCAGGAAAATATATGCTGGTGTTCTTCGGTTTTACCAATTGCCCGATGATATGCCCGACAGAACTTTTAACCATGACAGAAGGACTTAAGCTGCTTGGTCAAGACGCTAAAAAAATGGCGCCAATATTCATTACAGTTGACCCGGAAAGGGATACCCCAGAGCGCATGAAGGAATATTTGAAAAACTATCATCCAGCCATAGTTGGCCTTAGCGGAAAAAAGGAAGACATAGAGAAAGTGGAGAAAGCCTATAAGGTTTTTGCAAGCAAAGTTCCTAACAAGGAAGATAAACAGAACTATAATGTTGACCATTCGGCATATACATATCTCATGGGGCCGGATGGAAAATTCATAACACATTTCAATTCCAATGGAGCAGCAGATAAGCTGGCCGAAGGAATTAAGAAACATTTAAAGTAAGGAATTTTATGAAACGTTCTTTCGTATTCCCAGGGCAGGGTTCCCAATATGTTGGCATGGGCAAGGAAATGGCTGATGCATTCACCGAAGCGCGTGATGTTTTTGCTGAAGTTGATGAAGCGCTAAAAACAAAACTTTCAAAGATAATTTTTGAAGGTCCAATAGAAGAACTTTCAATGACTGAGAATACCCAGCCGGCATTAATGGCAACATCCATGGCGGTTTTTCGTACGCTTGAGAAGCAGGCAAAACTTGACCTTGCAAAAGTTGCAGCTTATGTGGCGGGCCATTCACTCGGTGAATATACAGCGCTGACCGCAGCAGGTTCTCTTACAATCTCAGATGCGGCGAGGCTACTCAGGACGCGCGGTAAGGCGATGCAGGAAGCGGTACCAAAAGGGCAGGGTGGAATGGTGGTTCTGCTAGGTGCTGATCTTGATGTTGCAAAAAAGATTGCAGCAGAAGCTGCTGCTGGAGATATCTGCCAGGCGGCAAATGATAACTCGCCGGGACAGGTGGTGATATCAGGTGCTGCAACTGCGATAGGAAGGATTGCGGCAATTGCACAAACACATGGAATTAAAAGAACTATACCTTTACAGGTGAGCGCGCCGTTCCACTCAAAACTCATGGAGCCGGCAGCAAAAGTTATGCGAGATGCGCTTGCTGCAGTTGATGTTAAGAAGCCAGTTGTACCATTGATAGCAAATGTTACCGCAGCAGAGGTTGTTGACCCAGACCAGATACGTAAACTGCTAGTTGAACAGGTGACGGGCATGGTGCGCTGGCGTGAGACGATTAATTACATGGCGGAAAAAGGTGTTACCCAGCAGATTGAGATTGGTGCGGGAGCTGTGCTCTCAGGACTTGCAAAACGCACGACCGATAAAATCACGCAAGTAAATGTGGAGTGCCCACAAGATATTGAAAAGTTTTTAAAATCCATTTAAAGGGATGTTTATGTTCAGTTTGCAAGGAAAGACGGCATTGATAACAGGTGCAAGCGGCGGAATCGGAAAAGCGATAGCGAAAGCGTTAATTGCTCAAGGGGCAACAGTTGCGGTTTCAGGGACAAGCGCAGAAAAACTGGCAGCGCTTGCCGGTGAACTTGGTGGCAACGTAAAAACAATCCCATGTAACTTATCTAACTCCGAAGATGTAAAAAAACTGGCAGAAACTGCTGAGAAGGAACTTGGTAAGGTAGATATTCTGGTGAATAACGCCGGCATTACTAAAGACGGTTTGTTGATGCGTATGAAGGATGAAGATTGGCAGGAAGTTTTAAATGTAAACCTTACGGCTTCATTCATATTAGCGCGTGCATTAGTACGCGGTATGATGAAAAACCGCTGGGGCAGAATAATAAATATTACATCTGTGGTTGGCACTATGGGTAACCCTGGGCAGGCGAATTACTGCGCTTCCAAAGGCGGTGTTACCGCGATGACGAAATCTATTGCGGCTGAAGTTGCCTCCCGTGGTATCACCGCCAATTGTGTGGCGCCAGGGTTCATCGCAACCGCGATGACTGATAAATTAACAGATGACCAAAAAGCAAGGATAACAAGCGGGATTCCGAACGGTGCAATGGGAACACCGGAAGATGTAGCGTCTGCCGTTACATTCCTTGCATCTGATGAGGCGAAATACATCACTGGCCAGACTATTCACGTCAATGGCGGATTATTAATGGTTTAGCAAAAACAAGGAAATTGTGAGTAATAAAGAGTAATAAACAGTCTAAAAATCAAGGTAAAATTTATATTTATCAAATACTTAAAAGATTCCACTTGTCTTTGGCAAATCTACCGTTAAACTCCCCTCTCAAGTTACTATTTTTTCAACCAAAATAGATAAAACAAACGGAATTTTATGACAGCAACACTCAAGAAGGAAACAACTATGAGCGATATTGAAGAAAGAGTGAAAAAAATCGTAGCCGAGCATTTGGATGTTGAAGAATCCAAAATCACTACAACAGCAAGCTTTACTGATGATCTGGGCGCAGACAGCCTTGACCAAGTTGAGCTGGTTATGGCTTTCGAAGAAGAGTTCGGTTGCGAAATCCCAGATGATGCTGCCGAAAAAATCGCAACTGTTGAAGATGCGATTAAATACATCGAAGCTCACGCGCAATAAATATAAACTAAATTTATCTGGCAACTTGCTTGTCGAAATCGTACTCGAATCCTCATGTACTTAAATGTACACTTCGGTTCTCCGTTCGATTTCTCCGGTGCATTTACCTAGCTAAATTTAGTTTTGATAACAAAGAAATAATATGAGACGTGTTGTTGTAACCGGTATGGGCCTTGTTACGCCTTTAGGTGGGGATGTAAAAACCACTTGGAGCAGGCTTATTGCCGGTAAATCCGGAATCACAAAAATCGAGAGGTTTGATACATCGGATCTTACCGCTAAAATCGCCGGACAAGTAATTCCTGGTGAGGGCGAAGGCCAGTTCAACGCCGACAAATATGTTTCCCCAAAAGAACAAAGACGCATGGATACATTTATTATCTATGCTATTGCTGCTGCTGTACAGGCTGTTGAAGATGCAGGCTGGCAACCGCAAGACGAAGAAGGCCAGGTTAGAACCGGTGTTATGATTGGTTCTGGCATTGGTGGCCTCCCTATAATCGAAGAGACAGTTTTACAGATAAAAGAAAAAGGAGCGGGACGTGTTAGCCCGTTCTTCATTCCGGCCGCGCTCATCAACCTTGCCTCCGGCCATGTCTCAATGAAATATGGTTTCCAGGGGCCAAACCACTCAGTGGTTACTGCATGTTCAACAGGTGCACATGCAATAGGTGATGCTGCAAGATTAATTCAACATGGTGATGCGGATGTTATGGTGGCAGGCGGTGCTGAATGTGCGCTGTGCCGCACCGGTATGGCTGGGTTTGCAGCTGCCCGCGCGCTTTCAACAGCATATAATGATACTCCTGAAAAAGCTTCTAGGCCTTGGGATAAGAAGCGTGACGGTTTCGTGATGGGTGAGGGCGCTGGCATTGTTGTACTTGAGGAATATGAACACGCAAAAAAACGTGGCGCCAAGATTTACGGTGAATTTGCAGGTTATGGACTTTCAGGTGATGCATACCACATCACATCTCCGCACCCGGAAGGAAGGGGTGGATATAATGCAATGAAATACGCTCTTGCTAATGCAAAGATGAATACTGACGATATCGGGTATATCAACGCACATGGGACATCGACCCCAATGGGTGATGAGATAGAGGCGGGGGCGGTCAGAAAATTATTCGGCAATAATATTACAAATCTTTCCATGTCATCAACAAAATCTGCAATCGCCCACTTGCTTGGCGCTGCAGGAAGCGTGGAGGCAATATTTGCAATACTCGCGATGAAAGAGGGAATACTTCCGCCTACACTTAATCTGGAAGATCCGGCAGATTCATGCAAAGACATGGACCTTGTTCCGCTGAAAGCAAAGGAAAAGAAAGTGGATGCAGTGCTTTCAAATTCTTTCGGATTTGGTGGTACCAACGCTTCAATAATATTTAAGAAAGTAGTTTGAGTTATGATGCCACAGGGAGGATGGAAAACTTATCTTACCCTGTATTTGATAATACCAGGGTCAATACTTGCATTCCTTGCCATATTTTTTTGTACGATCTACCTTAATAAATCAGGCCCGCTTACCCAGGAAAAAGATGTAATAATAGAAAAAGGCATCTCGGTCTTTAAAATAAGTGAAACGCTTTGGGAGAATGGGGTTATAAAACATCCCGATCTTTTTACCGCTATAACATTCATTACCCGCAAGAATAAAAAACTGAAAGCCGGTGAATATAAATTCACTGTAGGAATATCACCGCGGGAGGTACTTAGAAAGCTAAGTAAAGGTGAGGTGTTGATCCACTCACTTACGGTGCCGGAGGGCCTGACAAAATATCAGGTGATTAAAATGATAAATGACCACCCGGTGCTTATTGGCGATATAACAGCCCAAGTAAAAGAAGGAGAACTTTTTCCTGAAACATACTACTTCTCGAGAGGTTATACCCGTAATGAATTGGTGGAAAGAATGAAGGATGACCATAAAAAAATCATGTTTGAGTTATGGCAGAAGCGTGCGGAGAGCTTGCCACTCAAGACACCTGATGAGGCCGTTGTGCTTGCTTCCATTGTAGAAAAGGAAACAGGAATTGAGAGTGAAAGAGGTTTGGTGGCCGGGGTTTTTGTAAACCGCCTTAGAAAGGGTATGCCACTGCAATCAGACCCGACAGCACTTTATGTGGTTTCAAATAAAACAGGGATACTTGACCGTGCACTTACCAGGAAAGACCTGGAAGTAAAATCGCCATTCAATACTTATTATATAAAAGGGCTGCCGCCTGAACCTATAGCAAACCCGGGCAGGAAATCTATAGAGGCGGTGATGCGGCCTGACTCAACAAATTATCTTTATTTTGTTGCAACAGGTGACGGTGGCCATAATTTTTCCGAGACTCTGGATGGTCACCTGGATAATGTGAAAGAGTATAAAAAAGCCTTAAAATCCAAAAACTAAGCCTGATTAACAAAGCCTTAAGAGTTTTTTAATCATTATCTAATAAAATCAGATGATTAAATCTTATAAGGAAAGTTATGACGCCAAAGGAAGGGTCAGAGTTTTATTTAAGCCAGCATTACAGTAATCCGGCAAATACAATTGAGCTGGTGGCATTCAGCCTTATGCCAGCAGTGAGAGAAAGTTTAAGGAATGCGGTGATGGAGGCGTTGGTGGTTTGCAGAAATTATATTCCCAAGGAAAGAATGAAAACAATGAAGAAAGTAGTGGCAGATCACTTTCCTAGAGAAATTCTTGAGGCTATTCCTCAAGAAATAAAGGATGGAAAAGGAAATAAAGTCATTGTTGTAGAAAATGTACCAATACCCCCCACTTCCTTTATAAAAAACCTACTTAGAACAGAAGGGGAAAGAGAACGTCCTGATTATCTAATAGGGGAAGTAGCTCTTGGAATCCGTGGACATTTCCTGGAGTGCACCGAAGCTGAAGCTTCAGTGGTGGCGCGCAAAAATCATGAAACAATGCCATTTGGTGATTTCTGGCATCAGGATACCACCCACACATCTATTTTTTCCTGTGTGCTGAACGAAGCAGTGAAAATGGGCGCTTCTGCATCAACGCAATTTGTTGATGGAAGCGAAGTTTATAAAAAGCTTTCTGATGGGTTGAGACACAGGGTGTTTCTTAATCGTTCAGAAATATCTAAAGGTACTTTTGGTGCAGTTAATTTAAAATATATTAAATTTCTTGAGACAAGGTATATCAATGATTATGCCATGCTCCAGGCTTTCTCAGAATTAGACAATCCAGATAAGACAAGGAATAACCCATACACACCAATGCAAACTGAGGAAAAAGGGCTTTTAGAAAGGATAAAAAAGGATAAAGATGAATGGGAAAGAGTAGTATCTTTTTGCTCATTTAATTATGAACTTAAAACCGTGGATGGAGGTGGGGATATGGCTATATGGCCTAATAAAGGCATCATACTGCACCGAAGTGTTGCAACAAAAGGCATAGAAACTTTGGGTGAGGATGATGTTGTGCGGGCAGCAATTTTTACCGGTGGGCACCGCAGGCATTAATTTTTATGAGTCATGAACAATTTATAACCAGAGTAAAACAACTAACCCGTCTAGAACACGCAGTGGTAATAATTGAATCCTCTATGGATAGGGTTGAAGAATGTGCAAGGGCAATTAAAACTCTTACTGACAGCAGAGGCCACCCGGCAACCTATGCAAAAAAAGTAGCTGATGTTTTCCTGAGTGGAAAATATGAAGACCCGCTTGGTGATGCTGGTGACTTAGGGCAATGGTTCACAATCAAGGGTGGCATAATTGTTCCAGCAACAGAAGAAGATATAAGGGATGCAACCGTGTTTGCCCAGCCGGGATATGATGCTGGCGGCCAGCCATATTATGGCCGGTTTCTTGGTTCAATGAACCCATTTACACGTGACGAAAAAACAATAACTTTCCATTGGCGGAGTTCGCCGAAGCAAAGGACAGAAAATATCTGCAAGCTGTTTGATGATCATGATGCAACCATGATTGATGAGGCAAAGGAAGTTGGCAAAGTGATGCTTACAGGTGAGCCGAAAACTTATAAAGGCCACAGTTATTCCACATTATTTTTCCGTATGGTGAAGAATGTGGTGGCAGAAGATTTATTCGCTAAAGACCTGCATAAAGACACGGTAATAAAAGAGATGAAAAAAATCCGCGGACTGCTGCTTGGCGGTTTCCCCATCTGGGGGCAGATAACAAAAAGCAAAGATGGTAAAAATAAAATATTTGAGGAAGCGCAGCAGGGCGATGAGCTATATATAATGAGTGCCAGCGACCTGTTCCTGCCGCCCATGCTTGACTATGCCAAGAAAGCCATAGAGATGACGGCGGAACTTTCCAATACGCATCCGTTCATGGCGCTTCACCACCCGCTTTATCCGAATAAGAATCTTATAATAATTGCGCCAGGTATGACACCGGAAATAATTAAAGTAAGTGGAAAAAACCGGGTGAACGTATGCGGCCACGGGATTGATCAATATATGGCAACTTTTGGCCTGCTGGAAGGAACGCAGTGCAGACCTGGTCTTGAGCCGGTAAGGGAAGCCATAGAAGATTTTCTGGCTGGAAGGGGCGAAGGTATTGCAGAAAAACTTGGTGCAAAACCAATGAAGAAAGCCGAACTTGCCACCACGGCAACCACGGCGGAAATTCTTGAAGCGGTGCAGATTGCCCAGCTTATGCAAGAAGATTACCATTGGCGCGCCGGGCAGTTGAAAGGTGACCACCCGCTACTTAGATTATAGTTTTATTTTTCCAAAAGTTTTCTAACGAACTCAGGAAGAACTTTTCCTGCTTTGCCATAAATCTTTTCTTCGAAATATGAATGGCCTGCAGATGGATCTAAATTTATTTCAACTGTATGTGCCATCCCCCGGAATCTTACTTCCTGAACAAACCCAGCGGCCGGATAGACACTACCCGAAGTGCCGATGGAGATGAATAAATCACACCTTCTTAAGTGCGAATATATTCTTTCCATATCGATTGGCATCTCACCAAACCAGACAATATGCGGGCGGAGAGTTCCGGTCTCGGAGCAGCATTCACAGCGTGTTTCAGGAAGTATATCTTCCTGCCAGAAATAAACTTCACCAGTGTTTGTGCAGCGAATTTTTTTGAGTTCACCGTGCATGTGAAGCAGGGAATTTTCTATATATGAACCGCTGCCAGAGCGTTCATGCAGATCATCAACATTCTGGGTAACCAGCAGGAATTCTCCCTGCCAGTTTTTCTCCAGTTCGGCTAGCGCAGCATGCGCCGGATTTGGTTTTACACCTTTAAGCTGCCTTCGGCGGGTATTATAAAAATCCTGTACTTTTTTGGGATTTATCATAAAGGCTTCCGGGGTTGCAACCTCTTCTATTTTATGGCCATCCCACAGGCCCCCGCCGCCACGAAAGGTGGAAATACCTGATTCTGCGGAGATTCCTGAGCCAGTTAAAATGACTATATTACGGTTTTTTGGCATCGTTAGTATTTTATTAACCTTTTTATGAAATAATAAGCTATCATTAAATAAATTTCCTAACATTATGACAGATAAAAACAAAGACCAAAATAAAGGCAATGGGCAAGGGCCACAGGCAGCTCCCTCAACAGAAGGAGAACAGGCCAATCCTAAGAAACTATTCCTTTTTAAAAGAGATAGTGAGCCAGAAAAAGGCGGCAGCCCAGGTATTTAATTAAAAATTAGGTATTAGTAATTTATTAAGGATTATCAGATATATTCATAAATAGAATATATCTGATGGAGAAATTATATGGCTAAAGTTAATCTTGGTGCGTTAAGGGAAACTCTTTTTGAAGCAATAAAAGACTCTGATGTTGGGCTAGTGCGCTTGGTGCTGGTTGAGGCAGGAAAGAGCAAGAAACCGCTTCTCACCATGCCAATAAAAGTTGAAGGGATTTCTGAGGAAGTTGATGCACTGACATTTGCAAGAATAATTGAGGAGCAGCGCCCCCATTCCCATAAAAAGAGAGATGTTGTGAATGCCATAACTGCTACTCTTGAGGCAATAAGGGAAACTACAACAGAGAAAGATATAGTGCTTAGTTCCCATGAAAACTGGCCAGAAAAAGCCCATTTAGCATTTCCACCCGGTAATAATAATGGGCAGCCACTGCTTACCATGCATGAGAAAAAATTGAGAGAACGCAGGGATGAGGAGAAAGGAGAGGGTGGTGGCAGAGGTGATAGAGGTGGTGGCAGAAGTTCTGGCCGTCAGCGACAACAGCGTCCGCCAAAGGAAGATTAGACTAACCCTTTTATCCTTAAGGTTGTTTGCTCGCCGAACTCAATTTCAGCTGGGGTGCCGAAAGGTATGGGGGAGTTTGCTTTTCCATGCCCGATATTCCCCATCTTTAAAACCGGTACATTAATTTCTTCCGCAAATCTACGAACTGATTTATCAACATCTGTCTGTGTATCCTTATCAATAAAATCACCGAGTATTATTGCTGCCGCATTATTAAGTATCTTGGTTTCTTTAAGTTGATTAAGCATTCTATCCACTCTGTATGCCTTCTCATCTACATCTTCTAAAATCACAAATTTATTTTTCGCCACAAGCTGCCACGGGGTTCCAATAGAGGCCTGGATGATGGAAAGATTACCACCGGTGATGCTGCCTTTTACTATACCGCGCTTGTTGGCTCTTAGGTTCATCACCTCCAGATCATCAAATTCCAGCAGAGCGGTTTTTCCAAAAATAATATCTGTGAGTTCTTTAACAGCTTCCTTGGAAATTTTTTCTTCTTTGCCGAGCTCTGAAAGCACAGGGGCATGAAGAGTTGGCCACCCCCATCTCTGGTTCAAGAAAAGATGCAGTGCAGTTATATCACTATAACCTATTACAAGCTTGGGGTTTTTAGGGGGTTTTATTTTTTCCAGTTCTGAAATAAGGCGGGTGGTTCCATAACCACCACGATATGCCCAGATGGCCCTTACGTTTTCTGAGAGCAGTGCGTTTTTCAAATGATTTATGCGGTAATCATCAGTATTCGAACAAAGGAAATCACTGCCGAAAATATCAGAGGGAACGCTTGCCTTAAGCCCTAAAGACTCAATGAACTTTATGGATTTTGCCAAATCCTCCTTATCATTACCGCGGCCTGGCGCGATGATTTCAACACTATCTTCAGGATTTAAATGACTTAATTTTCTAACCATTAAATTTTTCTTAATACTTTATATATAATATAGAGATATCTAATAATATATAATCCATAAAATAAGCAAATGGCAGCAGAATTAGAAAAAGAAATAGATAATTTTAGTGGTACAGGGCTTAAGTGCAAGATTTACCATTATGGGGAAAAAATAATTGTGACTACCCTTTATAATGTGCGTGAGGTTGGCCCTCATACGACTGTTGGGATAGATAAGCTTGTAAGAAGGATGGTAGCAGAATTATCTCCTAAATATGAATTGGAGACACCCTCAGATGGATATGAGTTATGGGGTGAGTTGGCGGTAAAATTACCAAAAGTAAATTTCTTTTCGGGGTTAATGGGTGGCCAAGAAAGAAATAATAAGAGGGTTTTTAATGAAGTGTTGCATATACTTGAGGTATTAGGAAAAAATAAAGATTTTGTTGATGAAGTAAATCAAGCATTGGTTGATGAAAAAGCAAGAATTGATAGGGTGCGTGAAGAAAGGGAATCAGAAGGCGGCATCCCAAAAGCTAAAAACCTGCTGCTTAAAAAAGCAATTGATGATACAGGAAAAGGTAGAGAAGATGCCGCCAGTGTGGCTGTCTTAACGGTAGTAGTTGGTTTATGGGCAAAGGTTAATGGTAAGGATTTACCAGAACAATACGATGAATTTGCAAGGCAGGTTTCACAAAGGTTTGCCCCGCAGCTCTTGGAGGCTGTAAGGTTAGTAAAGGAGGGCAATAGGCCTGAATCTAGGGGAGATAGTGATACAGTAATCAAGCATCTTGACGGGCAGATATCTGCCGGGATAAGAGGAGATTTTATTATTCCGGCCTGGGAAGCTGCGTTTCCCGGACGTGAAATACCTGGCCTAGACCCAACATCGCCACCGGCAGCGGAAGATAAGCCTTTAGTAGATTATCTTGAGAAGTTACCTTCTGAACTGCATCGCCTTATGATGGTGGTAATGTATGCTGCTGACAATAGGCGGGAAGAAGGAAGAGATTAAACTTATTTATTAGAAATTCCTTTACCCTCAATTCTTGCCGCGAGTGCCGCGCGCATGAACTTATCCAGATCGCCATCAAGTACGCCGCCTGTATCGCTGGTTTCAACATCGGTTCTTAAATCTTTTACCATTTGGTAAGGCTGGAGTACATAGGAACGTATCTGGTTGCCCCAGCCGATATCGGTTTTGCTGGCGTTCATGGCATTTGCTGCTTCTTCGCGCTTCCTCAGTTCAAGTTCATAAAGCCTAGATTTTAACATCTTATATGCCTCTGCACGGTTCCTGTGCTGCGAGCGGCTGGTCTGACACTGGACAACAATGTTGGTTGGGATGTGGGTGATGCGGATGGCGCTATCAGTTTTATTTACGTGCTGGCCGCCAGCACCTGAAGCGCGAAATGTATCTACCCGCAAATCTTTTTCTAAAATTTCTATTTCGATATTCTCATCGACAACGGGATAAACCCAGACACTGGCGAAACTTGTTTGCCGTTTTCCTTGCGCGTTAAACGGGGAGATGCGTACTAAACGGTGAACGCCGCTTTCGGTCTTTGCCCAGCCGTAAGAAAACGCACCGCTTATTTTCATGGTTGCGCCTTTTATACCTGCTTCCTCACCAGCGTTCTCATCAACAAGTTCTACGGAGAATCCATGCTTTTCTGCCCAGCGTGTATACATCCTTTGCAGCATTGCTGCCCAGTCCTGGCTCTCTGTG
>CAYVHI010000046.1:0-10908 GCA_964450945.1 uncultured Rickettsiales bacterium
CTCGTCAGGCTCATAACCTGAAGGTCGTCAGTTCAAATCTGGCCCCCGCAACCAACTTCATAGCCACTTTCCGTATTTCATCATGAATCTTTCTCCCTCTCTGGCGATAAATATATTGTCGATGGTGGGGATGGTATTGATACCATCTCATACGCTTCTTCAGGCTCGGCGGTTAATGTTGATCTTGATGCAGGAAACACCCTGCAATCCGGCATAATCGGGTTCAAGGATATATTTGATAACATAGAGGCGGTAACCGGCTCCGCGTTTGATGATACAATACTTGGGCATTTTAATGATGCCAATACAATAACTGGCCTCGGCGGAAATGATGAACTGGTGGGCGGCAACAGGATTTTCTTATGTAATTCAATATTTTCGAAGAATAATGCGATTTTGGGTTCAAAGCGCCGCTTTTCTGTGCTATGAAAGGCTGTTTCAACTAGGGAGTGTAAATGATGCTTAATTACTTTAAGAAATTATGGAAAGGTGAAGAAAAACTTTGGAAAGTGTTCTGGCTTTGGGGTGTTGGGGGAGAAATATTAATAATAATATTAATAAAGTTACTTACTGCCTTATTTAAAGAAGACGGCGTTACAAACCAAATATACTATTATTATATTGGCCCAAGCTTGTTTTATCTGGTTATGTTTATATATCCATTTCTAGCTATATCTATCTTAACAATAGCTGCCTTCAAAAAACTAAGTAAATTTTATTTTAGTTTGTATATTTTTATTATTCTCATTTTTTCATTTTTCTGGGTTTTGCTAACTAAACTAGGCATAACATCAATATTTATCTTTGGAAAATAGGAGCAATATATGCCTAAGCTGACAATTTATTTAGATAACAAAAGCGATATAATAAATGGTTTAGAAGTAGGTCATAACTTTATAAAACTGGAAGGAGATGGTCTAAATCAAGGAGTATTCAGCGCATATAATCCTGATGGAGATAATGATTTAATAATAGGATTTCACCCTGAAAATGTTAACCAAATGCTTAACAGTCCAGGTGAATTAAAAAATGAAGAGAATAGGCTAAACCTTCCTGGCAATGATCCAATACAAAAAGAAATTGAACTAACTGAAACGCAATATAACAATATAAAATCCGCGCTTGAAGCTAAGATAAATAATCTTGAGAATTACCAACTTAAGACACATAATTGTGTGGATTTTATAATTGATTTATACCGTGCTTCTGGCTTAGGAAATAATTTCTTTTCTGAAATCCTAGAATTTTCTGATCAGAATCTCATTAATTTAGGCGGTGCTGCAGCAAATTACGCACTTAATACTTATGGCGGCGGCAATAAAACCCTTATCAACCTTGGAGATAAACTAGACTGGTATTTAACTTCAGTTCAGGCCTCACTTGAATCAATTGTTGATTATAGTGGTAACGCCACAGTTAAATTAAACTCTATGTATGACGGAGAAGGCAACCGCTATGTTTTTGTTGAGAACGGCGGTGATACTATAAATCTACGAGATGAATTATCTAACTGGAATAATTATAAAATCACCTTCGGCACCCCCTCTTCCGAATCTTTCCTCCTCTCCGGTGATAAATACATAGTTGATGGCGGGGATGGCATTGATACCATCTCATACGCATCTTCCGGCTCGGCGGTTAATGTTGATCTTGATGCAGGCAACACCCTGCAATCGGGGATTATCGGCTTCAAGGATATATTTGATAACATCGAGGCGGTAACCGGCAGAATTCCTTATGCAAATCAACATATTCGCAACATATCGCTAAATGCGCTTTAAAATTAAACTTACAGTGGTATAAAAGATAAACTTTAGGAGAATATATATGAAGAAGATATTATTAATTTTTATAAGCGTTGTTTTATTAGGTTTAGTTGGTTTGTTTTCATCTCCATATCTTTTAAAAACTTCTGAACAGAGACATTTTGAGAAATCTCTGAGTAAGGCTTTAAGTGAAGGAAAAAAAGAAATCCCTCTAAAAGAGCTAACTAATTTTGAGTGGGACAGCTTATGTGTTTCTGCACCTTATGGTGAAATTCCAGAAAAACAATATTCAAACTACAAAATAAAAGGATTTATCCCATCTAAATCAAGTGCAGATGAATCTTGGTTTATGATATTCCGAGATGAAAAAAATAAAATAGCATATGTGATAAGGAGCCCTATATCAAAAATAGCATTTGGTAAAGTATCGGGTCTCCATGAACCATCATGCTATACAAATAATAATATAAATTTAACTCTTCAACCTGAATCTAATTACTACCGTTTTAGCCTTAATACAAAATAAGGGAGAAAAACATGCCAACTCCATTTGAATTAAAGCAGCAAGGTCATAATGAGTCTTATGAATATTATGCAAATAATATTGATACATCTGTCACTTTAACGATGCATCAAGATGGATTCTATAGAGCTTCCATTGGATTAATTCAGATAGGACACAATGATGCACTTGATGCCTTTAGACATGCATACACAAGTGGAATATTTGCCATGGAGTATAACTCAACTTTTTCTAATCTTCTAGGATGGGCAAATGAATATTCAGATATCCTAGCAACTAACCCAAAAAATGAAAGAGTGATGGACCTTAATAACAATAAAGTCGGCCGGGAAATTTCAGAAACCGTATCAAATAGAACTGAACTTGCCCAAGCTTTAGAAACCTTACTTTCAAATGGAGGTTTGATTACAGATCCAGCTAGTTCACCGTCAAACTACAACAGTGATGTAATTCTTTTTGGATTAGGCGGAGAGCAGCTAACAATAAAAATAACAGATGGCAATTATTCTGCCTATGTTGAAGCTTCCTTTACTTCTGCACCAGGAGAGCAAACACCGGAATCTATAGCTACTCAAATTTCTCATGAGTTGGGAACTAACGGGAATTTACTTCAAAGTAATGATACTATTAGTGTAAACTTTCCTTCTTCGTCTGTTGTTTTTAAATTTTTGGAAGGCACTTCTGCTTCTGAACTATTCAACTTATCTGGCTCCATGCACATAGTTGATGGCGGTGATGGCAATGACACCATCTCATACGCATCTTCTGGTTCCGCAGTTAATGTTGATCTTGATGCAGGCAACACCCTGCAATCCGGCATAATCGGGTTCAAGGATATATTTGATAACATCGAGGCGGTAACCGGCTCCGCGTTTGATGATACAATACTTGGGCATTTTAATGATGCCAATACAATAACTGGCCTCGGCGGAAATGATGAACTGGTGGGCGCCGGAATTCCTTATAAAAATCAACATATTCGCAACATATCGCTAAATGCGCTTTAAAATTAAACTTATAGTGGTATAAAAGATAAACTTTAGGAGTATTAAGGTGAAAAAACTATTAAAAATTGTAGGTGTAGTATCTTTTATTGGTATAGCAACATTTGTCGGGCTGGCTTTTTATATAAAACCACCAGCACCACCACCAGAGTTTAAAAATTTTATTATTAATGGTGTGAAGTTTAAAATTCCTAGGGATTATCTGTTTTCTGGAAAAAATGAACCAGATGGTGAGGTGGACGGAGTATCAATTATTGTAACCTACCCCGATTTTACACCTAGTTTTAAGGGAGCAAGAAATGATGATAAGGTTTTAGTTTCCATTGATCCAAGATATTCAAAAGAGCAATGTGAGATCAGGATGAAAAAATCAGGAAATTATTTTCCAAAATCATGCGGGAATCGTCTTGCAGGTTATTTTTCTCGTATGGGATTCTCTGGATATCTGGAAGCACCTGAAAAACATGATATATCAAAAATTCAGAAAGTAAAAACACATGAAAATCTTGGACTAACTGAATATGGTGAGAAAGTTTATGATAAACACACTGAAACTTATAGATATATGAATACTGTATTAATAAAAGGTAATTTGTTAAATCCTGATTATTGGCTTTCCTGCCCATATAAACCATATACTAATAAGATTGGTAAAATATAATGGAAATTTGCTCAATGTGAAACACATTCCCACTTAAATGATAAAATACAAATTGAATATACGCTTAATGGAGATGCTATTAATAACTACCAAGCAATCCACGAAGGAATAATCAAAAAACTTAATTCATTTATTCAGCCATAGGAGGTATTTATGCCGCTTAATATAACCGATTTACAGAATTATATTACCCAGCTGGAAACTTTAAGAGGTAATGCTGAAACCGGAAGTTTAACTACAGCTGACTTAAACTCCATAGCAACGTACTATGATTATATTTCTGCCAACGGCACCGGATTTGCTTTTGATTATGGTGCCATTGCCAAAAGTGTAGTGCTTGCATCTAACACTCCGGGCGAGTTTGCTGGTTTTGTTCTTGCTGATGCGGCGGCTGATAACGGCCTTAATGAACAGATAACAATTGATAAAGCAAAGGTTGATTTGGCTGTAAGAGATGCTCAGGCTAGGTTTAATAATATAAATAATAATGGAGGAAATGGATTTTTGGATGCTAGAGCAATATCAAATATTCATTATAACTCTTTTACTGATTCTCTTATAGGCCTCTCCACCCACGGCGAAGAAGCATGGGGTGGGTCATTATTTCAGGAATTTGGTGGCGATGGAAGTTGGGTTAAGCTTGCACAGAACATAGATGATTCTGATGTTAATTATGCTTCTATTTTTTCAGCATACGCTGATAATCTAACTTCTTTGGGTGGAGTTAACGCAAAAGAAGCTATTGGGCATTTAGAAGATGCAACCGCATCATTACTTTCATTTTCTCTATTGAACTTAGGTAAGGATTCACTTGGAAATTTAATTGTAGATTCAGCTGTTTCAACAGGAGCCGCGGCAATTTTAGAATCTGCCAGCAAGATTATCTGGGGTTCACGGCTTATAGATTTATACAAAAACTCTCTATTAAATACATTTATTGGTGCTGGAGAACAGATAGGGATTACAGCCGGCAATGGAATAACATTCATAAGAGATGCTGGAAACTTTACTGTTGCAGAAGCGAAGGATTTTTTAACAGCACTTACTGATGCTTCAGAAAAAGATAATGATAATGTACTTCCAAGCTTACCTACAGCAACTATTCAGGCGCAAGACCAGAATAACACATACACAATAAAATTTGGCACCTCCGCTTCCGAATCTTTCCTCCTCTCCGGCGATAAATACATAGTTGATGGCGGGGATGGCAATGACACCATCTCATACGCATCTTCTGGTTCCGCAGTTAATGTTGATCTTGATGCAGGCAACACCCTGCAATCCGGCATAATCGGGTTCAAGGATATATTTGATAACATCGAGGCGGTAACCGGCAGATTTGCTGATATAAATCAACACATTCGCAACATATCGCTATTTTAGCTTGTCGATACAGTTAAAAGTTGTATAAAGGATAAATAATTCAAGGAGAGGTTATGATTTCAGCATCAGCAAAGGATAAAAGAATTACTTTAATAATATTAATTGTATTAATTTTATTTGCAGCCCTATTTATACAATTAAATGGGTTTAAGGAATTAGTTATAGGCTTTCATTTAAAGTTTATTTTAAGCAGTTTGGTAAATTTTTATTTAGTATTTTTACTGCCAATTTTAATAAATGGATACATAGTAAAAAAGTCTCTAAAAGAAAATAAACTAAAGTGTTTTGAATATAGTGTTTTTTTAATTGTATTTATAATTTTAATGATTTTTGCAAGTTTTATAAAATTTGTGCCTTTAGTTTCTACCATATTGTTTTTACCATATATATTTATTTTACTTTTATACCCATTAGAAAATAAATATCTGCGTTATAGCTTCGTCATAATAATTATAATTTATTTTTACTGTCTATTTGGAATCTCAATCGGTGATAAAGGGTACACTTACCAACATTAGGCAAGGGAGAGATATTTATGCAAAATATAAAAATTGTCGGCGATGGAAAAACCTTAAACGGACATATTTATCTGGGAATTCAGACAGATAACGGCAATTACTATTTTTTTGGAAAATATCCTGAGAATGATAGCTTTGAAAGTATAATTCTTAATGGATTTGATGATGCTAAGATTGGAGTTGATAATGGAAGATATGAATCCCTTAAAAATAATGAGTTTGATGGTTTTGAAAAAACTCTATCAATTACAGAACAGCAACGGGATGCGCTAATCTCCTATCTTTCCTCTTCAGTTCTTAACCCCACTGATTATGGTGCTTTGACAGCAAATTGTGCTGATTGGGTGAATGATGGATTAATTATATCAGGGATAAGAACTAACGGATTAACTGAATTAATTAATGAAGGAGTAATTACACAAACAGATTTAGATTTAATTAATGGTGCCGGAGTTTATATTGATGAAAAATATGGAGATGGATTAATTCCATCTAATTGGATTTCAGAAACAGAAACTGGATATATTACTCCAAATCCAGATTATAATATAATAGCAGGTACAACATCTAACGACAATTTCATCTCTCCTTCTGGTTATAATATTATTTTAGGCGGGGATGGTATTGATACCATCTCATACGCTTCTTCAGGCTCGGCGGTTAATGTTGATCTTGATGCAGGAAACACCATGCAATCCGGCATAATCGGGTTCAAGGATATATTTGATAACATCGAGGCGGTAACCGGCAGATTTGCTGATATAAATCAACATATTCGCAACATATCGCTAAATGCGCTTTAAAATTAAACTTATAGTGGTATAAATAACAAAACCCGGGAGAAATGAAATATGATTAGTTACTTAAAGAAACTTTGGAAAGGTGAAGAAAAGCTTTGGAAGGTATTTTGGCTGTGGGGCATATTAGGTATATTAATTTCCCATATGTTAATAATAAATTTTCACCAAAAATACCCATATCTAGTAGTTGTTTTTAGCATTTATCCGATTTTCGCGGGGGTACTAATATGGATAAATTCAAAAAGTTTTAAATCTATAATTTTTATTATGGCAAAAATATTTTCTGCTCTTGTTATAGGTTATTTTTCTTTTTTGTCTTTTATAGTTTTACGTTCCCTTTTTTAGGAGTTAGGTAAAATGGTCAATTATAATTTATATATTCATGGCAGAGTTACAGACAATGATAGTTTTGGACATTTTTACGTAGAAATTAATCAAACGGATAATTCAGGAAACATAATTTCAGATACTCAAGAAATGTATGGGGTTTGGCCTGTATCAGCTTTAGAGCCAGTTGCAGAAATAAAAGATGAAAGAAATATTCATAATAGCACGCTTCAAGCAATTCAAAATGGCAGCCAAGGCGCAAAAATTATTACCTCAGATGTAATTTCATTAACTGAGCAAGAATATTTTGACATAAAAAACTATATAAATGACAACCTGCCATATGGCTCTTTAGGAGCGTATTTTTTAACAATTAATGATTGTATTCGTTTTGTTGAAAGAATTTTAGATGCTGCTAATGAAAACACTGTAGTAGCAGGATACTTTACCTCTCAAGATCTAGATAAAATAGGTACAGCAGGCTGGTATACAGATTATGTAGGCGGTAGTTTGCCAAATAATTTGATTGTTTACTCAGAGCAAAAGCTTCAAGAATTGACAGGCGTTAATATAGATGAATTCTATACTCACAATCCTCATAGAAATCATTACGATAGAGATGAAATTGTTATAGTTAATGATAATGTAATTCAGGATAAACTTTCATTGCCGAACGGACAAAACTTATGGCAAGATTACACAGTAAAATTCGGCACCTCCGCCCCTGAATCATTCTCCCTCTCTGGTGATAAATACATAGTTGATGGCGGGGATGGCAATGACACGATCTCATACGCTTCTTCAGGCTCGGCGGTGAATGTTGATCTTGATGCAGGAAACACCCTGCAATCCGGCATAATCGGGTTCAAGGATATATTTGATAACATAGAGGCGGTAACCGGCTCCGCGTTTGATGATACAATACTTGGGCATTTTAATGATGCAAATACAATAACTGGCAATGGCGGGAATGATGAACTGGTGGGAGGAAATGAGGATGATGTATTGCAGGATTTTTCAGGAAATAATATGCTTGAAGGCGGGAATGGTAACGATACCTACAAAATAGGAAGTTCATCATTCAGTACAATAATTGATAACGGTCTCAACTCCGCCGGCAAAGGAGAAGATTCAATATGGCTGAATGATATTTATGTCTATTCAGGGTTTTTTATCAAGGCCATAGGTGTTTCAGGTGCAGATCTATACAAGGAATATAGCGCCGCAAACAATGATTTCCTGATTCAAAAAGCTGGCGCAGATTTAAATATTATCGCAGGTGGTGGAAATGTTACTGCAACTATAAAAAACTTTAACTATTCAGCTGGAAACCCTTTTGGAATAGCTATTGTTGAGCCGGAAAATGTTTATAGAACCAGTTCAAATGAGGATTTTATAAGCGGCTCCGCTGGTAACGATATAATCACAAATGGCCATTCCAACACTACACTCTCCGGGGGTGATGGGGTTGATTTCATAAGTGCTTCAGGAGGCGCAACATCTGCAAACTCCTTCTATGGCAAGACTTATATCGATGCAGGCAGTGGGGAAGATTCAATAGTAGGAAGTAATTTTAATGATACTATCTTTGCAGGGAGTGGTAATGATTCAATAATGGATGCAGGGAACGGGAATGATTTTCTGGCTGGCGGAGCTGGAAATGATGTCTTGGTGGATGGATATTTTAATGATTTTGATCATTATATCTTCTCATCTGAATCCAATTCCAAAGATGTAATAACGTTTTTTAATGCGAATGATCGTATAGAGCTTAAAAACATATCAGGAATTCACAATTTCAGTAATTTATCATTTAACGGTTCAACACTAAACCTGCCAAACTCTTTCCAGATTGAGATCGGTGGCTCATTCACAGCAAGCAACTTCATCATTACCAGTAGTAGCGCTAATAGTATTACAGGTTCTTCCTCGGTAGATATTATAAATGCCCTTGATGGCAACGATACTATCTATGGCGGATTAGGGAATGATACATTAAACGGCGGTGCGGGAGATGACACAGTCATTGGTGAGAGTAATGATGATTCACTTTCTGGCAATGCCGGAAATGATTTTGTTGATGGTACTGACGGTAATGATTCGGTTTATGGAAATCTTGGTGATGATACGCTTTGGGGTGGCCCAGGCACTGATATTATTTATGGAGGCGATGGAAATGATCAAATCACCACATGGACGGAAAGCGATACCGTATATGGTGGAGACGGGAATGATTTCATAATAGGGCAGCATCACAGCGATTTTCTGAATGGCGAAGCAGGTGATGATGGAATTTTTGGCTCAGATAACGGTAATGATACGATAAACGGCGGTGCCGGGAATGATTTTATTGTTGGTAATGCTGGTGACGATTCACTTTCTGGCGGCCAGGGTAATGACCATCTTATCGGTGGCGATGGGCTTGATACATTCCAGGGTGGCGCAGGCATTGATACCCTTTGGATGGATAACGGCGATGATATTGGTTATGGTGGGATAGATAATGATGAGCTGCATGGCTGGTTCGGTAACGATACTCTTTATGGCGGTGATGGCAACGACCTGCTGCTCGGCCAGTTTGATAATGATTCAATGATCGGTGGTGACGGCAATGACCACCTTATCGGCAGTGTTGGTAATGATACCATGCATGGCAGTGCAGGTGATGATACTCTGTGGATGGATGAAGATAATGATATCGGTTACGGCGAAGGCGGTAATGATTTCATTGGCGGCTGGACAGGTAATGATACATTAAATGGTGCTGCCGGAAATGATACGCTCGAAGGCCATGATGGCGATGATGAAATCAACGCTGGCGGTGATGACGATGTTGCATATGGCGGAAATGGAAATGATACACTCACCGGCAATGGTGGCAATGACTTGCTTGATGGCGGCACAGGTAATGACAATATTATTGGTAACACAGGAATTGATACGATAGGCGGCGGCACAGGCGCTGATACGCTAACAGGAAGTGGCGGTGTTGATACATTCAAATATTTCGGCATTGGGGATTCAACCACAACCGAAACAGATTTGATTACTGATTTCAATAATGGCGTGGATAAAATCGATCTCTCAGGTTTAGGCTTCACCGGTATCACAGCAGGTGCAGCTTCCGGAACAACCCTCGGCTACTCACAATCCGGCGGAATTACCACCATCACAGATGGCAATAACTTCATAATCACCCTCACCGGAAATATAAACCTGGTAAACACAGACTTCGTGTTTTAGGGTATGATTTGTAATTAGGTTGCTACTGCATCAAGCAGCATTTTCTTGAACAGGCCCAGCAATCTTTGATCCAGGTGATCACCCATTTGTTCGGCCATTATCTGTAAAGCCTTTTCAGGTTCCACTTGCGGCTTATATACGCGCCTGTCGGTAAGCGCACTAAATACATCAACTATTGCAGCCATACGCGCCAATTCATTTAACTCTGAATCTTTCAGGCCTTTTGGATAACCTTTGCCATTAAGTTTTTCATGGTGCTGCTCGGCAATTATGATAACTGCTTTCGGTATATCAGGAACGGCCTTAAGATATTTCACCGTTTCCGGAACGTGCGTTCTCATTACATTCATTTCATCTTCAGTCAGTGTCCCTGGTTTATTTAAAACATTATGTGGGATTGTCATTTTTCCAACATCATGCAAAAGGCCGCCGCTGGCAAGCAGGTGCAAATCATCCTCCTTCAAACCAATTGTGTGTCCAAAGAGTGATAAAAGTGTTCCAACCCGCATGCTATGAACATAAGTATAGTTATCATGATCTTTAAGGCCATTAAGTATAGCTTTGAATTCATTTTTTTTGACTGCTTCCACCAAAGGCTCGCAAGCACGCTTTGCTTCAATATATGGTATGGTTTGGTTATTTGATATAACGTCAGCGATTTTGTTGAACGCATCTACCGTACC
>CAYVHI010000047.1:0-10327 GCA_964450945.1 uncultured Rickettsiales bacterium
TGCTAGTGGCGGCCCTATAACAATTACTCACCCGGAAATGACAAGATATTTTATGACGGTAAGGGAAGCAGTGGAGCTTGTTATAATGGCCTCGGCCCTAGGTGTAAGAAACAGTAATAATGCTAGTGGCATATACGTTCTTGAAATGGGAACACCTGTGAAGATACAGGATCTTGCGGTTCAGATGATAAAGCTTGCTGGCCTTCAACCTGAGAAAGATATAAAGATTTCTTATACTGGAATAAGGCCGGGTGAAAAATTGCATGAAGAATTATTCTATAAGGAAGAATCTCCAACCAATACAGAATGTGAAGGATTGCTTCTTGCTACGCCAATGAAAGTCTCTAGTGACATGATAAAAGTATTACAAAAGATGATGGAAAGTGCTTCTAACAAAGATACTAGAAAGACTAAGGAACTGCTTGAAAAGCTGGTTCCCGAATATAAAGCTGCCAGCTAATTATTTTTCTTTAATTTGTAAATCTCACGTGCTTTTGCAAGGCGCACGATGCGTGCTGTAGCATGTATAATGCTATGCACAAAACCATCTATCCCATAAACAAAATAACGTTTCCAGAAATAAACCTTAAGAAATGCAAGAATAGGTTCAAAGAAAATGCGGATGGCAGGAGGATTCTTTCCGCGCTTAATAAGATCTTCAGCCTGCATTGATGTGTAGTAATTAATTTTTTCTAACATATGGCTGAGTGAGCGGAAACATCTGTGCAGTACAATGTTCTCAAGCCTACCTTCTTTAAGTATATCACCTTTTGATACTACGGAATCATGCACTGAGCTTGCTTTAAAACCTGCATAACGCCTATCATAAAGGCGAACAAAACTATCGCGATGACCTAATGGATTTGGCTTATCGTGATGCATAAAAATATTCTGATATGTAATCCTGAATATTTTTTGCGATGGTTCACCACTTGCGAAAAGTCTCTTTATTTCTTCAGAAAGTTCTGGAGTTGCCTCTTCATCAGCATCAAGGTTAAGTATCCAGTTATTTTTGCATAAGCTTTCCCCATAAACCTTTTGCTGGCCATAACCTTCCCATTCATGGAAAACAACCTTATCTGCACCAAGTGATTTTGAAAGTTCTACGGTATTATCTGTGCTTCCGCTATCTATAACGATAACTTCATCTACCCAGCCTTTTACGCTTTGGATAGCTTTTCCAATCCTGTCAGCTTCATTCTTTGCAATAATGAATACTGACAGAGGGAGCTTTGTCATAAATTAAGATTATTTTTTCTGCTTAGCAGCTTGCTTGCTGGCTTTTTCAATGGCAGCATGAAGATCTGACTGCATGCAGAGACCAAGAAGAACAGGATCCCTGGGGCGTATATTTGAAATGTTCCAGTGGCTCCGTTCACGTACGGCGTTTATGGTGTTTTTTGTTGTACCAAGAAGCTTTGCAATCTGACTATCTTTTATTTCAGGGTGATTCTTGATTATCCATGCTATTGCATCTGGCTTATCTTGCCTTCTTGCAACTGGTGTATAACGGCTTTTTTTCTTTTTCTGTTCTTTGATATATTTATTAAGGTTATCATTGAGCTTTAGAGTGTATTTAGGGTCTTTCAATGCCTTCTCAAGCTCTTCTTTTGAAAGCTGGCCGCTGGCAACAGGGTCTTGCCCTATAATGCCGGTTGCTACATCGCCATCAGCAATACCTTGAACCTCAAGAGGGTGCAGGCCGCAGAAGCTAGCGATCTGATCAAATGACAGAGTTGTATTTTCTATGAGCCATACGGCTGTCGCCTTGGGCATTAGTGGCAAACTCATAATAACTACCTTTGTTTTTCGGGAATTATCAAAAAAAATGACAGGCGGATATTAATGTTTATACGGCTTATGTCAAGAACAAGGATAAAGTTGTTGAAAATCAACTAAAAAACCAGTTTGACTTTTAAATACGCTTGTATATAAATGCTCTCTTCAAATGTGGGGCCTTAGCTCAGCTGGGAGAGCGCCTGGTTTGCATCCAGGAGGTCAGGAGTTCGATCCTCCTAGGCTCCACCATCATCCTAACATATTGATTTTCCTATCTTAACCATTTGTTAACTTATTGATAATAAAATATTTTCATATAGTCGGTTAGGTAAGTAAAAATGTTAGGTAATAACTTTTTAGAAAGATACGGTTCTTCAAAGACATTCGAAATTTCCGCTGAGCAAATAAGCCAGTTTCTATTGAGAAAGCTGAGAGCGAGAGTTTTATTCGAAAAGTTAAAAGGTTCCGGCGTAAATTTTGTGGGCAGAGAGGCAGAAAGCTTTGATGGTAATATTATTACCATAGAGCTTGATCAAAAGGTTGGTGTTTTTAGCACTGGTTTTATGAGAGGAAAGGGTGCTGCAGATAATATAAGGCTAACTGAAGAACTATATGATAAGGAAATAACAAAAATACTTGGTGATTTTGATGCTGAGATTGAATCAGAAAAAGGAAAATTAATCAGAACTATATTTGATAGATGCGGTGAAGAGCTTGTTTCAGCTCTGAATAAAAGGTTTAATGAAAATGGAAATTTTCGTGGTGTTACAGATGAGGTTATTAGAAACTTAAAGCTGGATGAAGTTGTTTATGTGATTACTGCTCACCCAAATGGTTACCTTGGAATAGAAGTGGAAGAAGCCTTAAGAGAGATGCTTGAATCTTTCTTTTATGAGGAGATTGATGGAGTTTTGCACGAGGCATCTGAAAAAGCTATTCTTGATAGATTTAGCAAGGTATCAGCATTACCGTTTGATAAGACGGGTGAGGTTACCAGGAAAAAACCAGAATTAACTGTAAGAAGCAAACGTCCGAATAGTGACGCGGTGCTTGAAACTAAGATATATACAGAACTTCCAGTAATAAGTGGATTTAAAAGTGAAGATTTGAGTTTTATCTGGAATGGCCTGCGCAACCCAGAGACAATGGATCCAGCGGGTGAAAGGAGAAGGGCGGCTGGTTGGGCAAGAAGGCAATACAGGCGCTGTGGTTCTTACATGGATAAATATACGGTCAGGGCAAACCTTACAATAGGATACAGGAGTATTGAAGAGCTTGATAGGATGTCGCCCCCTAAAATGCGAAGCTGGGTAATTGGTGATGCTGACGGAAAAGATGCAACACAAGAAGAAAGTATAAAGGCAGGGATTTTTGAAGCCAGGAAAGTTGTTTTTGATGAATATAGATTATCCGTTGAAGATATAATAAGTGTCCTGGAAGCAAACAAGGAAGCCTTTTTGAGCGCTAATCTTGATAAAAACCAGTTTACTAATCTTAGGCATCAATATGACCTTGCCATTGATAGAATGAGAAAAATAGCTGAAAGAATTAATGGTGAGATTGATGCTGTAAATGGTGGAGATATCGGAACTATATTAACAGCTAAAGAATTACTAGCTGAATTAAGAGAAGTTAAAGAGGAATTTGAAAAAGAGGGTGTAGTTTTTGGCCGTGCGAGGGTTGTTGGCGGTGATGAAACCGTGCCTGTAACAAGATATTCAAAACTTGATGAGCTTTATAAGAATGTTTCAAGATGTGGGGATTATCTTCCGAGGGTAGAAATTCGCCAGAATTTCAGGCAGCATAAGGAATCTCTTCAATATATTGGCAATCTACTTAGAGAAAATGAAATAATAGGGCCTTCAGATGATATTTCTGAGAATCCAGAGATATTAATGCAAAAAATTAGGCGTGATTCAAGACTGCTTGCGCAAGTTAGAGGTTTGATAAGCACTGAGTATAACAGACTGAATTTCAGATTTGATTTGGCTAATAACGATCCTGGAGCAAGGGCCGCTTTCGAAGATGCGAAGAAAGATATGACAGATGAAGAGATCGCAGAAGCAGAAAAGCCACTTACTGATGATGAGAAGAGAGCAAGGCAAATTCTTGGGTTCTTTGAACTGCAGTTTAGATATCCTGGCGCAATATCATCATATGTAATTGCTGAGTCAGCCACACCTTCTGAAGAAACAAGGGATAGAGGTAACGAAGGTGAAATTCGTGATGAAGTTTTAGTGTGTGCTGCAAGGGATTACAGACATCTAATGCTTTATGAGGAAATAATATCCGGCGGACGTAAAATTGATTCTGATGACAGAACAAAATTTGATCTTCTACTTGAGGACCCCAATGCAATATTGAATGCACCGGAAATATGGCGCCATATCTTAACAAGTGATGAAGCAAAGGATGTTAGAGATAGAATGTTGGCTGAGGCAAAGCCTGTAATGGTTTATGATAAAAGAATTGATAAAGAAAGGCCCATGACTGTTGCTGATTATAAAGCAATTAATGGCCAGCAGGCAGATATTACGGCTAAAGATAAAAAAACTTTTGTGTATCATGGTCCTGAAATGATGTTTGCTGGCAGTGATTCTGCAGGCCGTGGAACAAAAGCCATGGCAATGATTATTGGTATGATGAGAAGGCGCATTTATCGCAACTCTATGCAGACACCAATAAAATTAGATGATGGCACAGATGCAGTTGTAATTCCGAAGTGGCACTCTGGCGTTGGCGCTGGTAACCCGCGTTCGCAGGGTACTGTTAACTCTATTGCGTCATTAACGCATGTTCAGACAAACCAAGGCCTTCTTGTGCCATTTAACATGATTGACTTATCAGACACTGCTTTTGAAAGACAGATGTTGTTTGCTGAAAACAGGATGGGTGAAAAATCTCGAGTTAATGGGGATCTATCTGGTGAAGCACTTAAATATCCAGATCACAAAGACGGAAGAAATTTTGACCTTACAGAAGCACAAGAATATGAACTCATGGAAAGGTGTAAAGCCGTTGTCCGTGGTAGGATGGAGATGGTTTATAGTCCTGACTACCAAGATTATCTGACTCAGGTTACTCATGCGGATCATGCAAAATTCATGAATAAGAGTGCCAGAAAGCAGGTAAGAAAAGATACGGGCGATAAGGCTAAGGAAGTGTATCCAACACCTGTTGCGTTTTCTGGGCTTAGAGTAATTGGATTTACTGATCTTGATTATAATGCTGGTGTGTGTGGAACAGAAACACAGGTCTATAAATTCTTCAATAATAAGAATGGAGATGTTGCGGCAAATGGTCTTTTAAGTGAGGGAAACAGAAATCAGCTATTAGCTTTACATAAGAATGATTCAGATATTCAGCGCTTTTTTTCTGAAACAGTTACAGCAATTGCCTATGCAAACTATGATGAGCCATGGAAAAGGCTTGGTTTTAAGAGATCTGTAAGCAATGGGAAAGTATTTGTTAGTAAAGGTGGGCATACATATAGCGTTGATGAGCTGTCTAGGAATCCGGGAAAATTTGGTGCTGAGGTAATGGTGCTTGCCAAGCATGATTTGGAATATCAGGGAACAAAGAAAGCTTTATATGAGCTTTATTTTAGGATGCAGCACGGTGGAAGAAGTGGTGAATTAGATTCTAACTTGGAAGCAACACTATTAAGGAACTTAAAAAAAATTGAAAAAGACCCCGAGATATTTTATGGAATTATGCCTAAACATATGGCAAAGGCTATAAAAAATAAAAAAGAATATGCAGATTACGCAAGAGCCAAACTTACAGAAGACCATCTGGATAGAATAGCTGGTGGAAAAGGCGCTCTCACTGATAAAGATATAAGGTTCTATGTTGGATCTATCCACTATGTAATCCAGGAGAGTGGAAAAATTCCGGTAAATGAAAGAGACCTTTCAGCAACACTTCCTGCGCCTAGCCAGGCAAGGCAGGCTGCAATTAGGTAACTTACTATCCGCAGCTTACATTTCGCCAATTTTTTAGCATTTCCTTCACTTTCTGGATTTGCTGAGGTTTTAAGTTGCCTTCAAGCTCACTCTTCGCTTCTTTTGCTTCAAAACTTAAATATCTATCTGCCACAGAATACCAGAAATAAGCTTTTACCAAATCAGTTTTTACTGGGGGAGGGTTAATTTCATTCACATTTTGATATAGCTTTCCAAGTTCAAGTTGTGATTTTGAATGGCCGTTTTTTGCGGCAGTGCATAACCACTTTAAACCCTGTTCGTTATCATGCCAGCTTTGATTGCCGCAGCAATAACTCATAGCCAGTTCGTATTGTGAGTATACATCACCTCTTTCTGCGTATTCTTTGAGCCTTGCACGTTTTGTAACGTAATCATGGCTCATCAGGATATATCCTGGGGCGGATGTAAATGGTGATAGGGGAGTGCAGGAAAAAAGAAGAATCACTAAAGGGATTATAAGTAAAAAACGCATTATGCTACTTTTGCTTTTTTAGTTTCCATTTCCTTAATTATTAATTCACCAATTTCGGAAGTTCCAACTTTTTTCATTCCATCCTGCATTATATCCGCAGTCCGGTAGCCATTTGCAAGGACAGATTTTATAGCATTCTCAACAAGAGTAGCTTCTTTCTCCATGGAGAAGGAATAGCGAAGCATCATTACAAGGCTTAAGATAGTCGCAATCGGGTTTGCAATATTCTTACCTGCAATATCAGGTGCGCTACCGTGAACAGGTTCATAAAGCGCATGGAATTTGCCATTCTTATCCTTTGCACCCAAAGATGCAGAAGGAAGCATGCCAAGAGAGCCGGTAAGCATAGCTGCACAATCGGAAAGTATATCGCCAAACATATTTGTTGTTACTATAACATCGAATTGTTTAGGGTTCCTTACCAGCTGCATTGAAGCGTTATCAACATACATGTGAGACAGCTCAATTTTTGGATATTCCTTATCATGGATTTTTTGAACTTCTTCACGCCACATACCTGTTGCCTCCAGAACATTTGCCTTATCAACAGAACAGACTTTCTTATTCCTTTTTTGTGCAAGATCAAAAGCAACACGAGCAATACGCTCAACTTCAGGGGATGTGTATACAAGTGTGTTTATACCTTTCCTTGTGCCATCGGGAAGTGTTTCAACCCCACGTGGCTGACCAAAGTAAACGTCACCGGTAAGTTCGCGTACTATCATTATATCAAGGCCGGATACTATCTCTCTTTTTAGAGATGATGCATCAGCAAGCTCATCAAATACAATGGCCGGACGCAGGTTTGCAAATAAACCTAAATCCTTGCGGATTGCAAGAAGGCCTCTTTCCGGGCGTACGGCAAAATCAATGGTATCCCACTTAGGGCCACCAACAGCACCCATTAATATGGCATCAGATTTAAGAGCTTTATCAAGAGTCTCTTTTGGAAATGGTGAGCCGGTCTTATCATAAGCAGTGCCACCAATTATGCCTTCGGTTATTACAAAATCAGTTTTACTGTTATTGTTAAGCCAGTTGATTATCTTTACCGCTTCCTTGCAAACTTCCTGGCCAATACCATCACCTGGAAGAACTAAAATATTTTTTGTCATATATCTCCTTTTTATGCCCCTGCAACAGTCATATTTTCAATACGTAAAGTTGGGCAGTTAATTCCATATAAGAATTCAAGGTCGTTTGCTGGGGTAAGTTTTTTAAACATATCAAGTAGATGTCCGGCAATTGTCACTTCACTTACAGAATATGTCATTTTCCCATTCTCTATCCAAAAACCAGATGCGCCCTGACTATAATCACCCGTAACCATATTAATTCCCATGCCAAAAGCATCAGTTACGTAGAAGCCGCTTTTAATATCAGAAAACAATTCTTTCAATGATAATTTTCCGTTTTCCATATAAAGGTTTGTATGGCCAGGATGGGGAGGAGATGAAATGCCTCTTACAGCTCTACCATTGGTTTTTAACTTCAACTGCTTTGCAGAGCGGCTATCCAACAGCCATGTTGTTAATACGCCGTTCTCTATAATATTTAATTTTTTACCCTCGATTCCTTCACCGTCAAATGGGTGAGATGCGATACCATTTTTAACGAAAGGATCATCAATAACATTTATGTCTTTAGAAAAAATCTGTTTACCCATTTTGTTTTTTAGGAAGCTGGTTTTTCTTGCAATAGCAGAGCCGTTTATAGCTGAGGCCAGGGTATCAAGAATTTCTCTTGCAACTCTAGATTCAAGAATTATAGGGACCTGACAGGTTTTAACTTTCCTTGGATTAAGTTTTTGTACAGCACGTTTTCCTGCAAGTTTTCCTAGTTCTGAAGCTGGCTTAAGATCCTTAAAATAACGGGCAACCGTATAATCATAATCAGTTTCCATGGAAGTTCCCTTTCCGGCGACAATTGAAAGAGAAGATGAGCTGTATGAGGATTTATAATGTTGTAGAAACCCGCCAGAGGTTGCATAAATAACATCACTTTTGCTATATGATGTTCCTGCCCCTTCGGAATTTGTTACTCCGTTAACACTAAAGGCGGCTTCTTCTGCTTCCTTAGAGGACTTAATAAGCCTTTCCGCGGATGGTTCATTTTCATCATATATATTTAAGTTTTTAAGATTCTTTACCTGCTGGTTTTTGCTCACAATATCAATGTATGGATCGTGAGGTGCAGATTTGGCCATTTCTAGAGCTGTTTTTATACAATTATCGACAACTTTTTTATTTAGGTCGCTTGAAGAAACTATTGATTGCTGTAGTTTACCCTTTTTTCCATATAAAATTCTAAGTCCGAGGTCGGTTGATTCAGAGCGCTCAACGGTTTCCATTTTTTTCAAACGTGTGCGGGCGGAGAGAGAGGTGTTTTCAATAATATACACTTCAGCATATGCCCCGGCTTTCTTAACCTTCTGAGTACAATACTCGGCTATTTCTTTTGTAGATGATTTCATAAAATTCAAAATAATGTAGTTTTCTTATTAATCAACAAAAACGGGGGTTGTTGCTTTTTTAGGCGACATCTGAAGCATGCGCTCAAGCGATAATTTTGCTCTTTCTCTAAGTTTTTCGTCAAGCTCAATAGCAGGTGAGCGGTTTACCATGCACATATATAGTTTTTCAAGAGTGTTTAGTTTCATATATGGACAGTTATTGCAACTTACGCAGGCACCATGGGTTCCAGGCACATCAAAGAATTGACTCTCAGGCGATTGTTTTTTCATCTGATGTATTATTCCTGGTTCAGTAAGAACAATGAATTTAGATTTTTGATGTTCGCTGACAAAGTTGAGAAGTGATGCCGTAGAACCAATATGGTTAGCTCGAGCAAGAAGATTTTCTGGGCATTCAGGGTGAGCTATAGTGAAGGCATCTGAATGGTTAGTTTGTAGTTTTACTAACTCTTTTTCTGAAAACTGTTCATGCACAATGCATGTACCGTTCCACAGAGTCATCTTCCTTCCGGTTTTCTTTTGAAGATATGCCCCTAAGTATTTATCAGGTGCAAAAAGTATAGGTTTGTCTTCAGGAATCTGGCGGATTATATGCTCAGCGTTTGAGGAAGTCACTATTATATCTGAAAGGGCTTTAACTTCTGCAGAACAGTTTATGTAGGTTATTGCTACATGGTCTGGGTGCTGTTCGCGGAAGCGCTTAAAATCTGCTGGCTTACATGAATCTTCAAGAGAACATCCAGCATTAAGATCAGGAAGCAGAACTAACTTCTTTGGGCTTAAAATCTTTGCTACCTCTGCCATGAATTTGACGCCGCAGAATACTATGACATCCGCGTCTGTCGCGGCTGCCTTGCGTGAAAGATCAAGTGAGTCTCCAATAAAATCGGCAATATCCTGTATCTCACTATCCTGATAATAGTGAGATAATATGACGGCATTCATCTCTTTCTTAAGTTTTCTGATTTCTGCTTCCAGATCAAGAGAGGGGTTAATATCCCTTTCGCTTTTTATAATGAGATTGCTGCCTTGCTTTAGAGGAGGTGTGTAATTTTCCATCTTATTCAGTATCTTATTGAATTTCCTATATTAGTCAATAGCTTTGCTTAATTTAAATTGTATATATCCTTAATATTTTCTTAATATTTTCTTGTTATAATTAATTAAGTAAATAATTGAAAATTAGAAGAATTTATGACGAAGCCTACTGATCCAAAAAACACTACACCGCCAAAAGACCCGCTACAGGGGATGGGATTCACAATGCTTGAATTTGAAAATCAAGTTGAAGATCCTGCAACAGGAAAATATAAAAAAGTAAAAAGCTTTGGAATTGGGCTTATTATGCCCGATGAGATTCATCGACCAGCTAATGCTGGTGAAAGAGGATTAAAGGTTGAAGAATTCAAGAAACTGGTAGAAAAAAGTACTGGTTTAATATTCAAGGATGATGGAAATAAGCTTATATTAGCTGAGCAAAAAGGCCCAGGTTTGGAATCAGTAAAATATGATAATTCAAAAGAAGCTTTAAAAAAAGTTGGGGAGTTAAATAGAAAAATAAGACCGCAAATATCAATTCCTGGACAAGGGCAGGTTGCCCAAGGGCCAACAACTAAA
>CAYVHI010000048.1:0-9767 GCA_964450945.1 uncultured Rickettsiales bacterium
CATGCATATAACTCCTCCAGCACTTTCAATGGAAAGTGGTTGCTCGTGCCGCCAAGCGGTATGGGTATGCCAAGTTTCTCTAAGCCGTTCAGCATAAAATCGAACCATGAGGAATATTCAATAGCAAACATGCGGGTCAGTATATTCTCATCCTTGTTATAATAATTCAGGCGAGCCTGCACACACACCATATTAGGGTTTCTGTTTGCCCTGAATTTAGCGATAACCTTCTTTAATTGATCTGGCTCCGGCTTATCCTCAGCATCATATATGGTTACATATTCACCTTTCGCAAAACGCAGGGCATAGTTAAGGGCTTTGGGTTTTGTACGGGGAATTGAATAAGGCACGCGTATAATTTCAAAAATATTTTCAGGTTTCAGCTTTTTTATAATGTCTATGGTTTCCTTGTCATCAGCCTCAACAATAAGTTTTATATCAAGTTTTGCTTTAGGATAATTAAGGTTCCGCACCGCTTCCAGTAGGTTTTTTATGGTTTTTTCCTTTTCCTTATACATTGGCACAAGAAGCGAATAGCGGGGCAGCTCCCTTTCATCTATTGAACTGAATTCCTCTGAATAATCATATTTGCGGCCAAATCCGCCCAGAGAGAAGATTGTTATTTTGAAAAGCATTGTGAACAGATAGAACAAGTTGATGATAATGAAGAATGATTTCACAAAATCGTCAAAGAATATAGCTATGGCGCCAAATATCGCTATCAAAGTTATAGAATCCAGCCAGTCTGGCAATGTTATGGCTTTTTTTGCTGATTTTTCGCTTTTTTTCTCCCACAGGCGGTTTCTTGCATCATCGTCATCTTCTTTTGCGAAAAGATCCTGCACGGTCCAGTAGATATCGTATGGAGAAGTAATGACAAACCTGCATTCACCAAACTCTTCTGCCGCCCATTCTTTTACTTTTTTATCTATATCGGTTGCCGCGATGACCACCTTTCCGTTTTCCTTCCGCCAAGGTAATGCCTCCATTTCCAGATATCTCTTTCTGTAGGATGAATTTATCAGGGAAAGATCAGGCGGATTCTTTCTAAGGTCAGCAAAATCGGTTCCATAATGTTCTGCCAGTGCCAGATGCAGCTTATATGCATTCAGGCTTCCCCTTGCCAGTAATATCCTTCCTATCTTATCGCCTGATACCTGCTGAGCCACCAGTGCATGGTAAAGATCACCTTCACTCACCAAGCCCTTATCCAACAGAATTTTTCCTAAGGGAACACGCTCTGCTACTGCCATAAATTAAAATCTCTGCCACACCGAAAATATTATTCCTCCACCACCTCCGGTATTTTCCACCCATGTATTTTGAAATACCCCAAGCTGAAGCGAAATATCTTTTGAAACATCATATATTCCTGATGCCTGCAATTTAAGCAGATTATAGTCGTTTCCATTGTTAAATGCGAATGAATTTGTATCAGGCTGGTGCACCGCCAGTGTCGTAAACCATTGGCCAAGTATCAGCCATTTTTCAGCAGGACGGATTCCGATGGCCCCATCAAAACGCCATTGGTCTTCAGGCTTTTCCGCCCGGCTTCGGTAAGCAGCCTCTATATTCACAAATGGCTTCCACTTCATTGAAAAACTGTGGCCGGCAAGCAAACGAAGTTCAAGGTCTATCTGCTTTTCACCTAGCAGCTGTTCCTTTCCTTCACTGTAAAACCCGGGAAGTTTCACCAAAGGCTGTATTGAAAACACTGTATCCTTATCCTGCCAAAATTTTTTGCGGGCAAAAAACTCTATACTTTCCAGGGCAATTACTTTTTCTTTTCCGGTAAGCGCTTCCCGCGTGGCATAATCTAACCGCGGGCTAAAACCTATGGTCAGGTCTTTATCAAAGCCATATTCAACATAAGGGTTATATTCGATTTTTTTATAATCCGGCACATCAACTTTTATGTTGTTGATATTATAGAAGCTGTCCGTTTCATAGGTGGTTATGCTATGAATAACCTGCCATTTTCCTTCTTCAATATTCCATGCCGAAGGATAGGCGTATGCCTCAAAAGAAAAAAACGAAAGGAAAACGAAAGTGATTATCATGAGGCGATTTCTAGGAATGATCGCCCGGAAAACCGGAGTGTACAAATTAGTACATGAGGATTTGAGGACGGATATGACGCAGAAATCGTCCATGAGAATCACTTTTTTTAATGGAACTTTCTCTCAATTTCATTGATAGCATTGAATAGCAGCTCTTCCGCCGCTTCCTTGCTCAAGTGTTCCATAATAAGGGCTTTTGCCGCGCCAACAGTTATATCAATAGCATTATCTTTTATTTCCTTAAGGGCATTGGCTTCTGCCTGGGAAATACGCTGGGTGGCAAGCTCCGTAGTTTTCTTTACAGTAAATTCCAGGTCGGCTTTTGCAGTTGAGATGATTTCTTCAGCCTGCTTTTCTGCATGGCGGATTATTTCTGTCGCCTCTTCTTCTGCATTCTTCGTTTTTTCTTTATATTGTTGAAGCAGGCGTTCTGCCTCTTCTCTTATGCGCATTGCTTCATTAAGCTCGCTCTTAATACGCAAAATCTTGTTATCTAGGCTTTTTATTATAAAGCTCTTGGCTGGCTTAAACATAAGCAGCGTGAATAAAACAAAAGAAACAGCAACAAAAAACGCTTCGTTATACATTATTTAATACCTTTCATTAGATTATTAACGGCAGAAGTAACCTTATCATCCTGGATGGAAACGTTAACCAGCTTTTTTAAAACCATTTGGCAAATTTCAACCTGGTGGGGAATAATATTCTTAATAGCCTGGGTGCGCATATCTGAAATGTTCTTTTCTGCATCAAGTAATTTCTTGCTTATGGCTTTTTCAAGATTTGCTATACCTTTGGCATTGCGTTCTGCAGCCTTGCTATTTGCTTCTGATATTAACTTATCAGCATTTTTATGCGCTGCATCCAAAGCTTTCGTGTATTCCCTTTCCAGGTTTTCTGCCTGCTGTTTATATGTTTCAGCTTTTCTTAGATCTGTTGAAACATGCTCCTTCCTGTCCCTCACAACCCTTTCAAGGCGTGGCAGCGAAACCTTTGCCAATACTATGTAAAGTGTAATGAAGGTAAGGGCAAGCCAGTAAAGCTGTGCCGAAAACCATTGAAAATCCAACTGAGGCACTAAATGACTCTTATTTTACTACGAAGATAAGGAGAAGTGCAACGAGCAGGGAGAAAAGACCCATAGCTTCTGCAAGGCCGGCGCCAACGTAAATGTATTTTGCCAGTTTGCTTTCAGCAGAAGGGTTGCGCGCTAAGCCGTTAAGCATTGCTGCGAAAATATTTCCTACTCCGATAGCAGCACCTAACATGCCGAATGCAGTAAGACCAACACCGATATATTTTAAAGCTTCACCTTCCATTTTTTAACTCCTTATTTAAAAATTGTGTTTGCATAATAGTGATAGTTTTGTGGATTGCAATAATTAATGCATATTAACTGCATCATTAAGATAAACGCATACAAGTATTGTAAAAATGTATGCCTGTAATATTGCAACAAATATCTCAAAACCAGTGAGTACCACAAGGAATGCAAGTGGCAGCCAGCCGCCAGCCCAGCCCATCATTATCACAAACCCAGCTATGATCTTTAACATGGTATGTCCTGCCATCATGTTGGCAGCAAGACGTATCGAAAGGCTTATCGGGCGGGCAAGGTAAGCAAATAGTTCAATGAATATCATTAAAGGCGCCATCCAGAGTGGTGTTCCTTTAGGCAGGAACAGGGCAAAATAATGCAGGCCGTGCTTTATGAACCCCACTGCAGTAACAATCAGGAATACAGCTATGGCAAGTCCAAATGTTACAGCTATATGGCTGGTAACAGTGAAACTGTATGGCAACATGCCAAGCAGGTTGCAGAACAGCACAAACATGAAAAGGCTGAATATAAGCGGGAAGAACTGTTTACCTTTTTGGCCAACGTTATCCTGCAGCATATTGGCGATGAACTCATAAAACATTTCAGAAACAACTTGCCATCTGCCAGGTATTACACCAGAGCGCCTGACCGTAAAGGTCATCAGGCTTATACCAAGAGTTAAAGCCAGCACCATGAAAAGCGATGCGTTGGTAAAACTGATATTTGTATCTCCCAGATAGAGTTCCAGGAAGGGTTTTATTTCAAATTGTTGTAATGGGCTATGCCCGCCTTCTGCCATAAGAACACCTTTTAACTATTTTTTATGGGCTACGTTATCCTTTATTTCTTCGTTTTTCGCAAGTCTATAAATATTAAAAAATCCGGCAGCTCCGCCAACCATAAAAAAAATAAGAAAAAACAACGGAGAAGTATCAAAAAACTTATCGGTAAAATAACCTAAACCAGAACCAACAGCCACCCCTGAAACCAACTCTATGCCAACCCGCATAGGGCTGGTTCCGGCATCCTTTGGCTTATCTTCCTTTAGTATAGTGCTTTTATTCCTGGCTTCGGCAATCTTTTTATCTAATTCTTCCAGGCTTTCAGGCATTATTGCTTCTTTGGGGCAAGCAGTGCCTCAATGGCTTTTTCGAAACTTTTAAAATCTTTGTCTTTTTCATAAATCTTCCCATTGATAAAAAAGGTTGGTGTGGAACCTACTTTCAGATTTTTTTCTGCTTCAAGACGGCTGTTCAGTATCCTATCCTCAAGCTCTTTATCCTTCATGCATTTATCGAATTTATCAGGTTTCAGCCCAGATATCTGGGCGATATTTTTGATTATATTAACAAAATTATTGTTATAAGCCCAATCTTTCTGGGTTTTGAATAGCGCTTTTATCATTGGATAATACTTTGATTCATCACAGCGTGCAGCTATGGCAGCCTTAAGGGCGGATTCGCTAAGTGGAAAATCACGGTTCACGATACGCAACTTGCCGGTTTCGATATATTTCTTTTCCAGCTCTGGCAGCACCTTATTATGGAAATCAGCACAATGCGGACAGGAAAGAGATATATATTCAATAATGGTTACCGGTGCATTTGCCTTGCCCAGAAAACTTTCTCCTGACTTTACCTTAAGCATCGTTTCCTTATCAATCTTTTTAACAGGCTTTTCAGCAAGCTTTTCTTTTGTTGTCTTTACTTTTTGAGTTTCCGCAACCACATAGGTGCTGGCAGCCACGAATAGAAACAGGCTTATTGCAAATACAAATATTCTCATTGTCAAAGACCCCTTATTTAGATTTGTACGCACTAGTTAGGAAAGATTTCAGGGCGGAGTGTAATTCATCATCACCGATATCTGCAAGCATATTTTCTATAGCCTGTTTTTCTTCCAGTTTTATGTCCTTATTGGCAACAGGGGTTGTAGGGCTTTCTGTTTCATACCCTACTGGAATTTGTTTCAGCTTTATTGATTTTACAAGTTTATAGCCAAAATAAGTCGCTATGCGTTCTATCATTTCCCCTTCACGGTGGCTAAATTCTGTTGCGAAACCTGAATCAATATTTATAAGAAGGGCGCCACCTTCATCTTTATTTCCACGCGAAAAGGTAATTTTTACAGGTTTTGTTTTTTCCGCCACATCACCGCCAACAATAAAATGCCAGTCAGAAGCAAGGCGAGTAATGAGCGATGTTTTCTCATTAAAAAACGGCCTGACCAGGCCGCTCACATATTTCCCTATCGGCTTGAAGCCGTTAAAATCACGCTTATCCATATTTCAATTCCATCTGCGATTCAATCATTGCAACTGGCGCAAAGCTTTTGCGGTGATGTATGGTTATACCGTGCTGCTTCAGTGCCTCGATATGGCTTTTAGTACCATAACCCATGTTTTTATTCCAGCCATAATGCGGGAATTCTTCATGTAGTTTTATCATCATCCTATCGCGTGTAACTTTTGCAATTATTGATGCAGCCGCAATAGAAAGGCTTTTACCATCGCCTTTTACTATGGCTTTTGCCGGGCAGGGAAATCCTTTGGGAAACTGGTTGCCATCTACCAATATGCCGCTTGGTATTTCAGCAAGGTTGGCAACAGCCATAATCATTGCCCTTCTCGTTGCACCAAGTATGTTTATTTTGTCGATTTCTGCTGGGTCAACAATTCCTATTCCAACAACACAGGTTTCCTGTATGGCAGAAAAAAGATTCTCACGTTTCTTGGCGGTAAGTTTTTTTGAATCATCAAGGCCGGTGGGGATGTTTTTCCCAAGTATCACGGCAGCAGCTACAACCGGCCCTGCCCACGGTCCCCTGCCTGCTTCATCAACCCCTGCCACCAGACCTTCGATTTCGTTTTCAAATGAGAGGTCGGGAGGAGCCATGGCAATTCCTTAATTTACTTTTTCCAGTTTAGCTAGGTAAGTTGGGCTATTTAACACAGGTCCATTATAGTTAGGCATTTTTCCGGCGAGAATGAATTTTATTGTTTTGCCTTCACCATCATTTAGGCGCTCAGAATAGATCCAGTAATTAGTAAGAACCTGTGTAACAAAGTTACGGGTCTCGCTTACCGGTATGCTTTCAATGAACAATAGCGGGTCATCATTATAATCGATTTCTTCCAGCCACTGCATTAATTTACCCGGGCCTGCGTTATAAGCGGCGGCAAAGAAGATTATATTTTTATCAATCCCTTCCATGGTAAGCAGGTATGAAACATACTCCTGCGCGATTGTAAGGTTAAGTTCTGGATCGCTAAGGGAATTAACGTTGAAACTTATATTCTTGCGTTCAGCAATGTATTTTGCTGTGGCCGGCATCAGCTGCATCAGACCAACAGCACCCACCTTGCTTTTTGCTTGCGGGTTAAAGCCTGATTCATGGCGCATCAGGGCAAACATAAGCGCAGGCTCAACCTTATAACCACCTTTTGGCTCCCAGTGCGGTATTGGATAGAAGGCATAATCAGCAGATTCCTGATTCTCTTTTAGAACATTTGCCATACGCACCTGCAGGGCAGGCATTTTCATTTTCTCAACCAGCGCCACAATCTTCTTCTTTTCTATTGCTGATGCGAGCGGATAATAACGGCGCATTTCCATTTCAGCATCCTTGTTGCGGCCAGTTTCAATAAGTGCCAGTGAGCGTCTTATAGGTGCAACGCTTGCAAGCTGCCTCATGTCAGAACTTCTCAAGGCGGTTTTATCATCCCAGTTAAAGGTTGTTTCACCTTCCATTATATGGCGGGCAAGCAAGCCATAGAAAGTATGGGGAAGCAGCGCCGCTTCTGCCAGCATGGCTTTAGCTTCACTTCTCTTTCCCAGCTTCATATATCCGCGGTATGCCCAGAAAGCGCCTGCAGATTTTTGCCAGTTTGAAATCTTATCGGCGTTGGCAAGTTTGGCGAAATGCTCTGTAGCTTTTCTGGTATTCCCTATTTTCCATGCAGAAAGCCCTGTTGTCCAGTGTATGGCTGGCACCCTGTTACCTGATCTTGTTGCGCTTTGGGAAATAAGTTTGTAAGCTTTTGCCGGTTCACCATCAAACATATATCTGTTTGCTATACTCCATAAAGCTACGTCAATTTCTAATGGCTCAAACAACATCTGTATACGCGGCGATGTCATTACCTTCTCGGCTTTTGATATGGAATTTGCCGCCAGGTACTCATTCATTTTCTTCCACGCAGTTTTGGCCTTTGTCCTGCTGCCCCAGTTCTGCTTATCTATTGGACGGGTAATTTTTCCTGAGAGACCATTATTATCCCCATAACCTGCAAGAACCTTCTGGCTATCATTTTCATAAAGTGATGCGGTTTCAGAATTTATCTTATTCAAACGCTCATAAACCTTATTGTATTGTGGATGGTCTTCATAAGCCTCAAGCCATTTTACAAGCTCATCTTCACTTGGCTTATAGCGGGAAGATGTGTAGCGATCAGCCAGAACATAGCCCAAGAGCAAATCGTTCCTTAAGCTACCTATTTCTTTTTCAGCTTCTTCGTAACTGTTTTTTTGCTGAAGAGTAAATATCTGTTTATATATATTCTTATCCCTGTTCGAAAGTATTTCTGGCAGCTCCGGGCCGGCAGCAAGCTTATTCATAAGGTCGAATCCGGAATCTTCTTCAACTGCAAAATTCCGGCTATAAGCCAATTGCTTCTTTATAACCTGCTTATCTTTTGTATCTTGTTTTTCGGATTCAACAACCTTGTCGTCAGGTTTTTTAACCTGATCTACCAGTATTATATTTGTGTATGGAGATGTGGCGTTAAAGTTATAGTCAGAGCTTAGCAGGAGAAGAGAAAAGAATGCCAAAAGCACAATAGAAAAGCGCCTTAGGGTTTTGTTCTGCAAAACCTGCCATAACCACGGTTTTATTAAGCTGCTATAAATTTTCATTCGTTTTACCTCATAAAAATTCTTTATTAAGCTTAATTTTAATACGCTTAAATTATAGCCTCTTAGTAATGAAAAATCAAGTTTTTTAGTCATTTTTTACAATATATGGTATGTTAAGTTTTTATTACTACTATATATAGTTGTATTCTTCTTTCAGAATTTTCCTAATTTTCAATAAGTCATGCCAGACAAGTTTTTTCTGGGAAGGCTGTCTGAGAAGGTAGGATGGGTGAAATGTTGCCAAAGCCATTATAGGCTTCTCTAAATAAGGGTTTTTATATTGAAAAGTCTTATTTCGGAGTTTTGTGACAGGGGTAGAATCCTTCAGCAGCGCCTCTGTAGCGGTACCACCTATCATAATAATAATATGCGGGTTTATCAATGAGATATGCTTTTCCACGAAAGGACGGCAGATTTCCACTTCTTCCGGCGTTGGCTTGCGGTTACCGGGAGGCCGCCAGAAAATGGTATTACTTATATATATATTTGTCTTGCGGGTTAGGTTTACGGCAGCAAACATTTCATCCATAAGTTTTCCGCTGGCACCACAGAAAGGTATGCCTTCTATATCTTCATTTGCGCCTGGCGCTTCACCAATCAGCATTACCTTAGCTGTTGATATTCCATCAGAAAATACAGTTTTTGTGGCGGTCTTCTTTAGCACACAACCATCAAAGTTACGCACTGCCTGTTCAAGCTCAGAAAGGGTTTTACTGGCATCGGCAAGTTTTCTTGCTTCACGTATGGCTGCCTGCTGGCCCACAAAATTTGCAGGAGCGGCAGTTATTTTTTCAGCGGTAGCAAAGTTTTTTCTCATATCATTAAAGCCCTGATTATTAGGTGTATCTATCTGATTTTCTTGATTTTTCTTTTCTATTAAACGGTTAACGGGTGCATTTTCTAGAACTATATCAGCCCCGATATCTTCATGCCATTTAAACAGCTCATGTTTATGCATAGGATAGGTACTATAAAGGTTAAGTTTGAAAATAAAACCCAAAAATGTTATCCTATTGAAAATAGGATAAAAATGACCAGAGAAAAGATGGAATTTGATGTGGTTATTGTTGGCGCTGGGCCGGCCGGGCTTTCAGCTGCCATCAGGCTACGTCAATTAGCCAAGGATATAAATGTCTGCATTATCGAAAAAGGCTCCGAGGTTGGCGCACATATTCTATCTGGCGCGGTTTTAGAGCCAAAATCTCTTAATGAACTGATACCTGATTGGAAAGAAAAGGGTGCTCCGCTAAATACACCGGCCGGTGAAGATAACTTCATGTTCCTGACGGAAACTGATGCGTTCCGTCTTCCAACCCCACCTCAAATGCACAACAATGGAAACTACATAATAAGCCTTGGCAATTTCTGCCGGTGGCTTGCCTCTCAAGCTGAGGGTTTGGGTGTTCAGATTTTTCCCGGGTTTGCGGCGAGGGAAATCCTCTATGATGATAAGGGCGCGGTTAAAGGCGTGGC
>CAYVHI010000049.1:0-9379 GCA_964450945.1 uncultured Rickettsiales bacterium
GGGTCCGTAGCGTCTATTCTATAAGACGTTTATTTCCATAGTCTCCAAAGAGACAACCTCATTATACAACCTAATCCTTGCCTTGTGAAGAGCCTAAAAACGTATAAATTTGATATTTTTCCTTGTAGAGGGCAAATATTTTGCCTAAAAAGAATCTATAAAAGAAAGAAGGAAGATATGTTAGTAACCGCGAAACAGAAACAGGAACTGGAAGAAGTAAAGAAATCCACATCTGAAACAAAGCGCCCGTCAGTAGCAGCGCTTGAGGAAATATTATATGAACCAATCAAGGTTTTAGACCACGGCTTTGTCCGCGTTATAGATTATATGGGTGATGATAATGCCATCGTCCAGGCCGCCCGCGTTTCATACGGTAAAGGCACCAAGAAGGTGAATGAGGATAAGGGGCTCATCAATTATCTCATGCGTCACCGCCACTCCACTCCGTTTGAGATGTGCGAGATCAAATTCCACATAAAACTTCCAATATTCATTGCCCGCCAGTGGATACGCCACAGAACGGCAAACGTGAATGAATATTCAGCCCGTTATTCAATCCTAGATAAGGAATTTTATATCCCGGCGGAAGACCAGCTGGCAGCACAATCATCTTCAAACCGCCAGGGAAGAGGAGAAATCCTAACCGGTAAGGAAGCAGAGCGCGTACTGAAATTACTGCGTGAAGATTCTGAGCAGGTTTATGAGCATTATGAAGAAATGCTCAATGAAGATATCACCGGCAATACCAAGGATGAAAGTAAGAAAGGTCTGGCGCGTGAGCTTGCCCGCATGAATTTAACCCTGAATTATTACACCCAGTGGTACTGGAAGGTTGACCTGCATAATTTAATGCACTTTTTATCACTCCGTGCTGATAACCACGCCCAGTATGAAATCCGTGCTTATGCGAATGTAATGATTGATGTCTTGAAACGCTGGCTGCCATTCACCTATGAAGCTTTTGAGAATCACCGCCTTAAAGCCACAACAGTTTCTGGTTCTGGTATGGATGTAATACGCCGCCTGATAAATGGCGAGAAGGTGACACAGGAACAAAGCGGCATGTCAAAGCGCGAATGGGCCGAGCTGGCAGCTACACTGAAGATAAACTAGTTCTTCTTATTCTTTATCTCAATGTTGTAATAGAGAATATAGCCAAATACCAAACCGAGCATTGCCATATAACAAAATTTTATCAGGAAGGTTGTGCTCTGGAACGTATCAAGCAGGAACATAAGTATATTCATTGTGAATAATAGTATTGTGCCGGTTATTAGCCATTTATTTTTTTCCTCAGTAAGCAGCCAAGGCACCAGCAATATCAGATAAACATAATAAACTTTGGAAAAAGTGAAGAACAGGAAAAGTAGCAGGCAGCCACCGAATATCATAGATTCCCAGTAGCGCGAGTTTTTATTCTGTATATATAAATAAAGCGTATAAACACCAATACACTGAATAATAAACATCAAGGGATATAACGCGGTCAGCCTTTCAGCCTTTAAATCTCTCCAGTTGGGCTTGAGAAATTCCCTTACTTCACCTTCCCACATGAAAACATCCTTAAATCCCATCTTTGCCAGTTCGAGTTGCTGGGCTCGCTTCATGGCACCAGCAAAATATTCAGCCCAGCTTGCAAGCGGGCTTGGCACAACAATCATGGTGAAGAGAAAGCCTGCAATTATTGTGAGAAGAAATCCCTTGGTAAAAGGAATTACGATATCATCAACTTTCTTTTTTCTTACAAAATTTATTATCGCCTTGGCGGCAACAGGAATAATGAATACGAAGGGGAACATGCGGGTAAGGCCAGAAAGCGCAATAAACCCTCCGGAGTAAAAATGCCTGTCCATTTTCAGCATCGCAACACCCGCTACCAGAAGTGCCAGCCATTCAAGCTGAAGCAGCGCACCGCCAACCCAGGAAAAATACGGCACTGCCATATTACAGAATAATATCAGGGAAAACATCGCGATATTTTTCCCAAATCCCCACATAAGGCAGAAAGTGATTGCGCCGAGTAGAACAAGATCAAGTAAGGAGAGTAAAAATACACCCATCGCCGTTGCTGGTATTATATTGGTAAGAATCCGGCTAACCCCAATCCATAACGGCGAGGCTTTATATGAATTATCAGTCAGAATACTGCTCCAGTTCCACCAGCTCAACGAAAGTGGGTATCCGGCAAAAGTCCTGACCCCAGGCTTATTCTGAAAGAATTCCAGGTCATTCTTGAATTTCTGCCATCTTTTTTCAGAGAAATTTTCTCTCCATTTATTTTTTCTTTCCGGTATTTTTTCTACCGGAATTAACTCAAAACTTTCCTGGTCACGTATATGTTTTACATCTTTAAAGTATTTTCTTCCTTCATTATCTGCCGTAATGGCGGCATCAGCTAAATATGAATAACCAACTTCCTTGAAATATTTTGCCGTCATGTAATTATTGAAGAATTCATGTCCGTGGAAAAACCCGCCTTTATAATGCATGAAGCCCATATTAAGCAATGCAAGCACAGAGAAAGCCGCCAATATTTCCAATATTCTTTCTGCAACATTTTTTATCTGCTCATTCCACTTATATTTTTCTATCACGTAAAACAATACCAGAAGGCAGCAGGCGGTAGTAAGCAACATAGCCTTTATAAATTCAACATTACTGTCAAAGAACCTGTCAAACATCTGCTGATTTCTCCTTCTCCGATTTATATATCAGGAAGAATAAAGTCATATAAAATATAAGTATCAGGCTACAGAAAACAAACTGTATAAGTATTGCCGTATCATTGAAGCTTCTTAGGAAATGCATAAAAATGGTAATTCCGAAAAGCATGGCTATTCCCTGTGCTCTCCATGAATCTTCAAGCCGGCTGGCAAAAAGCGGCATCAGCGTAATCAGGTGCACATAATAATATTTTGTTGGGTTGAAAAACAGGAAGAACATAAACCCACCAAGACATATCCCTTCCCAATATTCCAGGCGGGCAGCTATGCGGAAAAATATTATCGAGGTGATAATCTGCATGGTTACAATTACTGGCATGAAGTCATTCAAACGCCCTTCTTTTATGGCTTTCCAGTTAGTCGGCAGGTTATCATAAACCTCGCCCTGATAGATAAAGATATCAACAAATCCCCAGTTCCAGGTATTCCATGATTGCTTATGCACTTTCATTTTCTCGTAAAATGCCAGCCATGTATCAATGCCGCCGGCAACGGTAAGAAGGGTAAGTATGAATATGGCTATGCCGCTTGCTGCAAGATATATGAAGAATCTGAAAATGAATTTATTCATCCGGCCTTCTTCTTTCCAGTCCCATAAGAATTTTACTGCCGGCTGAATCATATAGATCAGTGGTAATACTCTGAGTCCGGTAGTAAGAGCAAAGAAAGGTGCCGCTAGTTTCTCCTTCTGCATCTTTAGCAGGCATATACCAATCATAAGATAGATAATCCAGTCATGCCGCAGGAATGAGGCGCCGGTGAATGAAAACACAAAAGTATATGTACATCCCCAGTAAACCATCGAGAACAGCATCGTCTGCAAACCGAAGGCCCTAAAGATCATGTAAAACATTATTGCTGCAAGCAGGGCGTCCATATATGCAATGATTACAAAATACCCATCCTGCGCGGGAACGGTAAGGCTTAAAGCTTGCGCAATCATTGTCCAGACCGGCGAAGGATTATAGCCGAAATCACCCACAATTCCCTTCCACCACCTCCATGTATGCGGATGTGTCTGGAACCACACAAGGTCTTTCTTGAACTGGCTCCAGCGTTCTTCGGTAAACTTTGGCCGCCATTCAGGTTTGTTTTGATGAGAGGTTGTACGAGAACGGAAATTATAGGTTGATTGATCCCTTACGCTATCCACCTTCTCCATATAATTATTGCTTTCTTCATCAGCCACTATGGTTGCATCATAAAGATGCAGGTATCCAACCTCCTTGAAATATTTTGATCCCATGTAGTAGTGGTAGAGATCATGAGTATGGTAAACCCCGCCACCGAAATGAAATTTGCCCATATTATAAAAAGCGCCTATGGAAATAGCCGCCATGACAGCAAGTATTATGGTTAATTTTTTTTCAAGATCCTTCTGCCTGTAGCGTTTTGCATACATCAGCATGAAGGCTAGGAAGATCCCTGCTATGAGGATAATCGATTTTAATAAATGAAATGTCGGATCTGAAATAGCATTAAACATGACTGTAAGATTAAAATAATAACCTTGCATCCACAACAATAATTATTAATGATGAACTAACTATATTAACATTAGTGCTAGGAGACGAAGTAACGAGGAGCGCCGTGTATATAAAGATACATGAGCACCACAGTTACGAGTCGACAAAGCAATAATTTAATAGAGTTAGTTCAAGCTGCCTTCTTGTTTTTTAGGCGATATACATAAGCGATGATTTCTGCCACTGCCTGGTAATGCTCCACAGGAATAGTCTGGTCAATATCAACCTGCTCATAAAGTATGCGTGCAAGCGGCGGATTTTCAACTATAGGAACGTTATGTTCCTTGGCAATCTTTCTGATTTGTGCTGCCAGCAGGTCTGCGCCTTTTGCTGTGAGCAAGGGTGCCGTCATGGTTTTTGAATCATATTCTAGCGCAACCGCAAAGTGGGTTGGGTTGGTAATCACTACATCAGCTTTCGGGATTGCCGCAATCATCCTTCTTCTTGCCCTCTCCATCCGTATCTGTTTAAGTTTTCCCTTAACTATGGGGTCACCTTCACTCTGCTTCATTTCTTCTTTTACTTCCTGTTTCGTCATGCGAAGGGATTTTAGATATTCAGCGCGCTGGTAAAGATAATCAAGCACAGCAATAAGCGCCATAGCAGAGCACACCCCTATCATAACGCGCATTGAAAGATGCCCCACAAAGCTAAGGATGGAAACCACCTCAAAACCAGGCAGATTCTCAAGGTTATTAAGGTAAGGCCAGATGGCAATAAAGCTTATCGTTCCGACAATTATAATCTTTATTATGCCTTTAACGAACTCCATTACTGAGCGGGTGGAAAATATCCTTTTAAATCCCCTCATTATAGAAATCTTATTTAAGTCAGGCATTATAGGGTCCCAGGAAAATATGAACCCGTTCTGTAAGAAGCTCGACATGAAAACCGCAAAAATCATTACTATTACCGGCAGTGCTATCGTACCTGCTGCATGCAGTAATTCCATTGTTGCAAACCGGCGTGAATCAGAAGATGCAAAATCAATATCGTGCGGGCGTTCAATAAAATACAGCAATGATTTAGTTGCATCTTTCATGGAATCAGGAAAGAACCAATACATGTTAATGGCCAGCGCCAGCAGTATAAGGAAATTGGTGATCTCGCGGGAAAATATTACCTGGCCGCGCTTTACGGCTTCATCTATCCGTCGCTGCGTCGGCTCTTCGGTTTTTTGCGACTGTTCTATATCATCATCAGCCATAGAATTATTCTTAGACTAATAGAGGTTCAGTCACAACAAATTTTATATGAAGTTTTTTATTTTAGATATCTGTTGGTTTGGTATCGCCGTCATCATCATCAGATGTTTTCTTTCTCTTCAGCAGGTCTTTGATTTTTCCTGGCAAGAGCCCGCCTGATTTTTCCGCTTCTTCTTTTTCTTTCATAAGTTGCTCGGCACCTTTTTTCAGATCTTCCATGAAGGAAGGTGTTGCACCATATTTTTTGTACATCTCAATCACAACTTCCGGCGGCGGATTTTTTTCATTGCCAAAACTTACAACTTCGCCAAAATCTTCCAGCACATAATTGCCTTTCTTCTCTGCTTCCATGAACTGGGGATATTTACTGGGCGGCATAAGCACATAAGCGTAGAAAGGCCTGCCATCCTCCAGTTCCCCACGCGTCAGCACGATAATCCTTACTGATTCATCGGCGCGTTTTAATTCTTCTATTGTTGGTTTTTTTATTTCCATTGTTTGCCTTTTTATGAATTTAAATTATAGCAGGCAAAACAGGAACTATCCACTTCACTTTTCTTAGAAAAAGCTTTATCTGGTTTTTGTTGGGCTGTCTTTTAAGGTTTTGTGGCCACCTATTGCTTCACCCCATACATTCGGAATAACATCAATTGGGTTTAAAGTGCCCCTTGAAATACCGCTTCCCATATAAGTAAGGCCCGCAGCGACTGCGGCAGGAAGCCATGCACCCATAGCGAGTAGTATAACCGTAGTTCCAATACCTACCCTGTCAACCACTCCTTCTGTCTTTTGCCAGAAGCTAAGGCTATCTACTTCCGTATAAGATGCCCTTACCTTAGTTTTGTTGTCTTCCTTTACTTTATTATATTCCGCGCGGGTTACTTCTTTATCGATTACTAAGCCTGAGGCTATATCCTCAATACTTATTTTTGTTTTATCATTCTCAGCAAGTATGGTGACTTTAAGCCTATCGCCTGGGCTTGAAGGATCTGGCCCCTCTTCAACAACCACTATCTTGTCTTTTGTCTCAGTCATGGTTTTTGTTCTTGGCGGATTGAAAGAATAATCTGTTTTTTCCACTATGAATTTTTTAGGTGATGCTCCATTAAGCTTATCTTCTGGCACTGAAGGAGAATATATTTCTGTAGTTTTGGATGTTGAATTGGTTTCAGGATCAAACACCAACTCAACCACACTTGATACACGGCCTTTTTTATCCTTCTCAATAACATGTGAATTTGTAAATTTCGGCGGAGTACCACTTATAAGCGGTGGGGTGGCGGCAGCCAAACTTGGCGGCACTGGTAATTTGACTTTTACCGGATAAGTCATGGCCACAGTTGTTTTATGCACCTTCCCTTGATTTGGTGCCGGCGCAGCAGTAAGTGTATCTACTAATATTTCTCTAGTGGTGGTTTCTCTAGCACCTTTACCAAAATTTTTTACAGTCTGCGTAGTTTCGTAACCACCTAACGCAGTTGCCCTAGCACCAATTATTGTAGGATTACTGGGTTTTACGAATGCATCCTGAAACTTATCAAGATCAAATTCGGCTTTAACAACAATGGTGTTCAGTTTGCCATTTGGGTCAAGCTTACCAGTAAAATTCATTTTTTGTATTTTGCTGTAAGGAGCATTATTCAAGTCAATGAAATCCGGTTCCGGCTTTGGCGTATGGGCAATATTTTCTTGCATATTCATAACAGCCGGTATCGTAATTAATGCTCCAAAAACCAGCAGCAGTGATGCCGCAACTGTTAGCGTAACCAATCCTGTTGCTATACCCACTCCCGCAGCTACAAGCATTAAAACTCCTACAGTCACTGGCTGCCATGCGCCTTCAGCTTTCATTTCATTTTCTGTTACTATATTGCGCATGATCTCAAGTTCGGCATCCTGCTCAGGTGTGCGCGGGCTTATTTTTTCTAACCTTTTAACTTCGCTTTTAAAATGTTCATTCGCCGCCACTGCGCCAAGTGCCTCTGACCAGCTTGATAATACTCTTGTTCCTGCTGCCATTTAAAAACTCCTTTTACTCCTACCTTTTTACACCTGTTTTATTACAAAATTATGAAATTTAAGGTATTTTTTGATGAACCTTGTATTACGCCTTGAAAACAAGTTGGGGCCTACTTTCTATCCCCTTGATTATCCTTCTTTTTTATCGGGTTTCTTATATTTTTCCAGGAAATTCTTGAATACATCCACCGCTTTTTTCTCAAACCCAAGGTCAACATCATATTCTTTTTTCATATCTTCTATTACTTCCGGCGGCGGGGTTTCCCTGGAGCCATAACAGATTATCTCATAATCATTTAGATTCAGCTTTTGGCCATTACCCTGTTTTGCTTTTACTTCTTCAAGTTTTGTTGGGGGAACGGCAATGAAAGCATAAAAAGGTTTGCCAAAATCATTCTTGCCTTTCACATAGACAATAACGGCAAATTCTTCATCTGCTTTAGCAACATCTTCCTCCTTTATCAGGTCAGGAAATTTTGCTTTTAATATTTCTATATGTTGTCCCATATAAATCCTAATATGAAAAATATATTATATGCTTTTTGAACCTTTTTCTTCAACTTTAGCTGATTTTGAAGTACTGGCTGTTACATTATCACCTTTTTTTCCTTCGCCTGTATATTCTCCTCCCGTCTCCTTAATGCCGCTGGCTGCTTTCTTAACCATTTCAAGCAGGCCACCTTCTGATTTTACACCTGCCCTTGCATAATCAGTGGCTACACCCGCTCCGGTAGCTAGTGCTCCGGCAAGAAGTAATGGCGCACCTATTGGCGTAGCTATAGTAATAACACCTACCATCATTGCTGCCATGCCTGCAGCGGTACTAAGACCTGCTGCCGCACCAACAGCCTTATCCGCAAGGTTAAGTAAACCTTGCCCCGCACTCGCAAGTGCACCGCCAATCCATTTTGCCATGCCAACGGTAACCATATTATCTGCAATTGAATTGCTCATGCCCTTGGTTGGTTCTTTTTCTTCCTGGCCCTTGGTTGGTTCTTTTCCCTCTGGCTGCATTTTATCTGCAAGGCCATTAACCTCTTTTTTCATATCTGGATCAAGTTTGGCAAAGGCTTTATCAAAACTTTGTCTTAAAGGGTCATCCTTAGCCCATTCCTTGGAAGCCACTTTTAATTTGGCAAGCTGCTCTGTATCAAACATCTGCTCAGGTTTATCCGGGTCCATTCCCATTTTTACAATTGCTTCAAACCCTCTTTTTCCTGCGCTGTAGGTTTGGAATGGTTTATGCCTGTTATCCTCAAGGTTGTTCATGCACCTCATGGCGGTATCGAAAGCCGCATCTTTTACTACTGGATTTTTTAAATCGCCTTCAGATATAGTTCTCAACTTTCCATCAGAAACAATATTTGCACATCTTTCAACGCCTTCTTCTCTGGATGTTTCAGCAACCCTTGGCGCAGGTGCCCCAGTATAAACCTGCGGCTCGCCTACTTGCACTGGTTTTGCTTTTACTGGTTTTACCTTAGGTGCTGGCTGCTCAGTTGCAACTTTTTTATCTTTTGGTTTTTCTGGTTCATCTGCGAATTTATATGTGGAAGCAAGTGAACTTACATCCACCTCAACCGGCTTACGGCCATGCTCAGCTCTTTTACCAATTGCTTCGGCAAAAACTTTACCAAATTTCTCTTTCTCATCTAGACTCAAATTACTTTGTTCTATTGCATTAACTATTTTCTCTGCTCTTTCGTTATCAAGGGCAGAGGAAAGTGCAACAGCTCTTAGATCCATCGTAACTGCGGTTCCTGCCAAAGACCTGTTGCCCTTATCATTTTTATCCAACCCTTCAAGGTCTTTAATAGATTCTTCAAGTTCGGCCACTCTGTCATTAAGCCGGCTTTGCGGAGTAGAAGTTGGTTTAGGTATAACTTTGGTATCCTCCCCACCCAGA
>CAYVHI010000050.1:0-8622 GCA_964450945.1 uncultured Rickettsiales bacterium
ATCGGCAATGTATGCGTTAAGGGATTTATGTTTTCCCATTGCATCTATATAAGCCTGGGTTAATTCCACAGATTTTATTTCTTTGCTTTTAAGCTTATCCCTAGCTTCCGCAATCGTTAGATCGATAAGATTAGTCATTATTCGATTACCTTTGGCACAGCATAACAGTCAAATTGCGCATCAGGAGCATTGAGCAATACCTTATCCTTGCAATTACCGTCAGTAATTTCATCTTTACGCAAACGCTGTTTCCTTTCGCCTTCGCCTGCATCAGCGATAGCGTCAGTATTAACCTCTGCAAGCTGTTCTACCCATTTCAGGATGCCTCCAATTTCCTTGGTCAGGCTTTCGGCTTCCTGCGGAGTAATGGAAATCCGGCTTAGCTTTGCTATCTTTTCTACTGTTTTTATATCCATGTTTCAAATACTTAATAAGGTAGAAATATTTAGTGTTTTTGATGAAAAATAGCAAGTAATAATTAAATATTCAGCTCACACCATACAGGCACATGGTCTGAAGCCTTCTCTTTTCCCCTTTCTTTTTCATCAATTTCGCATGTTTTAACAAGGTCTGCAGCCTCCGGCGAAAGTAACAGGTGATCAATCCTCATCCCTTTATTTTGTTCCCAGCCTCCACCTCGGTAATCCCACCAGCTGAACTGGTGTTTTTCTGGGTGTACGGCTCGAAAGCAATCGGTCATTCCAAGATTTAATATTGAGTTCAGTTTTTCCCTTTCTTTTTGGTGAAAACAGGTTGTTCCGTTAAGGTTCTTGGGGTCAAACACATCTTGGGGCTCAGGTGCAACGTTATAATCACCGCCTATAGCCATGATTTCATCATACCCCATAAGCTCACTCGTATGTTGCTTCAGGCGTTCAAGAAACTTAAGCTTATATTGCCACTTATCGCTTTCCACTTCTCCACCATTTGGCACATAAACACTTGCCACACGGAAAATCTTATCTCCCGAAACCACAGCTTCTATATACCTAGCCTGTTCATCCGCCTCATCACCTGGGAGCTTTTTAACTACATCTTCAAGCGGAAATTTCGAAAGGATAGCCACGCCGTTATAGGTTTTCTGGCCACTAACCGCTACGTTATATCCGGCATCTTCTATTTCCATATAGGGAAATGCCTCTGTCTCACATTTCAGTTCCTGCAGCAAAACCACCTCAGGATTATTTTCTTTGAGCCAGTTAAGCACATGCTGCAGGCGTGATTTTATGGAATTAACGTTCCAAGTTACGATCTTAATTTTTGACATTTATACTGAAAAAGAGCTTCCGCAGCCGCAGGTAGCCGTTGCGTTAGGGTTTTTTACTACAAATTCGGCAGAACCAAGTGTTTCAACAAAATCCAATTGTGATTTCTTTAGGAATCCCAGTGATATTGTATCAATTATAACTTTAGCACCATCCTTTTCAAAAAGCTGGTCATCTTCATTCCTTGATGAAGTAAAATCAAGGTCATACTTAAATCCTGAGCAGCCGCCACCGTTAACCGAAATTCTGAGCATATTGGCCTCTGGGGTTTTTTCAGCCAGAGTCTTTATACGGCGTGCCGCACTTTCCGTTATTGAAAACTCCTGCTCCGGCGGGGTTGGCCCACCTGAATTGCCGGAATTGATGTTGGTTGACTGTATTTCCATACTCACCTAGAATTAGCGCTCTTTTTGTTGATTTATTAATATTATTATAACACCCGTAAATGCGAATGCCAGCGAATTTTAAACCAAGGAAAATCAAAGATAATGCTGAAGAATCCTTATCTATTCTGGCGCCTTATGCCTGCCATCCTGAAGAAACCCGCGGCCGCCTGTATAAGGAACAGGAAAGCCTTTCACGCTCCGTATTCCAGCGTGACCGTGACCGTATTGTGCATTCTACCGCCTTCCGCCGTCTTGAATATAAAACCCAGGTTTTTGTAAACCATGAGGGCGATCATTATCGCACCCGCCTTACCCACAGCCTCGAGGTTGCCCAGCTTTCACGTTCTGCGGCAAGGCAGCTAAGACTTAATGAGGATTTGTCAGAGGCTTTGGCTTTAGCGCACGATTTAGGGCATACACCATTTGGTCATGCGGGGGAGAATGTACTGGAAGAAGCAATGGAAAAATTTGGGGGTTTTGACCATAATGCCCAGTCCATAAGAATCCTGACAAAACTTGAAAAGAAATATGCGGAATTTGATGGCCTTAACCTAACATGGGAGTGTTTAGAAGGAATCGCAAAACATAATGGCCCAATAATAACAAAAAAGAATAGAAAAGCTCCACGCGCTATTGCTGAATATAACAAAAAGCATGATCTTGAGTTAGATACATATCCAAGCCTCGAAGCACAGATTTCTTCGCTTTGCGATGATATTGCGTATAACAATCATGATATTGAAGATGGTGCCCGCGCCGGCCTATTTGAAATCGAAGAACTATATGATCTTCCTTTCGTGGGGGATATTTTTATACAGGTAATGAAGAAATACCCGGGCATTTCAGAACAGCGACTTATGCATGAATCAAAAAGAAGGCTCATAAACCTGATGTCTATTGATATGGTAAAAACAACATCAGAAAGGATAAAAGATTCACGTGTAAGAACCGTTGATGATGTCAGAAATCTTGGCAAACCTCTTGCTGCTTTTTCTAAAAAGATGACAGAGCAAAACGCTATTGTAAAAGAATTCCTTACAGAAAAAATGTATAGGCATTATAAAGTAAACCGTATGACCAGTAAGGCAAAAAGAATGTTAAGAGAGCTGTTTGAATTCTTCCTGAATGAACCGGAGTGCCTGCCAACAGAATGGCGTAAAATGGCCGGCTCTGCTGGTTCTAAGGAAACAGCTGAACTTGTTGCAGATTTCATTGCCGGAATGACAGATAGGTTTGCACTGGAAGAATATAAGCGTATATTTGATCTTTCCTATAAAATCATCGGCGATTATACAAACTAACCATGAACATATTTAAGGAAATAAAGGCTGATATAGTCAGGCAGTTAGAGTTGCTTGTAAAAGAAGGCAAACTGAGTGGCGATTTTGATTATGAACCTATAACAGCAGAACTCCCACGAGAATCATCCCACGGAGATGTCGCAATAAATGCAGCTATGGTGCTTGCCAAAGCTGCCAATAAAAATCCCCGTGCGCTGGCGGAAATCATAGTAGAAAAACTTAAAAATAACCCTGATATAACTGAAGCCTCAATAGCAGGCCCAGGCTTTATAAACCTTCGCTTAACAAACGCTGTTTGGCAAAAAGTTTTACTTTCGGTATTAAAAGATGGCACAAGCTACGGAAATTCGGATATGGGAAAGGGCGAAAAGATAAACCTTGAATACGTTTCCGCCAACCCAACCGGCCCCATGCATATAGGACATTCTCGCAATGCGATTTATGGCGATGTCCTTGCATTATTACTTCTAAAGTCTGGCCATAATGTGACAAAGGAATATTACATTAATGATGCCGGTGCACAGATAGAAGTTTTGGCAAAATCAGCTTTCCTAAGATACAAAGAAGCTCTAGGTATGGATATCGGCGAAATTCCTGAAGGCCTGTATCCAGGTGAATACTTAAAGCCTGTTGGATTGGGGTTAAAGGAAAAACACGAGAAAGACTTACTCTCCATGCCTGAGCCCGAGGCACTGGCTATAGTAAAAGATTTTGTAATAGATTCCATGCTTCTTCTTATAAAATCTGATTTGCTTGATCTTGGAGTCCAGCATGATGTTTTTGTTTCAGAAAAGGATATACAGAAAAAATATCTCGATAAGATCATTGATCTTTTAAAAGACAAAGACCTTGTATACCGCGGCATACTTGAACCACCAAAAGGTAAGGCGCCTGATGATTGGGAACCTCGTGAGCAGCTACTTTTTCGCTCTTCAAATTATGGGGATGATACAGACCGTCCATTACAAAAATCAGATGGTACATGGACATATTTCGCATCAGATATAGCTTATCACTATGATAAGCTTCAGCGTGGTTTTAAGAAAATGATTCTCGTGGTTGCTTCTGATCACGGCGGTTATGCAAAACGTATGAAGGCCGCGGTTGCTGCCTTAAGCAATAAATCTGCCACAATAAACGTGCAGCTGTACCAATTGGTAAACCTTTTGGAAGATGGTGAGCCAGTAAAAATGTCTAAGCGTAAAGGTAATTTCCTTACAGTTGCAGATGTTGTAAAAGATGTCGGTAAAGACATAATACGTTTTGTAATGCTTACAAAAAAACATGATACCGTTCTTGATTTTGATCTTAAAAAAGTTAAAGAGCAATCAAAAGATAACCCGGTATTCTATGTACAATATGCCCATGCCAGAGCCTTTTCTATATTCAGGAATGCTCCTGAGGCAGCAAAGAATTTTGATAAGGTTGATCTTGAAATATTATCTGAACTAAATGATCCAGCCGAACTTGAGTTGATAAAAAAGATTGCCCAGTGGCCAAGGATTGTTGAGAGCTCAGCCCATTTTTTAGAGCCGCACAGGGTTGCTTATTATCTTTATGAACTTGCCTCTTATTTCCATGCATTGTGGAATAAAGGAAAGGATAATCCAGGCCTGCGCTTTATTCTAGAGGATAACGATTCATTAACTAAAGCAAGACTTGCTTTAGTAAAATCATGTTCTATAACTATAGCATCGGGTTTAAATGTACTCGGTGTAGAACCAGTAACGGAGATGTAAATTATGGCTGATGAAATGAATGTAAATCCAGGTAGCGATGGTCAGAAGGATTTTGATCAGATTCTTGCCGAGAGAAATAAAACTGTAACCCAGAAATCAGGAAAGCGTTTTTTGCCAGGATTTATAATGATTTTTATTGCATTGTCTGTGGCAGCAATAGGTTACTATGCATACCAGGAAAGCATCTCCCCAGTTGATGTTTCAGAGCTTCCTACTATTAAGGCCGATAAGGAAGGATTTAAGGTTGAAGCAAAAGATAGTGCTGAAAACGCCGTCCCTAATATGGACAAAAAAGTTTATGATGCTATATCAGGTTCTCCATCTGCTGAAGGTACAGAGAAAAAGCCTGAAGATGCTCCATCTGCTGGATCTGGATATGAAGAACCTATAAGCAGAGATGCTATTATAAATAAGGCCGGTACAGAAACACCGCCTCAGGAAAATGCCCAACAGATAATGGGTTCAGCAACAACAAAAGAAGTACAAAACAAAGAAGATGTTAAGGCGAATGTAGAAAATTCTGTTATAAGCGAGGTTCAGGAAAAATCTTCTGATACTATAAAAAAAGAACCTGTAAAAGAATCAGTTGAAGAAACTAAGACAGAACCTGCTATAGCTAAAGAAAGCACCGCTTCAGCCCAAGCTCCAGAAGTAAAGGCTATAGTACAAAAAAAACCGGAAGTAAAAAAGATAGTCAAAGCTAAAGTAAAAACTTCAAAGGAGAGCAAGGCAAAGCCTTCCGCACAGAAATCATATCGTATACAACTTGGTGCTTTTCCAACAGAGAAAGAGGCAAAAGATACATGGAATAGCCTTAACAAGAATAACAGTGGTTTACTGGGAGATCTTACTGCACAAATACATAAGGCTGATTTAGAGAAAGGTACATTCTATCGTTTACAGGCAGGCACAATAAAAAGCGAAACAGAAGCCAAGGAACTTTGTAAAAAACTTTCTGAACTCAAACAGGATTGTTTTGTTGTAAGTGGGAACTAAAGTAGCTAAAGCAGTAATATTTGGTTTATCCGGAACAGAACTTTCTGCCGAAGAAAAAAGTTTCTTTTCTAAGACCAACCCTTTAGGATTTATTTTATTCAAAAGAAATATTGATACCCCAAAACAAGTCAGAAATCTGGTAAAGGAATTGCGGCTGCTTACCGGTCGTAAAGATACTCCTATTTTAATTGACCAGGAAGGTGGAAGAGTTGCAAGATTAAGGCCACCAAACTGGAGAAATTCTCCACCGGCAATTCTTTTTGCCAATCTGGCAAAAAGAAATTTGAAGAAGGCAAAAAGAGCAACCTATATAAACACACTCCTCATTGCCTCAGAATTATCAGATTTAGGTATAAACGTTGATTGTGCCCCAGTAGCAGATATTTTTTATAGAGATGCCCATGATATTATTGGTGATAGAGCCTTTGGTGATAACCCAGAAATAGTATCTATCCTTGCTGGTGAGGTCTGTAGAGGGTTTATGGAAAGCGGCATCACTCCTATAATAAAGCACATACCAGGCCATGGTCGTGCAAATTTAGATAGCCATAAAGCCTTGCCTGTAGTTAGAACTTCAAAGAAAGAGCTTATAAAAAGCGATTTTCTTGTATTCAAGAATCTTTCTGATTCACCATGGGCAATGACTGCTCATATAAAATTCTCTGCTATAGATAATAAAGATCCAACAACCCTATCAAAAAAAATGATTACTATAATAAGAGAAGAAATAGGTTTTAAGGGGGTTTTGTTAACAGATGATCTATCTATGAAAGCTCTTAAAGGAAATTTAGAGAGTTTATGTAAAAGATCTCTTGCTGCTGGCTGTGATATTATACTCCACTGTAACGGAAAAATGCATGAAATGAAAAAAATCGCAAAAAGCACTCCTGAATTAAGCAAAATAACTATAAAGCGCCTAGAAGTATCAAAAAAGAAGATTAAGAATAAAATCAAAGAATTTAATGTTAGTGTTTTAGAAGATGAGCTTGCATCACTATTAAATAACCAAATAAAAAAAACTTACAGCGCTTAACAAAATTATGAAAGAAGTAATAATGGTTTATATTACCTCCGCTTCACAGGATGAAGCCTTGAAGATAAGCAATAGACTTGTTGAAGAAAAATTAGTTGCCTGTGCAAACATATACCCTGAAATAGAATCTATTTATAAGTGGGAAGGAAAAACAGAAAAATCTAAAGAATCAGTAATTATAGCAAAAACATTAAAGAAGAATTTTACTAAGGTGGTGGGTCGGGTGAAAGAGTTGCACTCTTATTCTTGCCCTTGTGTGGTTTCTGTTCCTGTAAATGAAGGAAATCCTGATTTTATTGAGTGGGTATATTCTTCGTTGAAATAACTGTATTATTTTTGCTTACTAAGCCTGTCATACAATTCTTTCCACTTTATCGCTTCATCAACGTTTTTTTCAACCCCCTGACCTTCCGCATACATCTGGGCAAGATAATAAGCAGCACTGGCATTGCCTTTCAGCGCTGCATTATAGAAATATTCTTTTGCTTTAGAGCCATCAACATTAACTCCAAGTAACCCGGAGTAATAAAAATATCCTATATTCATTTCCCCTTCAGCACTGCCATTCTCAGATGCCATCTCAAACCATTTTATTGATTCTTTTGCATCTTTGTATGTCATATTCCCATCTCTGTATGCATAACCCAAACGCAACTGTGCGGTTACATCCTTAAGATCAACAGCTATTTTCTTAAGCCATTCCAGGGCTTTTCCATCATTCTTCTCAACTTCCTTTCCTGATGAATATAACCCAATAATTAGCAGTGCCACTTCCTTTTTTGTTTTCTCATCTGATAACTCATAAATCTTTGCATAAACTTCTATTGCCTTTTCAGGATCCTGCTCAATGTTATGTCCAGAACGGTACATATATGCAAGTTTGTTTAAAGCTGGCATATGACCCAAACCTGCACTTCTCTCAAGATAAGCATTTGCAACTTTTATATCTTTTTTTCCAATATCTCCGTTTTCAAATAACTCACTAAGGCGATAAAAAAGAGCAGGGTCGTTCTTTTCTTCAATTTTTCTAAGAAGTTCATAAGCTTTTTCTTCATTATGTTCTACAAGGCCACCAACCATGTATAACTTTACCATATTTATCATAGCTCTAGGATACCCATTATCAGATGCCATAACTAGAAATTTTAACGCCTTTGCAGAATCAAATAAATTATGTATGCCCAGTAAATAAATCATCCCAAGAGTAAATTGCTTTTCTGGGTCTCCAGTTTCTGTAGCTTTCTCTTTTTCTTTAAAATCATTAATTCCAAAATAGTTTATTTCTTCATAAGTCGGAACTTCTGGTAAAGAAATTGTCTTCTGTTGCTGTGCATTAGAGGGCGTAATAATCAATGGCATTGCTGCCAGAAATACTATAAAAAAACTAAATATTTCTTTAAAATACATTTTCATTAAGTAATTTTGCCATTTTAAGTGCTGCATAAGTAAAAACTCCTGTTGCGCCCGCTCTTTTGAATGCAATTAAACTTTCATACATTGCTTTATCCTCATCTAACCATCCACGTTCTGAGGCCGCCTTAATCATAGAATATTCTCCGCTTACTTGGTAAGAAAAAATAGGTATATTAAATTCTTCTTTTATTCTCCTAATTATATCTAGGTATGGCATACCAGGCTTTATAAGAACCATATCAGCACCTTCTTTTATATCCAACTCAACTTCTCTAACCGCTTCATAGCTGTTTGAAAAGTCCATCTGATAGGTTTTTTTATCACCCCTTAAACTCGCAGAAGAACCCACTGCTTCCCTGAATGGGCCATAAAAATTTGATGCATATTTTACCGCATAAGACATTATTTTTACATCCTGAAACCCTTCATCATCTAAAGCATCCCTAATTGCCCCAATCCTTCCATCCATCATCTCAGATGGCGCTACAA
>CAYVHI010000051.1:0-7776 GCA_964450945.1 uncultured Rickettsiales bacterium
AACTGTAAGTTGTAAGCACGAAAATGATCATTATGATGGAAAAAAAGTTTTCAATGGCAAGGTAGGCGAAATTACAAAGCAATTAATAGATTTATATAACAGAAAGACTAATAAGGAATATGAATAACGGAAAATTAGAAAGGCCTATAGCTATATTATTTGACTGGGATAATACTTTGGTTGATACATGGCCAATAATTCACAAGGCAATAAATGAGACATTTAAGACTTTCGGAAGGAAGCAATGGACTGTTGAAGAGACAAAGAAGTATGTACATAAATCTATGCGAGATTCATTTCCTGTATTATTTGGAGATGAATGGCAGAAAGCTTCAGAAGTTTATTTAAAAAACTTTCTTGAATGCCACCTTGTGCAGTTGAAAAGCCTGCCACACTCTGAAGAACTGCTTGGTATCTTATCAAACACAGAAATTTATATGGCGGTTGTTAGTAATAAGACAGGCAAACATCTGCGTACTGAGGCGTCACATATAGGATGGGAAAAATATTTCAGTAAGATAGTAGGTGCAACAGACGCAAAGGCTGATAAACCTTCTCCTGAGCCAATTTTGCTTGCGCTTGAAGGAACAAAAATAAAACCCTCAGAGAGTGTGTGGCTGATTGGAGATAGTATTACTGATCTTGAATGTGCACTTAATTCCGGTTGTAAGCCTATTTTTTATGGTGAGCATGAAATGCCGGAAGAATATAAAATCCACAACATACCACACTTTAGAAATCATAGAGAGTTAATAGAACTTGTAAAAAAATTCTAACTATTGCGCTTTAAATATTTTTCCGCTTTCTTTTAATTTATTTTCAGCAAGCTTCACAAATATATCTGTTATATTTTCAGGTTCAGTCAGTTTTTCTGGGTTTTCACCTGGCATCGCTTCAGCTCTCATCTTGGTTCTAACAACACCAGGATCAACAAGATTTACTTTTATATTTGTTGATGTGCATTCTGCCGCATAAGTCTCCGCAAGAGTTTCAAGTGCTGCCTTACTTACAGCGTAAGGCCCCCAGTATGGAAAGACTCCTTTTGTTACGCCTGAAGTAACAAATATCACCCTGCCATTTTCCGAAAGCTTTAGTAGAGGATCAAAGCCCCTAATCAATCTCCAGTTTGTTGTTAAATTCAGTTTTATTACATTTTCCCATTTTTCAGGCTTTCCGTGTGAAAGTGGTCCAAGGCCCCCAAGCATCGCAGCATTTCCAACAAGTATATCCAGCTTGCCAAATTTTTCTTTTATATTGAATGCAAGCTGATCAATTTTATCTTGTTCTAGTAGGTTAAGAGGGACTAAAGTTGCCTTTCCGCCAAATTTCTGGATTTCATCATCTATTTCTTCCAGGCCGCCTATCGTTCTAGCAGTAATTATTACATGAGCCCCTTCCTTTGCATATTTCTTTGCAACAGCGGCGCCTATTCCACGAGATGCGCCGGTAATTAGGGCAATTTTTCCTTTAAGTTTCATAAAACTATAATAATTATTTTTCTGCGAATAGTGGCAGGATATCTGCTGAGCTATCCCTTATAGAAATAGGATAGTCGCCAGTAAAGCATGCATCACAGTATTGAGGAGCTGTATTATTTCTTTTTGCCTCACCCATAGCACGATACAAAGCTTCTATGGATAAGAAAGCCAAGCTATCAACACCTATAAACTCTTTCATCTCCTCTAAGCTCATACGGTGAGCAAGGAGTTGACTTTTTTCAGGTGTATCAACCCCATAAAAGCATGAGTGTGTAGTGGGTGGGCTGGAAATCCTCATATGTACTTCTTTTGCGCCAGCTTCACGCACCATGCTTACTATTTTTTTAGAAGTTGTTCCTCTTACAATACTGTCGTCAATAAGAATAACTTTCTTATTCTTTAACACAGAAACATTGGCGTTGTGTTTTAGCTTAACCCCAAGATTCCTTACATTATCTGTAGGTTCTATGAAAGTTCTTCCAACATAGTGATTTCTTATTATACCAAGCTCAAAAGGTATACCGGATTCGGCAGAATATCCCATTGCTGCTGGAACTCCTGAATCAGGAACTGGCACAACAACATCAGCCTTTACTCCACTATCTTTTGCAAGCTCTACACCCATTTGTTTTCTAAAATCATAAACAAACTTTCCTTCTATGCAGCTATCAGGGCGGGCAAAGTATACATACTCAAATATGCAGAATTTTTGAGAAGTCTTGATGAATGGCTTTATACTCTGAATGCCTTTTTCTGAAATAATCACTATTTCTCCAGGTTCTACCTCCCTTTCAAATTTTGCACCAATTATATCAAGAGCACAGGTTTCTGAGGCTATGACATATGAGCCATCAATTTTTCCAATGATAAGTGGCCTTACTCCATAAGGATCACGTGCACCAATGAGCATATTATGTGTAAGTGCAACCAGAGAATAAGCTCCCTCAACTTTCTTAAGAGCATCAATTAACTGGTCTACCAGGGTTTTTTGCTCACTCATGGCAATTAGGTGGATTATTACCTCTGTATCCATAGTAGTGCGGAACAGGCATCCCTCATTAACCAGATAATTTCTTAGGATTGCGGCGTTTGTAAGGTTTCCGTTATGTGCAAGGGCAAATCCACCAAAACTAAGTTCTGCAAAGAGTGGCTGTATGTTGCGCTGATTCTTTTTTCCTGTTGTTGAGTATCTAACATGACCGATGGCTGCATTACCTTCCAAGCTATCCATTATCGCTGGGGAATTAAAGTTATCACCTACAAGGCCCATGGCGTGATGAGTGTGAAAATGAAAACCATCAGTGCTGACTATGCCAGCTGCTTCCTGCCCTCTGTGCTGAAGAGCGTGTAGTCCCAGTGCAGTGACCGCACTTGCATCGTTCCTTTTGAATATACCGAATACGCCACATTCCTCATGAAGATGATCGTCATCATCTGCATTATAATATGGGCTCAGGCTAAAATTCTTAATTTTCATTTATTCACCCGTTGTATCAACTTTGCCAAATGGTAATATAAGTTCATCTTTTGATTCTTCTTTATCTGTAGAATCCTTCATCCATGGTAGTTCTTCATCTTCTTGAGATTTTTCTTCATCTGCAAGGGTTTTTTCAAGTGTTTTTATTGATTCGTTAACTAGATCTTTATCCTCATCTGATAGTTCCTTTTCTTTTTTTATAAAACCAGCCTCGCTTGCATTTTTATGTAAGACAAGTACTTCAAGTAGTAATTCAGAAGTCTTTTTCTTATTTGTTGAAGAGCCCAATTTATCTATCTTTGTTTTTAATTCATCCTGGTCTTTTTCAGGCAAGCTATTAACAACCTTGTTGAATATACCTTTGTCTTTAAGTTTTTTTATGCTTTCCGGGTTATTTATTGAATTTATATAAGAAGCATTCAGTTTACTTGCCAACTTATCTCCGACAGAGGAAAGAGATTTATCCATTAAATAGTCTGAAGTGTAAGTTTTAATAAAATCAGAACCTATTGAAGTCATATTATATGTTTTTGCGCCAGTAAGCCATTTGGGCTCATCCTTATTATTATATATAAGTGATATAGTGTAATGTATTATTGATACGATAATAAACCCTCTTAACAGGCCGAAGGCTAGGCCTAAACTTCTGTCTATCGTTCCGTGCCTGACCTGACGAAGAAAATCTAGTAGTATAGAGTTTATTATTGAAAGTACGGTAAGTGAGGTTCCGTATAAGCCAATTACTGCCATAGCGCTCACCACAACTTTGCTTTCAAACCTTGTGCTTAGGAATTCTGCTGCCTTATTGAAGTATATAAATGTAATTAAACCAGCGCCAATCCAGGCTGCTATTGAAAAAACCTCTCTTAAAAACCCTCTTATAAGGGAGAGTAGTGAAGAGGTGATTACAATTACCAGAACAACTATATCAAATTCATTAAGAAAGTTATTATCCATCTATACACCAGGTCTTATAAAAGCTTAGTTTTCGGTAAGAATTTTTTTCAGCTCGTTTATATGATTTATTTTCCTTAAAATAAAGAGGTTATTCTTCTGTTTTGTAGAAGAAGATGTGACTGCCTTCTTAAAACCTAACTTTTCGGCCTCTTTTATGCGCAAATCAGCGTGGCTAACCTTTCTTATTTCCCCGGATAAGGCAACTTCGCCAAAAAACACCATATTTTGGGGTAAGGGCATGTTTGTAAGTGAAGAAATAAGGGCGGCGGCAACAGCAAGGTCTGCTGCTGGCTCTGAAATACGCAAGCCTCCCGCTATATTAAGATAAACTTCCTTATCAAACAGGTTTATGCCACAGCGGGTGCTTAAGACAGCGATTATCATCGCAAGCCTGTTTATATCCCAACCGATTACAGTTCTTCTTGGTGTTGCCATATTTGATGGGGCAACAAGTGCTTGAATTTCAACAAGAATTGGTCTTGTGCCCTCAATGCCAGCAAACACCGATGAGCCACTTACAGGAGCTTCATTTTCTGAAAGAAAAAGGGCAGAGGGGTTATTAACTTCTTTTAGACCAGAATCTGTCATTTCAAAGACGCCAATTTCATTAGCTGGTCCAAATCGATTCTTTATTGAACGTATTATCCGGAATTGATGGCCGCGCTCTCCCTCAAAATAAAGTACTGTATCCACCATGTGCTCTAATACTTTTGGACCGGCAATCTGGCCATCTTTGGTTACATGCCCAACCAGAAGCAGCACTGAGTTAGTCTGTTTTGCCATATTTATCAGTTCATGTGCAGAGGCGCGCACCTGGGTTACGGTACCTGGGGCTGATTCTATTGCATCAAGATACATCGTCTGTATTGAATCAATTATTATTACATCTGCCTTATTTTCTTTAAGATTTCCTATTATATCGCTTACGGATGTTGCTGAAGCTATGGCAAGTGTAGATTTTTCCAGCCCAAGCCGTTTTGCACGCATGCGTATCTGATCAACAGATTCTTCACCAGTTATATAAAGACAAACCTTATCTTTCTGGTTTGCTATATTGGCTGTGAGTTGCAGCAGTAATGTTGATTTGCCTATTCCTGGATCGCCACCGATTAATATTGCTGATCCAGGTACTAACCCACCACCAAGAACATTATCAAGCTCGGCTATGCCAGAAGGGAACCTGTATGCTGGGTCTGCTTTGCCATCAAGGGCTTCAAAATCAATCTTTCTAGAATCGGTTTTTTTCCCTGATTTTGTAGGAAGTGAGGATATTTTTGAGTAGGAAACAGCGGCGGTCTCTTCAATTATGCTGTTCCAGGCATTACAGGCTTCGCACCTGCCTGCCCATTTCTTATATACTGAGCCACATTCCTGACAAACATATTTTGCCAATGCTTTTGCCATCAGTGATCCTGGAGCTTGATTTCTATAGGTCCTTCAGAACTACCATTTATGAACTGCTCAACGTAAGGATTGCCGCTCTTGGAAAGGTTCTTAATTGGGCCATACCAGATGATTTTTCCTTCATATATCATGGCAACCTTATCAGCTATTTTTCTTACGCTGCTCATATCGTGTGTTATTGTAATTGTTGTGGCGCCAAGTTCTTCAGAGCATTTTACAATAAGATTATTGATTATATCTGACATTATCGGATCAAGACCTGTAGTCGGTTCATCAAAAAATATTATCTGTGGATTGGCTGCAATGGCGCGTGCCAGAGCAACCCGCTTTTGCATACCACCAGATAGTTCTGAAGGCATAAGATCTCCAACTTCCTTATCAAGGCCAACAGAGTTTAATTTATTGAGGGCAAGTTCCTTAGCCTCTTTTCTGTTAAGTTTGCCGGTATTTATCAATGAGAAAGAAATGTTTTCCCACACAGTCAAACTATCAAATAATGCTCCACCCTGGAAAAGGAAGCCGAATTTTTTCATTAACTGGTCGCGTCCTTTTTCAGAAAGGTTTGTAACCTCATCTCCATCAATTTTTATGCTACCCCTGTCAGGGTTCATTAAACCTATTATATTTTTTATAAGAACGGACTTGCCGCTGCCTGAACCACCTATAACAACAAGTGATTCTCCTTCAGCCACATCTATATCAACTCCACGCAGAACATTTTTACTACCGAAGGATTTATGAAGATTTTTTATTTCTATTTTAGGCTGATTCTTCATGTTCCAAAAAACAACCCTGTGAGAATATAGTTGGATAGCAGTATGAGCATGGAAGCACTAACGACAGCGTAGGTTACCGCCTGACCAACACCTTGAGCCCCACCACGTGAATGAAAACCATGGTAGCAACCCATAAGTGCAATTATAAAGCCAAATACTCCAGCTTTTACCAGGCCTGAAACAACGTCTTTCGTTTCAAGGTAATCAAGAGTTTTTTGTAGGTATGTAGCGGGGTTGAAACCAAGTTTATGAACCGCAACTATATAACCTCCAAACACTCCAATTATGTCTGCAACAAGAACTAGCATAGGCAGTGCCAGTGTTGCTGCAATAAGGCGCGGCGTTACCAAATATCTTACTGGGTTGGTTGAGAGAGTTGAAAGCGCATCAATTTGCTCTGTAACACGCATTGTTCCAAGCTCAGATGCAATTGCCGCTCCAATCCTGCCGGCAACTATAAGGCCAGCAAGTACAGGACCCAATTCACGTGTAATCGATATTACAACAACGGTAGCGATTGAGCTTTCGGCATTAAAGCGCGAGAACCCAGTATATGTTTGAAGAACTAGCACTGCCCCAGTGAAAACTGCTGTAAGACCTACTACAGGAAGGGAATTATAACCTATTTCTATTAACTGCTTAAATGATGCCTTTATATAAAACGGTGGGTGAAAAGTTTTTATAACTGCATTACCGGTAAATAATGACAGTCTTCCCACGGCACCAAGAAAATTCATAAAAATCTGGCCGAGAACATCAAGAAAATCTAGTGTTTTATTAATCAAGTTAGTCATTTTAACTGTAGATCCTGTTAAATCTTGTACCTAGACGTGTTAACACTTCATAACCAATCGTTCCAGCTTTTTTTGCTACCTCATCAATGGAAATGTTTTTTCCTATAACTTCTACCTCCTTACCTATATGGAGTTTGCTACCTGGAATTTTTGTAACATCAATTATTATGAGGTCCATAGAAACCCTACCAACTATTGGCACCATGATGCCATCAATGCAGCAATTACCATTGTTGCTAAGTGAGCGCAGGTATCCATCTGCATAACCAAGCGGGATAACCGCAATCTTGCTCCCTTTCTTAAGGGCTTTTGTTGCTCCATAACCGACAGTTTCTTCGCTATCTATAGTTCTTATCTGTATGATCTTAGAGTATAGCTCTATAGCGTGCTCCATAGGGTTTTTGAGGCCGTGGATTGGGTTTACACCATAAAGTGCTGAGCCTGGGCGAACCAGATCAAAATGGTAACACTTATCAAGAAATGTTGCCGGTGAATTGGCTAAAGAATATTTTACGCCAGGAAAATACTTTCTTGCCTTGTTGAATAATTTTAGTTGTTCTTTGTTCTTCTTATTATTTTTTTCATCAGCGCAGGCCATGTGGCTCATTACAAAATCTAATTTTAGATCTGATATCTTAGACTTGATATTGTTTAATTCACTTAAGTTAAGTCCAAGGCGGTTCATTCCTGTATCTACATGGATTATAGCAGGAAGCTTTTTGTTATTCTTATAGCAAAAACTATTCCATCTTTTTATTTCTTCCAGGGTATTTAGTACTGGAACTATATTGTTTTTAGTAAATATGCTTTCCTGCTTTTCCCGTAAACCATGAAAAACATAAATCTCCGCATTTTTCTTAATATTATTACGTATCTCTAGTGCCTCATCC
>CAYVHI010000052.1:0-7246 GCA_964450945.1 uncultured Rickettsiales bacterium
ACCAGCGACACAGGGATTTTCAGTCCCTTGCTCTACCAACTGAGCTATCTGGGCACATGGCGGGGTAAGCACTTATAATAAAAAAGATTTGATATGTCCACAATCTATGCAATAAATTTATCTATGCTTCGCAAACTCTCTATTATAGCTTTATTTTTCATATTATTGCTTCCTGTTACAGCTAAGGCAAATAACGGTGAATACGTTATACTCCTGCACGGAATCGCAAAAACCAATGCAGATATGTCTGATGTCGAAGATTTCATGAGAAACAAGGGTTATAATGTTATAAATATTGATTATCCATCAAGAGACAGCTCTATTAAAGATTCCGCTAAATATCTGGCAAAAGTAATTAAAAAAAATAAAAAGAAGATCGGTAACAGCAAAGTTCATTTTATTACCCATTCCATGGGTGGTATTGTAGTTAGAAAATACTTAAAGACCCATAGAATGCAAAATCTTGGGCGTGTAGTTATGCTAGCACCACCTAATAAGGGGAGTCAGGTGGCTGATTTCTATAAAGATAATTGGCTGTTTAGCATGATCTTTGGTCCAGCGGGAAATGAATTGGTTACAGAAAATAATGGTTTTATAAAAAAACTTGGAAATGTAAATTTTGAATTAGGGGTTATCGCAGGAAATTCAACCTTAAACCCACTTTTATCTTTCTTTCTTCTTCCCGGTGAAGATGATGGAAAAGTTACGATAGAAAATACAAAAATAGATGGCATGAAAGATCATATTATTATTGATGCAAGCCATGTTCTTATTCATTCAAACGAGGAAGCTTTAAGACAGGCAGAATATTTTATCCGCAACGGCAGGTTTGATAGGAGTAAAATTAATTAGAACCTAACTTATTCCTTTGCCTCTTCGACTATTTTTTGTACTGACATATAATCTACCTTTCCTGTCGCAAGGGTTGGTACATTCCTTACATTTATTACTTTTCTTGGAACAAACAACTCACTTACACCTATTTCCTTGGCAAGACTGGAAATCATCTCCCTTGTTAGGTCTTTTATATCAGTAACAAGTATAAGCTGTTCGCCTCTCTTCAAATCCGGAATGGCAACAATGGCATGCTGGCCTTTAATCCACTTCCGGGATATATAATCTTCAACAAAAGTTAGTGAGACCATTTCCCCAGCAATCTTTGCAAAGCGTTTTGCCCGCCCCTTTATTGTGACATAACCTTGTTCATCAACAGCTACTATATCGCCTGTATCATACCATTTTTCACCCCTTTCAGTACCTGCTGGAGTTATTTTTCCGGGGTTAGAGGCGTTCAGGTATCCCATCATTACATTTTCTCCGCCCACAACCAGCCTGCCTCCCCCCTCTATTCCTTCTACAGGTTTAAGATAATATTCAATTCCTGGTAAAATGCGTCCGACTGTACCATCTTTATTATGCATTGGCGTGTTAGCGCTTATTACCGGAGAAGTTTCTGTTGCACCATAACCCTCCAGTATCCTTATGCCAAATTTTTCAGACCATAGTTTGCGCGTTTCAGGCTTTAGCTTCTCTGCACCAGCAAATACATAACGGATGCTATAAAAATCATATGTGTGGGCAAACTTTGCATATCCGGCAAGAAAGGTATCTGTTCCAAACATTACGGTAGCATTAATATCATATACCAACTCAGGAATAATCCTGTAGTGTAGAGGCGTTGGGTAAAAAAATGTCCTTATTCCTGAAATAAGTGGAAGTATGGTGCCGGCGGTAAGGCCAAACGAATGGAAAACTGGCAATGCATTAAAAACAATATCGGTTGGGCCAAAATCTATCCTGGCCGCAAGCTGCGCACGGTTTGTTTGAATGTTTTTATGAGAAAGTACAACTCCTTTCGGAACACCTTCAGATCCTGAAGTGAATAATGTTACTGCCGGAGATTCGGGTGTTACATCAGGATTGTATTTATTATAAAATACATATGCATAATATGCCTTAAATAAACCAACGAATCTTTCCAACGATTTTATTTTTTCACGCATATCCTCAAGATAAACAACATGAGCGACTTGAGAAATTTTTTCTATCACATCATTAAATTTTGCATGTTCTATAAATTTTCTAGATGTATAAATTTTCTTTATATTTGCAATTTTTATCGCGTGTATAACATTGCTCACACCGGTAGAAAAATTAATCATTGCAGGAATTCTTCCATAAGCCTGAACAGCAAAGAAAGTGGTTACGCAGGCAATAGAGTTAGGCAGCATAATACCTACATACTCATCTTTTTCGGTTTTTCTTGCAATTCTTCTTCCTAAAATAAAACTTCCTGCCAGAAGCCTTCTATAGGATATGGGTTTTCTATCAATATCCATTGCTATATGATGATTAATTCCATTTATGTGGCTTGCTTCTATTAATGAGCTAAATAGTGTTTTCTCTCTATCAACACTTTCGTACATCATGTTACTCATAACATCGTATAGTTTCTGCCCTATCAGCTTTCTTCTTGCCCTACCTTTTATCTCTTTTGGCGCGTGTATAGTAACAGGCGGCATTATGGTTATGGTTATTTTTGGAAATGCCCTTACTCTTACCTTCTTCTTAATTCTTGAAAAAATTGTGTATTGTGCACCATCTATGCGAATAGGAAGAACTGTAGCATCTGCCCTGTCTGCAATCATTCCAGGCCCCTCATATATCTTCATCATTGAGCCGGTGACCGTTATCCTTCCTTCAGGAAAGATAACAAGTTTGCTGTCATTCTTCACTTCATCAATAAGATATTTCATCGCCATAGGATTGGTGGGATCCATAGCAAAGGTTTTTACCAACGGTAAGGTTGGTTTTACCCACCAAAGTTCAGCAATATATGTGTTTATTGCGAAAGTAACTTTATCAGGAAGAAATATGGTGAGTAATGGGGCATCAAGGAAGGATATATGGTTTGGTATTATTACAATCTTGTTTCCAGCCTTATGGAAATTTTCAATTCCTTTAATTTCTATATCATATAACCACCTAAAAACTCCCTGCAACAATGATTTTAGTGTTTTATAAGGAAGTAACTGCAATACATAAATCGCCACAAGGAAATTTCCAATGGCAGCAAGCAAAAATATATCATTCACTGAAAAATTAAGAAAAAATAATAGGGAACACCCAAGTGCAGAGGCAACCATGAAAAGAGCATTCATTACGTTATTGCCGGCAATAACCCTTGCCCTTGATGATTCAGTGCTTTCTGCCTGCATGGTTGCATAAAGAGGAACAACATAAAACCCACCGGACATGGCAATAAGCAGCAAGGCAACCAATATATTTGCTCCATAAGGCTTTGATATAAAATCCAGCGCATTTATAAGCTCTAATGTTTCATTGCCAGTTAAAGATTCGCTTATAAAATAAAAATATATGGTGAATAAGCCAAGTGCCAGGGCGGCTATAGGAACTAATTTTGTTGTTACTTCACCCTTCAGCACCCTGTTGCAAAGTAATGCACCTATACCAATTCCGATTGTAAATACAGTAAGAAGGAGGGTTACTACCGTTTCATCACCATGAATCACATTTTTTACATAATTAGGAAACTGGGAAAGGAAAGTTGCCCCAAGTAACCAGAACCAAGAAATGGCATAAAGAGTAAGCATCAATGTTCTATTGTTTTTTGCGTAGCCAAGTAACTCCGCTGTAGATGAAAATATGTTTAGGTTAATTTTCAGGTTAGGATTAAGAGATTCAGTACGTGGCATGAATAGGCTTGCAACATATCCAACAACTGCTGCAGAAACTATACAAACACTAACAATTTCCACACCCAATGGCTCAATATTTATAAGTAAACCACCGCCTATAGTACCAAGAAGAATTGCAACAAAAGTTCCGGCACTTACAAGGGCGTTTCCGGCTATAAGCTCTTCTCTCTTTAAATATTGAGGCAATATTGAATATTTTATGGGACCAAAAAATGTAGAATGTGCTCCCATACAAAATAAAACTACCAAAAGAATAATTGTATTGTTTAGATAGAACCCTGGTATGGCAATAAGCATTATGAGTATTTCTGCCAGTTTTATCCATCTGGCTATAAATGCCTTGTCATATCTGTCAGCAAGCTGCCCGGCCAATGCAGAAAATAAAAAGAACGGTAATATGAATATTCCCGCTGCAATGCTTACCAGAATTTCGGGATTAACAGGAGCAGCACTGCTCAACTTATAAGTTATAAGAATTACTACTGCATTTTTAAAAAGATTATCGTTAAATGCTCCAAAAAACTGGCAGATAAAAAGCGGAAGAAACCTTTCTTTCAGAAGAAGAGAGAATTGTGAGTAAAGCATAGTTAGGCGGATTTGTTAAATGCTTGGTGTTTTAAAATTATTGCAATTATATTCTTTGCTTAAGAATATTACCACCTCTAAAAGCTTTTATTCGTTAAATAATCAAAATTTTATTTTGGTTTACTATCAAGAGGAATCTTCTTTTTTAAGATTAACTGATCATCTTTTACATTTACAGAATATCCGGTATCTCTTTTTTGTGGATCAGTAATTCGTATTTTGGCTCTTTCTTGAGTCTTATAATTATATTTATCAAGAATCATCGGTAAATTCTCGCAAGCCGAAAGAAGTAAAGCAAACAACAATAATTGAAAAAATTTACCAAACATAGGTTGGTATATTATTTCATACTATACGTGATGGCAAGTAAGTGGCGACCCCTACGGGATTTGAACCCGTGTTCCCACCGTGAAAGGGTGGTGTCCTAACCCCTAGACGAAGGGGTCGCATAAAAAGGAAGTGTTGTTTAGCAAATAACGTTTGAATTATCAAACACTAAATGAGCTTATCTTTAAATTCGCACAAATCATTGATTAGACACTTGCTACATTCAGGTTTGCGTGCCTTACAAACATATCTTCCGTGAAGTATAAGCCAGTGGTGGGCGTGCTGTTTAAATTCCTTAGGAATAATCTTTTCCAGTTTTTTTTCTGTTTCCTCAGGTGTTTTTGCTTTAACCATCCCTATCCTATTTGCCACCCTAAACACATGTGTGTCTACAGCAATAGTATGCTCTCCTAATGCACAATTGAGCCATACGTTTGCTGTTTTTCTTCCTACTCCTGGTAGCTTTTGTAACTCATCTCTTTTATACGGAATTTTTCCACCATAGTTTTCAATAAGTGATTTGCTCATCCCTATAATGTTTTTTGCCTTGGAATTAAAAAGCCCGATAGTTTTTATATATTTTCTTAAGCCTTCTTCGCCAAGTTCAAGCATATCTCTTGGATTATCAGCCACCTTAAATAGTTCAGGCGTTGCCTTATTTACACCAACATCTGTTGCCTGCGCGGAAAGAATTATTGCAACCAACAAAGTATATTCATTTGTATAGTTAAGTTCAGTTTTTGGCTCTGGAGATTGCTTTTTGAACCTTACAAATATTTCTTCTACCTTATTTTTATTCATGCGCACATATTATGCGTGAATTTTTTAAGGGCAAGCTACTTTAAAAAAGAAAACCCCTCCGCCCATGCGGGCTAAGAGGGGTAAAGCATAAAAGCAAATAAAAATATGACGACGCTTTCTTCTGTAGTCAGTCTCGTTACCGAGACTACTCACCTTCGGGGTGATTCTCTACGCCCCACGTGCCGTTCCACGCGACCACCTCCTCCCTCATGACCTCGAGCCAGTAGAAGATGTGCGTGGTGCTCGGGCTGCCGGACGGGCGGAGCAACACCTCGATCTTGTAGAGGCCCAGCTCCAGCTTCACGGGGTCGTGCCCCTTCTCCATGATGCACAACTCCTTGCCACCGCCGTTGGTGACCTTGATCTTCGTCCACGGTGGGGCGTTGTCACCAACTCGGAAGTAGAACTCCCAGGGTGTCCCCGTGATCGTGGCCAGCCACTTCGTCAGAAGGTCGCTCAGTCTCTCCGTCATCGTCTCACAGGCCCTCTCGCAGTCTTAACGCCGTGACCTATAACCCCTGCCGGAATCATAGTTTATGGGCAAACCCCATTGTCCACGGCAGAAAGTACTGACGGTGGAATTATAATAAAATCAGATGGATAAGTAAAATGAAGGTTTTGTTAAATGTTTTTAATAACATATTGAATTATAATGATATTTTATATTGATTTTTGGGCGGTGGGCAGGGAGCGCTTACACTAACTCCCCGCCCAGCACCTTCGTTTTCAACTCTTCTTCAGTTCCTCGACCAGTTCGAGTTGGCGCTTACGCGCCGCATCGAAGTCCTGTCCAAAGTTCTCGCCGCCGAGGTGACGGGGCGAAGAGTAGAGCAGGACGTACTTCTTGGTAGACCACTTCCATGGGTACCAAGACCCTGGAATATTCACCTCCTCTAGCAAGAAGGTGTCACAGTAATCCAAGGTGCGCGGCTCACGCGGGTTGGTGTCAAACACTTCCACGCGGATGGGCATAGGACCCCTATCCGCCAAACCATAGATACGCACGTCATTAGCTCCTTATCTAAGGCCCAACAATGGCCTATAACCTCCCAAAGGTTATAGGATGCAGCATAAAGCCAAATTTGCTGCACTTTCCATTGGAAGGTACCTTGAATCTTGATAATCCAATTATTTGCACATATAGTAAAATGAATTTTTTATTGCATTTCTGCGCTTTTTAACAATATACACATTATGTTATTGAGAATTTTAACTTTAGCTGTTGACATAACCTAAAAGGACTACTATAAGAACCACCTCGCCGCGATTCTTCGTGGCAAATATCCCTTGTTCGGGATACGCTTTTTTTACATCGTGAATAGAATAGGAAGTGAAGACGGTAGCGTGTTAAGAAATAACCTTAACTCGCTGATAGGTAAGAATTTATTCTTACTGAAGTCTTTATTTTTAGCATTATGCAATAATTAAAGTTCAGCTTGTGGGAAAGTAAATTTTTCCGCATTTATTTGAGTAAATGCAGGATTTAAACACTCAATTTGAGAGTTTGATCCTGGCTCAGAACGAACGCTGGCGGCAAGCCTAACACATGCAAGTCGAGCGAGTAAGAGCCCGCAAGGGAGTTCTGCTAGCGGCAGACGGGTGCGTAACACGTGGGAATCTCCCTAATAGTACGGAATAGCCTCGGGAAACTGGGATTAATACCGTATACGCCCTTCGGGGGAAAGATTTATCGCTATTAGATGAGCCCGCGCAAGATTAGCTAGTTGGTGGGGTAATGGCTCACCAAGGCAACAATCTTTAGCTGGTCTGAGAGGACGATCAGCCACACTGGGACTGAGACACGGCCCAGACTC
>CAYVHI010000053.1:0-6491 GCA_964450945.1 uncultured Rickettsiales bacterium
GCATGCCTGCATCGTTACATACTTCTTGGGTTATATCGTAAAGCTCTGCGGCAATCTCATTATCAGGTAGATTGAATTTGCCATTATTGTATTCTGAATAAAATGGTGTGCCTTTCTCTATAGTAAGTTGGTAAAGTGAAAGGTGAGGACTGCATAAGGAAAAGGCTTTCCGAAGCTCCTCTTTCCAATCCCCAACAGTTTGGTTTGGCCTGGCATAAATTAGATCAAATGAGTAGTTGTCAAAAGTATTTGCTGCTATTTTTATGGCCTCTAGGGCTTCTTTGGAACTATGTTGCCTGCCGAGAAATTTCAAGTCGGGATCATTAAAAGCCTGAATGCCAAGAGAAACCCTGTTTATTCCAGCTTTTTTGAAGTCTTTTAATTTTTCTGCTTCTACTGATGTTGGGTTTGCTTCGAGAGTGATTTCTATATTTTTGTCTGAACTCCATGAAGAAGTTATCTTATCAATTATTGAACACACAAGCGACGGCGGCATAAGTGAAGGGGTTCCTCCACCAAAGAATATGCTTGTTACTTTGTGGTTCTTTAAAACAGGATTTTTTGCAAAATAATCCAGTTCTTTTATATATGCCAGGCTCCAGGAATCATGATCAATACCATCCCGCACATGACTGTTGAAGTCACAATATGGGCATTTTGACTTGCAGAAAGGCCAGTGGATATATAGAGCTAGCGGCTTCATTTCAGACAGGCGCTGACGAATTGTTGGAATGCGACAGCGCGATGACTAATTTCATTTTTCTTTTTAGGATCCATCTCGCCGAAAGTTATATCGTAACCTGTTGGTATAAATATAGGGTCGTAACCAAAACCATTTTTTCCTCTTGCAGGAAAGGTGAGTTTGCCAAAAACCTTACCTTCAAAACTTTCACAGTAATCATCGGGCCAGCAGATGCTGAGGGCGCTTACAAAATGTGCATCGTGGCCGGAGGTTGAGCTATGATTTTTTTTCAGAGATGTCTCTATCTTGTTCATCGCCAGATTAAAGTCCTTTTTAGGTCCAGCCCAACGTGCAGAATAAATTCCCGGGTCACCGCCAAGTGAGGGGACAACAAGGCCGGAATCATCAGCTAGTGCAGGAAGATTACACTGCTTTGCTACAAACCTGGCTTTAAGTTCAGCATTATCTATAAATGTTTTTCCTGTCTCATCAGGTTCTACAAGGCTGAATTCTGATGCAGAGCGAACTTTTATATCATATGGTGCCAGTAATTCCTGTATTTCTTTTATTTTTCCGGAGTTATGACTAGCTATGACGAGAGTTTTTTCAGTTAGTTTGCGATGCTTCACTTTATTTTTAATGCCTTATTCTGGATTTCGGTGAGTTTTTTGCAGGCTTCCTGCGCAAGATCAATAAGCCTGTTAAATTCTTCCCTTGAAAATGGGTGCTGCTCGGCGGTTCCCTGAACTTCTATTATTTTACCATTTCCGGTAAGAACAAAGTTTGCGTCTGCTTGGGCGGTGCTATCTTCAGCATAATCTAAATCTAATGTAGGTTTTCCATTATATAGACCGCAGGAAATAGCAACCACGTTATCTGTAACCGGGATTTTACCTATAATACCCATACTAACCATTTTATTCAGCGCAAGATACATAGCAACATAGCCACCTGTTATGGCGGCAGTGCGAGTGCCACCATCTGCGTTTATTACATCGCAATCTACTGTAATTTGGTTTTCTTTCAGTAGATTTAAATCTACTGCAGAACGTAAAGACCTCCCTATAAGCCTTTGTATTTCTTGAGTTCTTCCTGATTGTTTTCCTTTTGCAGCTTCCCTGTCCATTCTGCTATGGGTTGAACGCGGTAGCATTCCATACTCAGCCGTAACCCATCCCCTTCCTGTTCCTTTCAGGAACGGCGGAACCCTAGCTTCAAGGCTTGCAGTGCATAATACCTTGGTTTTACCAAACTGTGCCAGGCAAGAGCCTTCTGCATAGTCACTTACGTTTGGAGTAAGTGATATATCCCTCAGTTCATCCCATTTTCTTCCAGATGGACGCATTTTTACCTAAATTTGTTTTAGCCTATTGAAAATAGCAAGAATTGCACTAAATATAACCAGCAATTAATATTGCACATTTGCTATACTCGATTTTTTAGATTTATCAAAGGTTTTTAGTAGAATGAAAGAAAGTTTTAGTATGAAGAGAGATGAGAAAGAATTAACTCCGGAGAATAAAAATAATACTGGGAGTGAAGATAAGGCAGGAGAAGAAACACCCGTAAAGCCTGATAAAGATGATTCTGGCAAAGAGATTGAATTCTTAAAAGAAGAAAATGCAAAACTAAAAGATCAGGCTCTGCGTGCACTTGCAGAAGCTGAAAATACACGTAAAAGAGCAGAGAGGGATGTAGAAGAGGCAATAAAATATGGTGTAACTGGTTTTGCCAGGGATATGATTTCTATACTGGAAAACCTTAACCGCGCTGAACTTAGTATACCTAAAGATGATAACAATGAATTAATAAAAAATATCGGGGAAGGCATCGGCATGACAAAGCGCGAGCTACTTAAGATATTTGAGCAAAATGGAATAAAAAGAATTGATCCACTGGGAGAAAAATTCGATCATAATTTTCACCAGGCAGTAGCACAGGTTGATGATGATAAAAATCAGCCAGGAACCATTGTTCAGGTTGTTCAGGCTGGCTATGTTATTAAAGACAGGCTACTGCGCCCTGCATTAGTTGCAGTTGCGAAACAACCGGAGAAAAAGGAGGGGTAACTCTACCACTCTATTTTTCCCCCGCAATCTTCAATAGAAGAACACTCTCTTACCATGCTGCCAGTAGCCCAGCCTATTCTTGTCTCACCATCTCCTTTTAAAGGTAGCATGAGATCATCATCACTAACATAAACATTTATTAAAGGATTGTGCTTCGGTAGGTTGCGTAACTCATTTTGAGTGAACCCGGCAACGGGAATATTTTCAAAACTGAGATGTATAACCTTGGTATCTTTTTCCATTATAGTCTGGTTTTCCCGGCCATGAATTGTAAATTTAAGGTCTGACCTTCTTCTTCCATCAAATAGGGGAAGTGTGAATTTTACTGCTTGTTTTTCCAACTCACCTGATTCGCGCAGCTCCTTTATTTTTTTTCTTACGACCAAGGCTACTGTAAGGGGATCATAAGCCCCATCTTTAAGATTTTGAGGAATTGGCGGTCTTTTCTTGGGGTTTTCCTTAGGAAAGTTTATATGTTCTATAACGTTCTTTGAATCATCATATTTTATAGTTATGTTTCTAACATTTTTTCTTAACCTAAAAGTTGTGTCAAACCTTTCTGCAATAAAATTATTGGATTTCTTTTTAATTTCTGACTTTGCACTACAAAGATAGTTTGTGGCTTTCTTTGCAATTCCATGAGACCTTATAGATATTTCTATATTATATTTTTCTTCATTTTCCTTATATGAAATAATAAGACTTCCAACATTAAGACCGCTGAAAAAAACCTTATAAAGGCGTACATTGCTTATACTTTCTGGGTATTTTGTATTATTGGCAGGCTTAGCTGCTGTTAGTAACATCATCATTAATAAGATAGGGAAAATTATTTTCATTCTTTTCATGTATTAACCTTGAAAATATAAGTTAGTTATACAATATATGTTATAGAAGTGATTGTAAAAAAGTAAAAATATGAACTTTGATAAATATAGCGAAAGATCAAAATCTATTATAGAGGCCGCACAGAGCCTGGCTGTAAAACGTAACCATCAAATGGTTCTTCCAGAGCATATATTAAAGGCACTACTGACCGACCAGGATAAAATTATTGAGAAGATTATAGGTTCGTCAGATATTTCTACCGGCGGCATCTTAAAGAATGTTGATATTGAGCTAAACAGGGTGCCACGTGTTGTAAGCAGCCATGGAAACCAAATTTACCTTGATGGCAAAACCGCGGAAATATTTAACAAATCTGAAGAGTTGGCTCAAAAAGCTGGAGATCAATACGTTACCTTGGAGCGCTTATTACAAGCCGTTATGCTTGTTGATGGTACGGCGGCGCATAGGATTCTCAAGGAAGCTGGGATTAACCCTCAGATCATAGAAAAACATATTACTAATATAAGGAAAGGCAGGTCAGCAAATTCTCCCAATGCTGAAGGAAGTTATGATGCCCTTAAAAAATACACTATAGATTTTACACTGAAGGCCAGTGAAGGAAAGCTTGATCCTGTTATAGGAAGGGATGAAGAGATAAGAAGGACTATGCAGGTGCTTTCCAGAAGGACAAAAAATAATCCTGTTCTGATTGGTGAACCAGGTGTAGGGAAAACCGCAATAGTTGAAGGGTTGGCAAGAAGAATAGTCGCTGGAGATATTCCTGAAACCCTAAAGCGCAAAAAAGTAATGGCGCTTGATCTTGGCGCTTTGGTTGCAGGTACAAAATTCCGTGGAGAGTTTGAGGAAAGAATAAAAGCGGTATTAACTGAGATTATCTCTTCAAATGGTGAAATAATATTATTCATTGATGAGCTGCATACACTAGTTGGAGCAGGTGCAGCTGAAGGTGGATCAATGGATGCATCAAACTTATTAAAACCAGCCCTTGCCAGAGGGGAGCTTCACTGTATAGGGGCCACCACCTTAGATGAATATAGGAAACATATTGAAAAAGACGCTGCACTTGCACGCAGGTTCCAAACGGTATTTGTTTCAGAGCCAACTGTTGAAGATGCAATCTCCATATTAAGGGGATTAAAGGAAAAATATGAATTGCACCATGGTATAAAAATCTCAGATCCTGCTTTAGTCGCAGCTGCAACTCTTTCCAATCGCTATATTTCTGACAGGTTTTTGCCTGATAAGGCTATTGACCTGGTGGATGAGGCCGCCAGCAGGCTTCGCATGCAGCTTGATAGTAAGCCAGAATACCTTGATGAACTTGATAGAAAATCAATGCAGTTAAAAATAGAGAGAGAAGCATTAAAAAAAGAAACAGACAAAAGTTCGCAGGAGAGGCTGGAAAAATTAAATGATGAAATTAAGCAGCTTGAAGAAAAGACAAAACATTACAATATGGAATGGCAGCTGCAGAAATCTAAAATAGATAACACACAGAAGATAAAGGAAAGCATAGATAAAGCAAAGAACGATCTTGTTGCTGCCCAGCGTGAGGGTAACTTGGCGCGGGCAGGAGAGTTGACATACGGAATAATACCTGAATTGCAGAAACGGCTAAAAGAATTGGAGGATCAGGGTGGAATTAATGAGTCAGTTACAGAAAAAGATATAGCAGCCATAGTTTCCAGATGGACAGGAATACCTATAGAAAAAATGCTCCAAGGCGAAAAAGAAAAACTTCTGCATATGGAAAAGGAACTACAAAAAAGAGTCATAGGTCAGGATGAAGCTGTAAGTGCGGTAAGCAATACAATAAGAAGGGCAAGAGCTGGATTACAGGAAACAAACAGGCCACTTGGATCTTTTTTATTCCTTGGCCCTACAGGCGTTGGAAAAACAGAACTCAGCAAGGCACTTGCCCAATTCCTGTTTGATGATGAAGCAGCCATGCTAAGAATTGATATGTCGGAATTCATGGAAAAACATTCTGTTGCAAGGCTTATTGGCGCCCCACCAGGATATGTTGGATATGATGAGGGGGGCTCTCTTACAGAGCCTGTAAGGAGAAGGCCTTATCAAATAGTTTTGTTTGATGAGATTGAAAAAGCCCATCCTGATGTTTTTAATATACTGCTGCAAATCCTTGATGATGGAAGGTTGACAGACGGACATGGAAGAACAGTAAATTTTACCAATACAATAATAATAATGACCTCAAATATAGGTGGAGATATTCTGGCATCACAGCCGGAGGGGGAATTAAAGGCCAGTATCAAAGATCAGGTGATTAATATATTACGAAAATCTTTCCGTCCTGAATTCATTAACAGGATAGATGAAATAATAATATTCAACAGGCTGGCAAAAAGTATAATGAAGGATATTGTTTCCATCCAGGTAAATAACCTAGGGAAGCGCCTGAAAGAAAGGAGCATATCAATCAGGCTTGATAAAAAAGCGGAAGAATGGCTGGCTGATACGGGATATGATCAAGTATATGGTGCGCGGCCATTAAAACGGGTTATCCAGAAAGAGCTGCAGAATAAACTGGCAAATATGCTGCTTGATGGAAGTGTGAGTGATGGTGATACCGTTAATATTACGGCGGATGAAGCTGGTCTTTTAATAAAGAACCGCAAAAAGCATAACTAAAAAACATAAAATTAATAATGTTTCCAAGGTAATATTTTATCTGTTGGCACTAGGAATTTTATTCCTGTTGTACGAAATTACCTACATTAAAAATATCCACCCTTTCTAATAAAATTATATAATTCAATGCGTTAGCTAAGTTGGCATGATGTTTGCTTCTTATTATGTGCGAACTGCATTTTTATGCGTTCATAAAGGTAAAAAATGGAAAATGCTATTAACATATTGATGCAATTAGG
>CAYVHI010000054.1:0-6166 GCA_964450945.1 uncultured Rickettsiales bacterium
GGCAAAGCAGGTGCTGCATCATGCCTGTAACGAAAAACTTATCCATTATGAATGCAATGATTCCTGCTGGCAGATAACATATCAGATTCTTCAAGAAACTATCCTTGCCATGCTTTATAAAAGCCTTACTTAGATATATCATTTCTGCAGCGCAGTATTTTTTGAAACTCTCCTGCCTGGAAAGTTTTACTACACTTGCGGCAACTATATATGCAGTTGTACTTGTTTTATTTTTTAACATAGGCAAAATGTATACTTATTATTAACACATTCCTAGGCATTTATCATGAGCTGGCTATATCTTTCTGCTGCAATAATATTTGAGGTTGCCGGGGTAATATCAATGAAGCTTTCTCAAGGGTTCTCAAAACTCCTGCCCTCAATCCTGATCTTTGTTTTCTATGCAATAGCCTTTACCTTATCCACCCTTGCTATAAAAAAGATAGATGTAAGCGTAGCCTACACAATCTGGGCAGGAACAGGAACGGCACTTATTGCAATAATAGGTGTATTCTATTTTGGTGAACAGTTAAGCCTATTAAAAAGCGTTTCAATTGCATTAATTATTATGGGAATCATCGGCCTTAAGATATCAGGCAGCTAAAAAATAGCTAAAAATCGATTATTTATCTTAAATATTTTACGAATTTCTGGTATCCTAAGTAACTCAAATAACCTTATGTTTATGTATGACAGGGAGTCATAAGAATGCGGCATTCTAGAACAGTGCCTGAAAATGCATATATGGAAAGGATGCCATGAAGTCGATTTCTGAAGTCATTTTTAATTTCCCTATCAGGCAAAAATTAATGCTTATGATCATGGCTACCACGGTTATGGCTTTGCTATTGGTGAGCCTGGTTTTTATTTTCTATTATATTATTCAGGCTCGTGAAAATGCCGTAAGGGAATTAACAATCATAGGCAAAATCATAGGTAACCGCAGCGCCGCAGCAATTATTTATGATGATAAAAAATTAGCAGGTGAGAATCTGGCTGCCTTTGCAGCAAAAGGCTCTATTGTTCTTTCATGTATGTATCTTCCTGATAAGTCTGTATTTTCATTTTACTCTGCCCCAAATAACAAAAGCTCCTGTCCTGTCATTCCACCTGAATATGGCCATGTTTTTAAGGGCGATCGGCTTAAAATATATCAGGAGCTAGTATTCAATGATGAAGTCTTGGGTTCTATATACATAGAATCTGATTTGAACGATATCCGCAATAACCTGTTTAAATACGCCGCATATGTCGTCCTATTGCTGTTTATAGTAGTTGTAATTGCTTACCTTGTATCTTCAAAACTGCAAAATATAATTTCATCTCCAATATTCCACCTTGTGGATACTGCTAAAGCAATATCTTCCAGCGGTAACTATTCTTTCCGTGCCATAAAATCTTCCAGCGACGAGCTAGGACTGTTGGTTGATGCGTTCAACCGAATGGTTTCCCAGGTACAGGAGCGAGATAAGGCCCTAATGCACTCAAAGTCTGATCTTGAAAGAAGGGTAATGGAAAGAACGCATGACCTAGAAGTCGCCAAGCAGCACGCTGAAGATGCTAACCAGGCAAAAAGCTTGTTCCTTGCTAACATGTCTCACGAGCTTAGAACTCCAATGCATGCAATACTCAGCTTCGCAAATTTTGGCACGGAAGCAATTGTAAGCAAATCCAATGAGGATGAATTGATGCACTATTTCAAACGTATCCATGATAGCGGTACAAGGCTTCTTTCACTGGTAAATAACCTTCTTGATCTTTCAAAACTTGAGTCAGGGAAAATGGATTTCAATTTTAAACGTGGAGATCTGATAAAAACATTAAATGCAGTTATTCAGGAGTTACAGCCATTAATTGATGACAAATCCTTAAAATTAGAGATAATAAAGCCAGTGTTTTCAACTATTGTTGTTTTTGATTCGGCACGTATTACACAGGTTATGTATAATCTTATTTCAAACGCTATAAAATATTCTCCTGAAAACAAAAAAATAACAGTCATGTTCGTGGAAAATAATTTCAATGATGATATTGCAAATCAGGAAGTTGCCGGTGTTGGCATGTTAGTCTCTGACGAAGGTATTGGCATACCTGAAAATGAACTCGATAAGATTTTTGATAAATTTATTCAGAGCAGCAAAACCAAGACTGGAGCAGGCGGCACCGGCCTCGGGCTTGCTATATGTACAGAAATAATTAAAGGCCATAAAGGAAAGATCTGGGCGGAAAATAACCCTGATGGCGGAGCTAAATTCACATTTTTAATACCTAAGGAATTACCTGAAAAAATATAAAAGGAGTGTTGTTATGGTTGCTGAGAAACTTAAAGTACTTGCTGTAGATGATGAAGAGTTTAACCTTGAAATTCTTGAAAGGCACCTTAAGAAAGCAGGATTTGAATCCATTGGCATAGAAGATGGAGAAAAAGCCTGGAATTATCTGGAACAGAACCCTGAGAGTGTTGATATAGTCCTTTTAGATAAGATGATGCCTAAGATGAACGGCATTGATCTGCTCAAAAAAATGAAGAAACACCCCACACTTAAAGAAATTCCTGTAATACTTCAGACTGCCTCCGTAGGCGTACAGGAAGTAACCGAAGGAATTCAGGCGGGGGCATATTACTATCTCACTAAACCTTTCGCTGCTGAAATGCTTATTTCCATAGTTAACGCTGCTGCCCGCGACTATAAACAGAAGGGAGAGCTCCTCAAAAAAGCAAGCCAGAATAAAGAGATTCTTGAATTAATGAAAAATGCCTCTTTTGAACTTCGTACATTAGAAGAAGCAAAAGGGTTGGCTGTATTTCTTGCTAACTGTTTTCCAGCGCCGTCACGTGCTGTCATAGGCTTGTCTGCGCTACTCATAAACGCGGTTGAGCATGGCAACCTTGAAATCGGCTATGCTAAAAAAACCGAGCTGCATAATAGCGGAAAGTGGGAGGAGGAAATTAAAAGAAGGCTAGAACTCCCTGAGTTCAAACGCAGGAAGGTAAAAGTAAATTTTGAGCGTGGGGACTTACAGATTAAAGTTACCATAAAAGATGAAGGAAAAGGCTTTAACTGGAAGCCTTATATAAACTTTGAACCGGTAAGGATTGCTGATCCAAATGGCCGTGGGATTGCTATGTCAAATATAGTCAAGGGCACAAAACTTGAATATATAGAGCCAGGAAATCAGGTCATATATACTTACCAACTAAATCAATAGATAGATCTTAAGCATTTTATTGATTCTTTCTCTGTAAGTCTCTATATATGCTGCTATGCAGAACAACAAAAAAGATTACTATACCGAAATTACCGATAGCATAAAAGTATCTGTAAAGCCCATTTACGTTGAAGAACAATCCTCTCCAGAGGAAAGTCATTTTACCTGGGCTTATAATGTATATCTGGAAAACCTTGGAAAACAGACGGTAAAGCTGGTAAACCGCTATTGGCGGATCACTGATGGCAGGGGTAATATAAAGGAAGTTAAGGGTGCAGGTGTGGTTGGGGAGCAGCCTGTGTTAAGGCCAGGAGAAAGTTTTGAATATACCAGCGGCACATTTCTTCCAACACCATCAGGTATAATGACTGGCGATTATGAGATGATCGCCGAAAACGGCAACACACTGAAAGTGAAAATTCCAGCATTTTCTTTAGATAGCCCAGATATGCTTTCAAAACCTAATTAATAAAAGATGATCTACAGCCTTCTGGTATTAATACGTTACTATTCACTTATCAGAAACAAACCTTACTTCCTAACTGCCGGAATTGCCATAATAGCCACACAGTTAATATTCTTCACAGATAAATTTTCGGATATTTTTGCTATAAATATTTCCAATTTTCTTTTTGCAGTAAGCATTTTTGTTATCTACAGGGTAAGCAAGCACATAATCTATATAGGTGCTAACAATTATGGATTCTTTAAAATAGAACATGATGAGAAAAATAATATAAACACACTTCTGAATGGCCATGTTATTCACGGCATGCAGTGTCTTGATAAAGACCTTAGGGATTATCCAAGCGGCTATTACCATCAGACAGGGCCAGTAGGACAGTTCTTTTCTATATTCGAAAAATATATTGGCAACAGACCTATTGCCGCAATTGGCCTTGGCCCTGGTGTTGCCTCATGCTATGCAAAGCCAAAACAGATTTTTGATTATTATGAAATCAACCCTTTAATTAAGAATGTTGCTTTAAACCCGGAATATTTTACTTATTTAAGCAACAGCAAAGGAAGAATTAACATAATCATGGGAGATGCCATACTGACAATGCAGAATGTTCCTTCAGACCAATATGGTTTGCTGATAATTGATGCATACAATGGAAGAGATATTCCCACAAATATATTTAATGAAGAGGCGCTGTTGCTATACAGCCGTATTTTAGACAAAGATGGCGTTATAATGTTTCATATAAGTTCTGACAGGGATATATGCGAGGAATTAAAACCATTGCTGGAGAAACTAAAAATCACTTCCTATGTAAACAGCGACCCAAACATAAACCATTTTCTTAAAATAAATTCTTCATGGTTATTGATAATAAAGAACCCTCAGGCTTCTTCATTTATCAAAGATAATGAAAGTTGGAAATTATTAACCGGCTAAAGAACTTCTACCCGGTCTCTGCCACCGTTCTTTGCTTTATATAAAGCCTGATCAGACCTTTTTAGTATCTCTTCAGTAGTATCCCCGACTTTAAGTGATGTAAGCCCTATACTTGCCGTACATTTTAATTCACCCGGCTCTGCAGAAATCTTGAAAGGAACAGATGCGACCGCAAAGCGGAGCCTTTCTGATATTTCTTTTGCTGCCTTTGCATCAGTGCCTGGCATAACTACAACGAACTCTTCACCTCCCGGGCGGGTGGCAAGGTCTGTTGAGCGAATTGAGTTTAGTATTCTCTGGGCAATCTGCTGCAGCACTTCATCACCTATATGGTGGCCAAACCCCGGCGAGTCATTTATTTTCTTGAAATGATCAATATCAAGGGTAAGCAATGAAAGGTCTTTACCCTTCTCAAGAGATTGGGCCACAATGTTTTTTAAGTGAGCATCCAGGTAACGCCTGTTATAAAGTTTTGTCAAACCATCAACAACGGCCATTGATATGGTCTTTTGATAGTTTGCCCTTAATTCATCCTGATATTTTTTACGGCGTATCTGCGTTTTTACCCTAGCCACCAGCTCGTTCTGGTCTAGCGGAGTATTCAGATAATCGTTGATGCCAAGTTCAAAACCTTTTGCCAGCAACTGTTTATCATCACTTTCTATAAGTATTAATATAGGAACTTGGCGGGTTTTCTCATTATTACGTATCTGAGCGCATAAGCGCAGGCCATCAATACTTGTAAGCTGGGTACTTACTATTATCAAATCATAGGCCTTACCTACTACTGTTTCCATTGCTTTTGTGGCATCATCACAATAATCCACTTTATGTCCAAGAGAAGAAAGTTTTTCCTGAATTCTTTTTGTTTCCACCACATCATCATCAATAACCAGAATTTCACCAGTATAATCCTTATCAAAAACAGTGTTTTGTTCGTTAATGCCAAGCTGGTTGCTAGTTTGATCGCGCAGGCGGAGTTCATCAGTTATCTGCTTCAGGCGGACAAGGGATTTAACCCGCGCCAGCATATGCATATCATTTACTGGCTTGGTGATAAAATCATCAGCCCCCGATTCCAGCCCCTTCACCCTATCGCTGATTTCACTAAGGGCAGTAATCATTACCACAGGAATATGTGCTGTTTCAGGATCCTTCTTAAGGCGTTTGCATGTTTCAAAGCCATCAAGCTCAGGCATCATCACATCTAGCAGAATAATATCTGGGGCAAATCCCTTAACCTTATTCAGCGCCTGAAGGCCGCTATAAGCTGAAGCAACATCATAATATTCATTAGTAAGTTTTGCTTCTAAAAGCTTAACGTTCTGGGGAAGATCATCAACAACTAAAACTCTTGCACTCATTATCTGCTTAAAAATCTATGTATAGTTTCAAGAAAAGGTTCAATAGAAATTGGTTTGGCAACATATGCATCACAACCGGCAGCAAGCACCTGTACTTCATTATCTATCATGGCAAATGCAGTTACAGCAATAATAGGTATATTTTTCATTTCTTTTTCAGCTTTCAGTGTTTTTATAACATCCACACCAA
>CAYVHI010000055.1:0-6068 GCA_964450945.1 uncultured Rickettsiales bacterium
GTTGATGTCGAGGGTTCGATTCCCTTCGCCCGCTCCATTTTCAGGTGTATATAATGAAAAAGGCCACAATTTTAATAATTACAGGCTTGTTTCTTGCAGGATGCGTAAAATCCAAAGAAGTAAAATATACCTATTGCCCTGATCCGAACCCTATACCTGATTGTGTCAAGTTTGGGGATATAGAAAGCACGTGCTTTCAGAAATGGATGGAAAGACAGATGGAGCTTAATAACAAGCTGGCAGAAGGGCAGAAATGGCGCTGGGAAAGTATGGAAAAGAAGTGATTTTTGCAAAATTTAAGGTTTTTATCAAAAAAAATGAGTAATTATTCTTATTTATCAGCATCTTAAAAATCATTTTTACCTTAACTTTTTTTGCTTTATATTGTATAATTAACTGAGTGGGAATGGATGCCCAAAAGACTGTCCTCAGGTAGAGAAACAACCAACGAGGGAGGGTGTCATGATTAATAAACTGACCCTTTTGAACTTTACAGCATTTAACCAGGTTGATACACCAGTATCACAGCCAATACAGCTGCCTGAAAGCAACAAACCAAGCCTTCTTGAAAGCCAAAAGAGCCTGGTTAATGGTATAGCTGCTAAAAAAGCTGAAGAACCTGATACAAAAGAAGAAAAGGAAGCCAAGGTACAGACTACTCAAACTGTGATTGATATTCTGGCGTAAACTTTAATCTTCTCTGATAAGCTTTAGAAATTCCTGTCTTGTTCTGAAATCAGAACGGAATAACCCTGTCATGTGGCTGGTTATCATGGTGACATCATCCTTGTGTACCCCCCTTGTTGTCATGCACTGGTGGCTCGATTCTACAACAACTCCAACGCCCCTAGGGTTTAATATATCCTGTATGACAGTTGCTATCTGGGCGGTCATTTTCTCCTGAATCTGAAGACGTTTTGCATATATATCCACCACCCTTGCTAGTTTACTTATCCCAACCACGCGGTTTTTAGGGATGTAGCCGATATGCGCATGACCAATTATAGGAACCATATGGTGTTCGCAGTGGGAATTGAATTTAATTCTCTTTAATACGATCATATCATCATAGCCTTCAATTTCCTCAAATGTCCTTTTAAGGATGTTTTCAGGGTTGTGCTTATAGCCCGCAAAAAACTCCTCATAACTCTTTACTACTCTTTCAGGAGTTGCTTTCAGGCCTTCTCTATCAGGATTATCACCAGCCCAGAGTATTAGAGTACGGACAGCTTTTTCAGCCTCTTGTTTTGAAGGCTTTTTCATAGATTATTCTTTCACAATTATTTCAACGCGACGGTTTTTAGGTTCCTTTACACCATCTTTGGTAGGTATGGCAGGGTCAGTCTCTCCCAGTGCATAGATAGAGATATTCTTTTCTGAAAAACCAAGCCTTGCTAATTCTTTCTTTACTGATTCAGCACGGCGTTTGGACAGTTTTAGATTATATGGAGATTTACCTACTCTATCTGTATGGCCACTGGCAATTATGTTAATGGTTATCATTTCATCTTTATTCTTATCTGCTGCAATTTTCTGAATAGTATTTTTTGCTTCCTTATTTAATTTTGCACTGTCAAAACCGAAGTAAACCTGATGTGTAACAGATTTTTTTGGCTTTGGTGCCTCTACAGGTTTTATGGATTCTGGTTTTTTTTCTGTTTCTGGAGCTGGTGGTGGAGCAATAAGCGGAGTTACTTTAGGCTTGGCTTCTTCTTTACTCTTGTTCTTAAGTTGATTTACTTTTTCAAAGAACTCATCCCTACAGGCATTAATATGCTCTGTTTGCCAGTTTTCTTCCTGTTCTTCTACCCAACAATCATATAGCAGTAAGATTCTAGCAGTTATCTCAGGGTTATCTTTCTTGTTTTCATCATTTAGTATTTGTAACAGCTTTTCCCTGCCATCAATTAAGGCTGATATATTATTTTCAGATATTTTCCATAAAGCAGGATCTTCAGGTTTTACTTCGTTGCCATATGTTACCATCAAACCTTTTTCGGCAAAATATGAAGAGTCAACCCAATCATATGAATCAGCTTCTGATTGCGCAAAATCAAGATATTCCTTTGCAAGGGCCTTCTGATAATCTGAGCCAGACAACTCAGCGGATTTAAGGCTTTCAAGGTTCCAGCCGGTACATCCTTGTAAGGAAAAAGATATTATAAATATTATGAAAAGCTGTTTTATATTCATAACCTTAGGTAACACTATCAAAGATAAAAGTCTATAATTTATTATTCTCTTTCATCAATCCACGCTGCCTGTATGGCTTCAAGGATTTTTTCATTAGATTTATTTGGGTCGTCCTTAAAATCCGGCAGAGTTGTTATCCACTTATGCAGGTCAGTAAATCTTAAATTAATATTATCAACCTCCGGATATTTATCTTCCAAGGCTTCAGCAATTCTATGTATATCAGTCCATTTCATAATTATATGTGGTATTTTATATGGTTTTGTTTATAAAAAAATAAAAATATGCAATTAGAATACAATAAAATAAAAGACCTTGTTTCAAAGGCGCTTTCTGAAGATATAGGAAAAGGCGATATTACCTCGCAGGCTGTAATAGGAAAGGGGACGAAAGCTTCTTTTTCTTTTGTTACTAGACAACCTATTATTATTAGTGGGGTTGATGTAGTAAAAGAAGTATTCAGACAAATTGATAAAACAATAAATATAAAAGTTCTGTGCAGTGATGGATATAAGGCTGGAAGTGGAAAAACCATTATAAAAATAAAAGGCAACGCAAGCTCTATTCTTGCAGGAGAAAGGGTGGCCCTGAATTTTATCCAGCACATGTCTGGTATTGCAACATATACAAATAAGTTTGTAAATGAAGTTAAAGGGACTGGTGCAATAATCCTTGATACAAGGAAGACGCTGCCAGGCCTTAGATTAATTGAAAAATATGCAGTGAAATGTGGAGGCGGGCGCAACCACCGCATGGGTCTTTACGATGGAATACTTATAAAAGATAATCACATCGCAATCTGTGGAAGTATTAGAAAGGCGATTGAATTGGCAAAAAAGAAGAATCCAAAAAAGAAAATTGAAATTGAGTGTGATAACTTAAAGCAAGTAAAAGAAGCCATTTATTATGGGGCTGATGTTATATTATTAGATAATATGACAGTAGATCAGTTAAAAAAGGCGGTAAAGCTTGTAAACAAAAAAGTTCCGCTTGAAGCCTCAGGAAATGTTAACATCATAAATGTAAAGAAAATAGCAAAAACGGGTGTTGATTTTATCTCTATAGGATCCATAACACATTCTGCCCCAAATGCTGATATTGGGCTTGATTTAATTCCATGAAATTAAAATTCTTAATATATTTACTAGTAATATTTATTCTTTCATTCCCTTCAAGGGCAGATAGTGGAGGGATACAAATTATCCGCGATGCTGAAATAGAGACGGCTATTAGAAATATAACTAATCCTATTTTTGTTTCAGCAGGCCTGGAATCAAAGAATGTAAAAATATTTATAATCAATGATCCACAGATAAACGCATTTGTTTCTGACGGAATGAATATTTTTATTAATTCCGGGTTAATTACAAAAAGCTATGAGCCATCAATGCTAAGGGCGGTTATAGCGCATGAAACTGGTCATATTGTTGGGGGGCATTTAATAAGGAAAGGCAAGGAATATGAGAAGGCAATGCTTGGAACCGTATTTAGTTATGTTCTGGGGGCCGCAACAGCTGTTGTATCAGGATCACCCGGGGTTGGGCAGGCTATAATTAGTGGTGGTGCTCAAGTTGCACAAAGGAATGCATTAAAATATTCGCGTGGCCAGGAAGAGGCAGCAGACCAGGCCGCTATAAAATTTCTTCATGCTTCAGGATATTCAGCAGAGGGATTGAAAGAAGTTCTTGAATTGTTATTTGGCCAGGAAACACTGGTTTATGATAAAGTCAACCCTTATGTTTTAACCCACCCTCTAACAAGAGAGCGTATATCATCAGTAAATTCACGCATAGGTGAACAAGAAAAATCAAAGAAATTTCTGAGTGATCAGGATGCCAAATTTTTTTCAAGGGCAGTAGTAAAATTAAAGGCATTTCTGGAACCATCTGAAGAAATCCTGCGGGAGTTTAAGGAAAGCGATAAAAGTGTGGATGCAAGATATGCAAGAGCTATAGCCTATTACAAAATACCAAATATTAAAAAATCCATAGCTGAAATGGATAGTCTTATTAAAGATTTTCCAAAAGACCCCTATATTAGGGAACTAAAAGGACAGATATTATTTGAAAATGGAAAGGTTGAAGAATCTATAAATGAATATGAAATGGCAAATAAACTTCTCCCTTCCTCTGCCCTTATAAAACTTGGTCTGGCAAGCAGCCTTCTGGCCATGGATAATAAGAACCTGGTTAATAAAGCAATCGATAATCTTACAAAAGCGAGAGTTATTGAGCCAAAGAATTCAATGGTATGGAGACAACTTGCTATCGCCCATGGCAAGAATGGTGATTTATCGATGTCTCATTATGCATTGGCAGAAGAAGCTATAATTGTAGGAAAAAGAGAAGATGCAAAGAAATTTGCTGAATTAGCCAGAAAAGAATTAAAAAATAACCCGACTGTGTTAATTAGAATTAACGATATATTGAGGGACGTTGAAAATTCGGATAAAAATAAAGATTAAAAATAAATTTATTTTTTTATGAAAATTATATATGCTAATAACTATAACCCAATCCTAGAGGAATAAATTTATGTCAAGAAGGTCTGGCTCGTCAAATTTTCTTTTACTTATATTAATTGCATTTATTGGACTTTTCTTATTTTATCAGAAGCCGTGGTCATCTTCTTCCGCAAACACAGAGGAAGCAGTTCAGCGTTTTATAGAAAACAACCCTGAAAAAGTTATTGCCGCTTTGCAAGCTGGCCAGAATAAAATGCGTGAAAAAAAGATAGAAGAAGGTAAAAAACTTCTAACAGATAAAAAGGATGAAATATATAAAGATAATGCAGTTCCTTTTGCAGGAAATCCTGATGGTGATGTTGTAGTAGTTGAGTTTTTTGATTATCAGTGTGGTTATTGCAAGAAGGTTTTTAATGATCTTACCCAGTTACTTGAAGCTGATAAGAATGTAAAACTACAATTAAGGGAACTTCCTGTTCTTGGACCTAACTCTCAAATGGCTGCAAGAGCGGCGCTTGCTGTTAATGCAATAGATAAGAGCAAATATTTTCAATATCACTCAGCTCTTATGAAGTTTCAGGGGCAAAAAACAGAGCAAGTTTTAATGGATCAGGCAAAAGCTATTGGAATTGATCCAAAAGAATTAAAAGAGAAGATGAATAAACCTGAGATAAACGAGGCATTAGGTAAAAATCAGCAACTTGCCGCATCTTTAGGCATTTCTGGCACTCCTGGCTTCCTGATAGGTAGTGAGTTGGTACCAGGCGCTGTTGATGTTAATGCATTTAAGGATTTGATAAAGAAAGCTAGGGGGAAATAGCTTTTAGTTTAGTTCTTTTTATCCAGTAATCAGGAAAGGCAGAGGAAGTAACTTTCTCTGCCTTTTTTAATTGCTTTACATCTTTAAATATAGCAAAGCATGTTGCTCCGCTGCCTGACATCCTTGCGAGTTCGCAACCCTCTATACCTTTTAATAAATTTAAGATTTTACCGACTTCTGGGACTTTGGATATTGTAACCTTTTCTAAGTCATTGCGGGTGTTTTTCAAAAATTGAAGTAATTCTTTTTTATTAGAAAAACTTTTAGGCTTCCGCTTAACAGGCTTTGAGAAAATTATTTTTGATGAAGAAAATATATTCTTTGTATTTACTTCTATTAAAGGGTTGACGAGGAGAATAGGAACGCTGGGGAAATTTTTTACTTTCTTTATTACTTCACCTTTATTTTCAAAATAGGCTGCCTTTTCCCAGAAGCATATATTTACATCAGAACCTATTTCCATGCATAGCTTATTTGTTTTATTTTTATTTATTTTTATCTTCCATAATTTTATTAGTAGATTTAGTGCAGTTGCTGCATCTGAAGATCCCCCTCCCATTCCTGAGGAAACGGGAATATTTTTTTCTAATT
>CAYVHI010000056.1:0-6017 GCA_964450945.1 uncultured Rickettsiales bacterium
GCGGAACTGGACGCCAGGATATTACTGGAAAAGTGTGGTGGTCGTGTCTCCGAAAAATTTTATGAACTTGCTGAAAGAAGGAAAAAACGGGAGCCGATTTCGCATATAATCGGCAGGCGGGAATTCTGGAGCCTGGATTTCGTTGTTACAAAGGATACCCTTGACCCAAGACCAGATACCGAAACTATAATAGAGGCAGCAATAAAAACCCATGAAGACAGGAAAAAAAAGCTTGAAATACTTGATCTTGGTACAGGCACAGGTTGCATACTTCTGACACTATTAAAAGAATTTAATATGGCAAAAGGAATAGGTGTTGACATCTCCGAATCAGCCATTATGGTTGCAAAACAAAATTGTAAGAATTTAGCTCTGGAAGACAGGGCAGAATTCATAAAAACAAACTGGGGCGAAAAACTAGATAAGAAATTTGATCTTATAGTAAGTAACCCTCCTTATATTCCAAGTAATACGATTGAAACACTCGAACCTGAACTCAATTATGAACCACGTCTTGCGCTTGATGGCGGAGAAGACGGCTTAATGTGTTACAGGAAAATAATATCGCAGGTTGGTGATTTATTAAAACCTGAAGGTGTTGTTTTACTAGAGCTGGGTATTGGACAAAAAGAGGCTGTAGCTTCAATAGCTGAAAAGCAAGGGCTGTTTGTAAAAGAAATTTATAAAGATTTAGCGGGGATAGACCGCTGTATAAAATTAACAAACCATTAGGAGCAATATGGAAAACGGAAAATACAGATTTAAGAGACACAAAAATAATTATAGAAAACCTAGAAGGAATGATAATGGCTTCGGTCGTGATTCAGGACATGACCAGAGATCAGTACAAAAAGCATATGCGGCAAGAGAAAAATATCTTGGTATGGCAAAAGATGCATTATCATCTGGTGATCGCATTATGGCAGAAAACTACTATCAACATGCTGACCACTACCTGCGTATAATCAATTCTGCAGAACCGGCTCCACAAAAATTTGATTCACAGGAAAATACTGTACCTGCCGAACAAACCACACAAGTTGTTCAAAATGAAGTAGCTCCAAAAGAAGAGCTTCCTGCATTTATAACGCAGAATTTTTCAGAAGAACCTGTTACTGCTTAATCGGCTCTGAAGGTTTGATGGTAAATTTTTCTATTTTTTCGGCAATAATATCATCGCTGGTATTCTGATTTTTCCTTACAATTCTGATTTTTGCTGTATATTCGCCAGCTTCCCATGATTTTGTCGGGCTTTTCTTCCCTACATAATAAAATTGCTCTGCTTTTGGCTTATCAAAAGTTTTTTCATGGGTTACTATAACCTCACCAACCGGTGAAAACATTTCCATCATAATTGTCTGCCCAACCTCAATACCAATCATGTTAACCCAGAAAACTATCAACGGAGTATTATCAGATATTATTATCTGCTTATATTTTCCATTTTTTATGTTTTCAAGAGTTGGTTTCTCGGTGGAAAAGCCACTGCTTATTATGTTTGTTGGTCTATATGTAAGAATCTGGTCTGTTTCAAGTGACCATAAATTACGGATTTTCTGAATCGGGCTGCAGGGAAATTTTCCAACCTCCTGATTGGTAAAAGGATCAATTATTTTTTCCCTTTTCCTTACTTCAAAATGCAGGTGAGGGAATTCTGTTTGCCCGGAAAGACCCATTATTCCTATTTTGTCGCCAGCCTCAACATTAAGTCCTTTTTTAACCACTATGCTGCCTTTTCTCAGGTGACAATATTGAGTTTCCCAGCCTTCTCCATGATCAATTAGGACTCCGTTACCACACTCTCTGTTTTCAATTTCCTTTGGGCTTATTGTTCTATAATTCACATCTTCCATACCATCACGTACGGCTTTTATTATACCTGGTGCGGCGGCAAAAACCCTTATGCCTCTTTCCATTTTTTCATTATCTATTACCCGGAAATCTATGCCTTTATGCCCATCATAAGTATGTTGATTGCATCTATAATCAGCGGCTGTTTTTGAAGAATCCACATCAACATAATTCTGTATAAAACATACTAAACCAATCTTACAATCTACAGGAAGATTCAGTTCAAAAGCATTTCCTGAAAAAGGAAAAAATAAAAATAGAATTAATATAATACGTTTCATAATTTGAGTTCTGTTATTACCGGTACATGATCAGAAGGAAGAGACCAGTCCCTAGCATCCTTCATAATATAGCTATTCGTCAAACATTTCTTTAGTGTGGGCGTAATCCATATGTGATCCAGACGGCGCCCGCGGTTGGATTTACGCCAATCTCTATTGCGGTAACTCCACCAGCTGTAAAGTTTTTCTTCTGCTGGGCAGAACTCTCTGCTTGTATCAACCCAGCCAAGTGTATCTTTTAATTTTTTCATACGAGACGTTTCAGCAGGAGTATGGCTAACAACATCCAACAGCTGCTTATGCGACCAAACATCATTCTCCATAGGTGCAATATTTAAATCACCAACAATTATAATTTTATCTTTTGATTTTTTATTCTTTGAAAACCATGAGGCCATGGCTTCTACAAATTTAAGTTTGTGGTCAAATTTTGGATTTTCTTTTGGGTTTGGAATATCACCGCCGGCAGGAACATAGAAATTATGGATCTCACTACCATCAGGAAGTGTTCCGGAAATATGCCTGCAATCATTATTTACCAGTTTTAAGGTCTTGATATTTTTTAATGGAATCTTGGAGATTATAGCCACGCCGTTATATGATTTTTCACCATCGAAATAAATATGAGGGTAGGGCAGCTTTTTCAGGGATGGCATAGGAAAATTATCATTGCTAACTTTGGTTTCCTGTAGGCATACTATATCAGGATTTTCCTTATTAATCAGTTGACTAAGGTTGTTTATGCGAAGCCTTAAAGAATTGATATTCCAAGAGATTATTTTCATAAAATTAACATTGTATTTACCTTTCACACTTATAATTCATATACAACATAAAGTAAAATATTAGGTATTAATGCTCACTTCACAGAACAGGCCGCCGATATCAATAAAAATAGCCGGGATAGAATTTACCATTAAGGTTTATCTGGAAACACCGGCCGGCTCTCATTTTTTAAAAAAGAAAATTAAAGCGCGTGAGTGGGTTTTTGTTTGTGGGGATGTTTCTCCTGAGCAGCCTATAGAAGTGGGTGAAGGTTTTATCAGCAATGAAGACCAGGACAAGGTGGCGTTAGCAGAGACTATCCTAAGTCATATAGAATTTGGCCTAAATTCAAGAAGGGATGATTATGATATATGGCGCTCTAGCCCGGAAACACCTGATACAAGGGAGGTTGCTGGGATTTGGATATCACTGGATGAAGAGGAGAGGCCATATTTATTAGAAGGATTATTCAGCTTTCATAAGCTGGGGGAATGGACAAGAAATTTTTATCAGAAGGTTTTCCGAGTTGAAACATCACAGATTATCATCGATCATTTAAAAGATGTAATGGTTCCCCTTTCGACAAAAGGGCCAGGCTTTTTTGGTGCTGCCGAAAAAAATGAAGGCGAAGATATAGAGTTTGAGGAAAAAAATGAGAGTAAAGGTGTAGTAAAAATTATTCCAAAAAATGAAAAAGACCTGGTTCCATCTGATAAATTAATGACTGAATTGATGCAAATTATTGATGAATCATTTAATGGAATTCGCCTGAAACCAACAGTAACACAACCAGATCTGGCTTTAACACTTGCACATAAGCTTGCTAAATCTCCGTATGCCTTAGCGGGAGGTTCAGTTAATGATATTTATAAATCAGTAGAATTGATCATTAAAGAATCCTTGAATGAAGAAAATACCCTGAAAACTGATTGCAGGAAAAACGATATAGCTGTTGACCTGGTTGCCTATACGAAAGAATTTTTATTAGATAAAAAAGGATTTTTGCATACAAAAAATTTAGGCGATGAGTTGAGCCGCAAATTGTATAAGCATGTGGAAGATGCGGTGGAAATTTTTAATAGAGGCGCTGCGGCTGGTAATATAGATAAACTAAAAGATGATATGAAAAAACTTATTGAAGGAAAACTTGTTGATAGATCATATACCCCATGGATGTTAAGGGATGATATAGTAAAAATTGTTAGTAAACATGTGGGTGGGGCAGATAAAGATAAAAGAACCAACCTTACCGAACAGATTGTAACCTCATTCCAGCGAGAGATGTTTGATTTCGGGCGTAAGAAAACCGGCGGAAACAGACAGACAAAATAACACTTCTAAATTGTTCCACATGGAACAATTCATTGAAAAATAGCAATTTTTTGCTTCCGGGGCAGGCCATTCAATGCTAAAATAATGCGCAGCACATGTAATAAAACCTTAATATTCATAATGTTGCCAAAATAGCTGCTAGCCTTTATAATACACGCTTCACTGGATGAATGTCCTATAGCGCGTTTGAATGCTAACTGAAGTAAGCTGATTGCATGGCATGGACTGCCGTGTGGGGATAAATCAGCTGAAAAAGAAAGTCACTCTGCGCTTTTAGTCAACCTGGCCCAATTTCTTTAATAATTGAGGTGAAGAGATGAATTGGATTTGGTTGTTGGCTGTGCTTTTGCTTATAGGTATTGCGGGCGCTTTGCTCGCTACCATCTGGTATTACCATGTGCGTAATGATGCTGCCTATGAGAAGATCAATCAGGCCATTACGGAGTTAGAGTATTGCTACCCTGATGAGTCGCAGAGAAGGCAACATTACAACAGGGGAATGAAACTCTTGAAAGAAGCTCAAAGCAACCTCAAAAAAACTGATTTCTAGGAAAAGCCGCCATCCCCACTGGGCGGCTTTCCTGCTTTAAAATCCCAGCATTTCCGCCACTTTTCAAAAATATCAATTTTCTTCATAAATACCTGTTGACTTTACTAATCAATAGTCATATAACCCACATCCTCCGGATTAGGTCCGGGGTGTAGTTATTTGGAATTCAGATAACTAAGTACTTGATATATAAGATTTTTCTTGTATATCCGCTGTTTGACATCGTGAATATTAGATTTAGTTAAGACATACACCGCGTGAAAGCGTTTTTGTTATAAATGCTTTTATTAGCGGAGTTAATGTCTGGACAAATAATTGAAGTGTGCCGTTGCCGGTTTTTGTAGAGCCGGTGACAACATATAATAAGAATAAAATATGCAAGTTTAGTTCTGCATATGGCACGTTTCTCAAGCTGATTGGATAATTAAAAATGACAAGGGCATCTGGTGGATGCCTTGGCTCTAAAAGACGATGAAGGACGTAGTAAGCTGCGATAAGCTTCGGTGAGGCGCTAACACCCTTTGACCCGAAGATCTCCGAATGGGGGAACCCACCTCAAAAGTCAGTGATTTGAAACCGGGCGGTATTATATACCGATGCGGTTTTTTATCTCTGGCTTTTAATTAAGAGGTATTTAATACTGAATAAAATAGGTATTAAAAGACAACCCAGGGAACTGAAATATCTTAGTACCTGGAGGAAAAGAAATCAAACGAGATTCCGTAAGTAGTGACGAGCGAAATCGGAACAGGCCAGCAGCGTATTCGTTAACAACTGGAACAGTCTGGAAAGTCTGACCATAGTGGGTGATAGTCCCGTACGGGTAAAAAGCGAATATGTTCTTGAGTAACGCGGGACACGTGAAATCCTGCGCGAAGATGGGGGGTCCACCCTCCAAGCCTAAATACTCTTTAGAGACCGATAGTGCACAAGTACTGTGAAGGAAAGGTTAAAAGAACCCCGACAAGGGGAGTGAAATAGAACCTGAAACCGGATGCTTACAAGCAGTTGGAGGGAGATTGGAGTCTTCGGACTTTTCTGCTCCTGACAGCGTACCTCTTGTATAATGGGTCAGCGAGTTAGTGTTGCAAGCAAGCTTAAGCCGTTAGGTGTAGGCGTAGCGAAAGCGAGTCTTAAAGTGGCGTTTTAGTTTGCAGCATTAGACCCGAAACCTCAGTGATCTAGTCATGACCAGGTTGAAAGTTGGGTAACACCAGCTGGAGGACCGAACCGGTGCC
>CAYVHI010000057.1:0-5718 GCA_964450945.1 uncultured Rickettsiales bacterium
CTGATATTAGAAGAGATTTCTCTGCGTAGATTTCCGCGTTCTCGCGATATAGCAATACTTGCTAGCTTAGCAATACTTGAGAACTTTGGATACAGGCAGCTAAACAACATATGGCGCGTTCAAAGCTTGTGGCAATATATAATGGGAACCAATAAGGGATGGGGGCAAATGAGCCGAACAGGCTTTATAAAAGAATAGAAATTTTTAATATTTTATAATATTGGCTTTTTTTGATAAATCACTTATTTGTTTTAAAACCTCAGGTTCATCAATTAAATTTGGCAGTTTATATATAACCCCATCCTCTTTATCTTCAGTTTTATATTCTTTTCCATCCGGTTTTTTCCACCTGGCGTGAATAACCCAGCGGGAATTATAAGGATCTTCTACATCATGACCTGAAGTGGCATGAAACACACGGCTTTGGTCTATCAAAAGATAGTCTCCTGAATTGAGTGAAATAGCATCCCGCTCTCCTGCAACCCTAAAGGATTCTAATACAACTTCCGAATGTTCAATTGGTGTACTACCATTTATAGTCATTAACATATCATTATCAAAATGAGGGTTAAACCTTAAGCCCTCATTTTCTATAATTATTGATTCACTATCTCCTATAGAACGTGGCTTTCTTAAGTACTCAATTATGCCATCCGGTAAGTCTGTTATACATGCAAGATAGGTCTTTGCTTTAGAATCTCCCTTCAGAGTATGTAATGACATATCATCTCTTATGTCATTACCTCTTATATGATGAATCCTATCTCTATGAAAAGCTCTTCGTCTTACATGAGAAGTTTTTAGATGATGCATCATTTGCGCAGCAGCAGATGAGGTTACAGTAACGTGTGCGGAGAGGTGGTGGCTGGCTGGCATTACTTCTCCATAGCGTATTAAACCAACACCAATATTAAAATAATCGCTACGGAAGACAGGATCAGAAACATTCTTTTCTCTATAAAGATTATCTGGCCTCTGTGGCAGAGATTTATCTACTGGAACATTTCCTATTAGTACTGCTGGAGCATATTTATCGCTACCGGTAACCTGTATGGCAGCTGATATATCAGGTCTTATCTGCCAAATTTTACGCGCCACAAGAACTTGAACATCTCTGTATAAATCTGGTGGTAAATTGTTTGGAGCACCGGCAGCAACAAACTGGTCTAAATATAAACCAAGCTCATTACTTTCGCTATCGGTAAATGCAATTTCACGAGGCTTCATTACGTTTAACTCCCTGAATTAGAATAATAATAGCACATTATTATTAATAGAAAGTTAATGAAACATGGAAAATGGTGCCCAGAGCCGGAATCGAACCAGCGACACAGGGATTATGCTAAAACACGAAGTCTGTGTTTGTGAGGTTTATGGTTCCGGTTATGGTTATCATGAAATTACCACCATCAGTGATGGTGGTTATTCCGCCGGATTGTGAGTAGCCTAGGGTGGTGCCGAAAGCTGTGCCAGAAATAATTCCGGTGAAGCCGAGGCCTGAGAGATCAATTTTATCTTTGTTTTTGGCAAAATCACTGATGAGGTCAGTTTCAGTGAGTGTTGATTCGAGTATTGATACGAATTTGAATATATCGTTGCCTCCATTACCGGTTAGTGTATCAGCGCCGGTTCCACCTATGATTGTATCGATGCTTGCGCCGCCTGTGAGGCTGTCATTTCCACCGCCGCCATCAAAGAAATCAGTGCCGCCGTTACCTTCCAGCGTATCATTCCCGTCACCGCCGTTTAATATATCATTTCCGGCTTTGCCTTCTGCAAAATCATCGCCGGTGCCCATGTTTATAACATCATCGCCATCGCCACCTGTTGCAGTATCGTTGCCATCGCCAGCGTTTATAGTATCATTATCGAGTCCTCCGGTGAGGCTGTCATTTCCTGCGCCACCACCCAGAAGGTCGGTTCCGGCGCCGCCGTAAACCGTATCATTATCATCACCACCATCAAGTGAATCATTACCTTGACCGCCGCGGGTAAAATCACTGCCTGCAAACCTGGAGACGATATCATTTTCCAGCCCACCTTCCATATAATCATCACCCAGGCCGCCATCCAGCGTATCATTCCCGGCATTGCCATAGACTGAATCATTATCTGCTTCGCCGAAAACCGAATCATTGCCGAAGGAACCGTAAAGTATATCATTACCGCTACCCCCAAGAACGGTATCATCGCCCTGGTCTGCATGTATGGTATCAACGCCTGTGCCACCCGCGAGGCTATCATTGCCTATGCCCGCACCCACGCCGGATGTGAATATGCTCACCAGCTGCTGAGAAAAATCAAAGGCCACAAAATCCGCGCGTGAGATGGCGCCGGGGCCGATGCCATCCATGATCATCCCAAAACTTACGGTGGAGCCGTTGGTTATATGCACGGTTACGCCGGAAGCGCTCGGCACAACAAATTTTTCAAAATCATTTTTGTTATAAAGCCCGACAGCGGAGATGCTGGAGAACTGAACCTTATCCTCGCCGGAGGTAAAATCGGCGATATGGTCGGCAAGGTCAAAATTTCCAGGTAATATAGAATCATTACCCGCACCGGTGGTGATTATATCATTCCCTGTCCCGGCGGTTATCTGGTCATTATCCGCTCCCGCGTCTATTATATCATCATTATCGCCGCCGTTTATGGCATCATTCCCGGCGCCGCCTGCAAGGTTATCCATCCCCAGCGAGCCGAATATATTATCATCGCCATCACCGCCATCCACATTGTTATTGCTGCTATCTGCAATGGTATTCCCAAACCGGTCGCGCGAATACACTAATATGACATCATTCTCACCGCCGCCATCTATTGAATCCTCCCCCGCTCCACCTTCAATGTAATTTCTTCCGTCGTTCCCGGTTATTTTATCTGCGCCGCTGCTACCTATAGCATTTTCTATAACCGCATTATAAATATCTCCGCTCAGATCATGCGCTATATAAAACCTCTCCTGGCCAACAATATTAGCGTGCTCCATCCCGTTTTCATCAAAACCCTCACGTAAATCCAAGGTTACTCCGCCGCCTGTATAAAAAGATGCGTTAATCGTATCATCTCCGCCGCTATCATAAATTGTGTATAGGTCAGAGATTCCATCTGCAAAATAAGCCGTATTACCGTTATTATTACTTTTCGAACCGTACATTACCTGCATAGCCCAGATATCATAAAACATCGGGGTGATGGGATATGTAGATGTTGTATTATAAGACATCACACTCATATTTTGATTCATACTACTTGGATGAGTTAAACCAAGCGCATGGCCAATTTCATGGAGATAAGTGAAGGATTTTTCACCAGGATGAAATATAATGTCATTTTTATTAATTATTGAACATGATAAATCAATATCACTTCCAGTTTCTGGTAAGTTTAAATTTGAGCCTAGTCTTAGACCATTCTCTGAAGGTTCCAAATCACCTTCAAGTATCCCTATATTTGCTTGTATAGGATTTGATGTAGAAGAAAAATTTATGTTTGCAACTGATGACCATAAAGTTAATGCTGCCAAACCTAAAGTACTATTCCCATCTATTACATTACTCTCATATAAAAATTCATTCTGAAGATTAGTGTTTGAACTATAAAAACTAGAATTAAATGTATAAGTAATATTAGAAAATCCCCAGCTTTTACCACTAAGTAACTCTGTATAACTTGGCATTATTTATCTCCTTAATTTTTAATTTTTAATGAACTTAGATTACAGTTTATTATAATTTTATCTGATTCCTTAGAATCCCATTTCGAATCTATACTATGAATAATGTAGTTTGTTCCTGCTGCATTATTACATTCATCCTTTTTTATCCCAGATAGAATTTTATACTTATTATTTCTTGGATTTCCTTTTATTGATTCTGTAATAGAAATATCACTTTGACAAACATTGTTATTAAACTCCGATTTAATAACTCTTACAATTAATATATACTTACTATTACTTTCTTTCTTGTTATCAGATAGGGTTGAGAAATTACAATCAGACTGAGATTTTCTTTGGTTCGGATAATCATTGCATGAAGATAAAAAACAAACGGCAAAAACAAGTACAAAAATTAATTTCTTCATTCCACTAAGTAACTCTGTATAACTTGGCATTTTTTTCTCCTTTAAATTTTCTTAAATTTTAAAATCCTATAATATTTTTTGGTTGTTTCTTGATGAGTATATCCATCCCCAGCGAGCCGAATATATTATCATCGCCATCACCGCCATCCACATTGTTATTGCTGCTATCTGCAATGGTATTCCCAAACCGGTCGCGCGAATACACTAATATGACATCATTCTCACCGCCGCCATCTATTGAATCCTCCCCCGCTCCGCCTTCAATGTAATCAATCCCGCCTCCGCCAAGTATCGTATCATTCCCCCCTTCGCCGTATACGCTATCATTATCCGCACCCGCATCTATCGAATCGGCGCTGCCAACTGTAAACGAGCCGGTATCATTATCGCCGTAGATAGTGTCTATGCCATCAGAACCAAGAATTGTATCTGAGTCCAGACCGCCTACCACATAATCATTGCCTATATCAGCGACAACAGAGTCATTTCCTGCTTCCCCATATAAAACGTCGTTGTGGGTGAAAAATGGAATGTTGGTAAAAAATAAATGATCTCCATATATAAAATCATTTCCTATACCTCCACTTAACGCATCATCTCCGTCTCCACCAACAAGTGTATCAATTTGATTAGATCCTGTAAGATTTGTACTAAATGGAATTAAATTTATTATGCCTGGATAAAAATCTATTCCCGGAGCATCTGGTAGGTTGTTATTTATATTTATACCAACAGAATTAAGTATTGAAGCCACTGCAGAATTACTATTTAGAATCAAGGAAGAGTATTCAAACTGATTAGCGTGTATGTTTGAAGCATGCTGCTTCATAATATTCCATAAATCTGCTGCATAAGAACCTTCGTATATGATTTTTGCACCCCTATCTTCCGCTGTAACTCCGGCTGGCCTTGCGTCTGGAGATTCTTCTAGTTTTACATCATTATATAAAACAAATAATCTATCAAAAACCCCATTATTTATTGTCGGACCGCCTCTAATTACATATTCTTGACCAGCATCATTCTTATAAACAAGATAAAGATGATTATTAAGTAGTGGTACATTCCAACCTTCAATTGAAATCCTAGACATAGAAAATTCTCCTAACTAAAAAGATAGTTTAAAGTTGCAACAACTAAAATAATTATAAAGGCCGTAAGTATGTAGTAGCTTAGAAAATATCTAGAACTTAATTTTATAAACCTTCCTTTTCTTTTATTAAAAAGAAAAAATAAATCTGCAAAGGGATATAGAAAAATAAATGAGGTATTGAGTATTTTAATATATTTTCCGGTTAAAAATGGGTAATGAAAAGTTATTGTAGAAAATAGAATCCAGACACCTAAAAAAACAATAGATCTAATTACTAAAAAAATAATTTCTACTATCCAACTTTCTTTTTCTTGCTTCATAAATCTCTCCTTAAATGATCTTCATTTTTTAACACTAACATCCAGGGTTGTATATTGCTTTCTGGGTCATTATCCGCACCCGCATCTATCGAATCGGCGCTGCCAACCGTAAACGAGCCGGTATCATTATCGCCAGCGGAATTAATATAATCTCACAGGAATTACACAGGCTCATGATGATAATATTAGGAAAATGGTGCCCAGAGCCGGAATCGAACC
>CAYVHI010000058.1:0-5541 GCA_964450945.1 uncultured Rickettsiales bacterium
GGAGTTGCAGGAGATATAAGGATTACCACGCGCTACCGCGAAACAGATTTTACATCGAGTTTAATGGGAGTTTTGCATGAAACCGGACATGCAATGTATGAGCTTGGTTTGCCGCAAAAGTGGTTGCAGCAGCCGGTTGGGCATGCACAGGGGATGACCATACATGAAAGCCAGTCATTACTCATGGAAATGCAGGTTTGTCGTAGCGATGATTTTATAAAATTTGCACTGCCAGTTATAAAAAAGACATTCTCCGGCAAAGGAAGAGAATGGGAGTTTGATAACATAAAAAATATTTACCGCCAGGTAAAGCCAGGATTTATTCGTGTTGATGCTGATGAGGTTACTTATCCTCTGCATGTGATACTTAGATATGAAATAGAAAAAGAACTTATAGAAGGAAGTATGGAAATTGGCGATATTCCTGACCAATGGAATAAGAAGATGAAGGAATATCTTGGCATAAAACCAAAAAATCATGCCTTGGGGTGTATGCAGGATATACACTGGACAGATGGTTCGTTCGGCTATTTTCCGACTTATACACTTGGTGCGCTTACAGCAGCGCAATTCTTTGCTGCCGCAAAGAAGCAGGATAAAACAATTCTACCGAGTATCAGGAAAGGCAATTTTAAACCCCTGATAAAGTGGTTGGGGAAGAACATACATTCTCAAGGTTCCCTATATACTGCGGACGAACTGGTAAAGAAAGTTACAGGCGAACCATTAAATGCTGAAATATTCAAAAACCACCTGATAGAAAGATATGCTGGTTGATTCACACTGCCATTTAAATTATCCGGAATTTAATACAGATTTTCCTGAAATATTGAAACGCGCGGAAGAAAACGGTGTGAAAATAATGCAAACCATTTGCACCCGTATATCCGAATTTCCTTCCATACTTGAATTGGCCGAGAAGCACCATAATATCTATTGTTCTGTTGGCATACACCCGCACGAGGCGGATAAGGAAAGTGTTACAAAAGAAGAGCTGGTAAACTACACCAAAAACCCGAAAGTTATAGGAATAGGCGAAACAGGGCTTGATTATTTTTATGAGCATAGTGCAAGAGATGCGCAGAAAAAAAGCTTTATTACCCATATTACAGCAGCAAGGGAGACCGGAGTTCCCATCATAATCCACTCACGCGATGCAGATGATGATATGGCGGAAATTCTTGAGACAGAAATGAAAAAAGGTAAGTTCACGGGCTTGCTGCATTGTTTTACTTCAAGTAAAGAACTAGCAGAGAAAGCAATAAAGCTCGGGCTTTATATCTCCATTTCAGGCATTGTGACTTTCAAGAAAGCCGAAAGCCTGCATGAGGTGGTGAAATGGCTGCCACTAGAAAAAATGTTGGTAGAAACAGATGCACCTTACCTTGCTCCTGCTCCGCATAGAGGCAAGCGCAATGAGCCGGCATTTACCAAGCATACGGCGGATTTCATCGCTAACCTGAAAGGCGTTTCCTATAAAGAAATTGCTGATATAACGACAAAAAACTTTTTTGATTTGTTTAGAAAAGCTAAAATTCCAAAATGAAAATAACAATTCTTGGCTGTGGATCTTCAGGCGGAGTACCTTTAATTGGGTGTGATTGCCCTGTCTGTAAATCAAAGAACAAAAAGAATAAACGCAGCCGTGTTTCTATCCTGGTTGAGCATAAGGGAACAACACTTCTTATTGATACTTCGCCCGACCTTCGCCAGCAGGCGCTGCAAAACAATATAAGAAAAATTGATGCGGTTCTGTATACCCATGCCCACGCAGATCATGTTATGGGAATTGATGAGCTGCGCTCATATAATTATGCTGCCAACCGCCCGCTTGATATTTACGCTGACCATAAAACAATGAAAGAAATACGCCAGCGGTTTGATTATGTTTTCCTGCCGCATATTGTTGAATATGGCTGGTTCCGGCCTTGCCTGGTTGCCAATGAAATCAATGTTCCACAAAAATTTACCATAGGAAATATTGAGGTGCAAAGCTTTGTTCAGGGACATGGCAAGGTTATGTCTGTAGGCTACCGGTTTGGCAAATTTGCTTACTCCACCGATGTTAATGAAATGCCGGAAGGTTCACTCTCAATATTAAAAGGCGTTGAAACATGGGTGGTTGATTGCCTGAGCTACAAGAAGGCACCGACTCACGCTCATCTTGATCTTTCGCTTAAGTGGATAGATATAGTAAAACCGAAAAAAGCGATACTAACCCACATGAACCATGAAGTTGATTATAATAAGTTACTTAAAAAACTGCCACGCGGCGTGGTTCCCGCCTATGACGGAATGATTATAAATGTATGATTGAAACAGCAGGAATAATATTTTATCTGGTTCTCCAGCTTGGTATTGGTTACTGGGCATCACGCTATATCAAGAATGAATCAGATTATTTTATTGCGGGCAGGAGGATTGGTATTTGGTTTGCATCATTTTCGATTTTTGCAACATGGTTTGGTGCAGAAACATGTATGGGCGCCGCTGCCGCAATATTTGACAAAGGCCTTTCCGGCGCAAGGGCAGAACCTTTCGGATATGCCATAAGCTTGCTGATTGCCGCCACTTTCCTTTCAGCTTCTCTATGGAAAAGAAAATATATAACGCTCGCTGATCTTTACCGTAGCCGCTTCTCACCAACTGTTGAAAAAATTGCCATATTGATTCTGGCGCCAACATCGCTTCTATGGGCGGCAGCGCAGATCAGAGCATTTGGCCAGATAATCTCAATCACCACGGATTTTGATGTAAATATGGCAATAACTTTTGCGGCAATATTTGTCATTATATATACAACCCTTGGCGGCTTACTTGCTGATGTGGTAACTGATTTTTTCCAGGGAATAATAATCATACTTGGTCTTGCCATTTTGCTTTTCTTTGTATTTAGTTCATTAGGCGGGGTAGGGCCGGCGCTTTCTAAAATAGAACCGGCACACCTAAGTTTTGTAGATCCGGAAGAAGGTTTCTGGCAAAGGATTGATGCCTGGATGGTTCCGGTGCTTGGCGGGCTGATAGCGCAGGAGTTTGTATCAAGGATACTTTCAGCAAAATCTGCAAAAGTGGCAAGCAGGGCCAGCTTTGCTGCTGCAGGAATGTATCTGATAATAGGTTCAATCCCGGTTATGATTGGTTTGCTTGGCGCCTATCTGCCAATAAAGCTCGAGCATAATGACCAGTTCCTGCCTGAACTGGCAAAACAACTTCTACCACAAGGTTTGTTTATAATATTCCTGGGGGCGCTTATTTCAGCAATACTTTCTACTGTGAATAGTACCATACTTGGCATTTCAGCACTTGTTTCCCACAATTTCATAACCAAAGAAATGCCTAAATTAAGTGAGAAAAAGAAAGTTTTTGTTGCGCGGGGAATAGTTATACTAAGCGGTGTTTCAGCCTATTTCATAGCCATAAGTGCAGATAGCATTTATGAACTTATAACTTCATCTTCATCATTTGGCACCGCAGGGTTGGTGATAATTACGTTTGCAGCGTTATGGTCAAAGAAATTCGGTGGTAGGGAGGCGGCTGTTGCAACTCTTATTACCGGTATCGCCACTACCATAATTTTCCAGTGGTTTTATGAAATTGATGCGCCTTTCATAACATCACTTTTGCTATCTTTCCTTGTCTATTTTAGTTTTGCTACAAAGAAATTATTTATAAAAAATCGGCGCTGAAATTATGTGTAAGAGATACGAATTAGTGGTGAGGAATTAAGGAAAAACTTCAATGTTGGTTAATTATTTATTGAGGGCAGAAGGGGGGGCAAAAAAAACACCGGAGAAAATATACTCTCCGGTGTTTTTTTAAATAAGAAGTTTTATACAAATATGAAGTCAGATGCCACTAATCGGTTTGCGACATCATGACCTATCAGGGTCAAGGTGCTGCCATCACCGAAAGTTATTATCTCATTACCATTCACATAACTATCGTGATTATTGATGAAGGTCATGGTTGCGTCGATTATTATTTTATCCTGACCCTTAACAAAATCAACGATAGTGGTGTGGTTGACGCCTGGCAGCCTTACATCATAAACGAACTGGTCCTTACCAGCTCCACCGGTAATAACGTCATTACCAACACTGGCGAATATTTTATCATTACCAACTCCACCGTCCATTAGATCATCACCAGCGCTGCCCCTGATGGTATCATTACCAGCATCACCATTCAGGTAAAAGGTGCGCCCGGCAGCATCTGTAACGTTAGCGGCGTTTATAATATCATTCCCATTGCCAGCCAGGACTACAGTGCTGGCTGTAACAGCCAGAACATCGCCTTGTAAGTCTCTATAGCCAGCAATGATAGTATCTGCGCTATCGGTACCATTAACCCTACCGTCAATAAGCACCCCCGGAAGGTTGATGCCCAAGTGGCCATTAAAGAAGTTCTCAATAACTATCTTGGCATCTGGGTCTGAAGCCATAGTTACCATCAGCTTTGGAATGTTTTCACTTGGCACGAATGGATTATACACATAAGGAGAAGGGCTATATGTAAAAGTAGCAACATCACCACCCACAGCCATCTGGTAGGTAAAGTCACCGGTTTTCACAACCGAGCCATTCAACGCTGAGCCGTTAACAACCAGAACCCCTTGGCCATTACTATCGTTAATGATAGTGGGTGTTGAGAGTGAACTCTGGACACCACCATATTTGCCGGAATCCAGCTGGTATGTATCAAACCCACCGCCCCCATAAAGGTAGGCCTCCCTTAAATCGCCTGTTATGAGATCATCTCCCAGACCAGCATTTATAGAATCATGGCTGCCTCTAAAGAGTTCAGCACTACTAGTTTCTATATTTATTGTATCATTGCCTGAAGTACCATTAATTGTAGGCATAGTTACCTCCTATATAATTGATTTTTCGGATGTTTTTAAGTATAGCAGCATATGGTTAAGAATAAGTTAATAATTGGTTAAAAAGCGGTTAAAATTTAAAAAGACGCTGGTATTATATCATTATATATCAATATATTATAAAGTTTGCTCTAAAATATATTTAAGGGAATTCTTATAGATCAGGAGCCATAATTTGTATAGGCAACATTTGACTTAAAAAACAGCCTTTTCTTAGGTTACGGCACGATTTTTGCTCCTATATATGTATAAATTTTAGAAAGGAGAGATTATGAGTGATCTTTTAGGTGCAGTTGGGGTGAGGGGGCTGGATGATGGCCTGCTAACCACCAGAAATACAAAGAAAAAAGAAGCCGAAGGCGGCTTTGAAGATGTGCTTTCCAGCCTTACCAATGATACTTCTTATATGGATGGCCTGCTGGGCGTTAAGGATGTAAGTGAAGTCGCACCAACTGACCTTTTCCCGGCATTTCTTGAGAACAGGGAAGCGCTGGTTGCCGCAATAGGCAGTGCCGGGCCACTACCAACTTATCTAAGCCAGCTGGTTGCAGCAAAAAACCTGAGCCCAGAGCAGACCCAATCCCTCTATGAGATTACCGCCAGGAATATGAATATGGATTATTCAGTTGAATCTGTGCAAAAATTGGGGCTGGAACTAAAAC
>CAYVHI010000059.1:0-5301 GCA_964450945.1 uncultured Rickettsiales bacterium
CACAGATTCGTACCTGTCCTGGTACCAGTTTTTAGGTTTTGCTTCGCCGCTTTTTTTGGCTCCAAATGCCATTTTTCCTTTATTCCAATAACATAAGCGAGGAATTTTAAACAAAATTCCCCATATCTATTTATACCAAGAACACTATATATGTGCAAATTTTTCCTGCATGACACCATATTTATGCCAACTAAGGTTGTCACTGTTGCAAAAAAGCAGCCCCGAATTGAATGTTAAACTTTTGTTAAACAGCAAGAAAATATTGGAAAAAAAGTCAAATATCAGTTAAAATGGCGGTTCTTTTTACAGACATTTGTCTTTCTAATCCACATTGTGGTTGGCGTGTAGCCATTCCATCAGGGCAATGTGGTATTCATAAAAATTGTGATTTCAATTGGCATTTTTTCAGAAAGTGAGTCTTTATGAAAAAGTATAAGATTGACGAAGCAATGGATCTGTTATTGGCCTTGAGGCAACTGGCTTTTGAGCACAGCTACATTGTGATCGGATATGAGAGTGAGGATGGTATGATAATAAAGATTCTGCCCATCCTCTCTGAGCAGGACAATCTTGATGTAATGGAAGGTGCCATAACATTCCTCAAAGCAGCCCCCAAAACTGCCGAGTTCTGGGTAAGCGCCGAGAGGTCGCCATCCTAACATTCTCCATTAAGGCGCTATCATGCAAATTATCAAACCAAGCCACCACCCTGAGGTGGCTTTTGCATTTTAAAGAAAAGATTTTATACCCATTCGGTATGCTTCATGTAAAAGTTTACTAACTTTTACATGAAGCAAAGCTCAAGGCTGACAAGGTTTCCTAACCTTGCTTAACCAGCGGCGGCTTCTTCAGCGCGGCTTGCGCGTTTTCTATCATGCGGAGAAAGCATTTTTTTACGTAGTCGTATCGCTTTCGGGGTGACTTCCACCAGTTCATCATCCTGAATATATGCGATTGCCTGTTCCAAAGTCATATCCTTTATTGGTGTAAGTTTAACCGCTTCATCCTTGCCGGCGGCACGCACGTTTGAAAGCTGCTTAGCGCGGAGGGCATTAACTTCCAGATCATTATCACGGCTGTGTTGACCAACAATCATACCTTCATAAATTTTTGTCTGCGGAGTAACGAAAAGGATCCCGCGCTCTTCCAGATACCACAACGCATAAGCAACCGCTTCGCCATCACCATTCGAAATAAGAACTCCGTTTACACGACCTTCGATATCACCCTTATATGGCTCATAACCATGGAATATGCGATTCATAACGCCGGTGCCGCGTGTATCTGTCAAGAATTCGCCCTGATAGCCAATCAGCCCACGTGAAGGAACAAAGAATTTCAGGCGCACTTTGCCACCACCAGATGGCCGCATATCCTGAAGTTCACCCTTTCTTTTAGAAATTTTCTCTACCACTATGCCGCTATGTTCTTCATCAACATCCACATATAATTCTTCAATAGGTTCCAACTGATTTCCTGCATCATCCTTCTGGAATAAAACCTTTGGCCTTGAAACCGAGAGTTCAAAACCTTCACGACGCATTGTTTCAATTAATATACCAAGCTGAAGTTCGCCCCTACCGCTAACTTCATAAGCATCCTTACCATCTGATTCTTTTACTTTAATAGCAACGTTTTTTTCTGCCTCGGCAAATAACCGGTCACGTATCATGCGTGAGGTAACTTTTGTACCCTCCCTGCCGGAAAGCGGAGAATCATTAACGCCCATGGTGATTGACATGGTTGGTTTATCAATTGGTGTGGCTGGAATATTGGCGGTAATCTCAGGTGAACCTATTGTATCTGTAACAGTTGCCTTCTGAAGACCAGCTATGGAAATGATATCCCCAGCTTCTGCAACTTCAGTTGGCTCCCTTTCAATACCACGGAAAGAAAGGACTTTTGTTATCCTTCCCTGCTCCACCACTTCACCTTTTACGTTTAAGATTTTTACGTTATCGTTTGGTTTTACAGAACCAGAATATACCTTTCCGGTTAGAATTCGCCCTAAATAGGAATCTATTTCAAGTATTGATGAAAGCATTGAGAACGGCGCTTTTTTATCAACATTCGGTGGTTTTACATATGAAATAATTGTTTCCATTAGGGGATATAGGTTAACTCTATCATGTGCCAGATCTTTCACTGCCCAACCATCACGGCCGGAAGCATATAAGGTTGGGAAATCCAACTGCTGTTCATTAGCGTCTAACGCACAGAAAAGATCAAAAACTTCATTTAAAACTTCATCTTCTCTGGCATCTGGCCTGTCTATCTTATTAATAACAACTATAGGGCGAAGGCCCATGGCAAGCGCTTTGGTCAGAACGAATTTTGTCTGTGGCATAGCGCCTTCAGCAGCATCAACAAGCAGAAGAACACCATCAACCATGGAAAGAACCCGCTCCACCTCGCCACCGAAATCTGCGTGGCCTGGGGTATCCACAATATTAATCCTAACCCCCTGAAAAACAATAGAAGTACATTTCGCAAGAATGGTTATTCCGCGTTCTTTTTCCAGGTCATTTGAGTCCATCACCCTCTCATCAACTTTCTGGTTAGCGCGGAAAGTGCCGCTTTGCTTCAGCATTGAGTCAATAAGGGTGGTTTTGCCATGATCCACGTGGGCAATAATGGCAATGTTACGTAATTCCATTTAAAATCCTTGAATTTTCAGCAATATGTCTAAAAAACGAAGCGGGGTATATATACTATTTATATGCTTTTAGCAAACATATTCGGATTCACACTTGCAATAATAGATAAGATATGTATTATGCACCCTCCCAAATATATGGAGTTTAATTATTATGCCTCTTTACGAGAGTACATTTATTGCCCGTCAGGATATTTCTCCTGCGGATGTTGATAAGCTTACAAAAGCTTTCTCTGCCGTTATCACAGGAAATGGCGGAAAAGTTGTAAAATCAGAATACTGGGGCCTTAGAAACCTGGCCTTCAAGATAAATAAAAACAAAAAGGGCCATTATGTAATGCTGGCTCTTGATGCACCTTCTGCTGCCGTAAAGGAAATGGAACGCCAGCTTAAGATTAATGAAGATATTATACGTACACTGACAGTAAAAGTTGATGCGATCGAAGAAGGTCAATCAGCAATACTTAGGAATACTGAAGCAAATGATAATCGTGGGTTTGAAGTAAATATAGACCCGGAAATTGAAGCAATATAGGAGTTTATCAATGGCAAGAGAAGCATACGCTCAAACTGATAGATATTCATCAAACAGCCAATCTGGCGGTGAACGTGGTGGCGACCGCGGTAAAAAGGTTTTTTTCCGCGCAAAGAAAGATTGCCCTCTTTCCGGTGATAGCGCTCCAAAAATTGATTATAAAGATATAAGGCTGCTTTCACGCTTTGTTTCTGAAAGGGGAAAAATGATCCCACGCCGTATTACATCTGTTTGCGCTAAAAAACAGCGTGAGCTTGCAAGAGCAATAAAAAGAGCCCGTGAGCTTGCTTTACTGCCATTCGTTTCTAAATAAATTTAAGGCCAAAAATAATAGAGGGTTGTTATGGAAGTTATCTTACTTGAAAATATCAGAAAACTTGGAAAACTTGGTGAAACTGTAAGGGTTCGCGATGGTTTTGCACGTAACTTCCTTATACCAAACCGTAAAGCACTCTACGCCACAGATGAAAACAAAAAAGTTTTCGATGCACGCAAGGCAGAAATCGAAAAAGCAAACTCTGAAAAACTTGATGAAGCAAAGAAAGTTTCTTCAATCTTTGAAGGAAAGATTGCCGTTATCATACGCCAGGCCGGTGAAGATGGCAGGCTTTATGGCTCTGTAACAGCGAGCGATATCGCTGAAGCCCTTTCAAATAAAAAGGCTGTAATCAACCGCAGGCAGGTTACTCTTGATAAATCAATCAAGACAATAGGTATTTTCCCTATAAAATTGCAGCTTCATAGCGAACTTGAACTGACAATAAACATTAACGTTGCTCGTTCTGAAGCGGAAGCAAAAATCGCTGAAAACAAATTCAAGAAAGGCGAATACGTTGCTCCTGAAGCTACAAGCAAGAAGAAATCTCGTGAAGAAATACTTGCTGAAACAGAAGCAAAACTCGCCGCTGAACAAGCTGTTGCCGGTGAATCAACCGAAGCTGCAAGCAACTCTTAAACTTATATCACAAAATTTTCCTGCAATTATTGCTATAAAGTTGTTATAGTAATCATAATTTATTAAATACTAGGAATGCAAGGCGAGGTGCGCGGAGCGTATAAAAACATACGTGAGCACACCGAGACGCAGCATGACAACGTAGTAAAAAATTAGGATTACTATAAATGCTTGGAAAACCCGTTATTGGTATTACTCTGGATTCCGAAGACATCGGCGGATATTCGAACTGGTATCCATGGTATGCCATACGCAAGAATTATGCAGAAGCTGTAACAAAAGCCGGTGGCATACCTATACTTCTTCCGCACGAACCATCACTCGCAAATCATTACTTCTCCATGCTTGATGGCCTTATTGTTTCCGGCGGAGATTTTGATGTACATCCCTATTTATACGGACAAAAAAAGAAACACCCTTCCATAAAAACAAAGCCGGAAAGAACGGTTTTTGAGAAAAAACTAGCTGAAATGTTTATTGAAAAGAAAAAACCTATTCTAGGTATCTGCGGTGGTGAACAGCTTATAAATGTAATACTTGGTGGAACCCTTATTCAACATATTCCTGATAAAATAAAAAATTCAGTACACCAGCAAAAAATCGACAGAAAGAAACCGCAGCACTCAGTAAAAATAAAAAAGGGAACCATATTCTACAAAATAATCGGCAGCGAGGAAATGAAGGTAAACAGCACTCACCACCAGGCAGTTGATAAACTTGGAAAGGATGTGGTTGTTAACGCCGTTGCAAAAGATAAGATAATAGAGGGGATAGAATATCCAGAACATCCTTTTTGCTTAGGTGTTCAGTGGCACCCTGAATACGCGGCTGATCCTAAGAAAAAGGACAGTAAGATTTTTGCAGCCCTGATAGAGGCCGCACAAAATGCCTGATGACCCCGAAAGAGTTGCAAAAGTAATAGCTCGTCTTGGCTACGCATCCCGCCGTGATGCTGAAAAATTAATCGCAGAAGGAAAAGTAAAAGTAGATGGAAAAATAATTTCCACCCCGGCAATAAAAATTCTCCCAAGCGCAAAGATCGAAGTTGATGGTAAATCACTAGCTAAAGAGAGAACCAGACTTTTCCTGTTCCATAAACCAAGGGGTGTAATAACCACCCATAAAGACCCGCAAGGGAGAAAAACTCTTTTTGAA
>CAYVHI010000060.1:0-4238 GCA_964450945.1 uncultured Rickettsiales bacterium
AGGGCTATTATTCATATGAAATTGAAGGGGAAGCTGAAAGCGCCTCTATTGCTATAAAAAATGAAGATGGCACCACAGTATTTGCCGGCCCAGTTGATTATAAGAGCGGAAAGCATGACTTTACATGGGATGGCAAGGACAATTCAGGGAATCAGTTAGAAGAAGGCATTTACACTGTAGAAGTTAAGGCAAAAATTAAAGATGGTGGTTTTGTAAATGTTAAAACCATAGTTGAAAGTGTTGTTCAGGCAGTTTCAGTGGAAGATGGAGTGGTTAACCTGCATCTTACCAGCGGTGAAACTGTGGGAACAGATAAGATATTGTATGTAGGACCAAAAGTTCTATAGGCAGGTGTTTATTTTTATAGGAATTTATAGTAAAATTGGAGGTAGTTTATGAGTTTATCAAGTGCTTTAACGGCGGGAGTATCTGGGTTAATTGCCCAAGGTTCAAAAATCGCCTCAATATCGGATAATATTTCAAACCTTAATACCACAGGTTATAAGGCAACGGACGTTGCGTTTTCTACACTGGTTGGTAACGGTTTAACAGCGGGTGGTGTTAATACAACATCAAAACGTTATATTAACGGCCAAGGTCTTATCCAAAATACAGGAAACTCTACTGATATAGCAATTAACGGTAGAGGTTTCATGGTAGTGAATTCAAAAAACGATGGAACTGGTGACTTTTTCTATACAAGATCAGGTTCGTTTGACGTTGACAGCAGTGGTTTCTTAAAGAACGATGCTGGTTTCTTTATCCACGGCTGGAGGCTGGATAGTGAAGGAAGATTACCTGGTGAAACCGGTAACCTTAACACTACAGCTAACTCGCTACTTGAAAGTACAGAAGCTATTAACATTACATCAATTGGCGGCGTTGCTACAGCAACTACCAGGGTTGATTTGGGTATTAACCTCAATGCCTCACAGGATGTTATCAAAGGTGCTGGTCCTAAAGAAGGTGCAAGCCCTGGTGAAATACCGATTGGTGACGCATTAAACGCTGACCGCGCTTCTGACCAGATTATTATTCCTACAGGCTTTGCGGGTATTCTGGTGGGTGATTTGGTTAACATTACCACTGGTAGCGGCTTAACATATTCTTACACTTATGGGGGCTTTGACCAAAGTAACGATATTTCTCCAGGTCCGATTTTAGGTGCTACAACCCCAACAGCTATTTTTACAGGTGCTACTAACGGTGATAACTTCACAATGCAAACTGCGGTTGGTGGATCACTGAGGACCTTCACATTTACTTTCCAGACTAGTGCGCCAAACCCTGACCTTGGTACATTTAATAGCATGCAAACACTTGCAGATGCTATTAACGCGCAGGTTGGTTTAACAGCAAGAACTGATAATACGGATTTCATGTATTTCTCTGCTGAAGATGCAACGCAAGCTGTTACTGTTACTGACGTTACTGGTACTATTGCAGCATCTCTAGGTCTAAACAGCATTGCTGCTGGCCTTAACAGGTTTAATAGTTTTAACAGCTTGGCATCTGTTGTTAATGCTTCTTCTGGTATTAGTTCCCTTGTACTGAATGGTGCAAATGATGCGCAGATAGAGCTAACAGTAGATAGCCCGCTTGAAACAATCCAGATAACCAGTACCGGTAACAGGTTCAATACTGAGTTTGGTATTCCAAATACTGTATTCAGCCCTATTTATAACGCTGCTGGTATCGGTGGTGCAAACATGACATCTGGTGTTATACCTCCTGACTTCATTAGAAACGTGAGGATATTCGATTCACTTGGTACAGGACATGACTTCCGTATTGGTTTCTTAAAATCATCAGCAAATGAATGGCTGGTTGAAGTGTGGGCAGCGAAAGATGATGAAATAGTAACTACAACTGGCCCAACTAAAAACCAGGTTGCTTCAGGTTCTATAACATTCAATGGTGATGGTAGCTTAAGAAGCATAAGTGCAAGTTTAACCACGCCAATAGCAATAAACTGGATAAATGAATCGGCGCCAAGTTCTGTAACATTTGATTTTGGTACAGCAGGTCCGATTGCTGGTACTGTTGGTGCGACAGCGTTTGGTCAGACCGATGGTTTAAGCCAATTTGATGGTTCTTATAACGTTCGTTTCGTAGATGCAAACGGTGCTGAAACCGGTAACCTTCGTTCAATAGATTTTACCGAAGAAGGCTTCTTGGTTGCAAACTTCAGTAACGGTCAATCTATCAGGGTAGCTAAAATACCTCTTGCAGACTTTACCAACATTAACGGTTTGCAGCCATTAGGTGGTAACGTTTTTGCTCAAAGTGATAAATCAGGTGAATTCAACTTAAAACAAGCAGGAGAGGGTGGTACTGGTAAAATTTCACCAGCTTCCCTTGAAGCTACTAACGTGGAGCTTGCTGATCAGCTAACCCGAATGATAGTTGCTCAAAGAGCTTATCAAGCTAACACAAAGGTCATTACAACTACAGATGATCTCTTGGAAGAATTGAATAGAATCTAGAACTAGGTTGTTTCCTCTTTGGAAAGGGCGGTCTTACAAAATTTGACCGCCCTTTTTTATTTGAAAAACCTTGTTTTTAAGCACATTTTCCTTTATCAACCCCTAATAGAGGTGTTATGCCTGAAGCGGGGTTTAGTTACACATTATTTATAATTTTTGCGTTAACTTTTATAGTTACTGCAGCAGGAACTTGGCTACTGATTAAAATATTTAAAAAACAAAAAGTATTTTTGGATAAGCCGAATAAGAGAAGTAATCATAAAATAGCAGTTCCGCGCGGTGGCGGAATAGCTGTAATACCTGTAATTATAGCCGGCATCTTGTATCTTTCCCATTTTATATATAAGGATTTGCATATTATATGGCCATTCCTCATCTCGGTAACAGTATTATTAATAGTTTCGTTTATTGATGATATCAGGGGCGGCATATCACCCCTCACAAGGTTAATTGTTCAAATTATTGCTGTTGGTATTGGAATTAAGTTATTGATTAACATAGCGCCTGTTGATGGTGTTATTTTATTTGGTTTTCTGCCTTTTTGGCTTGATATTTTAATAACTTATGTTATATGGCTCTGGTTTGTTAATTTATATAATTTCATGGATGGCATAGATGGCATTACTTGTACAGAATCTGTTTTCATCAATATTGGGATCTGTCTCTCAGTTGTTCTGGGGAATACTGGGTTAGCATTATACGGATATGCGGCTATAGTAATTGCTGCATCACTAGGGTTTCTCATATGGAACTGGCAGCCTGCGAAGATATTTATTGGAGATGTTGGTAGCATACCCTTAGGATTTATTATTGGGTGGCTTTTAATAGGCCTTGCAATGCAGGGCTATTATATAGCGGCACTTATTTTTCCCTGCTACTATCTATCTGACAGCACCATAACAATAATTAAAAGGCTTCTTAAAGGTAAAAAAATATGGGAACCACATTCAGAGCATTTTTACCAGCAAGCAGTGCGAAAAGGGATGAGGCATTCTTCTGTAGTTAAGATTATAATGATTAATAATATTTTACTTTTATTACTCGGTTCTATGAGTGTTTTATATAAAAATTATGAAGTTTTGTTTCTTGCTACCGCATACGGAATTACATTTTTTACTCTGATTTTTTTTAGAAAAAAGAATATTGCATAAAATGAAGATTAAAAATTTATTTAGGAATACCGTTTATCTTACCGCAGCCCATGATTCATTCATGGCAGCGATAAGCTTTTTATTATCACTATTTTTAAGACTTGGAAGTGATTTTGAGTATGCAGAAAATTTTGTGGTTCCTGGTGTTGTTATTTTTACTGCCATATGTACGGCTATATTCATAATTTTTGGTCTTTATAAAGGAGTTTGGAGATATTCTGCAACGCAGGATCTAATAACAATTACCAAAGCAGTTACCTTATCAATCCTTTTATTTCTGCCAGCAATGTTCCTGTTCAACAGGCTTGAGGGGATGCCAAGATCAATGATAGTAATAAACTGGTTTGTGCTAATAGCATTGCTTGGTGGGCCAAGATTTTTCTATAGGCTGAATAAAGATAAAAATATTAAATTCATTTTTCGTGGAGCTTCTGACTCGAAAAGGATTCCTGTTATTCTTATTGGGATAAACCAGTTCAGCGATGCCTTCTTAAAAGAAGTTGAAAGAAATAGAGATTCAAATTACCAGGTGGTTGCTATTCTTGATGAAGACAGGAACAAGATAGGGCGGGGTATTCACCATATTCCAGTTATGGGGAGG
>CAYVHI010000060.1:4248-5200 GCA_964450945.1 uncultured Rickettsiales bacterium
CCTTCCACGTGTGTTAAAGAAACTAAAATTAAAAGGTTCGGCACCGCAAAAGGTCATAATTGCTCCTGATTATCTGAATGGTAATGCGGTAAGTTATGTTTTAAAATCTGCGGAGTTATATGGCCTCACTGTTGCAAGACTTCCAAGACTAACAGAGTTTAAGGATAATATAGAAAAGAAAATAGAGATGCGCCCTATTGTGATAGAGGATCTTCTTGGCCGGCCGCAAACAGCGCTTGATAGAAATAAAATGAGGGAGTTGATTGAAGGCAAAACCATACTTGTTACTGGGGCAGGTGGAACAATAGGGGGCGAGCTTACTAGGCAGATAGCCACGTATAAGCCAAAGAAACTGGTGCTTTTTGAAATATCTGAGTACAATCTTTATCTTATTGATAAAGAGTTGGAAGAAAAATTTCCTGACTTGAAACGTAATGCTGTTATTAGTGATGTAAGGGATAAAAAATCAGTTGAGCAGGTTTTTTCAAAAGAAAAGCCGGATTTAGTATTTCATGCGGCGGCAATAAAACATGTACCTCTTGCTGAGAATAATATTGATGAAACAGTACTTACAAATGTTATTGGCACGCAGAATGTGGTTGATGCAGCAAACCAATTTAAGGCAAAAGGTTTTGTGATGATATCTACTGACAAGGCTGTTCATCCATCAAACATAATGGGCGCAACAAAACGCCTTGCAGAACATTATTGCCAATCAATAAATCAGGAAAATAACGATACAAAGATAGTAACGGTGCGTTTTGGGAATGTGCTTGGTTCTACAGGTTCTGTAGTGCCGTTATTTCAAAGGCAACTTGCGAACGGTGGGCCTTTGACCATAACTCACCCTGAAATGACCAGATACTTCATGACAGTCAGAGAAGCAGTAGAGCTTGTAATAATGGCTTCAGCACTTGGGATCAGGAACAGCAACAGGGCCAGTGGCATATAC
>CAYVHI010000061.1:0-5044 GCA_964450945.1 uncultured Rickettsiales bacterium
GGGCGCATGAATGCCTTATACGAATTGCCGGTGAAGATGGCAGGATAAACTCGCCAGGCGCCATAATACCTATCGCCGAAAAAATGGGCTTCATAGATACAATCGATCAGCTGGTGCTGGAAAAAGTTGTAGAAAATCTGAAAAAAAATAAAGACATCACTCTTTCCTTTAATGCATCAAGCCTTACAACAGATAATCCAAAATGGCTTAAGCAATGCACAAAACTGATGAAAGACTATGATATTGCCTCACGTGTTATTGTAGAAATAACAGAAACAGCAGCACAGCGTGACCTTCGTGAAACCGCTTATTTTGTGGCTTCCCTGCAGGCACTTGGCTGTCTTGTGGCGCTTGATGATTTCGGTGCAGGTTATACTTCATTCCGCCAACTCAAGACATTATCTGTTGATATAATCAAGATAGATGGCGCATTTATAAGGGACATAGTTAACTATCCTGATAACAGGCTGTTCGTAAAAACACTCCTTGATTTCACCAATTGTTATGGCCTTAAAACTGTAGCAGAATGCGTAGAAGATGGTGAGAGTGCAAAAATACTGATGGATATGAATGTGGATTATCTGCAAGGTTATTATTTTGGCATGCCTGAAATATCCCCAACCTGGATAAAGAAATAAACCTTACTCAGCCGTAACAAGCCGATAACCAATATTAGGCTCCAAAATAACTCGAACAGAGCTTTCAGAAGTCGGCTCAATCTTTTGGCGCAACTGGTCTATATAGTTATTCAAATAAAAATAATCTTCCTGCTGAGTTTCCGATGAGATTGCCCTTATAAGCTGCTTGTTCGTTAGAACTTTTCCTGCATGCGAAGATAGGATTTTAAGCAGATCATATTGCTTGTTTGTAAGGGTAATTACATTCCCATCCAAAGTAACATGTTTGTTCTTAACATCAACTTTAAGATTCCCCACTTTTATAACATTAGGCTCTTCTTCAGCCTCGCGGGAAGAATATTTCAGGCAAGCTTTTATTCTTTCCAGAAACTCATCTATCTGGAAAGGTTTCACGATAAAATCATCCGCTTTTTTCTCAAGGGATTCCAGTTTGTCATTTTCTTCCGCTTCACCGGAAAGAACAAGTATAGGAACTTTTGACCACTCACGTATGTTACTTATAACATCAACACTTTCCATATCTGGAAGGCTAAGATCAAGCACGATTATATCAGGATTTTCCGTAGAAGCAGCCTCAACCGCCTCCTTACCGTTAAGGGCTTCAATGACCTCATGGTTCAAGGCATGCAGAACTATCTTCAAAACCTTACGCAGCTGTGCATCATCATCAACAATAAGTGTTCTTATTTTTTTTGCTACATTCATATCACGCCTTCATTTTTATCTTGCGGGTAAGGTTAGCCGGAAACGTCACCTGTATTATAGTTCCACCCTCAGCATCATCTGGTATCATTGCACGTATTTTTGCATCATGCGCCTCTACTATAGCCTTGCATAATGAAAGCCCAAGGCCGGTACCGGCAATTTTTTCTTCGGTTAGGCGTAGACGGTAAAATTTATCAAAAACCTTTTCAAGCTCATCTTCAGGAATACTTATTCCCTTATCACGCAGTTCAACCACAACCTCGCCTTCAACCTGTTTTGCATGCAATATTATTTCTGATCCTCTGGCTGAATACTTTACCGCATTTTCAATCAGGTTAGAAAACACATGCGTCATCATGGTAAAATCTGCTTTTATGAGTGGTAGGTTATTTTCAATGTTTTCCTTAACCTCATAACCTTCTATCAAATCACGGTTCTTCCTTAGGCTATGGCTTAATAACGATTTAATCTCAATTAGCTCCATTTTTGGTATTACAGAACCTGATTCTATTTTTATCATTTCAAGAAGATTGCTTATAAACCTGGTGAGCTTATCTATATCCTGATGGATTATTTCAATAAGATCGGTTTTATTTTGTTTATCCAGTTTTTTATCAAGCTTCCTGAGCGATGATACCGCAGCAATAACCGAAATAAGCGGAGTCTTTAGATCAAAAGATATGGATGAAAGAAGGATAGATCTTAATGATTCCCTTTCCTTGCTGATTATAGCTTCTTCCATCTCTTCTGCCAGCTTTGCTCTTTCAATCGCAAGGGCAGCCTGCGCAGCCAGCGCCTCAAGAAGCCTACGAAAATCAACATCTTTAAGTGCAATAAGTTCCTGGGTCTTTATACCTAGTATGCCAACTATACCACGCTGTGTCCTAAGTGGCATGTAAAGCCTTTCAGCGCTGGCCAGAGTATCAGTGCCTTTGCCAGCCATTTCTTCGTGTTCATAACTCCATAGAGATGCGGCATGTTCTTTTTCATCAAACTCAAACTCAGGAGGACAGGCAACACGCAAATCTTTTTTATTTTCATCAGGAAGTAGGATCATTGTTTCCGCATTAAGTATGCTATCCAGTTTTACAACTATTGCAGCAAGCACATCATCTATATGTATTGCTCCTGCCATTTCTTTACTAAGTGTATATAAGGCTTGAGTTCTCTGCTCTTTCTTTTCAGCCGAGAGTGCTTGCGTCTTTGCCCTTTTTGCCAAATTAGAAAGTAAAACTGAAGTTGCAATCAGCATTGAAAAAATAATAAAGTGTGATTGCAGTGGCATAGTAAGCTTGAATAATGGTTCCCCCAGAAAATAATCGTATGTAAGTGGAGCAAGGAAAGAAATTATTATTGATGGGAGCAAGCTGCATGTGAGAGAGCTGTATATAACAGCAGGAAGAAAAATTAATTCAAGATTATCGTGATCAACGTTTAAGAAAGTGCTGAGTATGAATGCAGCTATAGAAACGATAAGAAATGCAATCAAGCTCCTTATATAGCCATATAGACTCAGGCTAAAATCAATTTTCTTTCTTGGGATTTTTTCTTTTTCCTCTGCTGATAGGCTATTTATGACATATATATCAATGTCACCACTTTTTCTTATAAGGTTATGGGTTACGGAGCCTTTTAAGAACTGCATAACTCGCGACCGGGTTTTTTGCCCCACAACAATCTGGGTAACGTTGCGGTTGCGGGCATACTCAAGCACCGAAGAAACTTTATCCCTACCTGAAACTGTTACCGTCTCTGCACCAAGGTTTTCTGCCAGTTGGAATGTCTTATAAATCTGCTCTTTCTTTCTATCTGAGAGCATGTAGTGGCTTGGAGTTTCAATATAAAGCGCTATCAATGGCGCACGACGTCGTGCAGAAATCCTGCTTGCAGTACGCACTAAATCTTCAGAGTGTGAGTCATCATCAATACAGACAAGTATACGGTCGCGTGTTGGCCATGGGCCTTTTATCGCCTGCTGCTGCATAAGCAGCAACATCTGATCATCCACCTGCTCTGCCGTATGCCTCAGCGCAAGCTCACGCAGAGCGGTAAGGTTGCTTGGCGAAAAAAAGTGCCTTATGGCTTTGCGTGCCTGATCTTTTACATAAACCTTTCCTTCAGATAACCTTCTTATCAACTCTTTCGGCGGCAGGTCAACCAGCTCAATTTCATCTGCCGATTTCAATACATGGTCAGGTAGGGTTTCCCTTACCTTGATTTTCGTTATCTGCTGTATAACGTCATTAAGGCTTTCAAGATGCTGGATGTTAACAGTTGTATAAACATCTATCTGGTTCTGCAGAAGTATCTCTATATCCTGGTAGCGCTTTTCATGAATGCTGCCCGGAACATTAGTGTGGGCAAGCTCATCAACCAGGATAAGCTGGGGCTTTCTGGCAAGTATTGCCTCAAGATCCATTTCTTCAAATTCATGGTTTTTATATGAAATCTTCTTGCGGGGCATAAGGTCAAGGCCCTCAAGAAGTTTCTGCGTCTCTGCCCTTCCGTGTGTTTCAACAACACCTATAACACCATCAACACCTTCATTCCTTCTTTCATGGGCCGCCTGTAACATGGCATAGGTTTTCCCAACTCCAGGTGCAGCGCCTAGGAAAATTTTTAGTTTTCCCCTACCTTCCTTACTGGCTTCGGTAAGGAAGGATTCTGCAACCGGCCTTATATCTGAAGGATTGTCACTCATTTCCTAATACATCCAGTTCTTTGTTCAATTTTAATACATTTACTTTTCTTTCGCCAAATATACCAAGAAATCTTTCTTCTATGTTTTTATTGACCAGTTCTTCTACCTTTTCTTCTTTTATCTTTCGTGCCTTTACGATCCGCGGAATCTGATAATATGCAGAGGCTACAGAAATATGAGGATCAAGGCCACTGGCGGAAGCAGTAACCAAATCTACAGGAACGAGCTTTTTGCTTCTTTGCTCGGTTTTTAATTTCACCGAATGCTGGTTTACCCTGAAAATCAGTTCATTGTTTGATAAAGCAAGATTGGAAGATGAGGATGATGAAGCATCATAGCCGTTGCCTGCAGCAGAAGGTCTAGAATAGAAATACTTGGCCGAAGTGAACTGCTGGCCTATAAATTCTGCGCCTCTTACTTTTCCTTTATTTTTTATCAGGCTGCCCGCTGCCTGATGAGCAAAAAGAACCTTGCCGATTCCTGTAACGGCAACAGGATAAATAACCCCTGTTACTAAAGTTATTAAAACAAACATACTGAAAAAGACACGTAATGTGTAAATCATGCAAGCCCCACAAAATTTACAAATATATCTATTACCTTTATTCCTATGAACGGAACCGCTATTCCGCCCAAGCCATAAGTCACAAGATTTTTTCTGAGCACCACATCTACCGGCTGCGGTTTATATTTTACTCCCTTAAGTGCAAGCGGAATAAGGAAAATAATTATAAGCGCATTGAATATTATAGCAGAGAGCATAGCACTTTCAGGGCTTGCAAGTTTCATTATATTCAGCGCATTAAGTTGCGGGTAGGCAATTGAGAACAGCGCCGGCAGTATGGCAAAATATTTTGCCAAGTCATTTGATATGCTGAAGGTTGTTAAGGCACCCCTGGTCATCAATAATTGTTTACCGGTGGTGATTATCTCAATTAATTTTGTCGGGTCAGAATCAAGATCGACCATATTTCCGGCTTCCCTTGCCGCCTGCGTCCCC
>CAYVHI010000062.1:0-4352 GCA_964450945.1 uncultured Rickettsiales bacterium
GAGCACATACTGATAAAAACACCCATGAAAAAATATAAAGCTATAAAAGCTAAAAGTTGGTCAAAATCTATGATACCAAGGATAGAGAATGCTGGTATTAATATATAGCCTATTGCTTCCACTAGAGGGCCCAAAATGTCCATAATAAATATTACTGGAAATCCTATGATTCCAACACGTCCGTAATACGGATTAAAAAGCATATATATATGTTTGAAGAACCCTTCAAATGCCCCTCGTTGCCAGCGCAAGCGTTGTTTTTTTAGAACTGAAAGTGTTTCTGGTACTTCAGTCCAACAGACTGGTTCTGGAATAAATTGTATGTCATAAGGAATTTTGTTTTTAAGAAGATAGCTATGCATTTTTAGTATAAGCTCAAAGTCCTCCCCAAGCGTATCAGTGCTATAGCCACCTACCTTTAAAGCAACTGAGCGTTTAAATACGCCAAAAGCTCCAGAAATGATGGTTAATATTCCAGCTCGGCTCCAAGCAAGTCTGCCAATAAGAAATGCGCGAATATATTCAACTACCTGAAATGCCGACAACAGCTTTTTAGGTAATCTTATTTTAGCAACACTTCCGTTAATTACAGCACAACCATTGGCTATACGTACACTTCCACCAACAGCAATCATAGTATCTGGTTTGTCGATAAATGGCTGGACGGCCTTTAGTAATGCATCTGCTTCTAGTATTGAATCGGCATCTACCGTACAGAAAAGAGAATATCTGGCAACATTCAGGCCAGCATTGATGGCATCTGCCTTGCTTCCTCCATTTTCTTTATCAATAACTATAAGATTTCTATGAATAGAAGAAGTGTATATATTCTTTATAGGCTTATGAGGAGCTATAGTTTCATAAGAACGATAAGAAGTTTTTAATTTAAACTGATTTTTTAGAACAGAAAAAGTATTATCCTTAGAGCCATCATTTATAACTATAACCTCAAAATCAGGATACTTTAGCGAGAGCATGGAAAGGATGTTTTCAACTATGGTTAATTCTTCATTATAAGCAGGGACTAAAATAGAAATTGGTATAGTTATATTAGAAGTTATCTGCCTCCATGAATGAGTTTTTATTTCTCGGTATTTCTGAATTCTCAGCTCAAAATAAGCAAGTGGTAATTGTATTAAATATATTAAATTCTGGACTACACCTACGCCCATTAAAAAATAAGATAAATTAATAAAGAAATTACTATGCTCGATAGTTAGCGAAGATAGGGCTTTCCAAAATTCAGTTACTTCATTTATCATAATATTAAGCTTGTTCTAATAATTGAGCAGCATGCTTACCTGCTATGCTATCATTCTTTGCAAATGTTTTTAAAATTTTAATTCCTTCAGGTGTATTCATAGAATGGATAGCCTCTACAGAACGTAATTCAATAAGCCAGTTTCCGTCATTAAGACACTTTTCTAGTGATTTAAGTAATTTTTTATCATGAATCTTTTTTGCGCAATATGCTGCTCGTAACCTGACCACCCAGGAATCATCTTCAAGACCTTTTCTTATTGCTGGGATAATCTTGGGATCACTCATCTTTTCAAGGACTCTCAATGCATTTGCCCGTATCTCATATTCTGGATCATCAATAAGTGTAATTAAGTATTTTATAATACCAGGATGTTTTTTATGTATATGGGGTTTTGAAGTTTTAAGTATATTGATGGGTTTAGAGTTCTTAACGAGAATATCAGGGTATTGTATATTGCTTATGGCTAACAGAGCAGCTATTCGAATGCGGATTGATTCCGCCCTATTTTTTGAAACCTTAACAAGTAAAGGAATAGCCTTTTTGCCAAATTTTGTAAAAATATTTGCTAATATTGGTTGTGATATATAGTTGAGGGTTCTTAGAATTCTTAATATATCGGAAAATAATTCTACGGCTTCCATCTTTGCTAGGGAATCAATTGCCGTTATTTTTATTAATTTATCAGATGAATTTAAGTATGGGATTATATAGCTTTTTGTCTTCTTATCAGGCCAGTTAGACAATGTTTTTATTGCAAGCATAAGCTTTATATTTTTTTCTTTTAATTGCTTTACTGCTTCATCATATAACCCAAGATCAGTTAGGAACTTTAATAAATTCTTTTTTCTTTTATCATTAAGTAAAATTGATATTTCCTGAAGAATATCAATAAGTATGTCGTTATCTTCAGGTTGTAGTTTTATAAAATCTTTAATATTTGTATCAGGCTCATCAAGATGAATAACTAGGTTTCTCCTTAATGTTCTCCTTCTTTTAAGTCTTTCAAAGCTTTTTTTGTCATTTAAGAAACGTAAAAATAATATAAATAAAAAGATTATAAGAGAGAGAATTGCCATTGTATAAGAGCCAACCCAGATTAATTCCAGAATTTTTACTCTTATTTCCATAATTTTTAGAACTTTACTGACAAGCCAGAGCTTATTGTCTTATTTATATAAGAATCTTTCCTATCATCCCTACCGTAGCCAAGATAAAGGGTTGTTTTTTTATTTACATCAAAAGCAAGGCCAAAGAAGACTGAGCTGGTGTCTACCGTTATTCCATCTACAGTCTCAGGGGCATTTGCAAGACCTGCGTTTACCCTAAAATTATCCGTAACTTGCCAATCTCCACGAGCAAACCAGCCAGTAAGTCTTTTATTATCGTCATCAACAACATTTATATATTTTCCAGTTAACCAGACATTACTGGTTACATAATACTGTAAGCCAGGGTTAATGGTTTTTATATTACCTTCCTCATAATTATCATATTGGGTATCAAGAGTTAAAAAAGTATCTCCAAATTCTTTTACTTTTTTGGGCACTTTTATACTGCCACCTAAACGTGCCTTCCACCTCGGAAGAAAGTCTGCCTCTGGAGATCCGCCTAATGAGAAATATCCAAAAATATCTTTTGTGCATTTGTGGTCTAAGCCAAATTCGTAGTAAGTATCATAATTTTCAAACCTTTCTACCGAGTTATACCTTCCATGCAGTAACGAATTTCCATTATTTGTTCTATAGTTAAGCTGCACATTAATATCTTGCCAGTTAGGCTGTTCAATGCGGGAAAAGTTGCTGTTCCCATACCCAAGATCAAGTTTCCAATTCCAGGCCTCATCATTTGCATTTCTTACATCAGATAGCCCTTTTTTTGCTTCATCATAAACTGCGTTATTGTCCCTAAACTCTTTAGCTATAGAAGAGTATTTATTTTCAGATTGCGAGAGATCTCCTGTATAAAAATATACCCTTGCCAGAAGTAATTGGGCCTCAGGATTGTTATTATCTTTGGAAAGGATTTCTTTTAAAATCTTAATAGATTCTTGGTAATTTCCCTGCCAGCTATATGTCCTGGCTAAGCTCATTTTTATCTCATAATTATCCTTATCAAGCTCTAAAGCCTTATTTAGATGCTTTATGGCATTCTTATATTGTTTCTTATATGTATATATAACTCCTTCAAGATGCCAAGCTTCAGCGCCCTCGGCGTTCAATGATTTTGCCTCTTTTAAATATTCTAATGATTCGGAGTATTTGTTCGTTTTTTTCGCTTGCTCAGCTTTTTCGATTAATTGTTGATAAGTATCTGCGGCAAGGACTCCGTATGGCAAAAGAGTTAGTATTAGGATTAAATATAGGCGATATATGTTCATTAACTCTACTTAATGCTAATTGTATATAGAAAATATGCTTTAATATTATATATATATATTAGAAAAAGAAAATGAGTTTAAGGTAGATTGATGAATATGATGTTTCCATCTCTTGGAGTAGAAGTTTCTCAATTTAAGGAATTTAGTGGCAGTAAAAATATAGAAAACTGTGAACTTATTCTAAAAGTACTTGAATATTTAGATAGGGCAAACATCTCCCATATAAACTCAGATCAGCAAGAGTTTATATCTAGTTTTTCTGATTATCTATTTAAGGCTTTTGCTAGCCCGGAATTTAATATTCCTATCGAATATGCTGATAGGTTTATAATTCGGAACATAACATTATCTAATATTATTGCCGCCACCAGCCATGGCAATACGGATAGGCTAATAAATGAGGTAATTAGGCAGGGAGAGGACATTGTAAAAATACTTACCCTTCTTTCGCAGCGCAATAGGGTGAAAATAGAGATCAACAGTATATTTGAGAAGAACTCATATTATGCATCGTTATGGTGGGGAAACATAATTTCCTATGCTTGGAATTATAATAATGAAGGAGCGCTTAATTTTCTTAATGAAGTGGCATTTTTTGATAAGCTTGAAAAACATCTTAATATTTTTGATAAGGCATCTTCAACAATAAAGCCTGTTTTCTATAGTTATTTCCAGAGTACATATATAGGAGAGGGGTGCGATAAGTATGTA
>CAYVHI010000063.1:0-4198 GCA_964450945.1 uncultured Rickettsiales bacterium
GGTACGAATCTGTGGTCATACAGAGGAATATTCTTGCTCTTATTGCTGTTCTATCCCTTCTTGGATCAGCGGCATCGGTTTTTGCAGTGGCAACATTGACCGGATCAAAAACTTTCGAGCCATTCATTATCCAGATTGAAAAGAAAACCGGGATAGTGACAACCCTTAAAAGAAATTCGACTGAAGAATATACTGGCCAGGAATCCATAAAAAGATATTTCCTGGTTCAGTATGTTAGGGCAAGAGAAGGATTTGACATGACCGATTTTCAATATAATTCCCGCTTAATACGTTTCATGTCCAACAGCGATGTGTTTGATGAATACAAGAGATATATAAACCCACAACTTAATCCGCAGAGCCCTGCAAACGTTCCAACAGGCTTCAAGAAAATAGTAAAAATAAAATCTATTTCCTTTATAGATCCGCAAAAGAAAAAAGCACAGGTTCGTATTGTTATTGAAGATTTAAATGCGCAAGGTCAGGCGCAAGGTAAGAGTAATAAGATCTGTATTATTGATTTTGATTTTCTGCCTAATCTTTCACTTTCCGGTGAGGATAGGTACATAAATCCATTGGGTTTCATAGTAAAAAGTTATAGGATTGATTCGGACGTAGAATGATGCGCCATATTGTATTTTTATTTATCTTATTATTTTTCCTCTTGAAGGGTGGGGATGCTTTTGCATCCATGCCTATAGCAACGGATAGCAGGATAAGGACATTCATTTATGGCGAGAATGAAGTATTTTCTCTTAGAACTAAATATGGCTACCAGTCAAATATAGAGTTTTCGGAAAAGGAAGAGGTGCTGACCATATCAATCGGTGAAGCTAGTGGTTGGCAGATAACTCCATCAGGAAGAAGGTTGTTCATTAAGGCCATGGAAGAGAATGCTCATACCAACATGACAGTTGTTACCAATAAGAGAGTTTACCAATTTGAACTTGATTCTTCAGAAGTTGAAGATGAAAGTGATCTTATCTATGTAATAAGGTTTTATTATCCGGATAAAGATTTCGATGAACCTAAAAAGGTTTCTGGAGTAAGCGATATCGCTATAAGAACTTCATCATCAAGACAAATAATGGACAGAGAATCTGGGTATAACTTCAATTATTCATTAACAGGGCCAAATGATATCGCGCCACTAAAAGTATTTGACGATGGCAGATTTACCTATTTTGAATTTCCTAACAGGAATAGCTTAATTCCAACAATCTACTCCATAAGTAATAAAATTGAGACAGAATTGGTGTATAGGATTGTTGGAAATTATGTGGTTGTAGAGGCTGTTGAGCGTCAGTTTTCACTAAAGCATGGCAGAAGTACGGTTAGTGTTTTTAATGATATAAAAAGCTTACCAGAGTCGTAATTATTCATGGCAAATCCTAACGATAAAGAAGAAAAGTTTTCTGATGAGAATGAAGCTGTTCCCGGTAATGATACCAATAATGCCGGGAGCAGTGATGAGAAATTTGAGGAAGGGCAAAATCTAGATTCGGATTTTGAGCCTAGTGCAGAGAACCAGATTCCAGAAGATGAAGGAAGCATTGACGCAGGGGCGCCTGAAGTAGCCTCATCACCTAAGAAAAACATACTTGTTGTTGCTGGCATTGTGGTTGTTGGCTTGATAGTTTTGTTTAACTTGATAGGCGGTGATGATGATAAGAAGGATGATAACCAGAATGTGGCAGTAAATACTGGAGGTGGCACAGTACTTCCTGTTGGTGAGCCTGCGCAATTGGAGTTACTGCCCCCTACTTCTCCAACGGTGGAAGTTGGGCTCTCAAAACCGCCTGGTGCTTTAGGAGGGGTAGAGACAGCAGGGTTGCCGCCTATTCCGGGAGCTACGAGTGGAGGTAGTGTTAACGTTGGTGTTTTGCCTCCTGTACCGCCGCCATCTATTTCATCAACTTCATCAGTTCCATCAGTTCCGCCGGTGCCATCAGGCGTAACTACAATTGAACCAGGCGGACAACCACCGACTGTAAAGCCTATAAAACAGACCACTCAAGAGGATAAAGAGAAGCTGGATAAAAGATTAAAATCCGAAATGATAATAGTTGGCGGCAAACTTGATGATTTATTATCTAAAAGCAAAGAAGAAGAGAAAGAGAAGGATGATAAACCTGCAATAGCTAAAGCTAGAAAAGTCGGTGATACTACAAAGATGATTGCGCAAGGAAAAGTTATAGATGCAATTCTAGAAAGCGCAATTAATACAGATCTTCCGGGACCAATTCGTGCGATAGTTAGTAGGGATATTTATTCTGAATCAGCAAGGAATATACTTATACCAAAAGGTTCGCGGTTAGTGGGTGGATATAATGCGGATGTAAAAAGAGGGCAGGGCAGGGTATATATAAAATGGGATAGGCTTATCAGGCCGGATGCCGTTGATATAAAAATTGATTCACCGGCTACAGACTTACTAGGAAGGGTGGGGTTAAAAGGTGATGTTGATGGTAAGTACTTTGAAATAATCAGTAACTCTATTTTATTCAGTTCATTCAGTGTGCTGTTTGCGATTGCTGCAGAAACTGCAACAGGATCGCAAGGAGTTCAGCAAACAACAAATGTTTCGGGCAGCACTACAACATCTGGAAAGCCAAGTGATTTTGCTATTCAAGATGCTGTTACTAGTTTTGGCAGTACGATAAAAGGGCTTGGCTCGGACTTGATTCAAACAAAACCAACAATAACAATTGATCAGGGAACGCCGATAAAGGTTTTTGTAAATAAAGATTTAATTTTTGAACAAGATGATAAAAAACCAGACTTTATAGGAGGTCTATAGAATGAGTATAGCTGCGCTCGATACGTTTCTTGCTCCATTGAAAAGTACATTAGATAGGGATGGAGTAAGCGAAATTTCTATAAACAGGCCTTTTGAGTTATGGATTGAACTTAAAGGTGATATGGTGAAAGAGGAGGCTCCAAGCCTTACCTTGGATCACCTGAAATCTCTTGGAAAACTTATAGCCCAGTCAACAAATCAAACTGTAAGTGAAGAAAAGCCGCTGCTTTCGGCAACGTTACCAGGCGGGTACCGTGTTCAGGTTGTGTTTCCTCCGGCATGCGAAAATGGAACCATAGCCTTTTCGATTCGTAAACAGACTATAATGAGCTTGAATCTTGATGATTATGAAAAACTAGGATGTTTTGAAACAACCGCCGTAAAGGAAGTGGAAGATAAGAATGATGCAATCCTGCTTGATTTGATGAATAAAGGAAAAATTAAGGATTTTCTCATTCACGCCATAAGAAGCAAAAAAAATATTATTATAAGCGGCGGTACTTCAACTGGTAAAACAACGTTCATGAATGCGGCATTGAAATCAATCTCTTCCGGTGAGAGGATAATTACGGTTGAAGATGCGCGAGAAATAAATCTTGATAATCATCCGAACAGGGTGCACTTGCTGGTGTCAAAAGGTGGCCAGGGCCGGGCGAATGTAACAACACAGGATCAGATAGAGGCTTGTTTACGCCTGCGGCCTGATCGTATTATAGTTGGTGAGTTGCGTGGTAAGGAAGCCTTCAGTTTTCTGCGGGCCATAAATACAGGTCACCCTGGTTCGATAGCAACCCTGCACGCCGATACACCAGCACTTGCCTTTGAACAGCTTATTCTTATGGTTATGCAGGCTGGCCTTGGTATGGAAAGGGATCAGATAAAGGAATATATTATGAACGTTGTGGATATAGTTATACAGCTTAAGAGGGGTGATAAAGGAAAACGCTTTGTTTCTGAAATATATTTTGGTAAAGCTAAAAAATAGGATTGTTATAAAGAGATAAAACAGTGGAGCATCACTTAAGAAATTTTGTAGTTATATCGATTCTCGTGGCTATCATTATGGGGGTATTCCTTTATTTTGCCGCGGTGGCCTCCATAGTTTGGGTTTATGGAAGTACATACCTTAAAAATGCATTTGACTGGGAATTTGTTTATAACACATACAAGTCAATAGTATTATACTGGTGGCAATGGCGCGAAAGACTTGATAGTGATTTTTCCTTAAAAGTTCTTTTACCAATGGGAAGCGCTGTTTTCTCATTGATTCTTACCCTGTTTTTCCTCAGAGCTCCTCTTATGGATTTCCGGCCTTTTGAAAAGAAGGAATCTTTGCATGGTGATGCAAAATGGGCGGGTGAAAAGGAAATCAGGAAAGCAGGGTTACGCTCTAAAACC
>CAYVHI010000064.1:0-3998 GCA_964450945.1 uncultured Rickettsiales bacterium
TGAGATCTATCGCCGCATCTACTACGGGAACGGCCCGGCGCCGTCGTTCCTGGAGGCTTTCCTAGAAATTATCCTATAGTTTTTTACTATATTCTCTAGCTTTATATATAGCTTATTATCACTATTATTATTGTTTGTAGGCACAGGTTAAGTCGCTTTAGTGATCTTTTTCCAGGTTTTTAAATACTGTAGTAATTTTATCGAAATGTACCTCTATATTTCCTATAGGACCATTACGGTGCTTTGCCACCATAATTTCAGCTACATTATGCACATGCGCCATTTCATCTTGCCATTTCATCATCTTTTCCTGCGATTTCTCATCTGTAGCCTCTCTCGGCTTTTCACGTTCTTTATAATATTCCTCGCGGTAAATGAACATCACAACGTCTGAGTCCTGCTCGATAGTTCCTGATTCACGAAGATCAGCCAGTTGCGGACGTTTATCATCTCTTTGCTCTACTTGGCGTGAAAGCTGGGAAAGCGCTATCACCGGTATATCAAGTTCTTTTGCGATAGCTTTAAGGCCTTGTGTGATTTCTGAAACTTCTTGTACACGGTTGGTTTTAGAGATATCTGAAACGCCACGTATTAACTGTAGGTAGTCAATTACCAGAAGCCCGAGGTTATGTTTTCTCTTTAGCCTTCTTGCGCGTGTGCGAAGGGCTGATATGGAGATTGCCGGAGTTTCATCTATATAAAACGGCAATTCAAATAATTTTTTGTTTGCTGATATAAGCTTTTCAAACTCGTGTTTTTCTTTATCTAGTTTACCACGCCTGATACTACTTGAACTTACCCCTGTTTCCATGGAAAGCATACGTGTAGCAATCTGCTCTGCTGACATTTCAAGTGAAAAAAAGCCAACAGATTTAGCTTTATCTTCTGATTTTAAGAAGCCTTCGTTTTGTTCGGCAAGTTTTTTTGCATCATCATAAAAATGTTTTGCAGAGTTAACGGCTATATTTATAGCAAGAGCTGTTTTACCCATTGATGGCCTGGCAGCTATGATTATGAGGTCTGAATCATGCATTCCACCCATTAATTTATCAAGGTCAAGCAATCCGGTTGGCACACCACTGATTGAATCTTTGTTTTTTAGAGCAAATTCAGCGCGCTTGATTGAATCTGTTAATGATACTTTTAAATGCTGGGAAGATTTCTCAAGAGAACCTTCGCTTGCAAGCTCAAATAACTTATGTTCATTTTTTTCTAATTGATCAAAGGCGCTTGTGGCGGCTTCCGAAACATAAGCCTGATTAACCATATCCGTGCCTATGTCGATAAGCATCCTGCGGACGGCAAGGTCATGTATGGTCTTTGCATAGCTATCAATATCAATGATTCCCATTGCAAGGCCGGCAATTTTTGCAAGATATGAAGCCCCACCAAGCTCAGCTAAAGCCTCATCTTTCTCAAATATGTTTTTTAGTGTTACAGGGGTGGCAATAAGGCCTCTATCAACAAACTTTATAATTGATTCGTATATACGCTGATGGATGGGGACATAAAAATGTGAAACAAACAAAAAATCAGCAATTTTTGTAAGGTTCTCATTATTAGTGAGGATATTTCCAAGAACCAGCTGTTCAGCTTCAACATTATATGGAGGCAGACGATAACTATCCTGCTGTTTTTCCTGATCGGATAATAATGGAGTTACTTTATTTGCTGTTGCCATGTTTTTTCTATAAAATCGGGAACTCAATATGACAATATATGATAGGTTTTGCAACTATATATCTTATTTTATTAATATACCCAAGTTTTCACAATAACTGCTTGATTTATAATATTTAGTGCATTATATAGAAGCCCCTCTCATATACGCACCCATAGCTCAATTGGATAGAGCATCTGACTACGGATCAGAAGGTTGTAGGTTCGAATCCCGCTGGGTGCGCCACATTTATTTTATATAATCGCGCCACATTTTTATTAGAAGGTTTTCCCAGTCTTTGGTAAGGCCTACATCATCGAATGTAGGTGATGAAAGCAATTTTGCCCTAAGGGTTTTTCTGTAGTTCTCGAGTTTTTCTAAATCATTTGCCAGTTCAACAGCTTTATTTATATATTCCTCTGCCGATTCTGCCACTAGTTCCCCAATGCCTGTACTAGCCAGGATGCTCCACCCAATACGGCTAACAAAATTTTTACCCTTTAGTGTAATTATAGGCACGCCCATCCAAAGGGTGTCTAAAGTTGTAGTTGCTCCATTATATGGAAATGGATCAAGCGCTATATCTAAATCATGATATGAAGCGTAATACTCTGGTTTGTTTGAATTTCCGGAGAAAACAAGACGCTCGGGGGATATCCCCCCATTTTTGAATATTTCCCTAAATTTGTTACATACAAAATTACTCCCAAAAGCCTTACTTTTTAAATAAAGTGATGATTTTGGCACTTTCTTTAATATATCAATCCAAACATTAATTGTTTCTGAAGAAATCTTGGCTGGATTATTGAAACACCCAAACATTATTTTGCCGGATTTTCTTGCAGGTAGATCATTGGGTTTAATATTTATAGATGGCGGGGCATAACAGCTAATTCTTTTAGGAAGAAAAGCGGGTTTCTCCGTATAGTATTTTTCTTCGCCTTTAAGGATAAGATATGGATCAGCAATTACATAATCCATCTGGCTAATTCCTGAAGTATCAAAGTAACCTATCCATGTTGCCTGAATTGGTGCGGGTTTTCTTGCAAATAGCGGTAGGCGGTGACATGTAGTATGTCCTGAAAGATCAATTAGTATGTCAATTTTATGGGATTCTATTAATTTTGCGGCATCTTCATCAGGGAGTGCTGCTATTGAATGCCAGTTAACTTTTGGATATTTGCTTCTTGGTAGATCTTCAGCTCTGTTACTTGCATAAGCATATATTTCAAACTTATCAGGATTAAAGTTTTTGAAAATGCTATATATTGCATAAGTTACAGGGTGCTCCCTAAAATCAGCCGATACATAACCTATTCTTAATTTTCTATCAAAAACACGCTCATTTGTATGTGCTACTCTTGACGGCGCATGAATATATTTTTTAGACCACTCTATTGCTGCATTATATAAATCATCATTAGAATATCTACTTACATAGTGCATGGCAAACAGCAGGTTACTGCCTGCATATATATCCTTAGGATTTAATTCTGCCGATTTCTGAAAAAAACCTACAGCTTCTTCTGTGTTTCCAATTTCTTGTGACCATATACCTAAGTTATTCCATGCTGCCGCATTCCCTGCGTCTAACCCTATGGCAATTTCAAGGTGCTGGAAGGCCTCCTCATAATCAGCATTTTTTATATATACGGAGCCTAGGTTTGTATGTAATAAAGAATTATTCTCGTTGAGTGAGATAGATTTTTTATAATATTCTATTGCCTCAGAATAATTGCCAATTTCTCCGCTGATCATTCCAAGATTTGCATATGGAGCGAAGTTATTTGGATCTTTGCTTAAAGAATCTTTTATAAGCTTTTTAGCTTTATCAAACTGGTTACGGTGTATAGCTATGACGCCCAACAGGTTGAGTGCTTCTGGATGCTCAGAGATTATTGAAAGGGCATGATTGCATAGATCTTCAGCCTCTTTCAGATTATTTTTTGAAACCTGTTCTATACCAAGCCGAAGAATATTTCCAACGTCTTGCTTTTTCTGCTTTATATCTGTATTCATAATTTATCTAGTTAAAATTTATCAAGGGAACAATATGCGATTTTTTGCAATATTTATATTATTATCTGTTTTTTTTGCAGAAACTTCTGCAAGTGCCTTTTTTGAACAAGCGGAGGGTGAGGAAAATAAGACATCAAGAAAACTTGAATTTATAGATGAAGGATCAAAAAACGAATCGTTTGATAAATTCAGAGCAGAGCTTATCGAGAGATTAGAGAAAAAAGATACTAAATACCTACTTAGCATTCTTGACCCTAATTTAAAATTCACCTTCGGAAAATTACAGGATTTCAAAAAATTCTATACCCTAGATAGAGAC
>CAYVHI010000065.1:0-3585 GCA_964450945.1 uncultured Rickettsiales bacterium
CGTTTGAGGTGCCGCGCCAGGAGCATCGCGGCATTGCTCGCCCAGTCGCCAAACGACGGATCGCGGGGCCGCTCCAGCTGCGGTGCGAAGTCGGTGGGGGCACCAAGCGCTCGCGCCGCGTCGCGAAGCGCGTCGCGAAGAATCGATTCCGGTGTCATTCGGCGCCGCCGGACTTGCTCGACGACGAGCTCGAGGACGACCCCCCCGATGCACCGCCGCCCCCTCCGCTCCCGCCGCTCCCGCCGCTCCCTCCGGCGCTTCCGCTCCCGGTACCGCCGCTCGAAGACGATGCGCCGCTCGAGTCCTTGGCCGCCGAGGCCGCACCGCCACTTCCGGACGCGTCGCCGCCCCCCGACTTGCCGCTGTCCGACTTGCTCCCCTCCGACGCGGCGCGCTGGTCCTTCTTGCCGTCCTTGCCGTAGTCGGTGATGTAGAAGCCGGACCCCTTGAAGATCAGTCCGGCGCCCCCGGAGATGACGCGCACGGCCATCCCCGAGCCGTCAGGGGCCGGAATCTGGTCGGGAACTTCGGAGATCTTGAAGATGCGCTCGATGATCGAGCCATCCGGGCAGCGAAATTCGTAGGTCGGCATGCGCAATGAGGGATGCAAGCGTTACTGCGTCAAGAACTTAGCCACCTGCGTCCCCGCACTCAACGGCCCGCGCCCTGCGGCTCGCCTCTCCTCGGGTACCCGTCACCACGGGTCGAGACGGGTCGCCATCGGTCGCCCCTGGCCGCTTCCACTCGACTCTGGTCGCTTCCTCTCGATTCTGGGCGCTTCCGGACGACTCGCGCCTTCAGCCTGGCCGGTACACTCCCCACTCCCCTTGCAGCGCGTCGCTGATCTCCCCCACCGAGGCGCGTGCGCGGACCGCGTCGATGATCAGCGGCATCAGGGCGGGCCGCGACTTGCGCGGCTGAGGCGCGGCGGCTCGCGCCGGCTCCGCGGTCGCCGAGGGCAGGTCTGGAGGTCCGGGGAGTTCGGGGCCGTCGGCATACGCTCGCGCGGCGAGGGAGAGCGCCGCGAGCGACTTCCCAAGGCGCGTCGCGTCTCGCGACGCCTTCACCTGGCGCAGCCGAAGCACCTGCTCCTGCTCCAGGCGGGAGAAGTCGGGTGCCGGGATGATCGGAGGCTCGGCGCCGTCGCCGAAGCGATTCACCCCCACCACCACGGACTCGCCGCTCTCCACGCGCAGCTGCTGCTCGTAGGCGCTGCGCGCGATCTCCTCCTGGAAGAAGCCGGCGGCAATCGCGCGCGCGGCCCCGCCCATCTCGTCCACCTTGGCAATGAGCGCCAGGGTGCGCGCTTCCAGTGCGTCGGTGAGCGACTCCACGAAGTACGAGCCCGCCAGCGGATCGACGGTGCCGGCAATCCCCGACTCGTACGCCACCACCTGCTGCGTGCGCAGCGCCAGCGTCGCCGCCTCGGCCGTGGGCAGCGCCAGCGCCTCGTCGTAGCCGTTGGTGTGCAGTGACTGCGTGCCGCCTAACGTGGCGGCCAGCGTCTGCACCGTCACGCGCACCACGTTGTTGAGCGGTTGCTGCGCGGTGAGCGTCACGCCCCCGGTCTGCGTGTGGAAGCGCAGTCGGCAGCTGGCGTCGCTCGCGCCAAAGCGCTCGCGCATCAGGCGCGCGTAGATGCGGCGCGCGGCGCGGAACTTGGCGACCTCCTCGAACAGGTCGTTGTGCGCCGCGAAGAAGAAGGAGAGCCGCGGGGCGAAGGTGTCGACCGCCAGTCCCGCGGCGAGCGCGGCCTCCACGTAGGCGATCGTGTTGGCGAAGGTGAAGGCCAGTTCCTGCACCGCCGTCGCGCCGGCTTCGCGGATGTGGTAGCCGGAGATCGAGATCGGGTTCCAGTTGGGCACTTCCGCCGCGCAGAAGCGGAAGATCTCCGCGATCAGGCGCAACGACGGGCCGGGCGGGTAGATGTACGTCCCGCGTGCGATGTACTCCTTCAGCAGGTCGTTCTGGATCGTCCCGCTCACCTGCGCGCGCGACAGGCCGCGTTCCTCGGCCACCACGATGTACATGGCGAGCAGCGTCGACGCCGTGGCGTTGATCGTCATCGACGTCGAGACCTTGTCCAGCGGCAATCCGTCCAGGAGGACGTGCATGTCCTCCACCGTGTCGATTGCCACCCCCACGCGCCCTACCTCGCCCAGCGCACGTGGCGCGTCGCTGTCGATCCCCATCTGCGTCGGCAGGTCGAACGCCACGGAGAGACCGGTCTGGCCCGCCGACAGCAGGTGGCGGAAGCGCGCATTGGTCTCGGCCGCGGTGCCGAAGCCGGCGTACTGGCGCATCGTCCACAGGCGACCGCGGTACATCGTGGGCTGCACGCCGCGGGTGAAGGGGAAGGTGCCCGGGTCGCCTAACGACTCCTCGTAGCGCCCGGCGATGTCGCTGGGGCGATAGACGGGCTGGAGCGGGATGCCGGCCGGGGTGGCGCGCGAGTCGGGAGACGTGGACATGGGGCGAAAGGTAGCCCGCCCCCCGGAACGAAAGAACGGGACGTCCCCGGCGGGCTGTCCCGTTCACCGGCCGATGTCGCGGCGCCCGCCGCGCGCTACCCCGCCGCGCGCTATCCCGCGCTCACCAGTTCGCGCGTCAGGAACTCACGTGCCGTCGCGATGTCCTCGCGGCTGCCGATGTAGAGCGGCGAGCGCTGGTGCAACTCGGTGGGCTGCACGTCCAGGATGTCGCGCTCTCCGTCGAAGGCGGCCCCCCCGGCTTCCTTCGCGATGAAGGCCAGCGGGTTGCACTCGTACAGCAGCCGCAACTTCCCGCGGGTGGACTGGCGATTGGCCGGGTAGGCGAAGATCCCCCCGCCCAGCAGGTTGCGGTGAAAGTCCGCGACGAGCGACCCAACATAGCGCACGCTCATCGCCTTCTGGTGGCCGTCCAGCCCGCGATAGCGCCGCATGAGCGCCTTCACGTTCTCGTCCCAGAACTGCTCGTACGAGTCGTTGACCGACAGATAGCGCCCGCGCGGCGGGATCTTGATGTCGAGGTGCGAGAGGAGGAACTCCCCGATGGATGGATCGAGGGTGAAGCCGTGCACCCCCTGCCCCGTGGTGTACACCAGCATCGTGCTGGAGCCGTAGATGATGTAGCCGGCCGCCACCTGGCGCCGCCCCGGCTGCAGCATGTCCTCCATCTCGCCATGCGGCCCGCGCGTGATCTTCCGCATCACCGAGAAGATCGTCCCCACGGGGACGTTCACGTCGATGTTGGAGGAGCCGTCGAGCGGGTCGAAGAGCAGGACGTAGTTCCCGCACTTGAACTGATCGGGGATGGGGATGATGTCCGGCTCCTCCTCCGACGCCATGGCGCACAGACGCCCGGTGTGGTCCATGGCCTTGATGATCGTCTCGTTGGCGAAGACATCCAGCTTCTGCTGGATCTCCCCCTGGACGTTCGACGTTTCCATCGCGCCCAGGATGTCCACGAGTCCTGCACGCCGCACCTTGCTGGCGATCATCTTCGCGGCCAGCGCAATGTCGTAGAGGATGGAGGAGAGCGCCCCGGTGGCATCGGGGAACATGCGCTCCTGCTCGATGATGAAGCGCTCGATCGTGACGACGG
>CAYVHI010000066.1:0-3480 GCA_964450945.1 uncultured Rickettsiales bacterium
GGCTTTGAATCAAAACACAACATTTCATACTGGAGGTATGATGAATATATCGGCATAGGTCCAGGTGCACATAGCAGAATTTCATTAGAAAAAGAAAACCAAAAAAGCGCATTGATGATGATACATAATCCTGAAAACTGGCTGGCCTCAGTTACTGAGACAGGTAATGGGATTCAAAACATTCATGTTCTTAATAAACAAACAATGCTTGAAGAGCTTGTAATGATGGGAATCAGGTTAAGAACCGGTATCAACAAGAACGATTTTTATGAAAAAATTGGCAGTTATCCTGAAAAAATATTTCCTGAAGAAAAATTAAAAAAACTACATGAAGAAGGCTTGATAGTCAGGAGTAAAGATTACCTGCGGGCGACAGATAAGGGAATAATGATGCTAAACAGCATACAAAAGTTCTTACTTGTTAGCTAATAGGCTGTAGTAAAAGCTTTTGGTGCTGGATCAACTTCTATAAATTCCTTATCTCCTACTTTTAAAACTGATAACCCTCTTTCGCATATTCCATCATTTCTGAAGCGGAATATTCCATTTAAAGCTGCAAAACCCCTTGGATTAGTAATTGCAGCACGACTAAAATCCGCACCATTCTGAGCAAGAAAAACAGATAGCGCCACCGCATCATATGCAAGGCTTGTTATTCTAAGTGGGGTATACCCATATGTGTTTTTGAAGTGCTCTTCGAACTCTTTGCGCTGTGCCGGTGGCGACGTGCTAAATATCCCCCCCTTTAACTCTCTTATATTCAAAAGTCCGGAATCATCCCACTGTCCACTGCCTATAAGCATTGCTTTGTTCTGTGTTATATTGTGCTTCTTTATTAACTTCGTAATTTCCTTAATTCTTTCACCACCTTCAGGTATAAGAATTGCACCAGTTGATTTTGAGTTAACTTCTATTACTTTTACTAAATCGACCTGTTCACCAGAGCCACCTGAAGCGTAATACTCAATCTGCTCTATAGTAAAACCTCTTTGCTGCACAATATTTGAAAGTTCTTGAGCAGTAACCTTTCCAAATTCATTATCAGGAACAAAGGCAGAATATGCTGTTATATTATTTACATCCGCAACGTAATTAACTACACGTCTTATCTGCTGTTCCGGCATGAAGCCTAACAAAAACGCCCCTTTTTCCGTAAGTTTCCTGTCATTTGAGAATGATATAACGTTAATCCCATGTTCTTGTGCAATGGGCACTACTGCTGCAGTTGCATCGGCAAATAATGGCCCAAGAATTATATCAACTTTTTCGCTTATTGCCTTATTAACAGCCTGTATGGCAGATATCTGGTTATCCGAGGTATCAATTGGTATTATGTTTATATTGTTGCTACCAATATCAAGTGCGGCCATATAAGCAGCATCCAGCATCGATTCACCAATCTTTTGTGATGAACCACTTAACGGAAGAAGCAGAGCAACTCTTAGTCTTGGTATAGGGGTAACTTCAGGAAATGCCATTTGTTTAGCTAATGGGGCAGTAATAATTTGTTTATTTAGATCTACAGATTGAGAAACTTCTTCAGTATTTTGGGAAGAAAGCCCCATACTTGAAAAAGGCCTCTCTAGGAATGAGCTATTTGAGCACCCAGTGGCGGCATAAAATACAAAAAGCAGCATTAAGATAAAATATCTTTTGCCTGTCTTTATAATATTTCCTATTAAAGTATTGGGGTACATATGAACCAGACAGATAATAATGCTATAAACACTAAAAATAAACCTGTTTCTGGTTTATATATTGTTTCAACACCTATAGGGAACCTACAGGATATTACTTTAAGAGCCATTGAAACTCTTAAGGGCTCAGATATTATAGTATGCGAAGATACAAGGGTGGCAAACAAGCTGCTAAGTAATTTGGGCATTAAAAAAACTTTGCTGATTTATAATGATCATTCCACTGAAAAAGATCGACAGTCTATTATTAGGCACCTGCATGATAATAAAATTGTATCACTAATATCTGATGCAGGAACCCCTCTTATATCAGACCCTGGATATAAGCTTATAAGAGTTGCACGCAGCGAAGGTATATACATAACAGCTATTCCCGGCCCATGTTCACCAATTATGGCGCTGACTCTTTCAGGCCTTCCCTGTGATAGGTTCTTTTTTGAAGGCTTCTTGCCTAAAAAAAAGGAAGCTTTAAAGAAAAGGCTTGAAGAACTCTCGGTTATCGGAGCATCTATAGTCGTGCTTGAACGCTCAGACCGCATTGCTTCCGTTCTTGAATGTATAAGTGAAGTGCTGGGAGGCAGAAAAGTTTCTGTTGCACGCGAACTTACAAAAAAATTTGAGGAAGTAAAAACAGATACAGCTAAAAATTTACTATCATATTACATAGAAAATCCTCCTCTTGGAGAAGCGGTGATGGTTATTGCACCAGCAGATTCATCCGAAGTTGTTTTAGATACAAGCTCCTTAGAAAAAGAACTCTCAACTTATATGAAAAAGATGAGTGTAAAAGACGCTGTAGAACTGGTATCACAAAAAACCGGCATCAATAAAAAGGCTCTATATAAGGAAGCCCTGAAGCTTAAGAATGAATAACAAGAAGCTAAAATCATATAAATATGGATTGGTGGCAGAATCAGCAATCTGCTGGTATCTGAAAGCCAAGGGATATGGCATTATTGAAAGAAGGTACCGCAACTATGTAGGTGAAGTTGATATAATAGCTAAAAGGCGGAAAATCCTTGCTTTTATTGAGGTAAAGGCCAGAAAATCCGGTGCGGATGAAGTTTTAACCAGCAGGCAAAGGGATAGAATTACCAGAGCAGCCTCTTTATTTATTGCAAAAACCCCTAAATTTGGTAATTCTGATATAAGGTTTGACCTGGTTATTTTCCAATCCTTGTTTAATATAAAACATATTAAGGATGCTTGGAGGCCAGAAAAATAAAACAGATGGGTGGGGTAATAAATGTCTAAATTCAAACTATATAGTTTAACTGCAGCAATTTTTTCTTTAATTACGCTCACTTCGTGTAACAGCGCAATTGTTACGGCTGGCTTAACCAAAGCTGGTGTTGCCATAACCGAAGAAAGAACCATAGGCACAGCGGTTGATGATAATATCATCTGGACAAAAATAAAGGAATCATACCTTCAGAAAAACGTGGATAGTCTCTTGGCCAAGGTTGATGTTGATGTACATAACGGCAGGGTTCTTCTCACTGGCGTTGTAAATGAACCGGAAACCAAAATTGAGGCGGCGGTGCTTGCCTGGCAGCCAGAAGGTGTTACCGAGGTTATAAACGAAGTGCAGGTTGCCAATACCCAAAAATTAAAGGACTTTGCAAAAGATGCAGCTATTGCCACCCAGGTTCGCGGGAAGCTTTTCATTGAGAAGGACTTAAAATCCGTAAATTACACTGTTGATTGCGTTAACGGAGTGGTTTACCTGATAGGTATCGCTCAGGATGATAAGGAGCTCAAGAAAGCTACTTTCCTGGCTAGT
>CAYVHI010000067.1:0-3362 GCA_964450945.1 uncultured Rickettsiales bacterium
ACTGGTTGATGCAAAGGGTATCAGCACTAGCACTTATTCCACTTATAATATGGCTGGCGATTAATATGATAAGCCTGGTTGGAAAAAACTATGTTCAGGTAAAGTTGTGGATTCAGAATCCGATAAATTCATTATTACTTATATTACTAATCCCTATAATGTTTTATCATGGTTATCTTGGTCTTAAAGTAGTTATTGAGGACTATATACACTCAGAATTCTGGAAGATAGGAGGTATAATAAAAACAAAGTTTGTTTTTATTATTTTTTCCGTAACAACAATATTTGCGATCCTTTACATTAATTTTAAGATATAGAATGACATCAGCTTATAAAATAATTGATCATGATTACGATGTGGTTGTAGTGGGTGCCGGCGGTGCTGGCCTTCGGGCAACATTTGGCATGGCTGAGAAAGGGCTTTCAACTGCCTGTATAACTAAAGTGTTCCCTACCCGCAGCCACACGGTCGCGGCACAAGGTGGTATAAGCGCAGCGCTTGGCAATATTTCTGAAGATGACTGGCGTTGGCATTTTTATGATACCATAAAGGGTTCTGATTGGCTGGGTGATCAAGACGCAATCGAATATATGTGCAAAAATGCTGCACAGGCTGTTATTGAACTTGAACATTATGGGGTTCCATTTTCACGCACAAAAGAAGGAAAAATATATCAACGCCCATTTGGCGGCATGACAACACAATACGGTGAAGGTCCACCGGCCATAAGAACATGCGCCGCCGCTGACAGGACAGGACATGCCATCCTTCATACCCTTTACCAGCAATCACTTAAACATAAGGCCGAGTTCTTTATTGAGTATTTTGCGATTGATTTGATAATGGATGAAAAAGGCAGATGCCGTGGCGTTATAGCAATTAATCTTGATGATGGTACAATTCACCGTTTCCGCTCACATACAGTTTGTCTTGCAACAGGCGGTTATGGAAGGGCTTATTTCTCCGCAACTTCTGCACATACATGCACCGGTGATGGCGGTGCTATGGTTCTCCGTGCCGGTTTACCGTTACAAGATATGGAATTTGTTCAATTCCATCCAAGTGGCATATATGGAGCAGGTTGTCTAATTACGGAAGGTGCGCGTGGTGAAGGTGGTTATTTATTGAATTCTAAAGGTGAACGCTTCATGGAGCGTTATGCTCCAACAGCCAAAGACCTTGCTTCCCGTGACGTTGTTAGCCGCGCAATGACTGTTGAAATTCGTGAAGGCCGTGGATGTGGCCCAGAAAAAGACCATATTCATTTATACCTAGCTCACCTTGACCCGAAAGTTCTTAAAGAAAGGCTTCCAGGTATAACTGAGACTGCAAAAATATTTGCCGGTGTTGATTTACATAAAGAGCCAATCCCTATTCTTCCTACTGTTCACTATAATATGGGTGGTATTCCAACAAACTTCATGGGTGAGGTTTTGGATATAAAAGGCAATAAGAGCACAGTAGTGCCTGGCTTAATGGCAATTGGTGAAGCTGCGTGTGTTTCTGTGCATGGGGCAAACAGACTTGGCTCAAATTCACTTATAGATCTTGTGGTATTTGGCCGCGCAGCAGCGATTCGTGCGGCTGAAGTTATTAAGCCTGATACAGCACATGAAGAATTACCTAAAGATGCAACAGATAAAGCCCTTGAAAGGCTAGATAAGATTCGCTTCTCGAAAGGAAAATTGAATACCGGAGAGATACGTTTGAAGATGCAGAAAGTAATGCAGTCGAACGCAGCAGTATTCAGGGATGAAGAAACCCTTGCGGAAGGTGCAAAAAAAATTGATGAAGTATTCAAGAATTATTCTGATATCGGAATCTCTGATAGAGGCCTTATCTGGAATAGCGACCTAGTTGAAGCTCTTGAGCTTCAGAACCTGCTTCCACAGGCGGTTGCAACTGTATATGGTGCATTAAACCGAAAAGAAAGCCGCGGGGCACATGCGCGTGAAGATTACCCAAACCGTGATGATAAAAACTGGATGAAACACACAATAATCTGGGTGGATGAAAAAGGTAAAACTAAAATTGGCTACCGCCCAGTAATTTTACAAACGCTTACAGATGATGTAAAATCAATACCACCTAAGGCGAGAGTTTATTAAATTATGGTTGAACTAGCATTACCGAAGAATTCAAAAATTACTAAGGGTAAGAAACACCCATCCCCTAAGAACGCCAAGAAAATAAAAAAATTCAAAATTTATCGCTGGAATCCGGAAGATAACAAGAACCCAAGCGTTGATACATATGAAGTGGATATGGGTTCATGCGGACCAATGGTACTTGATGCACTTATAAAGATTAAAAGTGAAATTGACCCTACCCTTACCTTCCGCCGCTCATGCCGCGAAGGAATCTGTGGGTCATGCGCTATGAATATTGATGGTACAAATACACTTGCTTGCACAAAAGCAATTGATGATGTCGGCGGCGCAGTAAATATATACCCCCTTCCCCATATGAAAGTTGTAAAAGATCTTGTTCCAGATTTAAGCCATTTTTATGCGCAATATGAATCTATTAAACCATGGATGCAGGCTGACACCCCAGTATCAAAAAATTCTGAAAGGCTACAATCTCCTGAAGACAGAGAAAAGCTTGATGGCCTTTATGAGTGTATTCTCTGTGCATGCTGCTCTACCAGCTGCCCCAGCTATTGGTGGAATGAAGATAAATACCTTGGTCCAGCTATATTATTACAGGCTTATCGCTGGATTGTGGATAGTCGCGATGAATATACAGGAGAAAGGCTTGATGAACTAGAAGATCCATTCAAGCTATATCGCTGCCATACAATCATGAACTGCGCTAAAACCTGCCCTAAAGGCCTAAACCCCGCAAAAGCCATAGCTGAAATTAAAAAGCTAATGGTAGAAAGAAAATTATAAAATAGAGAGGAAAAAACCCCTCTATTTTATTCTGATTTTATTTCTATCTTTTTTTCTTTTTCAATTGCAGATGCTTTTTTACTGATATCAATATTTAAAACCCCTTTCTTGAAATCAGCCGAAATTTTTTCCTGATCTGCATCTTGAGGAAGCGTTATTGATCTTTCAAAACTTCCATAACTTCTTTCAACTCTATGAAAATTCTTTTCTTTTTTTTCTGATTCAAATCTTTTTTCACCTTTTATGGTGAGAAGGCCGTTTTTTAATATAACCTCCACATCTTTTTCATCAACACCAGGCAATTCTGCAGATACATGATAGGTTTTATCTGTTTCAGATATATCAATTTTTGGAACAATCTCTAATTTATCCAGTGAACTAGCTCTAAATGGAGCTAAATCAAATCCCTTAAAAAGATTTCCAAAAACACTATCTATCTCTCTTTGTAAATCAAAGACAGAATATCT
>CAYVHI010000068.1:0-3326 GCA_964450945.1 uncultured Rickettsiales bacterium
CCTTTGCATCAACCAGTGGTTAGTTCCTTCTTTTGCAGAGCCAAGGCCTTTTACTCTTTTTAGTTTTGTGGTTATGCTCATAAAATTATTTCAAGATTTGTAAAAACGTAATACCAGGAAAAGACTGCAAGACTTATACTGAGTATAATTACAGTAAAGCCTGAAATTGCCATATTTCTTAAATCAAACCCTAATCCTATATCCCAAAAAAGGTGCCTAATGCCATTTAAAAGATGATAGTATAAGGCTAGTGTCCAGCAAAACATGATAAAATATCCAGGCCGTGTATCCAGTAAATTATTCGTTACTGCAAATACACCAGGGCCGCATGCAATTGAAATAACCCACCAGGAAAGTAAAAGCGCGCCTAATGTAAGAAAAACCCCGCTAATACGGTGAGAAATTGAAAGTACAGAACTTATTTGCGGCTTATATACAGTCGGGTGAGGAGAAAGTGGCCTTTCCCTCACAACCACCACTCCTGCTGATGCTTTCTCTACAGAGATTTTTTTTTGCGGCGAAGGCTTATCTTTAGATTTTGATTTTTTCATATGCTGAGGAAACATATCCAGCACTATATGAATCGTCAATTACTAAAAATGGTTATAAATAATTTTTTTTAATGGTGTTGCTTAAGAGAGTAATATTAAGAATTAGATGCAAATATCTTTTCCTTTTTAAGGGAAAAATTCTTAACAAGTTCCTCTGCTATCTGAACGGCATTAAGTGCCGCACCTTTACGCAGGTTATCACCAACAACCCACAATGAAAGGCCACTCTTAACTGTAGGATCCTTGCGGATTCTTGAAACATAAACGTTATCTTCACCCACAACTTCGGCAGGGGTTGCGTAGCCTGAATTCTCACGCCTATCTATAACAGTAACACCAGGAGCTTCAGATAGAATTCCGCGTGCTTCGGCAACAGATATTGGCTTTTCAAATTCAATATTCACCGCCTCACTGTGGCACACAAACACCGGAACCCTTACGCAAGTTGCTATTACTTCAATGTTTGGATCAAGAATCTTTTTGGTCTCAATCATCATTTTCCATTCTTCTTTAGTAGAGCCATCTTCCATGAATACATCAATATGAGGAATCACATTAAATGCGATTGGCTTGGTAAATTTTGTAGATTTTGCATCTTCATAGACAAATTTCTTTTTAGTCTGGCTATAAAGTTCGTCCATGGCGTCTTTGCCGGCACCGGAAACAGACTGGTAAGTTGAAACTACTATCCTTTTTATCTTTGCAGCCTCATGAAGCGGTTTTAATGCAACCAGCATCTGTATGGTCGAGCAGTTTGGGTTAGCGATTATATTTCTGTTTTTATACTGGCTTAACGCACCAAGATTAACTTCAGGTACGATAAGAGGGATATCTTTTTCATAACGAAAGCATGAAGTATTGTCTATAACAATACAACCAGCTTTTGCGGCGCGTGGAGCATGAATTTTAGACACAGCAGAGCCGGGAGAGAAGAGGGCAATATCAGTACCAGTAAAATCATAATCATCAAGACACTGTACTTTTAAAACCTCATTATCACCAAAACTTACTTCTTTTCCTACAGAGGAGCGTGAGGCAAGGGCAACAACCTCGCTAACAGGAAATTCTCTTTCCGCAAGTATAGCCAACATTTCACGCCCAACATTACCTGTAGCTCCAACAACTGCAACTTTATACATTTCAATAACCTATATCTAAAATTTAAGGTGGAGATATTACCTAACCAATAGGGTAGAGTAAACTAAATTCTATTGTATAATCATATATTATAAGGCTATAAATAACAATACAATTATCGTATAATGTATATTATGGAAAGTACAGTATATGTTTTGTTTAATAAATACTTAATCTTTTTAGGCTATACTAAAAACTCAAATTGAGGTTTTATGGCAACTGTAATAAAAGACAAGGCATACTATACAAAACTTTATAGCGACTCTACTAATGTTACTTCAAACTATGCGGCCGCCTATCCTGAAATTTTTACACCACAAATTCTTTCTGATCCAATAGGAACTCAAACAAGACATGATTTCATGTGCGATCAGTTTGTTGATTCAATGGCATTTTTAGATGGTGATATTGGAGAGGCAAAAAAAGCAATGGAAGCTGATGGAATAAAAGCGGTTGGCCTTTATGGTATAGGTGGTTTTACAGTAGTATTAAAAGGGGAGGTAAACGGTGTTAGAGGCGGTGCTTTAAGAGTTTCTGGGTTACATAATGACGCTATAACATATCCAACACTGCAACATCCGGTAGTACTTGATGCAGCACTAAGTAAAACATACTTGTCTTCAGATGCCTTGCCAGGTTTTAAGGTTGAAGTTGTTCCTGAAGCAAAATGGCCTGAAGAATTAGGATTAATGGATCTCGAGGTTACTGGCGGTATTATGACCGCACTTAGCCTGCTTAAAAAATCTGGAAAATTAGAACATATATCGGATTTAAGAACTAGCCAGTTTGCCTTATTAGTAAAAGATGATGGAACTCCATATACATACCCTTCTTTTACTGCAGATATAGACGGAAAAACAGTTGAGTTTCCGGAAACCCCTATATTTTATATAGCTGATAGAAATGCCGCATTTGAAAATTTAGAGCATGCAAAATCAATAAGAGGAACATACGATGCCGCAGGAATGCTAAAACTAATGTATATGACCCCTGAAAACCTACCGGATTTGCCTGATACCTTTCTTACAAGAGCGCAACAAGTGCAGGATGGGGTTATTAAAGAACTAAGGGAAAAATTAAAACTTGATAATAAAATTCCAACAGTTCAGGAAAGTCCTGAAGTAACAAAGCCAGGAGAAACTAGATCAGTTGGTCATGGAAAAGAATAAAGCCACTTCCAGAAACAAAATATTAAAAGCCGCAGATAATATATATCTTTCAGTTGGCACTTATAATAGCAAATATACGTGGCACTATGTGGATATAGACAAATTAAAACTTCCCATTTTCCTGAATGATATAAAAAACAAAAATAAAATTGATGTGGCTCAATACGGAAAAATCCTTTTCTCCGGCTGGGGCAAGGAACCGCCGGAAGATATAAAAAAGAAAATTGAAGAAATGACTAATAAATAACTACCCTCCTTCTCTTCCATTTTTCACTGGCATAAATCTAGAATTCCTATATTAATCAATACTTATGAGTAAGCATTTAGTTTTTTCTGGAGTCCAACCCACAGGAAACTTGCATCTGGGTAATTATCTTGGCGCCATTCGCAACTGGGTCAAGATTCAGCATGATTACCCATCAATGTTCTGTATTGTGGACCTGCACGCCATAACCGTGCCGCAAGACCC
>CAYVHI010000069.1:0-3238 GCA_964450945.1 uncultured Rickettsiales bacterium
CGGTCGATTGGCGGCGCGGCTACGGCTACTTCGTCTCGTCGAGCAGCAACGCCGAAGCCGCCGGCATCCGCCGCTTCAATCTCCGCACCATGGCGGAGGACCGTCAGGCGCGGATGACGGATGTTGCCGCCGCCACGCCCAATAACTTCCCGAGTACGCTGTTCTGCGGCGAGGACGGGCACCTCTACCTAACGGTCGGCTCTGGCAACTCGCGGCCAATCATCCGCGTGGAGCCCAACGCGCTGAAAGAAGTGGGCCGCTTCGGCTTCACCAGCACCGGCCTTTCCAACACCACGACCCGCTTCGTGACGACGACCTGGTTGGGCATGATCTCGGCCTACGGTCCGTCCGGTCGCGTCGATTTCCTGCTGACCGGCTCTCTCTTCGACGATGTTGGTCTCTTGCGCGCCGACACCATGAGTTACGTCTGGGGCGCGGGCCAGAGCCTGACCGAGCCGCGCGTGCGCGGGGTGATCGGTGGCGCCGTAGGTGAAGGGTTCGGCGATGGCTGGCTGCTCGGCAGCGGCACCAGCACGAACCACGGGAGCCTCGGGCTCTATCGCATCCGGGTATCGGCCTTCGCGCAATATGATGGTCTCACCGGCCAGTCGCTCGGTGTCACCTTCGAGAAGGTCGCAACCTTCTCAGCCGCTGACATCGAGAGCGGCCCGACCGGCTTTTACGGCAGCGCCGGCGGTCTGACCTACGACACCACCGACGACAGCGTCATCTTCCAGGTCCGCATGTCCAACGCGGGCTCGGCCGGGACGATCTATACGATCAAATGGCGTGCCGACACCGGCATCGTCTGGAAGACCGCCGTCCCGCACCAGATCAACTATGAGGGTCCGTTCTTCGGTCAGAGCCGCTTGCGGGGCCAGCGCTGGACGCTGATGCGCTCGACGCGCGTCGTCCAGCTCGACACGGCAACGGGCGCCATCATGCTCAATGAGATCTGGCCGGGCGCGGTCAGCGAACAGGGCGCGCAGGTTTACGATGCCGTGACCGACACGCATCTCGTGCGCGGCAGTAGCGGCTGGGCCCGGCTGTTCCTCAATCGCGGCGGTGGCGAGGGTGAGGCGCTGTCGTCCATCGTCGCCGATCTCTGCGGACGCGCCGGCCTCGGGCTCGCCGACATTGACGTCGCCGAGCTCACGCCATCCGTGCCCGGCTATGTGATCGGCCGGCAGACCACCGTGCGCGGCGCGATCGAGCCGCTGGCGCAGGCCTATTTCTTCGATGCGGCCGAGAGCGACGACACGCTTCGCTTCCGAAATCGCGGGCGCGCGCCGGTCGCCACGATCCCGGCCGAATACCTCGTGCCGCTCGACAGCCAGACGGGCGAAAGCTGGCGCGAGCGCCGCACGCAGGAAGTCGAGCTGCCCGAGCGCGTCGCCGTCGTCTACATGGACCGTGACGCCGACTACCAACAAGGCACGCAGAGCGAGAAGCGGGCCTCGCTGCCGCTCCCCACCATGCACTCGCGCAACCAGGCGAGCCTCGAACTGGCGCTCGCCATCGACGCCACAACGGCCAAGCGCATCGCCGCCAAGACGCTCTACAGCGCCTGGATCGAGCGCAGCGCCTACGAAGCCGAACTGCCGCCAGACTGGCTGCGGCTCGATCCGACCGATGTGGTGGATGTGGTGTTCGCAGCCGGATCGACCTTCCGGACGCGGATCAACCGTCTCGATGTCGGCGCGGATTTCTCGCTCGCGGTGAAGGGCGTCTCGGAGACCGCCGCCACCTATGTCTCCTCGATCGTCGCCGACGGCGGTTCGGGCAGGCCAACGCAGGTCGTGGGCGCAAACGCCGCCACGCGCCTGATCCTGCCCGACCTGCCGCTCCTGCGCGATGTCGATGATGCCGGCGGTGCGGGCTCGCGGGTCTACTATCTGATGGCGGGGTTCGGTGGCCCCGGCTGGCCCGGAGCCGCCCTCTACCGTAGCGCCGACGGTTCCGCGTGGGCGCAGGTCGGGCGGGCCCTCAGCGAAGCCGCCTGGGGCGCTACGGCGAATGCGCTGGGCAGTCCACGCTCGCCGTTCGGCACCGACGAGGAGAACAGCCTCACCGTCTTCATGACCACCGGCGGCGAGCGGTTGGAGAGCGTCACGCAAGAGGCGCTGGTCAATGGCGCCAACGCGGCCCTCGTGCTGAAGGCCAATGGCGAGCCCGAGATCATCCAATTCCGCGATGTGACGCTGAACCCGGATGGCTCCTACACGCTTAACTGTCTGCTGCGCGGCCGGCGTGGAACGGACGTTTTCGTCGAGGGCCATACGGCGGGCGAACTCTTCGCGCTGCTCGATCCTGACGATGTCGAGACGCTGGTCACCGCACTCGGCGATCTCAATTTGCCGCGGTCCTGGCGCGCCGTTGGTTTCGGCACGCTGTTCGAGGATGCCGAGACTCTCGTCCAGAGCCACGGCGGCCGCGACCTTAAGCCCTATGCACCGTGGAACGTGCGCGCAGCTCCAAGCGGCAGCCCGACGAACATCACGCTCTCCTGGGTTCGTCGCACGCGCATTGGCGGTGAGCTCAAGGATGGGACCGGCGTGGTGCCGCTCGGCGAGGCGAGCGAGGCCTATGAGGTCGACATCCTCGATGGTCCCGGCGGTGCGGTGCTCCGCACGCTCGCCTCCACCAGCCCGAGCGCCGTCTACGCCAATGCCGACATCCTGACTGACTTCGGCGCCGTGCCCATGGAGCTTTCGGTCGCCGTCCATCAACTGAGCGCGGTCGCGGGTCGCGGGTTTCCGCGCGCCGTCACCTTGGAGGTTACCTGATGCCCAGCCCCAACCTGGCCGTGACCCATGTCGCCGCGGCCCAGAACCAGAAGGAGGTCACGATCAACGACGCCGTCGATGCCCTCGACAACGCCATGAATCGGGCGTTGTCACTGGCTATGGCCGACGCCAACGTGACGCTGACCAGCGCGCAAGCCAACCGCAACGGTCTGATCGTGTTGACCGGCACTCTGACGGCTGCGCGCGTCTTGACGCTGCCCGCCAACCATCGGCGCCTCGCGATCCGCAACGCGACCAGCGGTGGCCAGGAGGTCCGAGCAAAATATGCGGGCTCGGGCGCCGAGGTGATCATCGTGCCCGGCGGCACGGTGCTGGTGCAGGGCAATGGCAGCGATCTCTTCGGGGTCGGCGGCGGCGCCGGTGCTCTCAACGACTTGACCGACGTCGCGGCCGGTGCCGCCGTCGCCAGCGACGTGCTCCAGTTCGATGGC
>CAYVHI010000070.1:0-2601 GCA_964450945.1 uncultured Rickettsiales bacterium
AGCTCCGCTACCGTCGATCATGTGTGCGCCGCGCCGTGAAGCGCACACCAACCACACAAGGAGACAAAAAATGACAGTGATCTACAAGATGTACAAGGTGCGACCGGCTGAAGCTTGGTATCAACTTAGTGCTGAAGAACAAGCATCATTGCTCAAGCAAGTTAATGAGGCGTTAGACAAGGTGGGCGGCAAGCGTTTGGTCAACTGCAATTCGCAGTGGGCCTCGGATCACTGGATGGGCTTTGGCGTCGAGGAGTTTCCGAGTCTGGAAGCCCAACACAAGCACACCGAATTGCTGTCGGCGCTCAACTGGTTCCGTTACATTGATGCCGACACGCTGCTCGGCACGAAGGGAAGTTAATCGCGTTTCATCTTTCAGGGTATTAGCAGGGGTTTGAAGTCCAACGGTACGGTTTCGTACGCTAAGGCTTGAAAAGGCTCAACTGTCTACTATATCTTAAAATAGTGAACAGATTATTTGAATATCATAGCCCATCTCTTAAATCGTTTAACGCTATTTTGTAGACACATTCGTCTACAAATCGATTTCGGAATGTGTCAAGAATGGTGAGACAAAAAATCACGAAAAAATACCCTCGAAAGGCACCCTAAAAAAGGGTGCAACTAACTGCCCGCTTCGGGGGAAGGGAAGCGGGGGCAAGGCGACGATGTGCCGTGGGTCGGTGCTACGCTTTCAATGGAAGCGGGTGGGTTAATCCAAACCGTCGTCGGTGCAGGCGCTGTTGTGGGTGCGCCACGGACAAAACGCTCTGGGTGTTGGGCATAGGCTTGGTCCAGGGTGGCCTGGCGTTGGGCAAGTACGGTGGGAGCTTGGCCCCAATGAACCATAGCTGGGGTAAGTAAGCCCAAGGCGATGTGATGATGCTCCTGGTTGTACCAGGGGAAAAAGTCCCTGGCCCAGGTAAGGGCATGGTCTTTTGAGGCAAAACGCTGGGGGTAATCGGGTCGATATTTCATGGTTTTGAACTGTGCCTCCGAGAATGGGTTATCATCCGGTGTATGGGGTCGGGAATGGCTTTGGTCGACGCCTAAGTCAGAGAGGAAGTGGGCCAAAGACTTGGCAATCATCGCTGCGCCCCGGTCCGCATGAAGCGTCAACTGGTCATGGGCGATCCCCTGTTTGCCACAACTCTCGGCAATCAATTGTTCGGCCAAGGTGGCTGACTCGTGGTCCGCCAAGAGCCAGCCGACGACATAGCGACTGTAGACATCGAGAATGACATATAAATAATAGTACTGCCAGGCGGCGGGTCCCCGGAGTTTGGTAATGTCCCACGACCACAGTTGGTTTGGCCCTGTGGCTACCAATTCGGGCTTGGTATAGGCCGGATGGCGCCGTTGGTCACGCCGCTCCCGCACTTCCTCGTGGTCGGTGAGAATCCGATACATGGTGCGGATCGAGCAATGGTAGACGCCCTCGTCGAGCAAGGTGGCATAGACCTCATAGGGTGACTGGTCGGCAAACCGTTCACTGTTGAGCAGGTCACGCACGCAGGTGCGTTCTTCCTCACGAAGCGCCCTGGCCGGCGTTGGCCGTGGCGCTGGTCTACCCGTTGCTTTGCCCCGACGCTGGCGGTAGAGGCTGCTCCGGGGGTAGCCCAGGACTTCGCAAGCGCGACTGAGCGGTATCTGTTGGGCTAAGGTGTCAATGGCGGCTCTCATAAGGGCATTCCCGGTTTCAGCGTCAACACGTTCTCTAAGGCTTGTGCAAGTTTTTTTTGCGCGGTGATGATTAACTCGGCCTGGGCTAACTGCGCTTTCAGTTGTTCATTTTCCTGGCGCAGACGCGTGGCTTCACTCGCCTCTTCCTGCCGCGGGCGACCCCGTTTCGGGCGCTCTTTCCCCCCGAACAGCCCGTCGGCACGCTCCCGCCGCCATTGCGTCAGATAGGAAGAGTAGATCCCTTCCCGTCTTAACAGGGCGCCGATTTCCCCGGCGCCCTGACAAGCGTCGGCTTCGGTTAGGATACGTACCTTCTCGGCCACACTGAACTGCCGCCGTTGCGCACGCACCACGACTTCCGGATCCGCCTGTGTATCATCTCGATCCGTTTGACTCTGGTTGCTGGCTTTCGTTTGAGACATTTCTTTGGCTCCTCTGGCCGGTTTTCGACACTATTTTCCGGCTTGAAATTGTCTCACTTATTATAGACACACAGGGTTTAGTAGACACAAAAATGGTCTAAATTCCCTTCGCGTACGTTTTTGGTCAGTTGGACTTCAAACCCCACTTATCAGCGGCCATCGGCTGCGCCGGCTCCGTTTATAAGATTCAAACCACCCTTTGGAGTTTATAAGCCATCACAGATTTTGATAGTCTACCTGCTGAGTGCTGATAGACCTGCACCCCAGAGATGCTTTTAAGCGATCATGCTCTGATCAACACCGTAGAGGGAGACTATAACATTTTGCTACTACACAATTCAGGGCGTGCCTATACAATCGATGGTAATCAAATCATCTGCGGGACTTATGGCTAATCATCGTTGTCTTTTGATTTGGCTTTGGTTTTCTTAGTAAACGCTAAGTGTCCATCCAGAAATTATTTACCTGGAAAAAGTTAGGAAGCAGTCGCCATATT